>NZ_JCAUAP010000001.1:0-932022 GCF_059692015.1 Paenibacillus sp. J22P165 | reverse complement strand
TTTTCATAACGTTCTTCAACCATTTGTAGTCTTTGTAGTTCTTGCAAATGCTCGTCCGCCATTGGTATTTCTTCTTGTGAAATGGTGTCACGATGTTCCCTAATCCACTGGAGAATAGTTTCTGGATGAATGTCGTACATACGAGCTAAAACCCCAACCTTAACTCCAGCCAATGCTTCTTTAACTATTTTAAGACGTTCTTCTTCTTTTAACCTTTTTCCCATGCCGAATCATCTCCCTTATCCCTATTTTAATAAAATGGGTAGGAAGACTCCAGTTTAGTTAGGGGGCCTAGGAGAAAGTACAACTTTCTCACCACTTTCCAGCTCAAAACTAGTGAATTGTTGCAAAAATACATCTTTTTCGCATAAAAACATGCTTTTTTTACGATACAACCAAAAATAGATGCTTATTTGCATGCATTTCCTTTTCCATCCGAAAAATGGCCTCCAAAGCTGCATTTTCGCAGTTTTGCAAGGCACTTTTTTGCACTCATCTTCCTAGCACTCACTTAGAATCCTAGGAGCCGTATTCCCTTCTCCAACAAAAAGCCCTCACCACAACTACATTTTCGCAGTTGTGGTGGGAGCTTTTTTGCAAGAGCTACTTTTGTGTAAATTAGTTTTGAAGTCACTTCAGCAACACTTTTCTTCCCTTCCGATATAACAAAGTCAGTATCCAAGGAATGGCTACAATCAAGACGAAAACAACACCGTTATAAACATTAAATAATAGAATCGAACCTGGCATGTGCACCTTATACTTCCATAAGGAGAGTAAGGCAGGATGCATGAGGTATACGCCGAAAGAAACCAATCCCAGTGAGACGAAAAATTGCGCGATGCGCTTCCATCTTACTAGAAGCTCCTTCGCCATCCAGATCATGCTCACGCCTATGCCCAGATTGTAGATCAGCCATGTAATCTCATACCACGTATTTTCAAACGAATAGCCTCGCGATGCTAACAGATAAAGCCCGGTGTATACCAATCCACTTACGATGGAAGCTGGAATGACCCACCCTTTGTTGCGTTCGAGCCAAGCGCGGAAATTGCTATAGTTCATCCCTATAGCACCGCCAACGAGGAAGTAACCAAAATAGGTAATACACAGCTCTGGTTTATGACTAATAGGACCGACCCAGTGACTGTAAATGTAGACACCTGCCTGAATCGCTAACCCCCAGAATGCGAGTGTTTTACGAAACCATGCTGCATTTCTTACTGCCCACACGAGCAGTGGAAACAACAAGTAGAACTGCACGATAATGATCATAAAATACAAATGATAGCCTGAATCTGCCCATTTTAGCTGCTCGAGAAAGACTTTCAGATCTATTTTGATTGGATGCCCTGGCGTCCATAGCCACGGATTATATATATAGTAGAAAAACGACCAAACAATATAAGGAACAAGCACTTGCCTAACACGTTTCCAATAGAAAATGCCTGCTTGCTTAGCGCTCCAATTATCTGCATAAATATAGAACAACACAATACCGCTCAAAAAGATAAAGACAGGAACTGCGAAATAACTTATTTTGTTTAAAAATAAAACAAGCAACTGCGTGCTGCTGCCTTTCAAAGCCGGATCCACGGTCCAATCCGCCGTTACATGAATCAGAACAACAGCAAGGATCGAAATTGCTCTAACAATATCAAGCTCTGTGATTTTTGCTTTTGCCATATCGGTTTATTATCCTCATTTCCTTATAAATACCCTTTAACTATAGACATTTTCGACATGTTTCGCAACAAGGGAATATGTAAAAGAGCCCCAATCCAAGGGATTGAAACTCTGTGTCATAATTGTTTGGTTCGCCCTAACTTAACTTGACGTTTTCGTGAGGATTGTTGCATTCGCAATACGGTTAAACCAAGAAGGATGATGGCTGTTGTCATGTACATCATGATTGCCCAACCTTGCTTACTATCTGTCCCTAGAAAGAATCCATGAAGTAACGACAATGCAAAAATCGGATAGGACAACATATGCAGAGCCAGCCACAGTTTTCTTTTTAACTTATGCCGAATATCCGTTGTAAATAAAACAAGAAGTAAGCCATACATCGCGATTGTACCTACGCCATTCCATAGCGGGCTATGTGCCGCATGAAAAGGGATTAGGAGTTCAGCCCAGTCGAAAGGCATGAAAGTATCTATAATGAGAAGAACCGTATGAAGAAGTGCGAAGCAAGTTCCTGTTATATTGGCATAAGTGTGCCATCGGAGCAGTTGGCCCTTACGGTGCCCTTTGATATTAGGAAAGCTATAGCTAATCCCTATTACCATGCCAATGAACAAGGTTAGATAGGATAGGATACCGAATGATCGAATGAGCATCCACGTAGGTAATTCAACCAAAATAGGAATCATAGGCATCTCACTCCTTTCAGACCTGTCCAGGATAATTCCTTACTGCCGAAACGTGGCTTCACATGACACACATCACCGACTGAGGTGAACAATAGAGCTTCCATTCCCTGGGCCTTGCGCTGAAAGAGGGGGACGCCATCCTCAATACTTCGCATACACAGCACTTTGGCCCATACTTCACAAGCAATCAAATCCTGACCGGCAACGGTGCACTGCACCACATCGGATAGACTTGGCTGCATCGTACGTGTATCAATGAGGTGATGCCTCTCTCCTTCACTCGTTTGCCAACGTCTATGCAATTTACTCGAGGTAGCTACAGCACCAGTTACGAGTTGAACCGCAGCTTCTTGGGACGTATCCGATGCATAGGGATTTGCAATGCCGATACACCAGGGTTCCTTCTCCGATGATCCTCCCCACACTACCACATCGCCGCCTGCATTGATGAAGCCTCTATTCACTTGCCAATCCATCAGTAGGTGATTCGCTGTCTGTTGTGCTGTCCAGCTCTTCACTATCCCGCCAAAATCCAACTTATGGCCCTTCGAGATGCGAACTGATTTCATCCTAGCATCTACTAGCAGCGACATGCCTAATTTGGCAAGGGGCTGTGGCTGCTCAATCTCTACAGGACTTACCTGTATGATCTCAAAAGATTGTCTATATCCGGCCTGCTCTATCGCTTGTCCAACACCAATATCAAAAGCGCCATTCGTTTGTTCCTGATAGTACTTCGCTAACTCAAGTACCCCCAGCATACTGTCAGAAACGAAACTTAGCTGCCCGCTTCTCGCATTGAGATACGAACATTCACTTGTGGAAAGAAAACGACTAAACCGTTGTTCTGCCTGTACGAAACGCTCCAATACGGGGATTTCAAGCTGAGCCAAAGGCACATCGGATTCCAGAAGGAGCTGCACGTGTGCATTCATGGATCGAAATGTGAGCTCGTGAAACATACATTATCAACTCCCTTCCTAGCTTTAAAAGACTAGGATGCACGGCTTCTAGTATGGGACTTTGTTTGTGGAAGGGATTGCGAGAACGAATCGTCCGACTCATTCAGTTGGTCGCGGCTTCTTCCCGTGCGCTCCATTTTCGCAGCTGCATTTCTATCGAAAGGTTCTGATGATAAATCTTGCCTTTGTTGTGTAGTCACTGGGGCCATAGGAAGTTTGGCATTCGCCGCTTCACGAACAGCTGCTAGGAACTCTGGGCTTTCTTTGACTTCCTGAAACAAATAAACCACAAGCATCGCGATTACGATTGCAATCTGCCACTTCGTCCATCTCGAGGATACTTTCATACCTCATCCATCCCATCTCAATGAATAAGAATCTAAGCTCATTATACGCGGTTATGGTCCTAAAATCCTGAATAACTCCTAAAAAATGGCTGAAAGATCCCTGAAGTTATGTTTGAAGAATGGGCGCTTTCCTGCAGAAGCCTAGGCACAAAGGGAAATATGTCCTCATATGATGGAGTAGTTTACTTTGCTTGAGCAGTAATACCATTGTGACCATATGAGAAAAGATACGTTTTCGATGAACGAAAATAGCTTTCTTGTTGGCGATAAAATCTAACTTTCCCGGGGCCCCCGCAAAGGTCACTTTGTAGGGGAGAATAGCGGTCGATCATCCTTGAATGACCTCGATAGGGATTTTCTCATGCTGGAAGGAGTGTTCACTATTGACCAGAACGAAAGTTGGCGTATCCATTCAAAGCACCAGCATCTATTTGGATGATCGGACCGTTGTTCTAAGTGCAGCCATTGCAAAAAAATGGAAAGTTCCATCCAATCAAATGATTAACATGCGATTCGGCTCTTATCAGCAGGATGTCAAAGTGGTCACAGCTGCTGTACCGAATAGCCTCCGCGTCGACCCTGCACTTGCATCTAAGATAGGTCTTCAACAAGGGGCTCGGCTTACGATCAACTATAAGCCAACTTCGAATACAATGTCGATTGGACCCTTAATTGGCGTTATGATTAGCCGCGTTAATGCGAGTTCCCAGAGTCGCCCATTCGGTCCGATTACCACCTTTTGCAAAGAGTTGACCGATGCTTGTGATCAACTAGGGGCTAGTGTATGTTTCTTTCCACCCAAAGAAATGCGCGCCAATCCCCAATCCATTTCAGCGTATTCCTACGCAAATGGCTCTTGGAGTAAAAGAACGTTCCCAATTCCGAATGTCATCTACAATCGTCTCACCTCGCGCAAGTACGAGAATATGACCAATGTTCAACAGTTCATGAAAGACGTCAAATCTCGCTATGGCACGGAAATTTTTAATGAGAAATATTTGAACAAAACAGAAGTGTTTGAGGCTTTACGTAAAGATAGCTCCTTGCATACTTACTTACCTGAGTCTTATCTTTTCAAAAACTTTCAAATGCTGAAATCTATGGCCGCCCGCCACAGTGTTCTATTCCTTAAACCAATAACTGGAAGTCTTGGAAATGGCATTATTCGTGTTCGAAGAGATGGTTTTGGCGAATCGTATACAGCTCATTCAACTAGCCTTGCCGGCGTACGTAGACAAACGTTTCCTTCTTTACTAGCCGTATTTCAATCCATTTCTGGGAAACTGAAAACGCAGCGCTATCAAATTCAACAAGGGCTTGATCTCATTACATCCGAGGGAAATCCAATTGACTTCCGATCACTTGTACAGCGGGGGGAAAAAGGAGAATGGGAAATTACTTCCATTGTAGGTCGGATTGCAGGTGCGCAGCACTTTGTATCCAACTTGGCAAGAGGCGGATCCTTATCCACTGTACCGGCAGCGTTAGCCAAAGCCTCCTTCTCGACAACTGCAGCCCGCGCCTCCATCATACGTCGATTACGTAAAGCTTCATTGGATATCGCTAAAGGAATCGAAACTCAGATTCCCAGTCATTTCGGTGAACTAGGAATTGATCTTGCCGTAGATCGATTAGGCAGAGTTTGGCTGCTTGAAGTGAACTCCAAACCGTCTAAAGACGATAATACAGCTCTTAACACGGATAATACTAAAAATAAAATTAGACCTTCCGTCAAAACATTAGTCAAATACGCTCGCTTTCTAGCGAAGTATTGAGGTGAATTATGCGATTGCGAACACAACGCCCTTTGTTAGGTATCATGGTTACCGAACTGAATCGCGACCTTCCTTTTGCCAGCTCGAGTTTCTATCAGAATCTAACCATACAGGGTGCTAACAAGGGCATCGATGTGTTTGTTTTCTCGCCTAATCGCATCGATTGGTTGCAAGCAACGGTACGGGGCTATATGTATGATCGGACACAGTTGGCCTGGATTACCAAGCTGTTCCCTCTTCCATCACTCATTTACGATCGTTGCTTCTTTGGTACGAAGCAGAGTTATCTCACGTATCAATATCACGTGCGCAAGCTGCGTGAAATCCCCTCCATCCGTTTCCTAGGTTACGGACTTGGCGGCAAGTGGGAAGTGGGCCAGATTCTCCAGCAAGATGCTGCTTTACGTCCCTTCTTACCAGAGACTAGTCGATTACGGAGCGGTCAGCAACTTGAAACATGGCTGCTGAGCCAGCCTGACGTATTCCTAAAGCCCCAAGGTGGCAGTCAAGGCAAAGGTGCCATACACATACACAAAGATGGCTACCTTTTTCAAGTAAAAGGAAGAGATGGACGTAATCATCCCGTAGCAGCCGAGTTCAAGGAATGGACCGCTTGCTGGCAGTGGCTGAAGCGTTTATTAGGCTCACGTCCGTACCTCCTGCAACAATATTTACATCTCCACGCGATGAACGGGAAGTCTTACGATGTACGTTCCTTAGTACAGAAAAACGGGCGCGGAAATTGGGAACACACAGGAGTAGCCGTTCGCGTAGGTCAACAGGGAAGCATTACCTCCAATCTGCATGGCGGAGGCACTGCCGAAGATGCGAGTGATTATCTCACTAGAGAATTTGGTGAATCGAAGTCTACTCAACTGATGGATACGATTGATATGCTATCAAAGCACATACCATCCGTACTGGAGTCCTATCATGGTCGACTAGCCGAGCTCGGCATTGATTTCGGCATTGATACCAGCGGAAACGTTTGGATTCTAGAAGTAAATTCAAAGCCAGGCCGAACAATCTTCGCCCGTTTGCATAATGAACGAGCACGAACGAAATCAATTGCAAATCCGATCCACTATGCTGGATTTTTGTTGAACAAACAGCTGAGCTGAAGTCAGGCTAAGCTTTGTTTGAACGTGCTCATGGGGGCAGAAAGTCAACTGCTTGTTTGACACGGAAAGCCCCGTAGGGCAACAAGTTTAGGAGGGTAACCTAATGAGTTTGACATCGTGTATGCTCCACGCCGTACAACGAACAGATAGATCGGTCTACTTAACGAGTGATCTCGCCAAAGCTTTACGGTTAACCGGAACTAAATCCATTACTGTAAAGGTTGGGAGTAAAGGGACTTCGTTACCGGTCCGTTTGATCAAAAAAAGTGGTCAGCATATGTACATCCCGCTTTCCCTAATGGCCTCCTTGCGTATTCCTCGCACAGGGAATGTGTTAGTCATCAATACGAACAATAAAGAACTTCGCATCGGTCCGCTTATTGGCGTTCTAACCAATGTGGAAAGCGGTACATCACCTTTCGGTTCCAAAACTGGCTTCATTCGTCAAGTGATCAACACTGGTTCACAACGCTCTTTCAGTTTTGCTTTCAGTCCTAAGAGTGTGAACTGGATTCAAGAGACCGTGTCCGGCATAATCCCCAAAGAAGGCGGAGGTTGGACACGTAAAACATTCCCGCTCCCAGATGTCATCTACAATCGGCTATCCAGCCGTAAAGCAGAGAAATCAGCAGGTATGGAGGGATTTAAGAATCGCTTCGTAGGGCGGGGTATTCCGATCTTTAACTGGAGCTTCTTTGATAAATGGGATGTTTACAAATTATTAGACGGCGACGAAGCGTTTCGTTTCGTACCTGAATCCCGTATAAATCCCACTGCCGAACAGATCAAGGATATGCTCGATAAACATAAATTTATTTACTTGAAACCAACAGCAGGCAGCTTAGGCATCGGTATTTATCGCGTTACTTATAATCCGAAGCGTGGTTATTTCGTCCGTTACCGAAAAGCTAATAAAAATGTGCTGATTCGTTATTCCAAATTTGAAGGCTTGATGCAAATGCTGGGAACAGGACGGGGTCGATTAGCAAGCTACGTTGCCCAACAAGGGATTCGGCTTATAGAAATTGATAATTGCCCTATTGATTTCCGTTTTCATTTAACAAAAAATGGTAGTAATCAGTGGGTAGTCTCAGCCATTGGCGCCAAGAAGTCTGGTAAAGGCAGTGTTACAACTCATATCCGTAACGGCGGTCAACTCATGACACCTGAGCAGGTACTTCGTTTAGTTTATGGGGCACGTGGGGAACAGATTCTCGACAATGCGAAGGAAACAGCAATTAAACTCGCGCAAGGCATTGAAAATAATTACAATCATTTGCTCGGTGAACTTGGTTTCGATATCGGTATTGATCAAAATGAAAAAATATGGATGTTTGAAGCCAATGCGAAACCTGGTCGATCGATTTTCAAACATCCATCATTAAAAGACGGAGATACCGCCACGCTGCAAAGTGTCTATGAGCATTGCCTTTATTTGAGCCGCTTCCGCTCAAGGAGGGAGAACTAATGGGTTTTACCCTTCATGAGAAATCTCCTAAACCTACATTAGCTATCCTCACGGTAAAAGACAGTTCCCGTGTATTTCGCGGAAACTTAGATAACTTTCTAGATCTGATTCGAACAGGTGAACGCTATGGGCTCGACGTGTACGTCGTAACTACGAAAGACTTCAGTATTTCAAATTCTGAAATGTACGGTTATCGCTTTTACCCAAGTACAAAGAAATGGAGCAGGGAACTTGTTCCCTCTCCTCAAGTTGTCTATAACCGCATTCCCTACCGCAAAATGGAAATGAAACCAGAGGTTCAACAAACCATTCAAGCCTGCAAGCGCAGCACCAGCATTCATTTATTCAATCCTTCATTTTTTAACAAATGGACATTATTCAGTTGGTTAAATAGTGCGAAAGAAAGTAAACCGTTCATGCCTGATACTTTGCAAATGAATGAAGTATCCGATGTCTCTCAATTATTACAGAAGCACCCAGTCCTTTACTTGAAGCCTGTGAAAGGTAAAGCTGGAATGGGGATTATGCGGATAGATCGCGTAAATGCGAAGGGACAAAGTGGACACTATCGTTTAAGCCGTCTTCATGAGAAGAAAATGGTCTATAGCTATCACAACACAGCAGATGACATCTGGCTGGAATGGGACCGTCATCGCGGTGGCCAAGATTATATCGTCCAACAGGGTATTGCACTTACCCGATTCAAAGAGCGTGCCTATGATCTGCGTGCTCTAGTCCAGAAAACAGCAAAAGGTGAATGGAAGGTTTCTGGCATTGGAGCTAGGGTAGCTGGTAAAGCAAGTATTACCACACACGTTCCGCGCGGAGGCTCAATTGATGAACCTAGAAAACTGCTCACGTATGCTTTTGGAGCCAAAGAAGCCAAAAACATTTTAAAACGCGTGGGAGCTGCGGCTGTTACCTTAGCCACTCAAATAGAGAAATCATCGGGTAATCCACTTGGTGAAATGTCGATGGATATTGGTGTTGACACTTCTGGACACATCTGGTTCTTTGAGGCAAATTCAAAGCCAATGAAATTCGATGAACCCCGAATCCGCCAGAAATCACTTGAACGAATTATTCAATACAGCTTGCATTTGATTAATTCTAGGAGAAGAAGGTGATTATGCTTGGCTCAAGAACGACTAGGCGTACTCGCTATCTATCTAAACAACTCACGACTTGAAGAACTGGCTTATTTTAAACGGCTAAGCAAGGAAGGCCAACGACTAGGCGTTCAAGTTGAGGTATTCACTCCGGCGGATGTACAGGGAAACGCAGTGCGAACACTCACATTTGATTCCAATCGAGAAAGATGGCTTCGGAAATACACCACCTTACCTCCAATTATCTATGATCGCTGCCGCTATAAAGCCGCGGCGAATTATCATATGCTTCAAGCCTTTCGCAATCGACATGGCAAGCTCATCTATTTAAGTAAACCACTCGCCAATAAATGGTCAATGCATCAAACCTTATCTCAAAGCGCAGCCATTCGTCCCTATCTCCCCGCCACGGTTCGTTACAGTTCAATCTCTGAGTTGATGAAGTTTCTAAAGAAATATAAGCTCATTTATGTTAAACCGAAGAATGGCACTGGGGGAAGAGGGATTCTACGAATTGAACAAATCTCCCCCGATTTGTATTTGTTACAAGGTAGAAATCAATATCGCTCCATCATCGCGCCTTTCAGAGCTAATGAAAGACAGCTGGCCATCAAGCTGCATACGCTGAATTTGAGCCCTGACTATGTCGTTCAACAAGGGATCCATCTGACTCTGAATGACGGTCGTGTTCATGACTATCGTTTGCTTATTCAGAAAAATGGTCAAGGTGAGTGGGAAGTGACGGGGTGTGCAGGAAGAATTGGTCCTCATCGCAGTATTACATCCAATCTTCACGGCGGCGGTACGGCTGTAACGCAAGATCGCTTGTTAAGCTATCGGTTCCCTTCCCCAGAGAAAAGAGAATCCATTAAGGAAGAGATGAACGAATTTGCTTATAACCTGGCTGACTACTTGGAAGTCAAATTCGGTAAGTTATGTGAGTTGGGTATGGACATCGCCGTCGATCTCAAAGGCAATGTCTGGCTGCTTGAAGTGAATCCGAAGCCTTCCCGGGAAGTGTTCCGCAGGATTGGTCAGCATGCCACTTACCAGAAAGCCGTCACACGACCATTGGAATATGCACTCTGGATGCTCAGTCAAAAAAAAAGCGCTGACGATAGGAATGATTAATACCATATGAAAAAAACAAGCGTTTCACTTAGTAGAGTGAACGCTTGTTTTTGGTGTTTCCTGATTGTGCCCTAGATGCCCCATCGTTTGAACAAAGATCTGCTCAATGTGCTCATCATCCAGCGAGTAATAGACCGTCTTTCCTTCTTTGCGTCTTTTCACAATATGCAGATCCCTCAAATACCTTAGTTGATGTGAAACTGCAGATTGTTCCATCCCAATTCGCAGCCCAAGATCGTGAACACAGAGCTCTTTATTCAGCAAAAAGTAAATGATCTTAACGCGCGTTGGATCTCCAAGGGCTTTGAATATCTCAGCAATCCCAATCGCTTGTTCATCGGCTAGCCCAATCTCGCGTTCATTTTGATTCGAATCCGAATGGACGCAGCTGCAATCGTCAGCGATCGTATTTACTTCCAGCACTCCTTTATCCATACTTATCTCCTCCTGTCTTCGCTACTTATTTTATACTTGAAGAGCCCGGTGGTTGTTCGTTGACTTCTCGATTTGGATCGTCGCGTGCGTTATGCCGAATTGCTTCTCAATCGCAGTAATCCCTTGTTGCAGAATGGCTTGACTGTCTTGATCATCCTTTATCAACAGATGGCAGCTTAAAGCTTCCATACCCGAAGTAATCGTCCACACATGTAAATCATGAACGTCAACGACACCGTCAATACCTTCTAGCACTTGTTTCACAGATGTCATCGAGATCGCATGCGGTGTTCCTTCCATCAAGATGTGGAGCGTTGATTTGAGGACACCCCATGCCCCTTTCAAAATAAGAAGAGACACAATAATACTTATAATAGGATCGGCCGCATACCACCCAAACAGCAGCATGACAGCACCAGCAATGATTGCACCTACAGAGCCTAACGCATCTCCTAATATATGCAAATAAGCACTGCGCAAATTCAAATTGCCATGAACATCTCCCTTACGCATGAGCGACCAGGCACTTAATAAATTGGCTAGTAGACCAATGCATGCGATCAACATCATAGAGCCACTAGCAACAACTGTAGGATGAAGGAAACGTTCAATGGCTTCCCATATAATGAGTCCAGCAATAACAAATAACGTCACCGCATTAAAGAGTGCGGCCAATATCTCAAAACGATGAAAACCGAAGGATAACCGTGTCGATGTCGGCTTCGCTGCAAACCACAGTGCCAATAAACTTAATGCTAATGCACCTGCATCGCTTAACATATGGCCCGAATCAGAAAGCAACGCCAAGCTATTCGTCCAGAGGCCGCCGACAAATTCAAGTAACATGATGCCTGCCGTTATGCATAAGGCAATGAGCAACCCCGCTTTATTACCAGAATGTCCATGATGATGCCCATGCCCGTGATGATGATGGCCGTGTCCATGGCTATGTCCATGACTGTGTCCATGATGTTCGTCATGACCGTGATGGCTGTGCCCTTCATGAGCATGATGCTCATGACCTTTCTTCTCATGCTCATGGTCATGTCCACATGCGTGTTCCTTTTCCGAATCATGCTGATGCATGGCATTCCCTCCCTAGCTGCTCACAAATGATGAATTTAAGTCTATATCCTTATATATGAATGATTGTTCATATGTTAATAATAAATAAGCAGACTTGCCAGTGTCAATAGGCTTCACCAAAAATAAAAGACCGATTCATCAACTCACGTATGTGAGTTTGAATCGGTCTTCATCATGCTCCGCTCCATGGACTAAGTCCCTGTCGCTGTTTTATTCGCCCCCGCTTCAATCACGTCAGGATCTAACGTAATTGTTGCACTGAAAACGGATGTGGATATCGAGAAATCCCCTGTGATTCCACCGCCAGCTCCTGTATATGTTTTGGAGGCACTTGTCGGGGCAATGACAGCTGTATCTCCGTTAATCAGGTTTCCTTCATTCCTTATAATATTAAATATTCCTACAAAAGAAGGCATTCTGATCAGCACCTTTATCTCTCAATGTGCTACAGTGTATGCCCAAAGCACCCGCTTTGCGACAACCTGCGCGAATTAGCTTAAATGATCAAGCAACTCGGCAAATCGACCGATACGGATATGTGCACCCTCGAGCTCACCAGCATCTCGGAAGCCTGCATAATCGCAAGCTGCAACAATCAGGTTATTGCGAAGTCCTGCCTCTACATCGGACGAGCGATCTCCAACCATCCAAGCGGACTGAATCCCGTGTTTTTCCAGCAAGATTTGAACTAAATCTACTTTGGATCTCGTTTGATACTCGCCAGCACTGAACAAGCCTTCAAAAAGATGAGCAATCCCCATCGCAGCTACGACTTGTTTGACATAATCCTCCAACCCGTTGCTAGCTACAAATAAACGAACACCTTTGGCATGCAAGGTCTGTAAGGTTTCAGCCACACCTTCATATAACACGCCGCGGCCTTCTTGAAGCCCTTCAACCTGGTATTTAATCAATAACTTGTCCGCTTCCTGATGCACGGTAACAGGCGCTTCTGGCATGACACGCATCCAGATATGTTCAAGGAGCATACCCAATGCACCTAGAATTCGTTCCTCTGGTGGTGTCTCTCCTTCAAAAATACCTCTTGCTCGAAGTTCGTCGAATGTCGCATGGTACGCCGGTAAAAGTAAGGTTTCCGTTTGAAATAACGTCCCATCCAAATCAAAGAGCATTGCTTCTGGCAGTTGTCCCCGAGTAGTCATTTTCTTACTCCTTTATATGTATAAAATAGTTGTAATGATCTACGTTAAGAATGGCAAACATACCCATGTAAGTCAATGTACAATCATGGAAAATGCTTATTGCCGATCTTAATAATTTCAGTTATGATTGAAATGAGAATAATTTGATCAAAAAATGAAATTTTCATGCAAAATAAATTGAGCTTCATCTAAATAGCAACTTGAATTCAACCTTCCACTCCCACCTATGAAAGCGAGGAATAATGATTATGAATCTTCATATTTTTCAAAACCAACAAGAACTGAACGAAGCAGGTGCAGGTATTATCACCTCCCTCGTTCAAATGCAGCCAAAAGCCGTTCTCGGCTTGGCAACCGGCGGAACACCCGTTGGTATTTACGAAGAACTGGTGAAGGCTTATCAAAAAGGTCGCGTTAGTTTTAAACAAGTGACGACATTTAACCTAGATGAGTACGTCGGGTTACCTGACGACCACTCTGAGAGCTACCATGCCTATATGCAGCAGCATTTATTTGCTCATATCGATCTTCCTGCTGAATCCGCTCATATACCGAATGGCAATGCCTCTGATTTGGAAGCAGAATGTGCGCGATTCAATCAACTTTTGGACGACGCCAAGCAAATCGATCTTCAAATTCTAGGTCTTGGTCATAACGGACATATTGGCTTTAATGAGCCTGATGATTCCTTAATTAGTGGCACTCACCGTGTAGAATTAAAAGAAGAAACACGTGAAGCGAATGCTCGTTACTTCGATTCGATCAATGATGTGCCGACGCACGCTTTGACAATGGGGGTAGGCACGATCCTGAAAGCCAAAACCATCCTATTAATCGTACGTGGTGCCGATAAAGCAGAAATCGTACACCGTGCGTTAACAGGTCCTATTACAACGGAAGTTCCTGCTACACTCTTGCAAACTCATCCTCACCTTGTTGTACTGCTTGATGCTGAGGCTGGGAGGTTGTTCGAATGAGCGAACTTCTCATCTCAGGTGCCAAGGTTGTTACGGAACAAGGCATAATTGAAAATGGATTGGTTCACGTCATTGATGGCAAATTGGCGTACGTCGGCGAATCCTCTGCTTGGCAGAATACAGCTAGTCCAAGTGTGGTTCGCATAGAAGCAGACGGTAAATGGTTACTCCCTGGCTTCATTGACGTTCATGTGCATGGCGGTTACGGGGCCGATTTCATGGATTCGAACACTGAGAACCTAGATACCATTACACGTTTTCATGCTGCTCACGGCACAACGGGCATGCTGGCTACGACAATGACTGCAACACGTGAAGCGATTGATCGAGTACTTGTTGAAGTGCACAGCTATATGGAGCAAGAAATGCCTTATGCTCAGTTACTTGGCGTGCACTTGGAAGGACCTTTCATTTCGCCCAAATGGGCAGGAGCTCAAGATCCGAAGCTCATGGTCACGCCGCAGCTTAATTGGTTGAGGGATTGGCATGAGCGGTTCCCACAGCTCATGAAGCAGTTGACGTTGGCCCCTGAACGCGAGGGGGGCCATGAGATGATCGCGTGGCTGCGCGATCAAGGCATCGTTGCCGCATGCGGCCACACGGACGCCTCCTACGCCGACATTCAGGCGGCGGCGGAAGTGGGGCTCTCGCATGCGGTGCACACCTTCAACGCGATGAAGCCACTGCATCATCGCGAGCCAGGTACCGTCGGTGCTGTGCTCACCGACGCACGTATCAGCGGCGAGGTGATCGCCGATGGGATTCACGTGCATCCAGCAGCGATTAAGCTGCTGACGATGGTGAAGCAGCCGCATGGCTTGCTGCTGATCACGGACGCCATGTCCGCCGCCGGGCTCGGCGACGGGCAGTACGACCTTGGCGGCCAAGCCGTGACCGTGCAGTCGGGCGTTGCCCGGCTGACGGAGGGCGGCGCGCTCGCCGGCAGTACGCTGACGATGATCGATGCGCTCCGGTTTATGGTGCGCGAGGTCGGTGTCAGCGTCGCAGACGCGAGCCGCTATGCGAGCGGCAATCCGGCGAGGCTGCTTGGCCTCACGGATACGCACGGCTCGATTGCCGAAGGCAGACACGCCGACTTGCTGCTGCTCAGCTCGGAGCTGGAACTGGAGCAGGTTTGGGTGCACGGCTCGGCGATAAAACAATAACTATGCACTTAGGGACGTCCAGTCCCAGTGCTCTTAAAAAAAAAGGCCCTATGGGGCCTTTTTTTGCTATACATCGGTAGCGGCGTACCTTTTCCCTGCTTTAGCGCCCCTTTTGGGCGTTAAAGCTATCCCTGCGACGCTCACCCGCGCCAATAAGGCCCCAAAAGGGCCTTATTTCCCCAATCTCCAAAGTTGCATCTTTCGTCAGCTTATACACCATCGTAGCAATCATCTCAAGATGAGCAAATTCTTCTGTACATCATTTCAGTGACGATTACTCCCACAACTGAGATGAAGAATTTGCTTGCTTGTTTCAATTGACTTATAAGAAGCTGCTATTTATACTTTCCAAGAAAGGAAGTGGTCCGGTCTATGTACCAGCTCATCATCTTTACGCCAGAGAAAACCCGTTCAATAACATAATGGGCCTCAGGCGAATAGCATAATTCTACAATAATCTAACGTGACGTTGAATGTGGATTCGCTTTTTCCTTGAGGTACCACCTGGAGGAGAAAAAATGAAGCAAGATACGGGAAAGTGGCCGGTAATTCTGGCCGTATTACTTGGCACATTTACGGTGATATTAAATACAAGTCTACTAAATCCAGCGTTGCCTGCTTTTGCAGAGCAATTCAAGGTTGACGAATTAAGCGTCAGCTGGATTATAAACATATATGTATTAGTAATGGGTCTTACACTTCCGTTAACAGGATTTTTTAGCAGGAGATATGGTTCCAAGAAGGTGTACTTGGTCGGCTTAATTCTATTTCTGATAGGTTCATCTTTGGCAGCAGTTTCTGGGAATCTTGCGGAGCTTATTGCTTGCCGTGCCTTGCAAGGGTTTGGCGCGGGACTTTTGATGCCTTTATCGATTACGCTTATATTTACGGCTGTTCCTGCCCACGAAAGGGGAATGGCAACGGGAATTTGGGGTGTAGTAAGTATGCTGGCCCCAACAATTGGGCCCACTCTGGGTGGTTTGATTATCGACCACGGGGATCCCAGACTGTTATTCCTAATTAACCTTCCTACATGTCTGCTTGGTTGGCTAACAGCAGTACGGTTTCTTAAGACTTCTGCTACTGAAAACAAACAAGACTCTCCATTTGACGCAAAAGGATATTTGTATCTGTCAGCAGGTATCGGATTGTCCTTATATGCACTTGGAAATATGAATACAGTTGAACGCATATCGAGCCTGTTTCATTGGGGCGTACTGTTTGCGGGGATATGCTGTATTTTACTTTTTATCACGGGACGGCGTAAGCATACCTTATTGAATTTGTCTTTACTGAAAATCCAGCAATTTCGGATCGGTACGATCGTTACCACTTTAACTGCTGTAGGTTATTATTTATCGTTTTTATTAATCCCGATTATTATTCAGAATGTGTATCATTACAGTGCTACGTATACCGGCCTTTTGTTTATTCCTGATGCCGTGATGACAGGAATATTTATGCTGGCTGGAGGCAAAATTCTGGATCGAAAAGGTGCTCGGAATGTCGTTGCCTGGGGCCTTTGTATAACCGGGGTAACGACACTCCTGCTCGGGTGTTTAACTTCGAATACCTCATTCTGGTTCATTACTTTGTTAATGGCAGTACGGGGAGCCGGTTTTGGACTTTCCAGCATTCCCGCCACCACAGCAGGACTGGGGGCTTTGCCGGAGGATAGTCTCGTAGAAGGATCTGTGTTAAATGATTTGATTGAACAGATCGTCTCTTCCGTAGCCATTGTCATTTGTTTATTAGCTTTTGTCATTTGGAGAGATGCTTCAGCAGTGTCCCAACATCTTTCATTGGAAGCAGCCAGTCTGAAAGTATCAAATGGATTATTTATCGCGCTTGGTATTGCCATATTCTTCGTGCTTGTTGTCTGGCTGCGTTCTTCGCCAAAGCCGAGTCAAGATGTCGTGAGAGAGCTCTGAACTAATAATAATTTCATAACAGTAAAGCCACCCTTGAGCAGGGTGGCTTTTTTAATGCGTGAGGTACCAAGTTCAGAGGATATCTGCGGACTGGATTCAAAATATCTTCTTCACCCGATCATCCTTCAGAATCTCAACAGCCTCCCTAAAACGAAGCGAATGCACAATCTCCCTCTCCCTGAGAAATTTCAAGCTATCCTGTAAATCCACATCATCCGTGAGGTCGATTAGCCACTGATATGTCGCTCTCGCTTTCTCCTCTGCCGCTATATCCTCGTAAAGGTCAGCTATGGGATCTCCCTTGGCTTGTATGTATGTCGCTGACCAGGGTACCCCTCCGGCGCTCTGATAGAACAGCCCGCGATCATGAGCTACATAGTGATCATCCAATCCAGCCGCCTTCATTTGCTCCAAAGTTGCATCTTTCGTCAGCTTATACACCATGGTTGCAATCATTTCAAGATGAGCAAATTCCTCCGTCCCAATATCCGTCAATAATCCGACAACCTTATCCGGAATCGAGTAGCGTTGGTTCAAATAACGAAGCGCCGCAGCGAGCTCCCCATCAGCTCCCCCGTACTGCTCTAGAAGCAGTTTGGCCATCCGAGGGTCGCATTTACTAACCTTGACCGGGTATTGCAGCTTTTTTTCATAAATCCACATTGACAATCCTCCTTCCTAAACTTGCCACGGCCAAGGAGTTTCGCCCCACTGCCATGGCGCTTTCGAGAAGCTATGTCCATAGGACATCAAAGGACCGAATTCCAACTCAAACTGTTGAACCATGTGCATTCGCTTGTGGGCAAATTGATTATATTGTTGGATCACGCTCAGATCATCAGGGTGTGTGTCCAAATAAAGCGTCAACTCCACCAATACAAAATCCACGGCTTGCAGATCACGAAGTTGCTTGTAATAGGCTTCTGGCAGCACACGCTCGCTCATGTTGACTGGCCCCCTTCATCCCCTCTTGGCTCCTCCTGTAACGGATTCGGATAAGGCCCATAAAGAGCAGGCCAAAGCGTCCCAACCCTTAAAGCATCATAAGGACTAAACTGAGGCAATCCTGGCGGTTGAAAATGCATATATAATTGCGGCGGTGTATTATACCATTTCACGCGGATCGGCGGACAAGGATCGCACGGCCCAACATACGGGTACCAACTTTTAAATTGTGTGTGTTTCATACGTCTCCTCCTTCTCAGAGCCTATATGACACGTTATATGCTGTATAACTTGACCAAAATCACCGATTTCCCATCTTTTTCGAGGAAATGTTCTCAAATAACTGAAAAATCCCTCTCCGGTTGCGTCACACACAACTCGAAAAGGGATTTAAGTTACTCGCCGTTAATCCAATTTGATATTATATCTCAACACGTCTGCTTTGCGTAAGGCTTGATAAATAATAACGACCAAGGGTCCGAGGAACAGTCCTGCAAGCCCAAGCCACTCGAATCCGATATACAAGGAAATCAACGCTGCTAATGAATTGATGCCAACGGCATCACTAAGCACTTTAGGCTCGACAATCCGGCGGAGAATGATCAGTACCAAGAAAAGTACAAACAAACCAATTCCCATTCCCGAGTATCCCATCAATAGCTGATAAATAATCCACGGAATGAAAATAATACCAGTCCCGATCACCGGCACGAATTCCATCACCATGACGAGGAGAGAAATGGCCAGTGGATACTCAGCACGAAGAACAAGTAAGCCGATGAACGTGAGCAAATAGGTGAAAATCGCCATGATCAACTGGGCTCGAATGAAGCCGAAGATCGCCTCTCGTAAATAGACCAAGACATGTTCCATTTTATCTTTGGATTTCGTTTCAAACATGGAGAGAAATGCCGCCTTCAGATTAGGCAGGTTATACATGCACAAATAGAGGGCGATCACATACACGATTAGCAGCATGAAGAGATTCGGAATTTTCCCGGCCATGTTCAGGAAAAAACCTGAAATGCCACTCAAAATACTCGTCAACGCACCTGTTAACGTTTCTGTACTGCGTTCCACCCAGGTCTGTACCTGTTCTGCCATTTCCGGCGATAAAGAATCATAGAACACTTGAGTTCGCGTAACAGCTTGATCCACGTATTTATTGACATCTTCCATATAGTTAGGCGCTTTCCGCCCAAGATCGATGAGCTCGGTTACCACATTCATCCCAATGAAATAGATTAAGGCCACCATCAGTAACGTAAAGGCTGTACTAACGATAGTCGCTGCAATAAAGCGGCTTATTTTCGCGAAACGCATCAAAAGAGATGTTAATGGGTCCAAGAAAATAGCTGTCACCAGTGCTAGGAGAAAAGGCAGTCCTACGGTGAATAAACCGTATAACAGCAACAATCCTAACACCATGAGTATGGCTGTCTTAGGTGACATAGAGACTCCTCCGATTATTCATTTCCCGGTTTAACAGTGTCGATATTCGTGATATGTATACGAACAATACGCAATCGATCTACCTCGGTCACTTCAAATACATGATTAGCATAAGGCACTTTCTTCCCTTTGACAGGTGCGCCTTCCACTTTTTTAAACAACCATCCACCAATCGAATCTACATCGTCATCTTCAATTTGGAGGTCTAGCATATCATTCAGATCTTCCAGCAAAACACGACCATCGACAGATGTGTATTTGTCTTTGACTTCCACACCAGGACGCTCATTCACATCGAATTCATCATGCAGTTCTCCCACGATTTCTTCGATAATATCTTCTAACGCCAAGAGCCCTGCCGTTCCCCCATACTCATCAACAACAATTGCGAGTTGGGAATGCTTTTTCTGCATGAGCTTAAGCACGCGGCTAACTTCCATCGACTCAGGAACGTTCAGAATAGGACGAATAAAGGTCTTAAGCTCCTGCTCAACATCTGGGTCTGCCGTAAGTAGATCGGCAATATGTACAAAGCCTACAATGTTATCTTTGTGCTGATCAGCAACCGGATAGCGTGTATGCTTGGTTTCATGAACGAAGCGTAAATTATCAATAAAGCTTACTTCTAGAAATAGACAATCCATATCGGTCCGCGGCAGCATAACTTCCCGAGCGATGAGATCGGAGAATTCAAAAATATTATCAAACAGCGTCATTTCATCTTCGTTGATATGACCGCTTTTGACACTCTCATCCATCAGGATGCGAATTTCTTCCTCCGTGTGCGCTGCCTCATTCTCACTTGCAGGCTCGACACCTATCATTGCGAGAAATTTATTCGCGGCTCCGTTAAGTACCCAAATTATCGGGCTAAATAATTTATAGAAAAACAATAGCGGTGCTGATAACCACAAGGAAGTCAATTCTGGCTTTTGAATGGCAAAGGATTTGGGCGCAAGCTCACCGAGCACGATATGCATAAATGTAATAAACCCGAAAGCGACGATAAACGACAGCGTCGTTGTATACATTGATTCGCCTACACCAAGTGTGTGAAAAAGAGGCTCCATAATCAACTCATCAATCGCCGGTTCCCCAATCCAACCTAGCCCCAATGAAGCTAGTGTAATCCCCAGCTGCGTAGCGGATAGATACCGATCCAGCTGAGAAGTCACTCTACTCGCATATTTGGCCTTGCCGCTGCCTTCATTAACCAGTTGTTGAAGTCGAGACTGTCGAACCTTCACAAGCGCAAACTCTGCTGCTACGAAAAATCCGTTTAGCATCACGAGTAGGATAACTAGGAAAAGATTAAGTACGATAGAACCGAAATCAAACGACGTATGTGGCAAAATGTAATTTCTCCTTCAGAAAGATGATTAGATAATAGCTTTACGGCTTTTGAAATCCACATCTCGATAGTACGAATCAGCAACAAGCAGGTTGGGACCGCAGCACGATGCGGCACTACAGAAGCAATTCACGCGCTGGTTCAGCGCATTATTCTCCCAACGTGCAAAGATGGCATCAAGACCATCATCATGTATATTTCCAAGCGGAGGCTCATTAGCAAAATCGGTGACGAACACTTCGCCAGTGAATGTACTGACATTCAAGCGGTTCCGTCCATCCGGGTCATTACGAACCGTAACATTCGGTGCTTCACGCAGACGCTTAACTAAATTTCGATCCACATCTAGCTGATTACATGCGAAGAAAGGTAGCGTTCCGAACAGCATCCACATGTCAGGGTTACGCTGATCCAACAAACGATGGATACTCGCACGCAATTCGTCCAGTGAAACCATCGGAAGATGTGAGGCAAAAGAGCTCGCATACATCGGATGTACCTCGTGACGCTGGCAGCCCATTTCGTTAATCAGCTGGTGAATCTCAGGCAACTTCAAATGCGTCCGTGTGTTAATCATGGATTCCGCAGAAACATACAAGCCGCCTTTGCTAAGTGCGATTGTATTGTTAACCATCCGCTCATACATCCCTGCAGCCACCACTTGCCCAACTGGACGCTGCGAATTAACAAAGCCTACTTGATGGAAGTCGTCAGCATTCAAATAATTAAACGAGATATGCATCACATCGAGATAGGGTGCAAGCAGCTCATAACGCTCCAAATCTAACGTTAAATTCGAGTTGATTTGAGTGCGAATGCCCCGCTCCCGCGCATACTTAAGGATCGGAAGCATATAGTCCTTCACGATCTTAATGTGGTAAGACGGCTCGCCGCCCGTAAGACTGATCGTTTCCAAATGCTCAATTTCATCCAGCTTTTGCAAAATGACTGGCAACGGGATACGTGGCCCTTCTGTCATTGTAAGTGAATCCCCAACTGCACAATGCTCACAACGCATGTTACACAGATTGGTGATGGTTAGCTCTATACTTGTTAATACATGTTTCCCGTATTTCCGATACGACCGGATGGGGTCCCAAGGATCATACTGGGGAGTTAACTCCGGTAAGATGGAGTGTGTTACGTTCCTATTCATGCTGTTTACACCTGACCTATCATTTCCTATTCAAGAACTTATTAGTACCTATTATGCCTATACCTATGCCCTTTATTGTAACTTATGATTCACAAAAAAGGAAACAGCCGAAGGGGCCATGAGGGGCTACGGCTTCTCCACTTTGGCCTGAAGCTTCACATGGGGCTTCACTCGGAGCCACCTCGGCGCCCACCAGTTCGCTTCACCAAGCAATTTCATAAGGGCAGGCACAAGCATGACGCGTACGATCGTGGCATCGATCAATACGGCAAGTCCGAGACCTAGTCCCAGCGCTTTCATAATTTCAATATCCGTGAAAATAAATGAACCCACAACGACAACAAGGATGAAAGCTGCGCTTGTAATTAAGCTTCCTGTTTTTTTCAAACCTTCCGCTGTACTCTGATCGTTGTCGCCGGTTGCCTCGTATTCCTCCATGATCCGAGAAATAAGGAACACTTCGTAATCCATCGAAATGCCAAACACGACACAGAAAATAATCACAGGTAAGGTCGCGCTCACATAACCGATTGACGTGATGTGCAGCATATCCGCCATATACCCATACTGAAATACGACAACAACGATACCCAAGCTAGCACCTAAACTAAGCATATTCATAAGTACTGCCTTCAGAGGAAGCAAAATAGAGCGGAAAGCAAATAGCAGAACCAGATAAGTAATCCCCATTACGAAAATGAGCACTACCGGAATTTCCTTTTGAATACGGTCAATGATGTCCAAACGGTAGGCTGGTCCACCTGTAACTGCCGTCTCTAAACCTTCATGATTCAGCTTGCGGAGCTCATGAACTAGCGCATCCGTCGCAGGATCGTCGGTATCCTTTTCAGGAACAACAATCATCAAAGCCGTATGCCCCTTCGCTAATTGTGCGTCCTCTATTTGCTTTTTAACCTCTAATTTCGTAAACATACCAGCAAGTTCTGTATCCGTATGTGTTCCCAAAACACTTAGATAGCTCTGCACTTCTTTAACACCAGCCACAGCTTTGACGCGATCCCCGTAAGCATGAATCTCCTCAATCGAAGCTGATGACCATATCTCTTCTTTCGTATGTATCACAACCTGAATCGGTCCTGTCATGCGAGGATCATAGGCCGTTTTCAACAGTTCCGCACCATAGCGGGATTCATAGGTTGGGGGAAGCACCTCAGCATTAGGTACGCCTAATTTCATATGTCCAATGGGTGTCATACTATAGATCAATACACCACCAACAAGAACGACCAATACGACCGGACGCTTCATCACTGCGTAAGCAATTTTCTCCCAGAACTTCGATGTTTCTTGTTTACGAAATCGCTTAGGAACGACTTGCAGGGAGTTTATCCGATGTCCCAAAATACCTAGAAGTGCTAGCAGCACCGTATTGGCTACAACCACAGAAATTGAAACTACGATTACCCCTCCCAGACATAGGGATCTGAAGAACGTTAAATCCACAAACAGCATACCCAATAACCCAATGAGTACAGCGATCCCTGAGAAGAAAATCGATCTTCCTGCTGTTTGACACGTCATGGCCACGGCAGCAGCTACACTACTTTGAACCTTGAGCTCTTCACGAAAGCGGCTGACCAGAAAGAGCGCATAATCAATTCCGACAGCAAGTCCCAGCATCGTAACCATATTGGGCAAAAAATTGGATAAAGACTGATGTTGTGCTATGAAATAGGTCACTCCAAGCGTGAGAGTCACGCTCATGATTCCGACAATCATCGGCAGGAGCGCTGCAACGAATGTACCGAAGACTACGAGCAGAACAAGGAGCGCAATGGGTAAACCAATTGCTTCTGACTTGGCAATATCATGTTTGCTGGCCACCTGCATGTCATAGAGAATCGCTGGTCCCCCGGTTACATACACGTCCATGCCGTCCGGTGGATGTACGAGTGACTTGAGCTCTGGGAATTTCTCTAGCGCAGGATCTGTATCCAACTCGAGCGATACGTTTACTGCTTGAACGTCCAGATGCCCCTCGTTACGTGGCGTAGTTACAAATTTCACATCTTCCACATAAGGCAGTTCTTTCAGCTTCGTAAGTGATGCCATGATCGCATCTTGCTGCGCTTTTTCCGTTAAATGAAGCCCATTATGCCCTGTATATACCAAACTCAACTGCGTTCGCGGCACACCCAGCTCATCCCTCATTTGAATCAAGCCCTGATCCGATTCACTACCTTTCGGTGTAAACCCGTTATCTTTCAGCATCCCCGGCGTTTTCTGCGCGAACACAGCAAAGATGAGCATTAAGCTGATTCCAATCGCCAGCACTAGCCAGCGGAACCGAAACATGGCGTGCCCCCATTTCCAAAACCTTCCTTGTTCCATGGTCTCCCGCATCATGCATCCTCCTTGATCTACAAAAAGAACCTGGTTTCCCAGGTTCTTCATTCAATAAGTGCTATGTTTATTCTAAAGAATGGTTGGCATACTTGCATCAAGCTCTACATCATTCACTTTAATTTCCCCAATTTCGGAAATTAATATCGACAGTTTGCTTGAAAGGTCAACTTCATAAGGCTCCTTCAGCACCGTACCTGCCTCATCTTGAAGCACGCGTATCGTCGGTCTGTGAGGTACGGACATGTTCAGCTTAGATACGATACCGTATTCCCCTGTATTCAGACGTACCGTTATCCCTAATGGGTAAATGGCGATTTTGTCTCGGAACAGAGCAATCTGACTTTGATCATACATGGTACCAGAGCCAGCAAATAATTGCTCCATCGCTTCATGCGGTAATAACGGTCTTCGATACACCCGCGTAGTCGTCATGGCATCATAAGAATCGACAAGTCCAATCCATCTGGCGAACTCATTAATTTCATTCCCTTTAATCCCGCGTGGATATCCGCTGCCATTAATTCGTTCATGATGCTGCAAGGCACAATGGGCAGAAAGTAATGGGATGTTCGGCTCATCCTTCAATAGATTAAAACCATAGGTTGTATGATTCTTCATCTCTTGGAACTCTTCAGGAGTTAGCTGAGAAGGCTTTCGTAGAATGCCTAATGGCACTTTGGTCTTCCCAATATCATGCAATAATGCTCCCAAACCAAGCGTCTCAAGCTTCTCCCTGCTATACCCATAACTAATACCAAGCATAATTGCGTATATACTTACATTCACGGAGTGCTGGAATAAGTAATTATCTTTGACGTTCATATTATTGAGCATCACCATGGCTCCTTCATGAGCACTGAGATCATCAATAATCATCTTCATCACATCTCGAAAATTACGACCAATATTATAATAATTAACAGCTCCGCGTTTATTCGAGTCCTCCATGACCTTCTTGAAGGTGTTCCGAATTTCGGTAACCGCTCTGCTTCTTGTTTCGTCTTGAATGATATCTTCTTGAATGATGTCATCCGTTCTAGCGTCTTCTATGTAGATATAATCGATTCCATAACTAAACAGGCGATCAAGGAGTCTCTGTGTAAGCTCAACATTCACAGCTAGCAGGACCATACCATCATCGTTGTATATATTCTTGGCCAACCTCATTCCAGGCTGACACATGTTGATCGGCATAAACAGCATTTCAGGACCCCCGCCTAGGTGAGCATTACGTTCTATCTAAATGTAATAGATTTCCGGGAAAAGTTCAATACAAAAAACCGCGTCTTTCGACGCGATTCGCTAGTCTTATGCCTTATATTACTTAAGAAACATGTAAAGTGCGAAAATAATCGCAATAGCAAAACGATAATATGCAAAGTACGTTAACTTCATTTTTTGAACAAGTTTAATGAATGTTACGACAGCCAGCAGGGCAACAACGAAAGCCACTAGGAATCCAACGATAAAAAAGGCCAAATCATCGGACGAAAGCGCATCATAGTTTTTCAAAAAGTAGACCCCGGAAGCTCCGAACATAATCGGAATCGCCATGATGAAGGTAAAGTCAGCAGAAGCCGCACGGCTTACGCCAGAAAGCATTCCCCCTGCTATCGTTGAACCCGATCTTGAAAACCCTGGCCAGATAGAAACGAGTTGCCATAAACCGATGGCAAAAGCTTGACGATACGTCAAGTCATCCAGCACCATCGTTGTAGGCTGCTCTTTCCTCTTCTCAGCAATGATCAACAGAATACCGCCAAGCATGAGTCCAACTAACACGGTAGTTGTGTTGAAGAGCTTTTCATCCACAATATCATTAAAGAGTACGCCAACGATCCCTGCAGGCACGATACCAATTAAAATGTGAAATAAATTCAGCTTTTTCCCTGTTTTACTTTCGCTCTTCCGTTTCACTAATCCAAATAAGGAAAGGATTCGCTTCCAATAGATGAGTACAACAGCCAGAATAGCGCCCAATTGAATGACAAAATTGAACGTATTCATCACCGGGTCATTCTCCATGTCAATGTGTAACAAACTTTCAGTTAAAATCATATGCCCTGTTGAGGATACGGGTAAAAACTCAGTTAAGCCTTCAACGATCCCAATAATGATCGCCTCAAAAATTGTATGCATAATAGCCCCCTATAATCTGATAACGATCAGAAATCTTGCTCCAAGTTCCTATTCTACCTGTTTATGACTGGGTCTGACAACATCTATGAATCGAAGCTGATGGCTGCTTGCAATCGCAGTCTCATTCTGCAGTTGATCCGCCAGCACATCACGGATAAATTCTGGCAGCATGTAAACGATCTGCTTGCCGCGGCTCAGTGATAAATAGCCAGAGCCGAACGTAAACATATCGATCGTACCCACGAGGTAGGATCGTTCTGGATCTAACAGTTCCTCGCCAACATAGACGGCGAGGATTCGCTCATTTGGGGATCTCGTGGCATCCACGTGGACGGTAATCCCGTCCACACAGAGTACGCCGAGTACCTCTCCCCGGAAGCCGTAGCCGCGTATCGGCTTCTCCATGAATTCGTCAAGCAGCGACTCTTCGAGCGCTTGACGAATATCCGCGCCGCTGAGCAGCATGCGGCAGGGATTGATCGGGCCGGGGCAGATTTCCAGCAGCCGGCCCCGGGTCAAGCCCCCCTCCTTCAGTCCCTGAAGGAGCTGCCCGCTATTGACCAGCCCGATCTCGGCGCTGGTCCAGCGGCGAATACCCGCGGCAAGCAAGTTGCCGAGCGGGGATTCGCCGTACCAATCCAGGCGCATCGGCTGCCGCAGCTGCGCCACCTCCACCGCCAGCGCTGAGCTGCTGGCGATGCGGTAGTGCTCCAGCAGCGTGATGACGCTGCTGTCTTCTTCGCTCGCGTCGGTCATCGGGACGACGCGGCCCTGCAGCTCCACGATCCGGCGCTGCGCCGGGTCGTAGGCAAGTTCGATGTGGCCGGCGTATTGACCGAACTTGCCGGCCGCACAAATATAAGTGCCGCTGAGCAAGAGCGGCTCTTCGAGAAGATGATGGGTATGTCCGCCGAGGATGACATCAATACCCTCCAGCTCCTCAGCCATCCGTTGATCCGTTCTCAGACCCAGGTGCGACATAACGATTAGAATATCCACCTTAGGCCGCAAAAGGCTCACATGGGCGCTTACAGCCTTCATAGGATCACTCACATCCCAACCAAGCAATTCATAGTAAGCTTGGTAGGCGGCTGTAACCCCAATCAGACCGATACGAAGACCCGATTTCTCAAGTGTGAGTGAAGGCAGCATCCAATCAGGCGTTTTGTTCGTTTGGATTTCCGTAATATTGCTGCCAATAATCGGGAATTGCGCATGTTCTAGCACAACCGATCGCAGCCAATCCGGTGTAAAAGTCAGCCCTTCATTATTTCCAAGAACCATAGCCTCATAGCCTGTGGCATTCATGATTTCCAAATTGGCGATGGCATTGGTTCCTTCGGTCTCTGGAAACATCCGATCCATATGGTCGCCAATATCTAGTGTCAGTACCTGATCAGGGGGCCAAAGGCGGCGGACTCGATCAAAATAGGCACTAATTTTGGGCATCTGTTCAAAATGACTGTGAATATCGTTCGTATGTAAAATGACAAGTCGTTGCAAAGGCGCCGACATCCCGTTCACCTCTCTTCGTGGTCAACTAGTTCCTAGCATGTCTATATATTATGCAAGTTTCTGCTTGCTCATTTCTTGAATTTGAGCTCATCCAAAGATACATTGTTCTTAAACCCATATGTGGCTTCATCGCCTAAGGCTGGTTCGTTCAGAAACCACACTTTAACAATACTTTTTACATTGAGACATTCACTGCTGCCATCCGGCACGTATAGACGAATAGGATACCCTTTCTTGAGCGGAAGACCCTCTTGTTCATACAGAAATACAGCTTGATCCACTTGAATCCACGGAATCAACGCCTGAAATTCATCTACAGCTTCCACCCTTACATGGGTAGGCTCCTCTTCCTCGTTCTCTTGCTTCTGGCTTTGCCAGCTTCGATACCAGGATTTAAGATCAAAAGCCGCTCCTTCCACCGACGGTACACGCTCTTGAATAGGTAATCGCTGATTCGCCAAAGCCACCATTTCATCAACGGTAAAAGTCTCATTCTTCCTATGTATGTCAGTCACTACTATGTGTAATTTAGCTTGCATGCTGAAATCTCCTTCCCTGGATCCAAGGCATTTCCTGCCCAGCGATCACTCCATTATACCATTTTCAGGGCAAAATATGATATGCTGTAAGGGATTCTAACATCTATCGCTAGGAGAAACAAATTGAACCTACACATCCAACTTTTCGCAGGTCTCGCTGACCTGTTCGGGACTTCTGTTTTGACTATTCCCATTGAACAAGACTCCATCACCATCGCACAATTGAAGGATAAAATCATGACTGACTATCCTGCGGCCTCGGCGCAGCTTCCTATATGCTTTTTTGCCAAAAATCAAGCTTACGCCAGCGATCAAGAGACCGTTTCCGCGTCCGATGAGCTCGCTCTCATCCCGCCTGTTTCCGGCGGACAACCTTCGCTGTATGAAATCACCGACTCAACAATTGATGTTGTATCGGTGACATCCAAGGTGAATCATCCGAATCACGGTGCCTCCCTTGCCTTCATTGGCACAACTCGTGAAATGACGTTTGGACAACGAACTGTCCTTCTGGAGTATGAAGCTTACATTCCGATGGCTTTAAAAACGATGGCGAGCATCGGAGAGGAAATTGATGCCAAGTGGCCAGGCACCCTGTGTGCCATCACACATCGTTTAGGTAAAGTTGCGATTGCAGAGGCAAGTGTCGTGATCGCGGTATCTTCTCCACACCGTGCGGGTTGTTATGAAGCAAGCCGCTACGCCATTGAGCGCTTGAAACAAATCGTCCCTATTTGGAAAAAAGAAATATGGGAAGATGGGTCCGAGTGGAAAGGGAATCAAACAGGACCCTGGAACCCGCTCCAAGTACCGAACGCAGAAAACTGATTTGATCGGAGATGACCTTTCTTGGAACCACATTTACATACAGATATCGCTTCAGATGTTGACCCGCGCTACTCCAGACAAATTCTCTTCCCCCCTATTGGCATGGAGGGTCAGCGTAAGCTTGGCCAGGGCCGTGTCGCCATTGTTGGTATGGGTGCTCTTGGTACCGTTCTAGCTAATCATATGGTACGTGCAGGCGTTGGCTATGTACGAATCATTGATCGTGATTTTGTTGACAAGAGCAATCTGCAAAGACAAATGCTCTACGACGAAGAAGATGCTTCCGCTACGGTTCCAAAGTCTATTGCCGCAGCCAAGCGTCTGCAGTTAGTGAATTCTGCTGTCGTTATTGATCCGCATGTTTGCGATCTTAACGTTACGAATGCCGAACAGTTGCTTCATGATGTCGATGTGATTCTCGACGGTACAGATAATTTTGCCGTTCGGTTCCTGCTCAACGATGTCAGCATGAAATTAGGCATTCCATGGATCTATGGAGGTGCCGTAGCCTCTAGAGGTGTCTCATTAACGATAATCCCAGAACAAACACCATGCTTACGTTGTCTTTTCCCACAAGCACCAGCTGCTGGTACTACAGATACGTGTGACACGGCTGGAGTCATAGGCGGAATTATCCATGTTGTTGCTTCATTTCAAGCCACTGAGGCGCTCAAACTGCTCGTTAGAGCTACAGATCAGCTCAATCTCAGCATGCAGCAATGGGACTTATGGTTCAATCAAAATTCAGCAATCCGGGTATCTGGGGCTAAGAAGTCAGATTGTCCTGCTTGTGCGCTAAAGCGCTATGAGTACTTAGACGCACATCTTGAAAGTGATACCATTCAGTCCTTATGCGGGAGAAATTCCGTCCAAATTCATCCAGTTATTCCTAGCACGCAACCCCTGGAATACTGGGAGGAGCGGTTGAAACCCCTTGGCCTCGTTGAGAAAAACCGATTTTTGTTGAAGTTTCACGCTTCTGAAGATATCCAAATTATTCTGTTCCCTGGCGGTCGTGTTCTCATTCAAGGGACTGAGGATTTAATTCAAGCCAAAAGTCTTTACAGTCGTTATATTGGGATGTAGTATTACAATATACCTATCTGATACTAGGATTTGGAGAGGAGCTTCTATGCGCGTACATGTGCTTCAACTAATCGTTGGTGACAAATTAATTTCCGATTCCTACAATGCAGTAGGTCTACATCTTCTATCGTCCGGGACGATTCTTGATGCTGGAGACATTTCGATGCTCAATCGCCACAGTGTGGATTATGTAGATATAGCTTCAAGAAACAGTGAAATTGAGAACGTCGTCGAGGAAACCCCAACCAGACAAGCTAACACGTTACAGGTTACCTCATTTAATAACGCAAGTCAGGGCATCAGAGAAATATTTGAAACTTTACAAGACGGGGGTACTCTTCGCAATGAAGCTGTAGAATCCGCTTTCAATCCCCTGATCGAGAGCATTCAAGACGAGAAAGATGTGGTTTCGTTACTTCTTTCGTTACATAGTCAAGATGACTATACCCTTCAACATAGTGTCCAGGTTGGTATGTTGTCTTATTATATTGCCAAATGGATGAATAAATCCGAGAAAGAAGCTTTGATCATTGGGAAAGCAGGGTATTTACATGACATTGGGAAGTGTAGAATTCATCCCGATATTCTGAATAAACCCGGCAAGCTGACGAAGGAAGAGTTCGAGGAAGTTCAGAAGCATACGATTCATGGTTATGATATCATTCGCAAATCGATAAAGGATGAAACACTCGCTCTTGTAGCCCTACAGCATCATGAGCGTATGGATGGCACTGGCTATCCATTGCGCAAAGTCGGGACGGACATCCATTCTTACTCGCGAATTGTCGCAGTTGCTGATGTCTACAGCGCTATGATATCCAGGAGGGTCTATCAACAGCGACGTGATCTCTTGTTTGTATTGAAAGAGCTTCATCGCATGAGCTTTGGTGAATTGGACCCCAAAATCACCCAAGTATTCATTCGCAACATGATTCCAAACTTTATTGGCAAAAAAGTGTCATTGAGCGACGGACGCGAAGGAACGATCATCATGACGAACCCTACTGATTTCTTCCGACCGCTCATCAACATTGACAATCAGTTCTTAGATTTATCGCAACTTGGGGATGTAGAAATCACCAAAATTGCGATCTAAGACTTACGTCTCTTAAATAATTAAACTGCTTACCGAAATCGCAATACCAATATATACAGAAGCAAGCAGGGTACCAACAGCCACGTTACCTTGCTTTAGCTGGTCTGATAGTTTCATGCCTGGGGTTAACCAATCGAACACCCAATATGAAGCGATTAAGCATACATAACCAACCGCAAACCACAAGCTCATATGCCAAATGGAGGAGTTCGTATAGGCAGCGATGCCCAAAATGATAGCAGTAGCCACGAACTTACCTCCCATGGTGATCCCAACGGCCATATTGCCGTTGTTTATCTCTTCCATATCCCGATAAGGTGTCATTAAACTAAAGATGTACATACCTGCAAACTGTAATAGGACAATGACAAATAAACTAATAATAAGATCCACTACGATCACTCTGCCCACCCCCGAAATTTAGCCATGGTTTGATCAAAATTGGTATAATCATGTACTTCTTCTAGAACCACACTAACTTCTTTTTTATCCTTAAAGGTTGAATAGCGATCTTCTGGAATCGGCTGCTTGACCTTCTGTCCCGTTGGCAGTTCCACCACAGCAAAGTACCTAACTTTGCTATCCATCTCTGTTTTATAAACCCCAACCAAACTTACATCCGTTTTGATCTCTACTTTCAACTCCGCCAAATCTTTATCTGCATCTTCTTTTGATTTGAAGGACTTTAGGGGTTTCCATTGTGACAAAGTAACCTCATTCTTCCCCTGACTATCTGCTTTCATCGATGCTTGCATGAAGCTCAACACCCAGATGGTATCCCCAGTCGCGAAGTTCTGGTCGTTAGAAATCCGTTCATTGTTCGGCAGCAACACCATATCACCATCAATCAGATCACCAACCTTGACTTGCTGGACCTGATAGTCCCAAGGTACTTCACCACTGTTTGAAACGATTGTTCCATTGCTGGTGTATGATGTCTGATTACCTGATGTGGATTGGCTTAGAACCGTTGGCTTCTTATCAAATGCCGTGCTGATGATCCAAATGATCACAATAATGCCGATTAATCCTATTGCCAATAGCATAAATCTTCCTTGTTTCAAGGCGCTTTCACTCCAATCGCCACAAATTGACTTGCATTTCCTGTTATGATCCCGCCAGCCCTGCCCAGAAGCCCGCATGGCGTACCATTTAATACGAATAGACCGGTTAATAAATGGCCTTGACCATGCTGGAAGGATAGCCGCGGCAAATCCGCCCGCTGTTGATACACACGTTTAAAAAACACACTGGTGTCAAAGCCTGCCTCATCCTTGAACTCCAGCTCACCATGCTCGTTATATAGCTCGACAGAGCCGCCTTCTCGACCGAACATCGATTTGGACACATAATGACCTTCTAGAACAGGCTCCATGTACGTGGGAAGCATGTAGGTCTTTATGATTGCGTGCTCCTCTAGGGTAAATAAGTCCGAATGACTTGAATGGAGATCCCAGATAATCGCCTGTAAACCTTTGGATTGCAAAATCACAGCGTGCAAGGGATTAAACAAATGTACGAATTGTTCTTCGATCGCATACGACAGCGCTTCTCCCCCATCGTCTACCCCCATCCACTCCTTCGGATATAGGGCATACATACGCTGAATGATTTGATCAGTACCCACCTTGACGACACCTTCATCAATCCATAGATCCAAACAATCTACACACGTCATCTTTCTCTCGCTATGTGCGACAAGTGCATTGATCGTGCCGGTGTCTTCTGCATGTTTGCCGTAAGCGATACACGCTGCGTAATCAGGCGCTTCAATTTCCCATGCGGCTCTAACAAGCTCTTTCATCCGCAGATTTGGTGATGCCAAACCGTACTGCTCGCAGAGCCAAGGAGTCGCGATGGCTGCCTCGACATAGCCTGTAGGTGTATCTGCGTTTAGTTCTAGTAGTTTAATGTTGCCTGACTGATCGATTGTGAAATCAAATCTGGCATAGCGACTTATGACACCTTCACTATTCATCTCAAGTCGATCTAAGCCATCCCATAGCACCTCTGGGATCGATAAGTTTGCATATAGGTCCCTTTTCTGGTGAACGAAACGAGCCGCTTTATCAAACACCTGCCATAACCCTGCTGCCGCATAAATAAGATCCTGATAGACCTCGTTAGGCAGAAGAACAAGCTGATCAATCCAGTATTCTTCATCCTCCAAATTAGCCCATGTAAACCCTAGATCAGCTAATTGTTGAACGCGAGCATTTCTGTCCGGGTCTGGCGTTCCTATGACTTCAAATCCCATCCAATTAACCCCCTGAGCTTGAGCTGGAGGAGGAACTAAATCCACTTGATTTACCGCCTATGCTGCCCGAAGAGGTAGAAGTCGACTTGGATCCACTGGATGACGTGCTTCCACTCGAGCTTGAGCTGCCAACCGAAGAACTGGTCGTGCCTGATTTATTCGACGTAAAGGTTCCGCTTCCGCTTGAGGTCGTCGGTGTCTTCGTGGTCGAACGATTCGTAAACGAGCTTGGCTGATAGGTTTTATTCACATAAGGTGTATTAGAACGATAGTAATAAGAGCGATGCTTGCTCCCCCAGTTGCTAGATGAATAAGGACTTACCGTATTGAAAATGAGATGATACAGCAATAAATCATCCCATCCAAATCCACCACCTGACACTTGATTCACAATAATAGGTGCGGTGCCCCCACCTGTACTCGGTGTAGGGGATGGCGAGGGTGAAGCTAGACTCTTATCCGGCGGGATAGGTAAGCTCCAATCGACCTGCGGATCATAATAAGCTTTGACATCCTCATTCGACCACTCCACCAATTTGGCTGAACCTGCATTCGGACTTGGCGTCTCCGCAGCCTGAGCAGCTCCTAGCATCATTTGCCCCAACAGAATCAGACTAAGCGAAGCTGATAGTACTTTAAGCGGTCTCTTCACCCCTTGCTCCCTCCCCCTTCTGAACTGGCAGCTACGAGAAGCAATTCAAACACGTTGAGATCTAAATTCAATCGCCCCTCAATCATTTCGTATTCCTTCCCACCAACAAGGATAAAGTTAGCCACATTTAAGGCTTGAATCAACTTATCATCCCATGTACGTTCGCCAAGTCGGAGCAGTTGCCCCTCGAGCAATTTTTCATAAAGTACAATTGTCATTCAGTCTTGCCTCCTCCACAAAAAACTTCATACACAATTAAACGCATAAAGCATTCATTTGTTTCAAAATTAACAAAAATAAAGGCCTATCCATGGGATAGACCTTTACCACTACTTCCATTAATAGGCAATACGTTTTGCTTTTAGAAACGTTTTTTTCCAATATGGTTTATTAATATTCGTAATTTGCACGCCATTTTTAGGCTCTGGCGAAGCATGAAGCATCTTCATATTGCCAATGTAAATGCCTACATGGCCAACTGTTCTATTGGATTTGAAGCGCCCTGGCACATAAAAGAACATCAAATCCCCTTTACGCAAGGACTTGCGTGAGATCAAGTTCCCTTTAGCACCTTGTTGACGTGCCACACGTGGCAGCTTGACATTATATTTCCCAAAAATATATTGGGTAAAGGTGGAACAGTCGAAACGCCCCGTTTTCGGATAGGCACCTGTGCCAAATTTATATTTTACACCTAAATAATTCTTCCCCTTATTTATTAGGGCATTGATGTCGACATTTTTCAAAACTGGCATGACCTCACCTGGATTACTCGCCGACCAAGCTTGTAAAACTTGTAAATCCGCATTTGTTTGATTAGATATCCATGCGGGATTTGCCTCAGCCTCCCCTCCTTTGAAGGGATCGGTTGGATCATCACCGAAATTTAGCTCTGGCGAGTTGTCATTCGCGCTTGCAGGATCATCTTCATGCTCGATAATTGCAATAGGTGAAGCGTGAATAACGACCTCATTGGTCTTAACTTCATAAGACATATCATCTTGGAACAGATCTGCTAAATCTGAAACAGGTAAATAAGCCGTGGTCCCTTCCTTCACAACAGGCTGGCTAAGTTGAATATCTGTTCCATCCTTAACGGCCTTATTCGAGTTCATGATCAATTCGAAATTGGCATCATTATCACCTATAATCAGCCTACCTTGGTTATCTTCCCATTCTGATTGAAATTTCAGTGTTTTGATAAGGTCTTGAGCAGATACATAGTTTACGCTCCCGATTTGTTTCATGGGGAGAATGGCATCGTCAGTTGCAAGCCCAATGACATTATTGCCAGTTTGAGATAAACTCTTCGTTATCGAATTTCCTGTTCCTGTCACAGATGGACTTTGCGATGGTGATACATTTCGGGGACTCCCCGTATCCTTCCCACAAGCTGCTGTCGTAATCGCCAGCATGACGACCATACTCCCTATGGCTGGTGTCTTAAGCTTACTCCACATGAATTTCTCTCTCCTTCAGGGGCACATTCTTATCCTTTATAGAGTGAGACAAGTGGCACACAAATATGCAATTCCTTCGTTCAATCTGAGTTGGCTTATGTTGGAAGGCAGCCACCCCATTGAAAAAGGTTTACACTGTATATTTGTAGAATCTATACATATATTTGTTCAAGGAGGAGTGATGATTAATGGGTATTTTCAGTGGATTACTTGGAAATTTATCAGAAGTTTCGGTTGAGGAGCTCACCAAGCAGTATGGCGCTTATTTGATGCCGAATGAAGTAATCTCTACAGGCTTTAAGCTAGTTCGGGATTCATTCATAATCACTGATGAGCGCATTGTTTTAATTGATCACCAAGGGGTAACAGGCAAGAAGACCAAAGTATCCACCATCGATCTGGATGCTATTTATGAAGTATCCATGGAATCTGGCGGCACAGGATTCGATGATAGCGAGTTAATCATCCACTACATAACGTCTCCCTATTACAAAGCGAATAACATTACAACTGCTGTATACCGTTTTGAATTCAAGAAAAAATTCAATATCCAATCGTTGTATGTGGCTCTCCAGTCGGCCGCGACACAAAATCGTAAGCGGATTAATGGGTAAATAAAAAAGCGTGCCTGAGAAAGTTCTCTCTCTGGCACGCTTTTTTATTTATATTGACAATTAACCGATAGAGCCTTCCATCTCAAACTTGATGAGACGATTCATTTCCACGGCATATTCCATCGGAAGTTCTTTGGTGAATGGCTCGATGAAGCCCATAACGATCATTTGCGTCGCTTCAGCTTCGGTAAGGCCACGGCTCATGAGGTAGAACAATTGGTCCTCAGATACCTTGGATACGGTCGCTTCATGCTCAAGCGTAATGTTATCGTTCAGGATTTCATTGTAAGGAATAGTATCTGATGTTGATTCGTTATCCAAGATCAACGTATCGCATTTGATGTTAGCTTTGGAACCTTGGGAGTTACGTCCGAAGGAAGCCAAACCACGGTACGTTACTTTACCGCCATGCTTGGAAATCGATTTGGATACGATTGTAGACGTTGTATCTGGAGCCAAATGCGTCATTTTCGCGCCCGCATCTTGATGTTGACCTTTGCCTGCAACAGCGATGGAAAGAACCATCCCTTTAGCGCCGCGGCCTTTAAGTACAACTGCTGGGTACTTCATTGTCAATTTGGAACCGATGTTACCATCAACCCACTCCATCGTAGCTCCTTCTTCTGCAACCGCACGTTTCGTAACGAGGTTGTAGATGTTAGGTGCCCAGTTTTGGATCGTTGTGTAACGAGCACGGGAATTTTTTAGACATACGATCTCAACAACCGCACTATGAAGGGAGTTCGTGCTGTAGATTGGAGCTGTACAGCCCTCAACGTAGTGCACGAAGCTGTCTTCATCGGTGATGATCAACGTACGCTCGAATTGCCCCATGTTCTCGGAGTTAATACGGAAGTAAGCCTGCAAAGGCACTTCACATTTAACGCCTTTTGGTACATAGATGAAGGATCCACCGGACCAAACTGCGCTGTTTAATGCAGCAAATTTGTTGTCAGCTGGCGGAATGATTGTTCCAAAATATTGTCTGAACAATTCTGGGTATTCACGAAGAGCTGTGTCTGTATCTGTAAAGATAACACCTTGATCTTCGAGCTCTTTTTGCATGCTGTGGTAAACAACCTCTGACTCATACTGAGCAGATACACCAGCAAGGAACTTTTGCTCTGCTTCAGGGATACCAAGCTTGTCGAATGTTTCTTTAATTTCTGTAGGAACTTCTTCCCACGTTTTACCTTGCTTTTCGGATGGACGAACATAGTACTGGATATCATCAAAATCCAGGTCATCCATGTTTCCGCCCCAACGCGGCATCGGCATTTTGAAGAATTGCTCAAGTGATTTCAGACGGAACTCTAACATCCATTCTGGTTCGCCTTTAATTCTTGAGATTTCTTCAACGATTTCACGAGTCAAACCTTTACCGGATTGGAAAATGGATTTGTGCTCGTCTCTAAAACCATATTTGTAATCCTCTAAATCTGGCATTTGTTTAGCCATGGTTGATTCCTCCTTAACGTTCTCTTACTTACATATAGTTAACCTATTCCATCGCAAATGCGTTAGTTATCGGTCTTATGAGAATGTTCAATCCCTTTGCGTAGTGCGTTCCACGCCAGAGTTGCGCATTTAATCCTCGCTGGGAATTTATTAACGCCCGACAGAGCCTCAATGTCTTCATATTCAAAATCTACGGATTCACCCTTCATCAAGCCAGAGAAATCATCCGCCATCTTCAGTGCTTCTTCGATTGTTTTGCCTTTGACAGCATCCGTCATCATGGATGCAGAGGATAAGCTAATCGAGCAGCCTTCACCTGTGAATTTCGCCATTTTCACGATACCCTCTTCAACTTGCATCTGTAGTGAGATTTTATCCCCACAGGTTGGGTTGTTAAGATCAATCGTGACGGACTCGCCGGACTCAAATTTTCCACGGTTGCGAGGAGTTTTATAGTGATCCATAATTACTCTACGGTATAAATCATCCAATTGCATCGCCGAAGTACTCCTTTGTTTTCAGTAAAGCCGTCACAAGACGGTCTACATCATCTTCCGTATTATATAGATAAAAGCTAGCACGAGCTGTGCTGCTTTGTTCTAACCATCTCATAAGCGGTTGGCAGCAGTGGTGACCAGCACGGACAGCAATGCCCATGGAATCTAAAACGGTTGCCACGTCATGCGGATGAACATCTCCAAGATTGAAAGTTACAAGACCTGCACGATTCGTTGTCGGCCCGTAAACAGCTAAATCAGGAATCTGCATCATACGATCCAAAGCATAATTCGTCAGTTGAACATCATGTTTATATATATTATCCATCCCGACCTCAGTTAAGAAGTCGATCGCTGCGCCAAGACCTACTGCTCCTGCAATCATAGGCGTTCCGCCTTCAAATTTCCACGGAAGTTCCTTCCAAGTCGACTCGTAAAGATCAACGTGATCGATCATTTCGCCGCCAAACTCAACAGGTTCCATGTTATTTAGCAAAGACTTCTTCCCATACAATGCCCCGATTCCGGTTGGACCACACATCTTATGCCCGGACAAGGCATAAAAGTCACAATCCAAATCTTGCACATCTACCTTCATATGCGGCGTGCTTTGTGCACCATCGACCATGATTTTGGCGCCATGCTTGTGGGCAATAGCTGCAATTTCTTTGATCGGGTTGATTACGCCTAACACATTGGATACATATACAATCGACACGATCTTCGTACGATCTGTAATGGTATTCTCAACATCTGCTAAGGAGATAGATCCATCAGCTTGCAACGGAATATATTTTAAAGTAGCCCCTGATTTCTTAGCTGCTTGCTGCCAAGGGATCAGGTTACTGTGATGCTCCATCGGTGTAAGGACGATTTCATCGCCCTCACGAAGTACCGACTCAGCAAAACTAGCTGCCACGATATTAATAGCAGTTGTCGTGCCTCTAGTAAAAATAATTTCTTGTTCGCTGGCTGCGCCGATGAACTTAGCCACTTTGGCTCTAGCTCCTTCGTACGCATCCGTTGCTCGGGAACCAAGGGTATGAACCCCGCGATGAACGTTCGCATTATCCCACTCGTAGTAATGCTTCAGTGCCTCAATCACCTGAATAGGCTTCTGGGAAGTAGCAGCACTATCCAAGTAAACCAGAGGATGACCGTTCACTTCTTGCTTCAGAATGGGAAAAAGTTCACGTATCTCGGCAGATATCATTGTCCTAGCTTCCTCTCCACTAAGCTTTGCAGCTGTTCTTCAACGCTCTTAACAGGAATTTCGGACACGACTGGCGCCAAGAATCCGTAAATGATTAAGCGTTGAGCTTCTTCCTTCGTAATACCACGGGACATAAGGTAGTGAACTTGTTCTGCATTCACTTGCCCAACGCTCGCAGCATGACCTGCTTTAACATCATCTTCGTCAATAAGAAGAATCGGATTCGCGTCTCCACGAGCTTTCGGGCTTAGCATCAAGACTTTCTCCGTCTGTTGACCATTACAGCCTTGTGCGCCTTTTTCGATCTTCGTGATTCCATTGATGATGGCTGTAGAACTATCACGCATAACTGCACGTGTAATCATATCACTTGTCGACGCTTTGCCCCAATGTACGGCGCGAGTCGTTAGATTTAGTTTTTGTTCATGAGTACCAACACAGATCACTTTGGCATCGGAGTCAGACCCTTTTCCTTTGAGAATAGATGTCGTATCAGACATCGAATTCCCATAATTCAATTCGCCAACAACCCAACCAATGCGGGAATCATCTTCAAGGATCGCACGACGATACGTGAGATCTGTTACGGATGCTTCCAAGCTGTGGATGGAGGAATAGCTTACCCGTGAACCTGGTTTTGCAAACACTTCAACAATCCCGTTCTGTACTAGAGCTGCACCGCCAACGGAGGATACGAAGTTATCTACATACGTCACAGAGCTGAATTGTTCAGCTACAATCAGAACATGCGGAGCAAATGTAGCTTCTGCATCATCTGCTACAAACAAAGCTTGAAGTGGGATGTCTACAACAACGTTCTTCGGAACGTAGATGAAGATACCGCCATTCCACAAAGCTGCATGTAACGCTGTAAGCTGATTCTCATTCGCTTGAACAGCTTTCATGAAATAAGGCTTTACAAGGTCAGCATGATCACGAACCGCTGTTTCTAAATCCGTGAAAATAACGCCTTGCTTTTTCAATTCTTCAGACACTTGATTGAACACAATTCCGGAATTGCGTTGAACAATCAGGTTATCGGAATTTGTTAATCCTTTGGTCACTTCTGGCAATGCCTCAAGTGAGCTCAAAGTTGCTTGCGCTTTATAGGAACCGTAGGCGGAGATGCTCCAACGGTCAATTCTCGTCTTTTCTAGCGTTGGTAATTCCAACGAATTTGCTAATGCTAACCCTTCTGTACGAAGGGCTGTCATCCATTCTGGCTCTTGCTTGCTGCGCGAGAGCTCAATGACAGCATTAGTATCGATGGAAATGGTTGTTTGAGTGCTCATGGTTTTCCTCCTGATTAGTACTTCGGCCCTGGCGTGTTCATAGGAACTTTGAATTCTTCCGTATCTTGACCAACGGTTTCATCAACAATGCCGAGCTCTTCTTTGATCCAGTCGTAACCTTCCGCTTCCAAACGCTCTGCGAGCTCAGGACCACCGGATTTCACGATACGACCTTGCATCATAACATGTACAAAATCAGGTTTCACGTAGTTCAACAAACGTTGGTAATGCGTAATGATCAAGAATCCACGCTCTTCACTGCGCATTGCATTAACACCTTCAGCTACGATACGCAAAGCATCGATATCTAGACCGGAGTCAATTTCATCAAGGATCACGAATTTAGGCTCAAGCAAAAGCATTTGAAGAATTTCATTACGCTTTTTCTCACCGCCGGAGAAACCTTCATTCAAGTAACGGTGCATGAACTCAGGGTTCATTTCCAGTTGCTTCATTTTTGCTTCCATTTGACGAATGAATTTGATTAAGGAAATCTCGTTACCTTCACCGCGGCGAACGTTCATTGCACTGCGCAAGAAGTCAGCATTTGTTACGCCAGTGATTTCGCTTGGGTACTGCATTGCCAAGAACAAACCAGCGCGTGCTCTTTCGTCAACAGCCATCTCAAGAACATCTTCGCCATCCAAAGTGACAGTACCCTCTGTTACTTCATATTTCGGGTGACCCATTAACGCGGATGCCAATGTACTTTTACCTGTACCATTCGGCCCCATGATCGCGTGAATTTCGCCGCCTTTGATTTCTAGGCTAAGACCTTTCAAAATTTCCTTTCCTTCGATGGTCGCCTTCAGACCGTCTATTGTAAATGTTGATGAATTTGCCATTTTCTTTAAGCCTCCATAATGTTTGAGTGTACTTGATAGATGACAATCTTGTGTAGTGATTATCACTGATTCTCATTAGAATAATTCTATTATAACTTACTGTAACAAATCAAGAAAGGGCAATCCCATGAAAAAGGCGAGCGTTTTGTGAAATACTACGTAAATTTTACGCCAAAGTACGTTTAATTTCAGCAACTTGTGCGGAAAATTGTTCGTCATTTAACACGGGGGTCATCTCAGAATCATCTGGTACCGAAGCGCCAAGCTGTATCCATGATTTGCAGCCAATATAGGCCTGTTCGATCTCAATTTGAAGCGGCTGATGGAGCGTATAGACCCGTAATAACATTATATGCAGGGGGTTTTTACGTTTCCACTTTAAACGCTCTTCCGTAAAATTTTCCGTCCAAATGTGAAAAGGAAATAACTGATTGAGCTTATCTTGATCGCTGATTTCAATATCCTCCACCATTCGAGCAAAAGAGTTAATTGTTACGTGAGTATCTGTAGCGCTCCAATGAATCAATGTGTCATCGATAATTCCGCGAAATTGCTCTTTCAGCAGTTCTTTTCGCTGATGTTCATATGTTGGATAGAGGAAGAAATCATTCGACTCCACCTGGAAATCTCTCGTTTCTTCAACAATACCTCCCTTGCGCATAATAAAAATTTGCGAGCCAGCTTCTAACGCTTTGACCGCAGACGCCCATTCCTTTAACGCCTTCCCCTGTCCCATAACGCCCACTCCTCGTTCTCCTCATTAATCCATCTATTATAAATAAACTTTGTATGCAAAACAAATGGATTTGACATTTTACAGGAAAAATAAAAAGGAACAGCCCAAAATTCAGGCCATTCCTTCTCCTTATTTCGATGAATCCTTGTCATACGTAGGCTGTATTCGGGAAAACTGTTCTTGATTATGTTTCATTGGATGGGGATCTTGGGTGCGATCAGGCGTATCTGCCTGATAGGCAAGAAGCAATAAAAGAATGCAGGCTGCCACGGCAAATATGAATTTCATCCATTCCACATCCTTTGACCCTAATTAGTCTCTAGATTAACTGACTTACATTAAGTGAATATTCGAGGGTAATGAAGATTGTGTAAATTTCTCACCCAAGAAATGATTGCAGCATCCAGCGATGCTTTTCTAAGGACGTTTGAATCGCTAGCAGCATATCCGATGTCGTATCATCGCTGGCTTCTTCACAGATCTTCATGCCCGCCTTTAACTCTTGGGTAAGGATTGTGAAGTCTTCAACAATCGCTTCAACCATTTTCGTGGCGGTCTCCGTGCCTGAGGCTTCTTTCAAGGAAGATACCTCTAAATAAGCTTTCATCGTCGCGGCAGGCTGCCCGCCAATTGCTAATAATCGTTCAGCCAATTCATCGACATGCAGGGCAGCCTCATTATAAAGCTCTTCGAATTTCACATGGAGTGTGAAAAATTGATTTCCTTTTACATACCAATGAAAGTTATGAAGTTTTACGAACAGTAAATTCCAATTGGCGATCTGTTTATTGAGAACAGCTTGAATCGATTGCGTGGATGCTAAGGTTGCGCTCGTCATCTAAATCCTCCTCATGTTGCCTGAAAATTGTCCTTGTACACGCTAATTTACGTTTATTTGGAGGATTTTATGTAAAATAAACGACATTTCTGAAAAGTGTATTTCATGCGGTAACATTTTGTCTTATACTAGGTAAAGACTTATTAATACTCAGTAAACTAGTTGGAATTAATTCCAATCACTTATAGGAGGTTCGTCCATGTCCACTTACCATCCGTTATCGGAAGCACAAGCCATTGAATACGCACGCCAAATCCCGCAATTGTTCCAAGCTGATGCTGATTTGACTAGCCAAGAAATCGGGGATGGGAATTTAAACCTCGTATTTCGCATAACAGAAGCGGCTACAGGAAAAAGTATTATTTTGAAGCAAGCACTCCCTTATGCCAAAGTTGTTGGTGAATCTTGGCCACTGACACTAGACCGTGCCCGCATTGAGAGTGAAGCTTTGATCATCGAAGAAGCCTTAAATCCTGATCTTGTTCCTCATGTTTATGCTTATGATGCTGAGCTTGCTCTCACCGTGATGGAAGACTTAAGCGATCATGTTATTATGCGCAGAGGGTTGATCGAGGGTAACCAATACCCGCTATTTGCTGAGCATATTGGCCGTTTTCTAGCTAATACGTTGTTCTTCACTTCGGATTTAGGGAAACATCAACAAGAGAAAAAGATTCAGATGGGACGCTTTATTAACCCTGAACTTTGCAAAATCACAGAAGATCTGATCTTCGATGATCCCTATCGCGATGCGGAAACGAACAACATTGAAGCGCCAATCCGTGATGCAGCGGAACTGCTTTGGGCAGACAACGAACTTCACTTCGAAGTTGCGATTCTACGCAATAAGTTCCTGACTTCAGCCCAAGCGCTATTGCATGGCGACTTGCATACAGGCAGTATTTTCATCAAACAGGATTCTACCAAAGTGATTGACCCCGAATTCGCCTACTATGGCCCAATGGGCTTTGATATTGGTGCTGTTCTAGCCAACCTCCTTCTTAACTTTGCTGCCCAAGAAGGTTGGAGTAAGGATGAAGCAAGCCGTTCCGCTTACCGTGCTTATTTAACGCAAACCGTCAAGGATGTATGGACGCATTTCGAGCAGAATTTCCGTGCATTATGGAACGAACAAGGGGTAGATCGTGTATTTGCTGCTCCTGGTTACCAAGATTATTTCATTTCCAACTTGCTTCGTGATACGGTCGGATTCACAGGCGCCAAAATGGTGCGTCGCGTAGTCGGTCTTGCCCACGTCGCAGATATCGATAAAATTGAGGACGCTGCAGCAAGAGAACGCGCGCAGCGCATGGCACTAACGATCGGTACAGCATGCATTCGCGCTAACCGTCAGGTAGCAACGATTGATGAGCTTATTGCAATTGCAACACGAGCAGCAGAAAGAGGTTATGTACTATGACTACGACGAACAACGTAACAGAAGAAGTGCAAGGTGCTTTGCAATCCTTGCGCTGGAATGGTCAGCAGCTAGATTTGCTGGATCAACGACTGCTGCCAGAGGAGATTGTTTACTTGCCGCTGGAGACACCGATTGAGGTGTGGGAAGCGATTCGGCACTTAAAAGTGCGCGGCGCACCTGCGATTGGGATCGCCGCCGCGTATGGGGTATATCTCGGCATCCGCGGTGTGGATGCTGCGATTGATGGGCTTCTGGCGGAAGTCCAGAAGCAAGCGGACTATCTGGCGACGTCGCGTCCGACGGCGGTGAACTTGTTCTGGGCACTCGATCGCATGCGCGCGAGAGCAAGTGCTTTGGCAGCCGAAGGCGTGAGCCCGGATGCCTTCAAGGCTGCGCTTCTGACAGAAGCGCAAGTCATTCAGGCGGAGGACGAAGACACCAACCGCCGTATTGGGGAACATGCGCTCACGCTGTTCGAGGATGGGTTTGGCGTGCTGACGCATTGCAACGCCGGCGGTTTGGCTACAGCCAAGTACGGCACGGCGCTAGCGCCGTTCTACTTGGCGAAGGAACAAGGGATGAACATCAAAGTGTTCGCCGATGAAACTCGCCCCGTGCTGCAAGGCGCGCGGCTGACAGCATTTGAACTGCAGCAAGCCGGCGTAGACGTTACGCTGATCTGTGATAACATGGCCGGCGCGGTCATGGCGAAGGGCTGGATTCAAGCGGTCATCGTCGGAACAGATCGCGTTGCGGCTAACGGCGATGTCGCCAACAAAATCGGCACGTACAGCGTTGCTGTACTGGCGAAGGCGCACGGCATCCCGTTCTATGTGGCAAGTCCGTTGTCCACGATCGACTTGAACACGCCGACTGGCGGCGATATCCCGATTGAGGAGCGCCACGAGGACGAGATCACGCAAGGATTTGGCAAACGCACGGCGCCTGTGGGCGTGAAAGTGTTTAACCCAGCTTTTGACGTGACACCGAATGAATATGTGACGGCGATTATCACGGAAAAAGGAATCGTTCAAGCGCCTTATACGAAAAATCTGCGTAAGCTTTTTGAATAAAGCTCGGAAGTCGATGTCTTGGACTTGCCGCGATGCAAATAACTGGAGAACCTCCAGTTAAATCCTTGATTTTCAGCTAAAATACGACCTTAGATGGAAAAACTCCAGTTAATTTTCGGCTCTCTGCTTCATTTGCGGAAATAGCCTGAAAATAACTGGAGTTTTTCCTGTTAATTCAGATTTTGACTACTGATTGATTAAAATAGCTGGATATTTTCCATTTAATGGGTTATAAGGAAAATAGTTGGCAATTCGTTGACTTCCCTCCACAAAAAAGAAGCTCAAACGCAGTAGATTTCACGTTTGAGCTTCTTTGAGTTTCTCGCGGTTTTACATGGTGCTGACTTGTTGGAGCAGTTTATTTTCACGGTAGGCGTTTGGCGTTGTGCCATGCGCTTTTTTGAAGACATAGTGCAAGTAATTGCTAGACGTAAAGCCGCTGCGCTCAGCTATTTTCTCCAGTGTCAAGGTCGTTTGCTGCAACTCGTTGCAAACAAATTTGAGGCGAACTTGTTCCAAATACTCGCTAAACGAAACATCCGCTTTTTCCTTGAAAATCCGCTGGAGCTGCCTAGAGCTGATCTGCACGCGTTCTGCTACCCCTTCCAAAGTCAGGGGACGACGGAAATTATCTGCAATGAATTGAACGGCCATGTGATAACGATAGCTTTTCATATCGCGGGCAGGCAAGTTCACTCCCTGTTGCTCCGGCTTATAGGCGCTAACCGTTCTTAAAAGCATCTGGAGGATGGACTGTTTAATAACCGTGTACTGACCTAGTTGGTTGTTCCTCCAGGCTTCATACGCGACGAGGAAACATTTCATCGCTTCGTGACGATCTACTGCAGGTATAAGAGGCAGATGGCTTAGCTGCCCGATACACGCTTCTGCTTCTGCGATCTCCCACTCTTCTCCCCAACCGGGGGCTGAGCTTGCCTTGGAAGCTGCTTCCTCATTGTCCGTTAGCTTCACTATATCCACATGGAGACACAGCTCACCCATTGCTTCATGTTCATCTGCTTCTTGCCGATGAATCACACCAGGGGCTGTGACATAGAGCAGTCCTTCATGGAGTGAATGTGTAATCCCATCCAGAATGACTCTCCCTTTGCCACTGGGGATATAGTGAATCTCATACTCCGAATGCTGATGATAATTTACGATGGCTCCTGGAGGAAAGGAAGTCAGGTGACAACGCAAAACGCGAATGCCGTAAGCTCCCCAACGAAAACTTAACTCTAGGCGATCTAAAGCCATCGGATTTTCAAGCATGGGTTCGAAGTAAAAGGGTTGACTCATGAGGATAAACACCGCTTCCTATCCAGGATGTGAGCTTTAATTTTGCAAAGAATCTAGTCTAACTTGGCCTTTGTTTGCAACGGATAAATTAGAAGCTTCCATCAGCTTCGTTAAGTCCACAGCCAGCCCGATATTCTCAGTCGCTTTGGTACCATTTTGAATATGAGCTACCCATTGGTCAAATGCACTTGGCTTTGCCTCTGGCAGTGACTCGTAAGCCACCCATTGTCCTGTAGCATCTTCTAATTTGTTCGTACGCAGCATAACGCGGCCATCTTGATCCGAATACAAGACACTGCCTGCGGTACCGTGAACTTCAATAACGAAAGGCGAGAAAGCATTCACAAAGCCCGCTTCAACAATCCCTAAAGCACCGTTCTCATATTGCAACAGTGATACGGCATTATCTTCAACTTCTCTTCCTGTCACATAACCATAAGAAGCGCTTACAGAGACAGGTAATCCTAGGAAAAGACGGTTGAGATACATAGGATGACAACCCAGATCGATTAGAGCTCCACCACCACATTGCTCGGCATTATAGAAATGCTGCGGCAACCAGCCGTTTGGATTCGCTGAAGTTGAAATCCCACCATTATGAGAAAGACGTGTACGAACAAGCGTGATTTCGCCTAGCAACTCTTTGGCAACAATTTCTTGAATGGCTAGTGTAGATGGTGAATTCAAACGTGGTAAAGAGACAGTTAACGTTACGCCTGCTTCTTCCACAGCTGCGAGAATCTCGTTCACTTCACGAAGTGTAGGAGCAATAACTTTCTCTGTAAAAATATGTTTACCTGCTCTTGCAGCAGCGATGATTACATCTCGGTGAAGGTTGGTAGGTGTATCTACCACAACAGCTTCGATTTCTGGATTAGCTAGTAACTCTTCAAGACTTGCGTAAAAAGCCACACCACGAACTTCGGCTTCTTGCTGACCTCTTTCCACAATCTCGTCCCAAATCGCAACAATCTCTGTATCTGGGTGCTCATTTACCTGTTTGGCATAATCTTTTGCGTGTACATGCCAGAAACTCAACATTGCTACTTTCATCTTGAATAACCTCCAAATAAGTGACTTGGGATCATTGTATCATGGGCAATGAAGCGGTTAAATTTCGAATTAGTGACAGATCAAGGTGCAAAATTACGACGTAATCGCAATGATGATCTTACACGAAGATTATGATAGAATCGCTGGAACGTCAAGCATTATCTTAAAATTGATAATTCCCATGGGTTTAGTATACAATTAAAAGATTATTGTTCATACCCTGAAAGGAGTTCATTTCCTATGTTATTTACACCCTATACGATAGCTGGTGTCACGCTCAAGAATCGGATCGTCATGTCACCGATGTGTATGTATGCCTCTGATGATTCAGGTGAGGTCAAAGACTGGCACCATGTTCATTACGCTACACGAGCCGTCGGTCAAGTTGGACTTATCCTATTAGAAGCAACAGCAGTCACTGCACAAGGACGAATTTCGACGCGGGATTTGGGCATCTGGGAGGACGCGCATATCGATGGTTTAAAGCGCATTGTCTCTTCCATCCATGGACATGGTGCTCATGTGGGCATTCAGCTCGCACACGCAGGCAGAAAAGCCGTCCTCGATACACCAATCATTGCCCCCTCCTCCATCCCGTTCTCAGATACGTTCAAAACACCTGATGAAGCTACACTGACAAACATTCAAGAGACGATTCAAGCATTCGCTGATGCGGCTGATCGTGCCAAGCAAGCGGGATTTGATGTCATCGAAATTCATGCGGCACATGGCTATCTCATTAATGAATTCCTATCTCCCTACTCAAATCATCGTCAAGATGCATACGGTGGTGATCAAAATGGACGATTCCGCTTCTTACGTGAAACGGTTCAGGCCATTCAAACCCGGTGGGACGGTCCGTTGTTTGTCCGGATTTCGGCCCACGAGTATGTGGAAGGCGGTCTTACGCCGCAGGATCATGTCTATTTCGCGACGCAGCTCAAAGAGCTTGGCGTTCATCTGATTGATGTCAGCTCTGGCGGCAATGCACCGATAGTTCCACACTTTTTCCCAGGTTATCAAGTACCATTCGCCGAAGAAATCGGCACCCAAGCTGCGATTCCTGTTGGGGCAGTCGGGCTCATCACAGAGCCGCAGCAAGCGGAAGAACTTCTTCAAAATAACCGCGCCGATCTTGTATTTCTAGGCAGAGTGTTATTACGCGACCCTTACTGGGCTAGATCAGCTGCGCATGCCTTACGCGTAGAACTCGTGCCTCCTACTCCTTACCAACGCGGTTGGTAACAAAAACAACCCCACATGGATTTTTCGGATCCTAGTGGGGTTATTGGCAATACGTTATTTGGAGACAGCCACCGTATGATAATATTCTTCCATCGTCACATTCTTCGACTGAATTTCCTTAGCAATATCAGTCCCTACATATCTCAAATGCCAAGGCTCATATTGATAACCCGTAATGGCCGCTTTTCCTTGTGGATAACGGATAATAAAACCGTACTCAGTAGCATGCTTCTCTAACCAAATGGCTTCCTTTGTTCCGCCAAAGCAATCTGACGCCGCGCATTTGCCATTACTGCCCGCTACATCGATAGCAAGTCCTGTTTCATGCTCACTAGTTCCCGGCACGGCGCTGTAGGTTTTTGCCTTTTCTTCACCGTCTTTTTTCACATAGCTATCAAAAAGTGATTTCTGTGTTGCATACGAACGATACGCAGAAACACCTGCTAATGGAACACCATCTTTGGCCGCTCCAGCGAATAGCTTCTCTATCGCAGTTGCTGCGACTTGGCGCATTTTACGCTTATCAATTTTCTCGGAAAATGTAAAGGCAATATTCGGATACACAAGATCTGTCGGCTCATAGCTCGCTGGCAGCGAGTTCTGTTTATTGACCAGAACGGTAATACTTTCCGGTTTGGCAATCACTTGAACTGCGCCATTCTTAGTTGGCGTAGTGCTGGCAGCAGGTGAAGTCGCAGGATTTGAAGATGGCTTCACAGTAGCCGTAGCCGCTGGTGAAGTAGTCGCTGATGTCGTCGGTGTAGAACCTGCACTCGGTGAAACCGTAGGGCTAGTTGTTACACTAGCTGAAGGTGTTGGGCTAGGAGAATTCGTAGAGTCTCCTTCATTCTTACTCCCACAACCTGCCACAATCGTTAATGCCAAGAGAATGGTCAAGGTTGCATTCATTTTAATTTTCATGTTAGTTTCCAATATTCCTTTCATTTCGTGTCGTCATGCCTCCTAGAAGTTGAAAAAGCTTTTCAAAATAATAGACAGCGATTTGAATCAAAAAGTTTCATTCTCGCAATAATTGTAACTCAACAAAAAAAGGCTGCATTTAGGTTGAGCTCCTAAATCGCAGCCTTCTCATATTTTATGCGGAAAGAGTTATCGTTTCAAGTTTACTTCTGACTAGCAACAATCGCTTGCTCTAAATCATAGATAATATCTTCAATTGCTTCTGTTCCAACGGATAAACGTATAAGTCCTGGTGAAACACCTGCTGATACTTGTTCTTGTTCATTCAATTGCGAATGCGTTGTGCTTGCGGGATGAATAATTAAGGACTTGGAATCGCCTACGTTGGCCAAATGAGAGAATAATTCCACGGCGTGTATGAGCTTTTTGCCTGCTTCGATACCGCCTTTGATGCCAAAGCTTAGAATTGCGCCCTGTCCTTTCGGCAAATACTTCTTAGCTAAGGAATAGGACGGATGACTCTCAAGTCCCGCATAGCTAACCCACTCGACAGACTCATGTGCTTCTAAATATTGAGCTACTTTCAACGCATTGGCACTGTGACGTTCAAGACGAAGATGCAACGTTTCTAGGCCTTGTAATAATAGGAATGAACTGTTCGGAGACAAGGATGCTCCCAAATCTCGCAATAGTTGCACACGTGCCTTGATAATATAGGCAATTGCACCAACCGCTTCTGTGTAAACTACGCCATTATAACTCGGATCTGGTGTCGTCAAACCTGGGAATTTGCCACTTGCCGCCCAATCAAACTTTCCTCCGTCTACAATAACGCCACCGATGGTCGTACCATGACCTCCGATAAACTTGGTCGCAGAGTGCACCACGATATCAGCGCCATGCTCGATCGGTCTAAGCAGATACGGACTTGGGAACGTATTATCTACGATAAGCGGAATGCCATTCTCATGTGCAATGGCCGCTACGGCTTCAATATCCAAGACGTCCCCTTTGGGATTACCAATGGATTCAGCATAGATCGCTTTCGTTTTATCCGTAATCGCAGCCCGGAAATTATCAGGATTACTAGCATCTACGAATTTCACTTTAATCCCTAATTTAGGCAATGTATTGGCAAATAAATTGTATGTACCACCATATAAAGCAGAAGCTGATACGATTTCATCCCCAACTTCAGCAATGTTCAGAATCGAAAATGTGATAGCTGCTTGACCGGATGCCACAGCAAGCGCGGCTGGTGCACCTTCGAGTGCAGCAATACGTTGTTCAAATACGTCTGTTGTCGGATTCATAATGCGTGTATAGATATTGCCGAATTCCTTGAGTGCGAATAAGTTAGCAGCATGCTCCGTGTCGTTAAAAACATAAGACGTCGTTTGATAGATGGGAACCGCTCGTGAATTAGTCGCAGGATCAACTTTTTGACCTGCATGAATCGCTAGTGTTTCCGGTAAGTGTTTACGTTCAGAATTGGACATGAGCATGCCTCCTAGGATTATGTTTCATTTGTCGAGCGATTAAGAAATAAGAACTAAAATAATTCCTACTGGAATAGTATGTTATAATTTTACTGGCACATTCTTCCTAAAGTCAAGCTTTATCCTGTGGAAGAAGAATAATCCGCCCATTCTCCATCTCCACCCGCATTTTATTCGTACCTGCAGCGCCTATGGACTCCAGATAGTTCGCTGGAATCTGCAATCTGCCTGCCTTGTCAACGACCGCATACTCAACATGAGAATCTTCTTCAGACGAAATAATCCCTTGCTCGAGCTCCAGCAATTCCTCTTGATAGGATTTGCGTCGTAAGATTTCGGAGGAGGTTTTGCCATCTCGAATCGCGACTACGCGATCTACCTTCTTCGCCAGTAGCGGATCATGCGTTACAATGACGACCGTCAAGCCGAAGCTGCGGTTCAACTCACGGAATAGGTCCAGAATCTGATTCGCCATCTTCGTATCAACAGATCCAGTCGGTTCATCTGCAAGCAAAAGCCTTGGCTGATTAGCTAGCGCAATCGCAATGGCAACGCGCTGCTGCTCCCCCCCAGATAGCTCATTCAGCTTATTATTTTTCCGATGGCTCAAGCCTACAGCCTCCAATAAATCCAGCGCACGATAACGTTTGCGCCGGCCCTGCAGAAGGATCGGCAATTCTACATTTTCCATGGCCGTCAAATAAGGAATCAAGTTCCGCGCATTATTTTGCCACACGAAGCCCACCGTTTCCCGTTTATATTTGACCAAATCCGCTTCCTTAAATTTCAATAAATCTTTCCCATCCACACTGAGATTACCAGCTGAAGGACGATCGAGCCCACCTAGCATATTAAGCAGGGTCGACTTGCCACTACCGCTATTGCCGATAATGGCCATTAATTCTCCCTCTTCAATATGAAGGTCAAGCCCTTGCAGAGCAACTACTTCAAGATCAGCCGCTTTATAAATTTTAACTAAATTTTCACAATGAATCATGCTTAATCCTCCCCAAGCTTAACGGCTTGATGAATTTTAATTCTGGAGAGCATCGTGCCGAGAAGTAATAATCCAATGCCAATCATGATGATCACAATGACATATAAATGCAGCTGATCTTGCGGATCGAAACGGACTTGAAACGGCGGTACTTGGCTCGATGAATCGAACGTTAATTGGAATAAGGGAACGAACAAACGGCTTGCTGCATTTCCCGTTATCATGCCAATGATCACCGCTGCGCCCGAGGTTAGCAGCTGCTCCGCAACTAGCATCCCAATTAACTGCCTGAAGGAAATCCCCATGGCACGGAGCACACCAAATTGTAGAATCTGCCCGTACAAAGAGAGCAGCCAGTACAATAGAAAGCCAATGAAGCTGATACTTATTGCGATCAAGAAGCCAAGCGTCATCACACCATTCACAGCCAACTGGAAAGGGTCATTCTTCGAACGAATCACCATCATATTCGTATCGACTAAACGCGTGACCGACATATGTTTCTGTTCCAGCAATTCATACAAAGCTTGGCTTGTCATATCTGGCTTCAGTTTTAACCACACGTCATAGGGCTCTACCGCTAGATTATTTTGGATGAACGATAGATGACCAATAACCAGCTTCGGCGCATCCACTTTGCTTGGCTTCGAAGTATCTGTCTTGCTTGCTGTACTTGTTGATGCGGTCAAAATCGGATTCGGATTCCAGCTAGGCCAATAATCAATAATGCCATTGACGACAGAGGTAGCTCCCTCGACATCATTCCATCCAATCCGAACTACATCGCCTACTTTGGCCCCTATTTCATCGGCAATGGATCTCGAAATCAGCACAGCTTTGGAATCGGTCGCCAACACGTTCAAATAGTCATAGAAATGATGATCTAGCAGCTGGTCCCTGAACCAGGCTGTTCGTCCGAAATCATCCGTATCAATCCCCATAAGCGTTGTTTTTTTCGTATCTTTGCCTAGTGCAATATAGGCGTCCTGTTTCTTAAACACGCGAGCCGCTGATTCTACCCCTGTCAGTTGCGAGAACGGCATAAACGGGGGCTCTACGTATTGGACGCGTTTTTTGCCTCCACCCGCACTCCCGGATGCGTTCCCTTCACCAGCGGCCCCTGGCGGCCCCGACTGTGGTGGAGGGGCATCATTATCCCAAGCTGTTTGGAGAACAATATCGGCACCGTTTTTATAATGAATTTTCTCTTCCACATTCTTGTTCATCGTTCTGGCGGCGCTGGCACTAAAAATCCCTGTAGCTAGCGTCATAATAATAAAAAGCATGATGAATTGATATTGTGTCGTGGATCTGCCCACCTGAAGCAACGTAGAATACAAGTAAGGCGGCCACCATTTTCGCCCAATGATATAAATCAGTTGAATGATCCACGGGTAAATCCGCAGCACCACAAGGCCCAATGCGAAGATAAAAATAGCAGGTACCACGAATAGAAGCGGATCCACCTTCATATCCATCGAATCCAAGCCTAACGCGACCAGATCACCCATTCTTCGATTAAAGCTTTGTAATAAATACATGGAAACAGCCAGTAGCACGACATCAAGGTATATTTTATGAACAAAAGAAAGCTTATTCTTCCTCGCTAATGTTTGCTTATGACCAACGATACTTACACGCGTAGCTAAGACCGCAGGAATGAGCGTCATCCCTACAGAAGCAACAACGGCAATGATACCGTATTGATACGCCTCTCTATTCAGCTTCACTTCCATCGCAGCACGTTGGACAAACGATAGAAACCCATTCGAAGCTCCTAAAATTTGTGTTAATTGAAGTCCCAGTAAAGGCCCTACAAGCAGCGCAATGCCTCCTAGTAAGATACCTTCTATCACATATCCCAGTAGGATTTGTGTTCGACTAGCGCCTCGACTTCGCAGAACGGCAATCTCTGTTTTCTGTCTTTCGGTTATCAAATTAGCAACCATGAATAAATAGAAAGCAAGCAAGATGCTAACGGGCACATTCAAGGACCAGAGTAAGATGCGGAGCTTTTTCTCTTTGTCATCATACGTCGTTAAGGTGACGATGGTTTGATTAAACGACTTGTAGGTCTCCAAATAGTTCCAAGCGTATTCCTCCATTTGTGCATAGGCCGTGATGTATGTATCTAGTCCTTCTAATTTTAATTGATGATAATCTAAGGCATAATTCCAGTACGTTAATTGATCGACAAACTTGCTGCCCCTTGTTAATTCTTGCTCGAATAAGGAAGTAGGTATGAAGAATCTTGAACTCAAATCCGGCATCATATTCGTCGTCCAGTAGATATCAGCAAGATCTGCGCGATCAATCACAGCTACGGGTTTAATGCGAATATTTCTATTCAGTTCCTCGCTCTTCACTGTCACTTCATTGCCAAGTACGATTTTCATCTTCGTTAATAGTTCAGGAAATACCCATGCCTCATAGACACCATCCACGAGCTTGGCAGCAGGCATCACACCATCAACGAGGCGTATGTGCTTCTCCAAATCTGTCATAGCGGCAATTTCGCCATACCGTTTCTCTTTCGGATCGACTTTGCTAGGATCGCTAGGCGTAAGTTCAAAGGTCTTGGTGCTGCGCGTAATCGTAGACTGAAGAATGGGCAATCCGAATTGCTTTATGTGCTCCGTCATATACGCTTCTGCATCACGCATACGATCAGCACCATCTTTGATCACCGTAAAGAAGGCATGATTGTTCACTAATCCAGGAAATCGCTGTGTATCTGTCTGCTGAACTTCCAAATCTTTGATCAGCATACGTTGCAAAATGGCATGTGTATAAATCGGCATTGAGCTAGCTAGCGCAACGGAAATAATTAACCCGATGAGTAGGCTTAGCTCTAACCAACGGTTTTTGGCCATTTTACGGAGAATCATCAGAAATAAAGCCATTGCAATCCTCCTAAAAGTTTTGCTTAAGCAAAACTAGCATCATAAGCATATACTCTAAAGCGTGCTAATTATTTAAAATGACTTGCTGACCTTCGGTCAGTCCAGAACGGATTTCCACTTCGGTGGCTGTGAGAAGCCCTCTCTCGACATCCACTTCTTTCCGGCTTTCGCCATTGAGCACTTGTACATAGTCACGACCTAAATAAGAACGAAGTCCTGTTCTTGGGATCACGAGCACATTTTCTCTTTTCTCTACAATGATCGTCATGTCGCCAGATGCTCCAATTTGCGCTCCCGCTGTACCCTCTGGAATACCTACTATAATCGTTTTGGCATTTCGTTCAGCTTGCTGTTTATTATCCGTTCGAGGCGCGCTTGAAGGCGTCTGCAGCACTTTACCTGGCACTGCACTCCCTTGGGAGCCGATCTTCACTTCCACATTCATACCAACTTCAACACCTGCAAGCGCTGTACTATCGGATGATTCATAATATAATTGCAGCTTCGCTGGATCCGACACAACCACCAATGTGTTGAAAGGATCGATCATATTTCCTGTCTGCGCATCCGTCACAAAGGTAACTACGCCACCGGATTCAGCCGTAATTCTGGTTTTTGCTAACTCAGCCTGCAGATTGGCAAGCTGTAGCTGCGCCGCCTCCACATCGATAGCCTTAAGTCGAATCGAAAGTTCCTGATCTGGCGTAGTCACCTTAGCCTGTTGGCTGGCAATCTGCGCCTTTTCTAGATTTAACTTTTGCAACGCGATCTTCGTTGGTAAGTCACCCTGCTCTAATTCACCAAGTACATCTCCCTGCTTCACGATATCTCCGGATTTGACACGCATGCCAGCTAGTCGATGACCCGATTCTTTAAAGGAATAACTCGTCGTTTGGCTTGATCTGAATGTCGCAAGCGCACTGAGCTTTCTGGTAATCGTACTTTTCTTCACTTCATACAGCTCGAAATTTTCTTTGACTGGTTTAACTAAAGGCGGCTTCAACGCTTCTTCTTCCTTCGGCAGCAAAGAACAGCCCGCTAGTATGAATAGGGAGCCCGCTATTAGAATAAACCTTGAAGCGATTGTATTAACCTTCATCGACAATGGAACCATCCTCCAATGCATAGACTTCATCGACAATCTCCATGATTGCCAAATCATGTGTAGTTAAAATAATGGTCATTCCTTCTTGCACCAAATCCTTGAACAATTTGAGTATCTGAAGACCCATTCTACTATCTAGTTCCGCCGTAGGCTCATCGGCCAGAATCAGTTTAGGCTTATGGGCAATTGCTCTGGCAATCGCAACTCGCTGCTGCTCACCACCAGAAAGCTCATAAGGACGATGCTTCATTCTAGCTTTCAAACCTACGAAATGAAGCGCTTCTTCAGCTAATGATTTATGCTGACTGGGTGGAATACCCGAAATACGCAAACCGAACTCTACATTTTCATAAGCGGACATATACGGAACTAAGGCAAATGATTGGAAGATAAGGCCGATCTGCTTCCGTCTAAGTTCATTTCGTTTGGACTCGGAAAGTGAGCTAATCTCCATCCCTTCCAGGTAAACGGCACCTTCCGAAGGGTGATCCAAGGCTCCAATGATGTTCAACAGGGTTGTTTTACCAGAACCAGACCTCCCGCGTAAGGCCACAAGTCTGCCTCTTGGTATGGAAAGATTTGCTCCACGCAAAGCATGTACCGCACCGGTTCCCTTCCCAAATACACGTGTGACACCAATGGTTTGCACCATAGGCACTTGATACTCATGCATAGTCAAAGCTAACACCTCATCTTTACACTCATTCTACAGGTTAGGTTCTCTTTAAATGTAAACCTATACAACCCAAATAAACAGACCACCTTTGTTGGAAAAGGTGTCTGTTTGTTCGTTTTTCACTCTACGATATACGAGATTCGAACAAAAGCGACTACATAGGCTTCTCAAACTCTTTGGGTGAGCAACCTACAACACGTTTGAACGTCTTGGCGAATGTTTTGGCATCAGGAAAGCCTACCGCATCCGCTACTTCGTAGACCTTCATTTCCCCCGCCCGCAATCTCATCTTCGCTTCCTCCATCCGAATGCGCGTCAACGTTTCACTCAGAGATTCTCCCATTTCTTTACTGTATAAATCACTTAAATAGCTGCGACTAAGCCGAACGTGATCGGCCATGTCTGATGTGCTGATTGGCAAAGCATAGTTCTCTTGCATATAGGTCAGCACTTTCCGTATAAACGTATTGTTGGAGCGAGACGGCTGATTGCCACCTATCACAGCACCCGTGTTCGCCATGAGCATGCTTAGCGCTTGACGAACAAGCTCCGTAACTCCTTCGAAGCTGACACAATGATTCAGCGCTTTGTTATGAACGAACAGCTCTTCATAGCGTTCAATCTCTGCGCATCCGCGTTCGCGCGCATAACCGGCAGCAAGCGCTAGCAGCTCTTGGATAAAGGGCAGCACCTTCCCCTTCTCAGGGCGCTGCTCCCTCAATCGTGCGCATAGTGTGTCCGCATGATGCAGATATCCCTCGCTGTTATCGTGCACGATACAGCGCAGAAGATCGCTGCGTATGTCATACGGCAGCGATGTTGTAATCTCGCTTGCGGCCTCTGGCGCAAGCACGATCCGGCGATTCCGGCTCACGCCGTAGAATCGCTCATGCAGCTGCTGCGCGTGGAGCGCCGCAGCAGGCTGCACTTCTTGGAGCCGGCGGATGACGACGCCGGCTCCGATGAACCAGTCCGGCGCATCCGCGAGCCGGACCTGCGCCGCGCGCTCCAGCGCAGCCGCAGCGCTGTCTACGTCTGCTGCCGACATGAGCAGCAGCACGCTGTCGGCTGCCAGCGGCAGCGCCGCCAGGCAGCCCGTCCAGCGCCAGCCTGCGGCGGCAGCGCTGGTCCCGGTGTGCAGCAGCAGGCTCACTAAGCCGCCTGCTGTAAGATGGGTACGACTAGCGCTAGCCGACTCAGCGCCAAATAGCTCCTCTTGCAGCTCCGCTTCGCCGAGCCCCGCCTGCAGATACAGCTGCAGACGATGCGCAAGCTGCATCTGCAGGGTCGACGCCAATTCAAGATCCCGCTGCTCTTGTTCCTTGCGTTCGTTTCGTTGATTTTGGAGTTCTCTCTTCACGCCGAGCAGAATGTCAATTAAGGATTCGGGCTCCATGGTCGGCTTCAGCAAATAATCCTTAGCCCCCAGCTTCATTGCTTCTTTCACATACGTAAAATCATCCATACAGCTCAGTACGACGGCACTGATCGGTCTTGGATTGTCTTTTAACTTCCGTATCAAGGCTAACCCATCCATTCGTGGCATGATGAGGTCTGTGATCACGATATCGATGTCTAAAGCATCTAGAAGCTCGTATGCCTCCAGACCATCCTCCGCATCCCCCGCATAGGTAAAGCCATGGTATTCCCAATCTACTAATTCACGTAATCCTTGCCGAATGATAGGTTCATCATCCACCACAAGTACATTCATTTGCCCGTTCACTCCTCGCCCTGATGGATGGGAAGAAACATCCTGACCGTGGTCCCTTCACCAGGTTTGCTAGTAATATGCATTTTGAACTCTGGGCCATAGATCAGTTTAATTTTCTCCCGAATATGTGAGATTCCCACACCGCTCATCCGCTCCTTCAGCATGCGCTCTGCCTGTGCTCCGCCTGCGGCTTGCATAGCTTCCCAGCCCGAACTGCCCTCTGCGACCTGCATCCCCACACCATTATCCTCCACCTGGCAAAATAAAAGATCCCTATCTAACCAGGCCCGAATTGTAATGACGCCTTCTCGTTTGGTCGGTCCAATGCCGTGAATAATCGCATTCTCCACTAGCGGCTGCAAGAGCATTCTTGGAACTAAACACCCTAGTGTGATTTCATCCACATGCGTTTCGATCTGGATCCGATCTCCGTATCTAAATCTTTGGATGGCCATGTAATCATGGGTCAGCCCCATTTCATCACGCAGCGTGATAAAATCCCCTTTTTTCCCTAAACTAGCTTGCAAAAGACGTACTAATGCACTAACGACCTCAGAGATCTGAGGTGTTTTATGGAGTTTGGCCACCCATTTTATCGTATTCAACGTGTTGTAGAGGAAATGCGGATTCAACTGATAGTGGAGCGCCTCCATCTCAGCTTCTTTCTTCAAAGACTCTTCCCGCTTCACCTGCTTAATCAGATCTTCTAACCGATTCAACATTTGATTATAGCTTTGCCCCACTTGCATCCATGCATCAGCGCTTTTGAACGTCCAATACGCCCGCAGATCCCCTCGCTCAGCACGATTCATTAGTGCTTTCAGTACATACAGCGGCTTCGTTACCGTGGAGATAAAAAGCAGGATTCCCATTAAACTTAATGCGATAACTAAACCAATTAGTAAGATAAGCCACATACGGTAACCAGGTAATGCACTTAAACTATATGGTAACAGTGGAGCATCGTAATACGATAACCAAGGGTCGTTGCCAATCACTTCTACTTGTTTCACGGAATAGATCCGTGTTCCATCCTTATGTACACTGCCAAGTTCCTGGACCCCGCCTTGCCAATCTCCTGTGTAAACACCATCTCGGTAAATCATCCGTTTATCTGGGGCTAGCAACACATAGGTATAGGAAGTGTTTTTTCCAGTGCCCGTAATCTCTTTCCACAGCTTGTTCATATTTATCCAAATGATCACTTTACCAAGCTCTTGCGTGCTTGCCCGATCTATCATGGACTCCGAATACGTCAGCAGATAAGCGTTGGCATGACTAACATCTTCTCCTAACGGTTCAAAGCGTTTATTCAAACTTTTCCCTTGTAACATCAGCTTCCCATCTACTTCCCCATTTTGGGCACATAAGGTTCGGTTGGATGCTTGGACCGTTAAACACACCTGCTCGATATACCGTGTGTGCACCGTTTGCTCAGAAAGCAGACTATTCACATAGGCATTTAAATCTGCTGTTGTTTGGTTAGCTGCCTCTTGGCGCTTAGCAAACGAAAGAATGCCATAATCCGCAGCGAGTCGATGCGTTATTTCCGTCAAATCGGAGAGTTCTCGTTGTACGCCTTGGACAAGTTGATCATGTTGCTTATCAATGTCCTGCATCATGGCTCGCTCACTGTAGGATGAGAATTGGTGATTGCCCACATAGAGCGCGACAAACAACGGCAGGGTTATAGCTACAAGCAAATAAAGCAGAACACGAAGTTGAAATCTATTAATGAGGTGAGAGAACAGCGATGGCATACGTCACCTTTCGTTACTATTAAATGGAATGGGATATTTTATTTCCATCATAGCACATTGTGATTTTTCCCATCTCTACTTTTTGGCAAAAAAAAGAAGAGCCGCATCCAGCGACTCTCCTAACCTAGCACTATAATACTTTAGACAAAAATGATTTCGTACGCTCTTGGGTCGGTGCCTCAAAAATTTGCTCTGGCTTGCCTTCCTCCACAATAACCCCTTGCTCCATGAACATAACGCGATCGCCTACCTCACGGGCAAAGCCCATTTCATGGGTAACGACAACCATCGTCATGCCTTCTTTGGCTAATTGTTTCATGACGCCCAGCACTTCGCCAACCATTTCGGGATCCAGGGCTGACGTCGGTTCATCAAACAGCATAATCTTCGGCTCCATCGCAAGTGCACGTGCAATCGCGACACGTTGTGCCTGACCACCCGATAAAGAGTCCGGCAGTGCATTCGCTTTATCTGCAAGTCCGACTTTAGCTAGAAGCTCCATAGCTTTCTTCCGTGCTTTCTCTTCCGGCCACTTCCGTACCTGGATCGGAGCCAGCATAATATTATCAATAACCTTCATATGTGGAAATAAGTGAAACCGCTGAAATACCATACCCAATTCCATGCGGATCTCATTAATTTTGTTCGTTGGATCCATGAGATTCCGACCTTCAATCGAAATCGTTCCGCCATTTGGTTGCTCCAGCAAGTTCAGGCATCGCAAGAATGTCGATTTTCCTGATCCTGAAGGACCAATCACAACGAGAACTTCTTGATGCTGGATATCTGCGCTGATATCGCGAAGAACGACATTATCTCCGAAAGCTTTCTTTAAGTTCCTAACTTCAATCATAGCTGTCATGGTTTATACTCTCCTTTCAATATAGCTGAGAAGCTTGCTAAGAGAGTAAGTAAGAATGAAATAAATGAGTGCAGCTGTTAGATACGGCTCCCATACCTTGAAATACTGGCTGCGCATGGCATTGGACCAATACATAAGTTCAGGCGCTGCAATGATGGCAAATAACGACGAATCCTTGATCAATACGATAAATTCGTTCCCGAAAGGTGGAATCATGCGTTTAATGGCTTGCGGTAAAATGACCGATTTCATCGTTTGGAAATGCGTCATACCCAGAGAATGAGCGGCTTCGGTCTGTCCTTTATCAATCGACTGAATACCTGCACGGAAAATTTCCGCCATATATCCTGCTGAATTCAAGGATAGTGCCACAATAGAAGCAATAATCGGGTTCGTTGACCCTAAAAATAAAGGAACTACCCCGAAATGGACGAGCAATATTTGAACCAGCAACGGTGTGCCACGGAAAAAGTTAACGTAAATACTCGTTGGCCATCTCAGATAGCCGCGGTGCGACATTTTGCCCAAACCAACCGCCAGTCCCAATACAGAACCGAAGCAGATGGAGAGAATGGAAATACCAATCGTCCATAGCGTACCTTTCAGCAGCAAGGGAAGATAATCAAGAATAATATCAAAGCGAAAATCCATTCCACACTTCCTTTCTATTCATTATTTTGCTACTTACAGAAGAAAAGCATGCGTTTGGTTACATCACGCATGCTTTTGAACTTTTATTTTTGATCGAGCAATTTTTTCGTGTCTGGCTCTTGACCAAACCACTTTTTGTATACTGTTGCGTATTTGCCGTTCTCAATGACTTTTTTGATGGCTGGATCAATCTTTGCTTTAAGGTCGCTGCCTTTTGGAAGCAAAATGCCGTAGTATTCGGATTCGAAGTTTTTCGCGTCAGCGATGGAAACGAATTTTTTGTTTGGATTGTTTTTAACATACTCACGAATAATAGCAATATCCGCAACTACCGCGTCTACACCGTTATTCTCAAGTTCCAGTAGTGCAAGCGTGTTGTTGTCCATACGTTTTAAAGACTTGTTTTCGCCACCCATGATTTTCGTCATAAGCGTATCTGCCGTCGTGGAAATTTGAACAGCCACTTTCTTATCTTTCAAATCTAGTGCTGTTTTGATTGGGCTGCCTTCTTTAACAAGAATCATGTTCGTTGATTCAAAATAGGGAGCAGAGTAATCGTACGTTTGTTTACGCTCATCCGTAATGGATACGCTGGAAATACCCGCTTGGTACTCTTTACCTTGTTGAACACTCGTTAACATGGTATCCCAACCTGTGTTGGTAATTGAATAAGAAAGACCTGCTTCTTTCATAACTTCAGCAAGGAAATCAATATCAAACCCTGCCACCTTGTCTTTATCCATATATTCCATCGGTGCATAGGCTGCATCTGTTGCAAATTTAATTTTAGTACCACCGCTATCTTTTGAGCCACAACCGGCCATTGTTAGAACTAGAGCTGCTGCTACGATAGATATCATTAACTTTTTCACTGTTTTTCCCCCATTCTATGTATTGGACGAATCATATATTAACACTTGGTTAATAAAATAACAACTCCTTTATACATAAAAAAAGCAAGGAAATTGCAGGAAGTGTGAATTTTTATACATTTTTATTTTCATGCACAGCTGACTAGGTTTGCTTTGTATACTTGCACGAAGCAAAAAAACGCTAAGGTCAATTCCCCCAGCGTTTAAGCTTACCATTTCATATGGCTTACATCATTTTCAAAATAGCTTCTCTACCTGTCATCCCAGCTACAATGCCCAGGTCTTCCGCTGTATAGGTCACTGATTCAAGCGGTGCTTCCAGCAGCTCCTCGATCGTTCGAACCCCAGTTGCTCGCGCCGCTACAATATTCCTGTCACTCAATCGCTCATTCAGTAGCCCCACATCAAGGGCTCCACACATAATGTATCCTTTATCCGTCGTCACCACTAATAAGGTCGTCTTCGGCAATTTGACCTCTATCGCGATTGCTGTATGGCCTTCAAGAAGAATGGGTTCCACGCGCATCATGCTCTGCACAGCTCCTCTTCGCAGTCTTACGGTAGTATATGCGCCTGCGGCTAGTACGGTGTGAGGTTACTGTAAAGATTCTGTGTGAATTTCCTATTTATTGTGAAAATGCTCTTTATTTTCGATTATAACCGCATTAACGCTCTTCGTTCCGCTTGTTGCCTGCAGACCGGACAAACGCCAACAACCCTTCCCTGCTCGTCAGAGTAGAAGATGAGTTTCTTTTGCTTCTTACGACAAAATGAACAAGTTTGCTTATTCAGCTTCAAAGATTTCTTCCCCTGCAAAGACAGTTTAATGATCTTCCCTGCTGTAACCTTATCTTTTACTTTCAACGTCATCCGATAAACCAAAAGCAGGATCCCCAATAGAACAAGAACAAGTACAATCCATTTCATGGCTCAACCTTCCTTCACGGTATAATCATCTCATTGTATTCTTCTATCACAACGATTTATGAAAAACGATGCTACATTTGGTCATGATATCATGATATAGTTAAGCTATTGCGTTTTCAGTGCAGTTAGGAGGCAATGATGAACCCGCGGAATTCAAACATAAGTCCAAAGAATGGGCATTTATTCACCGTAGAGATTTTAATTGAAGACGAAACAAATGGCCTTGCAATGGAAAAGCTCCTTCATTTATTAAATGTAGAAACCGTTAAAGATTATCAAATCCTTAAAGGTATTCAGCTGGGTCAACTTATTGAATTGAACACGAAACAAGGAAGTGCAGCTTCCTCACATTCAAATAAAAATCCTTTCGTTTCTTCACCAGTTTCTACGGTCAGAACGAACCACTCCGAAGCTGCTTTGAACATTGTTGAGCAGCTGGAAAATTTCAAAGCCAATAATACCTTGATCCGTTTGACAGTGATCAAAGCACAAGGTATTAAATTGAGTCTACCCTGTCGGATCCTCAACTTTGATACCATGAGCCAGAATGTAACCGTTTATCATGTTGATGAGAAGAAGGTTTATCTGTTCAAGCTCAATGAAATTGAAGATTATGTAGCCACCCAATAAACAAAAAGGTACCTTTGCTGATCATCTGCAAGGGTACCTTTTCTATTCTCTTAACGCAATTGCTGAGCCAACAGCAATACCGTTCTTGAGCATATGCTCCAACTCAACTCGGTTAACCGGAGGACTATACCAATACCCCTGCACTTCATAGCATCGATTCTGATGTAAGAAATTCAACTGATCTTCCGTCTCCACACCTTCTGCAATGACCTTCAGATTTAAATGGTGCGTCATGGCAATAATTGTCGCCACAATAGCCGCATCATTCGGATCCACCATAATATCTCTTACGAAGGAACGGTCAATTTTCAACTTATCAATCGGAAATTTCTTCAAATAATAGAGTGAGCTGTAGCCCGTACCGAAATCGTCGATACTTACATTCACACCAAGTTCTTTCAATTCCAGCAGCGATAGAATCGCATGTTCAACATCCATCGTCATACTTTCAGTGATTTCCAGCTCCAAATATGCGGGATCCAGACCTGTCTGCTCAAGGACATGACTGATTTTCCCTTTCAAATTATGCTGAAAGAACTGTCGCATGGATAAATTCACGGAGATAGGAATAGGGGCATAACCCTCAGATTGCCAGGTTTTATTTTGCTTGCATGCGGCTCGGAGCACCCATTCGCCAATGGGAACAATCAATCCGCTTTCTTCGGCTAATGGAATAAAATGATTAGGCATAACCATACCTTTATCGGGGTGATTCCACCGAATCAAAGCTTCAACACCAACGATACGCCCGGATTCAATCTCGACTTGCGGCTGATAGTACAGTACGAATTCTTCGTTAGTTAACGCTCTGCGAAGCTCATTCTCCAGCTTTAACCGATTAATAGAAACAGATTTCATATCCGAATTGAAGATCTGAAAATCATTTCGACCTTTCTCTTTCGCCCTCGCTAATGCAATATCCGCATATTTCATCAAGGTATCCGCTTCGTCTGTATCATCTGCTGAAATAGCTACACCGATGCTCGAAGTGAGATGCAACTCGTATTGTTCAAGAAGAAACGGCTTCTCCAAGACACGATTGATCTCTGCAATAACCGTCATCACATCGTTCACATCTTCAACATGTGAATAGCAAAAGGCGAATTCATCACCTTCCGTGCGTGCCAGAAAATCCTCCTCGGTTAAACAACGCGTGAATCGCTCCGCAAGTTGAAGCAGCAGCATGTTGCCATAGTCATGGCCGAAACTGTCATTAACCAACTTAAAGCGATCAATATCCAAATAAAACACCGCAACTTTATGTCCTTCCGCTTTACATAAACGAAGTCGTTCATTCAGATGATCTCTAAATAACCGTCGATTCGGCAGCCCCGTCATATCATCGTAATAAGCCATATAACGGACTTGCTCATCCCCCCGCTTACGCTCTGTCACGTCCTGACAAATCAGAATAGTACCTTTGGCATGATGATGGATATCGACAGGGACAGCTGTGACATGCAAATCAACACGATAACCACGCTGATGATTCACAGCAGTCTCAAAAGTATAGGGAATCCCATTACGGCTTTGCTGTAACTGCCGCTCCGTACGCTTCAATTGTTCTTCCGTTACAATGCTCGTAAAAGGGTGGTGCAACAGTTCTGTAACCGAGTACCCTAGGATCGATTCTGCCGCTTGATTCATCCGAATGAATTTACCCTCTTCATTAAAAATTCCGATCGCATTGGGGTTATGTTCAAAAAGGGAATCCAGTACGCTGAGATAGGCGTGATCCCTCGGTAATTCCTTGGAAATCGACTTCGCTTGCCGCATCCTGTTATCACGCAAGAGATAAAGCAATGCAAGTGCGCCCAAGAGACAAATCCATGGTGCGTACGGCTTTACAAAAAGGCTAACGTATATGGCTGCGACGACATATATGCCAATATAGAGCCGATTTTTCACGAATTGGCCTCCTACCTTGTTTTATCTTCGTTAGGGATGCTTTTCATAGATGTCCGACCTGACTCCCAGATGTTGTCCTTCATTCACGCGCTAATGACTAATCCTTATTTCATTCTACAAAGGTAGTGCTTTTTCCTGCTAACTTGCCATAAAATGCTAAAAAGAGCCAAATTTCTCTGGCTCTTTCTCCTATTTCAACTTAAGCGCAGCAAGGGCTAGCAGGATCCAGCCGACTAGGAAGCTTAGTCCACCTAAAGGTGTTATCGGCCCAAAGGCCTTGATTCCTGTCAAGCTTAATCCATACAGACTGCCAGAGAACAAAATAATTCCGATGAAGATCGCCCAACCTGAAGCAGTTACCAACGAATTATTTCCTAGCTTGTCTGTAAGCAACGCGACCACGATAAGAGCAATCGCATGAATCATGTGATAATGAACGCCGGTTTGAAAAACATCGATCTTATCCGGAATTTTCGTTTTTAAATAGTGAGCGCCAAATGCACCTAAGGCAACGGATAGGAAGGCATTCAAGCTTCCAATCAGCATAAACAATTTCATCATAAGACTTTCTTTCCTTTCACAGCTAAAATAGATTACTCGACTTCACCAATATCATGTTGACCCACAATCAATTGAACAGGCTCCAAGAAGACACGCGATACGGTAGGCATCTCGATTAAATTCACTTCAATATCTTCAATCTTGTAACGAATCGTTTTGCCTTCACGCTTGTCATAGACAACATCGAACTGTTTCAAGCCTAATTGGTGAATCAGAACGGATGAACCGATCGCAATCGCATTCGCTTCATATTCCCCATGCTCAAATAATACCTCAGACAAAATCTCATCATTCATATCGACAATCGTAACATACTGGCAAAATTGGTATCTCATCGCAAAAAATCCCCCTTAGATTTGGATAATTTTAGGTATAAGTACCCATTCGCCGAAAATTGTCGATATTCCTGCTATTTTCATGATTCCCTATCATGTTCACATAAAATCCAATAAATAGATAACAATTGGAATCGTAAACATACTAAATAGCGTTGATGTAAAGACCGCCTGAGAGGAGAACTCCGCCTCATTTTCATACTCAATAGCCAGCAATACGCTGCTGAGTGAAGTAGGAACTGCGCAAGACAGGACTAATGCCTTAGCCGTCAAGCCTTCAATGCCTAGCATCCACACGACAAAAAAACCTAACAGTGGTGCAATCGCCAATCGCAGCATATTTGATAATAACACATTTGAGAAGTGAAACTCCCATTTCATCGCGCCGAGCTGTACACCTAAGGTCAACAAGGCCGTTGCCATAAAGGCATTTGCAATGTAATTCAACGGGATATGAATCGAGGATGGCACCGGTACATGGTAATAACGCAACAAGAGCGCGATGGGAATGGCATAAATCACCGGTAACGAGAGAATCGTTTTCAATGTTGCTTTCCAAGTCGCTTTATGCGCATTTAACGTATAAATCCCATACGTATTCGGGATGAGCGTCTGCATAATCATAATCACGATCTGGATGGCAAGTGTATAGGCATTGCCGCCGAATACGGTTTGATTCAATGGCAGTGCATAATTGGCACTATTATAGAAAATAACACTATTTCGCATGGCAATGCGCATGCCGCGTTGCATCTTCTGTATGCGAATGATCACTTCAATGATTGCGAATAACAAGCTGAAGAAAATGGCAAAGAATAAGAGCACCTGCATCAGGATGGAAAGACTCATTTCGGATTCATAGAGCTTCACAAAAACAAGTGCAGGGGAGAATACATAGAAATTAAGCTTGGACAACGTACGAATATCAATGCGGAAGGCCCGATACATCGTTACGCCAATTGCAATCATAATACAAATCGGAACAATGTTATTAATAAGAATATACACAAAGTAATTCATTTGAAAGCCTCGATTCATCGAGAATCCCCAAGATGCTCCTTACATTGAGGCATTCACGCTAGTAATAATTCGTTTCAACTGTGCATTAAAATTGGCAATTTCTTCAGCTGATAAACCACTCGAAGCGAACAGTGTCTGTGGGATGCACAGCGCCTGATCATGGAGGGCTAGCCCTGCCTCTGTGATGCGAATAAGAACAACACGCTCATCTTCCTGCGAACGGTTTCGAACGAGTAGCTTCTGTGCCTCCATTCGCTTGAGCATCGGTGTTAGGGTCCCTGAGTCTAGATCCAGCTTCTCACTAAGCTCCTTCACCGTGCTTTCCTTTTGTTCCCAGAGCACAAGCAGTACGAGATATTGTGGATAGGTAATACCGAGTTCTTCGAGAAAAGGGCGATACATACGAGTGATCGCTCTGGAGCTCGCATATAGGCTGAAACAAAGCTGATTCTCCAGCTTCAAAAATTCACTACTGTTCATTGTCGTTTCCTTTCTCTCCGTCATATTGTGAACAATCGATTTGCTTCCAATTTAAACAAAAAGCCTCTGACTGTCAATACAAAACGCAAAGAACGCCCCTCCAACAGGCGCTCTTCGGCTGATTCGCATTTATTCAAACTGGCTTATTTAATATTTTGACTTTTTACATACTCCAACCATTGTTTCTTGTATTCCGCTTGAATTTTATCCAGCCCAGCTACTTTCGCTTTTTCCATAAATGTTTTCAGACCGCCTTCTACGTCCGCTACAAGCCCTGCTTCAAGTGGGTAGAGGTATTGCTTCTCAACTTGCTCTAACGCCGCTCTTTCAGCTTGATAGCTTGTGTAGTCTTCTGCAAAACCTGTGTATTTATCTGGAGTTGCAATTTTATCTAAATCTGCGAAAATCTTCTTCACGCCATCATACCCTTTGTCGAATAACATAAACTCTGGATTTCTCCAAGCCCAACCTTGCATAGCTTCTCTTGGGAAACCATTGCTGTTGCTGTCACCGATCATGGTGTAGTAACCATTATCAACCGTATAGTTTTTGCCTAAAATACCATACTCCGTTAATTGATTATACGTTTTGTCTGTTACCATTTTTTCATAGAACGCCAGCGCACGCTCAGCATTTTTACTGCTTTTTGGAATCGCGAAGCCGTTGTGAATCGGGTGAACAGGCTCAGCATGACCTTTGATCATAGGAGCTGGATAGTACTCGAGCTTCCAATCTGGGTGAGTAGAGGCAATTTTGAGCTTCTGATCGTTGAAACGCGTAGGATTATCCCCTAGATTCGCTGCTGCTTTACCGCTTGTAATCAGGTCTGTCATGGCATCCTTCGTATTCAGAACGTTCTTCGTAATGTAACCGGCGTCTTGCCATTTCTTCATCGTTTTCAACTCATTTAAGTGCTCAGGGGAGCCCCAATACAAGCTAACCTCTGATGGTGTTTTATAACCAATGTTCAACCCATAAGGAACAGCTCCAATTGGGTCGATCGTCAAGTTCTTGTATTGATCAGAAAGACTGCCCTTCACATCGCTATTGGCTGCCAATGGTACCATGTCAGGTACATTTTTCTTAATGCCAGCTAGATAGGCTTCGAAATTAGCCAGGGAATCCGGTTTCGGCAAATTGAATTTCTCTCTGAGATCTTCACGCCAGATGAAACCTGTCGTTACATACTCTTTATAGGTGGCAGGAACGGTGAAGATTTTGCCATCAATTTTGACAGCTTCCCACATATCTTTCGGTACGAAGCTATTCAATTTCGGTGCGGCTTTCGGGAGTAACTCATCGAGTGCTAGGAAGGCTCCTTTTTTCGCGTACGATTGATACTGTGTCCACTCCGCTGTGAAGATCAGATCCACCGCTTGACCGGAAGATAATAGCAGCTTATATTTCTGATCCCAATCCGTCCATGTTGTGAAATTGAATTTTACCGTCGCGTTCAAATCTTTCAAGGCTAACTTGTTAATTTCTTCTTCAATGACAGGAAGATCCTTCGGTGCAGGTCCTAACATGTAGAATTGCAATTCCACTTTCTTCGATGTATCTAGTCCTGTTGGTTTCGCGGTAGCCGCTGCCGCCGTTGCTTCTGGAGCTTTGGTTGCTACTGCTGCTGCGGAAGGGCTCGGAGAACTTGTAGTTGTGGTGCTGCTGCACCCTGCTACGACGGAACCGGCGAGCGCAACGGCAACGGACACACTATACATCTTCTTTGCATTTCTTTTCATGTAAATCCTCCCTTTTATTTGAGTAAATTTAGAATGAGAACAGCAATCTATGTTAGCTGACGGAGTGATTCCGTTTCAGTTCTAACCTTTAACAGCGCCTATCGTTAGGCCTTTAACGAAAAACCGTTGAACGAACGGGTACAGGAATAGAATAGGGCCCGTCACGATGATGGCCATCGCCAGTTTGGTGGATTCCGTCGGAATTTCCTGACTCATCGTCGCACCTGTGCTGATTCCAAGACTGGATACGGCCGCTGCCGTGTTTATGATGTTATATAAGAAATACTGCAGCTCGTATTTGTTCTGATCATTAATGAAAAGCGATGTGGAAAACCAGCTGTTCCAATAATGTAGCGCTAGGAATAAACCAACCGTTGCTATGCCGGGCATGGCTAGAGGCAGTACGACACGATAGTATATTGTAAAATCATTCGCACCGTCGATCTTTGAACACTCCGTCAACTCTTCAGGAATCGATGACTTAATGAAGCTGCGCATTAATATAATAAGAAAGGGAGACATGAGGCCTGGGAAAATAAGTGCCGCATACGTATCTGTCAGCTGCAGATATTTCGTTATCATGATGTACCATGGGACAAGGCCGCCTCCGAATAGGGTCGTGAAGTAAATATAGAAGGAAAGCTTATTCCGATATTTAAAATCTTTCCTTTGAAGGACATACCCTGCCATAGTCATCATGAACAACCCTAGCACGGTGCCAACCACGGTAACGAAGATAGTAACTCCATATGCTCTTAACACTTTTTCAGGGTAAGTTAGCACAGCTTTATAAGCCGTTAATGAAAAGACATCCGGTATGAGGTGATAGCCATCGCGTATAATCGATTCATTATCTGTTAAAGAGCCGGAAATGATGAGCAGGAAAGGAAACATACAGACAAGGGAAATTGCGATAATGACAAGATAGGCAATGAAATTAAATGTAACAGAATCAATTCCTCTAGTTCGCAAGCGATTCACCTCCTAAAAGAGTGCATATTCATCGTTAGATTTTTTGATCAAATAGTTGACGGTCATGATCAGCGCAAATCCAAAGATGGACTGATATAACCCAGCAGAAGTCGCCATACCGATATCAAACGTCACCTTCAAAGAACGGAATACATAGGTGTCCAAGATGTCGGTCGCATTGTACAAAATACCGTTATTTCCAATTAACTGGTAGAACAAATCAAACTGACCTTTCATAATGCTGCCCAGAGCGAACAAAAGTAAGATAATGAAAGTTGGCTTGAGCATTGGAATCGTGATGTACCAGATTCGCTGGAATATGTTTGCTCCGTCAATCTTCGCTGCTTCGTAATACTCATCACTGATGCCTGTGATCGTCGCCAGATAGATCACCATGGTGTAGCCTACATTCTTCCATACATAGAACATCACAAGCAGAAAGACCCAGGAAGATGGGGTGTTATAAATATCGACCGGGTTAGATCCCCAGGATTTAAGGGTGGTATTCACGAATCCCGTATCGTAATTAAACATGTTGTAAGCGATTGCATTAAGAAGAACAAATGAAATAAAATAAGGTAAGAACATCACGGATTGCGTAAGTTTCTTGAAAAACTTGCCTGACATTTCACTTAATAGGATGGCGCAAAAAATGGCTGTCACATTTAAGAAAACAATGAATGCCAGGTTATAGGCCACTGTATTGCGCGTCAATGTCCACAGCACGCCAGATTTCCACAAGAATTCGAAATTCTCGAATCCTACAAATGGACTTCCGAAAAGCCCCCCATTAAAATCAAAACGGGTAAATGCGAAGTAGATCCCTACCATCGGTACATACGAGTTAATAAAGAAGAAAATCAATGTTGGCGCTATCATGAGAAACAACAATTTATTTTTGTTTAACTCATAGAAGAAACCTTTCTTTCGGATCATGCTGTAAAACCTCCCTAGCATTAATGTATCCTGTTGTTCTTGTCGGTTGCCATAATCGAATTATAGACAGGATCGTATCATCAGCGATACTGAAGATCTGCTAACATTTATGAACGAAATAACCAGTGAAGCCTATTTTCACATATGCACAATCTAAACTTTCATGGAAAAACTGGCTTTTCTCGTGCTTTTCAGCCCCCAAGACTATCCGATTCCATTGCACGCAGTATATAGTTGGGATATACTTTTTTTACCAAAGGGGGAGACAGATCGCATGATGCTTCGCAATCAAGAGAGTAAATTTATGTATCGCAACATACTGCTTAGTATCGTTTTATCCATTGTCATTACACTGCTTGTCTCCTCAACGATCCTCTATGTTAATTTCGATAATATTGCACTTAAACAAGTGTATGAATCCGATTCCAACTCCTTGCTCCAAACAAGCCAAGAAATTCGAACTATTACGGAAACAGCAACCTCCCTGTCCTTTCAGATTTATCGTGATTTTGTGATCAGTAAATTGCTTTTTTACGATAAACCCGATATCTATGATGTCCAAGGCAGCATGTCGCAATTGAATTTATATCGTCTAGCCATGCCATTCATCGAATCGATTTATGTGTATAATGGAAAATCGGAGCTCTTCTATGTCAGCTCTAACAATTTCCAGAGCGGTATCCAAACGAAAGCCACGCTAGGCGATCCTAGCATGATTGATATTCTCGATCATTTTCAGAATTATATCCCTTTCTTACCAATCCCCCGATATTTCAAAGCGAATGGTGCCAACACACTTGAATCAACCTCCATCGGGATCTATTCTTATTTGTGCTATGATGCGATTAATTTGAATAATTCCTTAAATTCTGCTGTCGTCGTCAATATTTCAGAATCCTTCTTCAATAAATCTTTAAAAAACGTGGCCAACAATCGAGCAAGCAATGAAATCATTATTAATAAAGAAGGCATTCTCATTTCCACAGATGGGACAAATCCCGTCTTGTCCAATTATGCCGATAAGGGCTATATCCAACAGATTATCGCCAATCCATCCTCACCAGGCTATTTGGTGGATCAAGTGAATGAAACGAAATCTTTAATTTCGTACACAGCACCAGATTCTCTAGGTTGGCGTTATGTGCGTACAACCCCCTACACAATTATTACGGAAGAAATCAGAGACATGCGTCTCAAAACGATATATATCTCCCTCACTATCCTTCTTGTGGGGCTGCTGATTTCACTCATTATGTCCAAACGACTCTTCGATCCCATTGATAAAGTCATTCGAAACTTAAAAACGTTAGAGATAGAAAAACGTGATAATCTTCAAATTTTGCGGCAAAATTTCCTGAGAAATATTATTATGGGAAGAGACGCCTATCACCCTCAAGCATTACAATCAAAATTAACGTATTTCGGCTCCAAAATCACAGTCGGACATCCCTCTCTGCTGCTTATGGTCAAAATGGATCGCTACGAAGAAAACATGCGCACCTATAAGGATCAGCTTACGTTGCTTCGTTATGCCGTTATGAATATTTGTACAGAGATTAGTTCGACCACCTATCACGCGGAGGGCGTCGATATGGGAGATGATCATATCATCCTGATTCTTTCTGCTAAGGAAGCGGATTTCATCTGGGAGTGCTCAGCTTTTACCGAGTTACTCCAGAACATGCAAGCGTCTATCGCATCCTTCATTAAGTTATCCGTATCGATCACTGTGAGCCCGCTGCAAGATGACGCCACACAGAGCTTTCAGCTTTACAAACAGCTGCTAGAAGCCTCCTATCATCGCTTGTTTAGAGGCCATGGCTGTATCATCTCATCAGAAGAAATCATTGCGTACCGCACCAAAGAGTACAAGTTCCCCTCTCAGAAGGAAAGACAGCTTGTCGATTGTCTCATGACGGGTGATTCCGAAGAAGCTGAACGTATTTATACCGATATCATTCATGAAACGTCTTTATATCCTTACACAGTTGTTCATTTAGCCATTTCTCATCTGACGTTAACCGTCAATAATGTGCTGACGACGATCAACAAGAATAACGCGCTTGCTTTCCCTCTCTACCTGGATGCTGCAGTCGCTTCTCTGACTCACGTAGAGACGATTGAAGAAATCAACATGCAATTCATTGACTTATTCAGGCAGTTACAGAAAAAACTAGACGAAAAACGAAGCTCCAAGCACGTGGAACTGATCAAGAAGATGAACGACATCATTGATCGGGATTATGCGAATCAAAATTTGTCACTCAATTCCATTGCCGATGAACTTGCGATGTCCTCCATTTATATCAGCCGCTTGTACAAACAACATACGATGATTGCCATTACCGATGTTATCCAAGATGTGCGCATGCATAAGTCCAAAGATCTACTGTTAAACACATCACTCTCCGTAGCTGAAATCGCTGAAAAAACTGGCTTCACAAGCGACTCCTACTTCTATCGATTGTTCAAGAAATACAATGGCATCACGCCGAACGATTTCCGCAAGCAGCTGAAATACGAAAATACCCTCAATCAGAAAGGAATTGAAGAACGATGACATGGCTAACTGCTCACGAAAACCAATTACACATTGTTTTTGAAGAAGCTAAGGAAGCTGTCCGCCAATTTCCAACGCCATTGGATCAGCTTGGTCTCGCCTATCTAGCCAAATTTGACGCAAGTCGTGAGGGTACTACCAAAAATTATATTTGCTATCTCCTCCCTTATTGGATGGAAGATATCAGTGAGCTTCGTGCTGAAACGTTGAATAAGCTGTCACTGGCCAATATATTCGTTATGCTCTATTACTTCATTCAAGATGATATTATGGATGCTGCCAAAGGGGAGCATGCGAGCAAGCTGCCCCTTGCTAACCTGTTTCACTTTCAATTCCTGTCTATCTATCGGGAACTCTTTCCTTCAGATTCCCCTTTCTGGAGCTACTATGAGACGTATATTCTTGAATGGGCCCAAAGTGTAACGAATGAGCAGCAGTCTGATTACTTTCATCATGACAAATTGCAAATAGCCAAGAAAGCGAGTCCTGTTAAAAATGCCAGTACTGGTGCACTTCTCCTCGCTAATCAAGCGCAGCTCATACCTGCCGTCACAGCTGCGGTTGAGCAAACGCTTGTTACCCTGCAAATGTTGGACGATTGGGCAGACTGGGAAGAGGATCTAGAGGATGGATCCTATAATTGCTTATTGGCATCCATCCGCAATCAATTACAGCTTTCGACAGCAGATGCACTCACGCCTGAAATAGTCAAAAAGCAAATCTATGTCCATGATTTCTTTGCGGCTTATGCCGGGGTTGCTGACTCCCATCACGAGCACCTGCTCAGCCTGACCGTCGGCATGGGGCAGCTTACCGCTTTCCATGATTCACTCGTACAGAATATCCATCGGGTGGCTAATGAAATTAAAGCTAGAAGGGCTGCTTTAGTCTCTGGCGGCTTCTACTATTTTTTGTCTAATAATGATAAATTTTGATAGATTATTAGATTTAGTCATGGTATACTTTTTTTATGTAGGAAAAATTACCCAAATGACTAGGAGTGAATACAAATGTCCACAAATGAAAGCGTAAAAGCCAAAATTATTCAAAAAGCTTGGGAAGATGAAGCCTTTAAACAACAACTTCTAGCCGATCCTAAAGCAGCGCTTAAACAAGCATTTAACATTACACTCCCAGGTGATATCAAAGTTAAAGCTGTTGAAGAAACATCAACAGAATTCGTTCTAGTAATCCCTACAAATCCAGCTAAGATATTGGTTACTTCCAATGGTGCAGAAGGTATCTGGTAGTCATATAAAAAGGTGTCCCGCTTCGTAAGCGGAACACCTTTTTTTTCAATTCACAATCACATAGGGGAAACGCATGATGACCTCTGTGCCTGCATATTTTTGACTTTTAAACTCAATATGGCCTTTCATAATCTCGATAAGCCTAAAGGTGACCATTAAGCCTAAGCCTGTCCCCTTCGTTTTTGTTGAGTAATAGGGCTCCCCTAGCTTTGCCAGCTGTATCGGCTCGATCCCCTCACCATTATCCTTGATATGGATAAAGACTTCCTCATTTTTCTTATAGGCCCAAATATTAATTTGACCATCTACTTGGAAAGCTTCGATACTATTCTTAATAATATTGATCAAGATTTGCTTCAGCTTTGAAGAATTCCCATATATGTGCAAATCTGCTGGTACGCTGACGGTGATTCTTCCACCATTCAATGTCGCTAAAGGAACGATGATTCCTTCAATTTGGCTAATTTCCTTACTCACATTCAATTCCACGATCTCATCCAATTGCGGCTTCGCAAAGGTCAGAAAATCAGTAATGATCACAGAAGCCCGATCCAATTCTTCGATCGCGATGGTCATATATTCCTTGTTCTTGTCGTCTGTTCTAGCTGCCACAAGCTGCAGGAATCCACGCGTAACTTGAAGCGGATTTCTCACCTCGTGTGCGACAGATGCCGCTAATGAGCTAATCATTTCCATTTTCTCCGAAAGCTGCAGCTGATGATTGTAGAATTCAAGCTCTTTCGAATAGTTGGACATCTGCTCCTGATTAATCGCGAATCTCCTACCCAGAATGACGATAAGCGCAATAATGAATCCAACTACCCCAAATTTCCAAAGGAAAAACTGATACTTTTGATTATTCGCATAGTAGAGAATGAGATCAAACATCCCCATGAGTGCGAAAATAGCGAAACCAGAAGAGAAAATGACAGCCTCTCTATTACCCCTTATGACAAAAAAGATAGAAAGTCCTATAATCGTAATAAATTGGATGATCATAATCGCACCTAACAGGGTAACCGTGAACAAATGATAAGCGTCAACAAATTGATAATCATTGAGTTGATTAAATAAGATTAATACAACACAGAACGTTGAATACATAATTTGAAATTTACGAAACCATCGAACCCATTTGAAGCGGCCATTGTCGAAAATTTTCTCAAAAAAGTACGTTAACGCTGGCAGTAAGACGGCCAGTGAAATATCGAAAATATCCAAGAATACGACCCCAAAGCGGGTAAAATTAGCATAGAGAAATGGCGAATAGGTAAGAAAAATTGTGCCTAAGGTTAGAATGATTAAACTTAGAGAAATCCATGTAGCCCGCCCTATTTTTTTCAAGTAAAAGGAACAAATGAGCATGATCACGGCAATAAATAGAAAAGCAAACCCGAGAATAATATTCTGTAAATCACGGAAAATAAATGTTCGCGTCAAGGTGGAGTAATGGTCTATTCTAATGTCAGATTGAATTCCAAGACGCTCCATGGAGGTCTGAAGCTTAAGATACACAATGCCTCCAGCGTCTTCTGCACTCAGTGGAAATAAGCTGCGTTGTTGGTCTGTCAGAAAATCAAATTTAACCTCATCTAGGAGCCGGCCTCCAATATACACGGACAAATGTTGCGCATAGATACGATCAATATACATGCCATAGTCCTTGGGCAACTGTTTCGGAAGTTGGATACGAACCCAGGCTGTAGAAACTTCATCTGGCTTATCCGGCATCTCAGCTTCACTCTCGATGGTCATCCATTCACGTGGAGAAGCGATGATATCCTCGATCTTATCCGTGGGACTACCCCAAAGTAACGACCAATTTGGAATCGCTTTCACTCCTTCAGGCTGCTCCGCGAAAACATGATTACCCATAAATAATAGACCAATAAGGAGAACTAACCATGTTTTCCATCGTAGTTGATGCTTTTGAAGCAATTGTTGCATGTACTCACCTTCCCCCTAGATGACTGTAAGTTATTTACATTAAATGAATTCGACGGGGGTATGTGCTTTCCTTCTTAACTAAGTAAACATTCTATAAACAAAATGAAACGCCCACCTCATTGTAACAGGCGAGCGTTCCTTAATTGTCAGTGAACCAAAAAGTTTTGGCTGGCAAGGTTTCGGTAATAAGTTGACCCTGACTTACGACATTACGGCACGAAGGTTGCCCCCGAATCAGATCCATTGCCGTCTCACCAGGAAGCATAATGAAACTAGCAGGTAGACCTAATCCTATGCCGTAATCCTTCAATTGTAAGGTTTGGGCAGCTCGTAGGGTAACCATCCGAACCAGCTCAGCTAGTTCCTCACGCCCTGTCATATGGGCTAGATGGGCAGCCATATGAGCCGCTTGCAACATATTTCCCGTACCTAGGGGATAGAATGGCGTCCGAATATCATCATGAGCAACGCTTACATTGATACCAGCCAGCCACATCTCCTTGATGCGAGCAATACCCCGACCTTTGGGACTACTGTCGAATCGCCCCTGCATAGCACTATTGATTAGCGGACAGCATACGATATGAATCCCTGAACTGGCCACGATGCCCAGCAATTTCTGGAAATATGCTTCACTATAGTAAGCTGTCGCATTCACATGTGCAGCAGTTACTCGTTCTCTTAAACCCGAACGAATGGCTAGATGGGCAACATTTTCTATAAATGTGGCGTGTGGATCATCCGTTTCATCACAGAATACGTGAACGAAGCATCCGTACTTCTCTGCTATCCGGAAGCAGATGTCCAAGGAGGCTTCACCTTCCGATCGCGTAGGCTCCAGATGCGGGACTGCACTTATACCGTCTGCACCTAGCTCCAAGGCAAGTTCGAGCCGTCGTTCGTTATCGGGGCAGGCACGAATCCCATCTTGCGGAAAGGCGATAACCTGCAGTTGCATATAAGGCTTCACACGCTCACGAAGCGCCAGTATCGCTCTTAATGCAGTTAGACTTGGATCTGAAATATCCACCATCGACCGTACATGAAGGACACCCGATGAGATTTGCATCCGAAGCACCTTCTCTGCACGCGCCATGACGTCATCATACGTGAGTGTCTGTTTGCGCTTCTGCCAAAGGCCTATCCCTTCGAACAGTGTACCACTCTCATTCCAAGTAGGCTCCCCCGCAGTTAATACGGTGTCCAAATGAATGTGCGACTCTACGAAAGGGGGCAAAAGCAAGTGCCCCGTTCCGTCAACCTCTCGCTCTCCGCGATCGGCGACTTCACCCATCGCGACGATTTTACCCTTTGCCACGCCGATGTCTATGGGCCCTTGGAAGGTGGGATCACCGAGTAATCGCACTTGACGATACACCATATCAAGCAAATCTATCACCTCTCACTTATCGCTGTGCGATTAATTATCACGTTTCATTTCTGACTCGTGCCAGGAGCTCAAAAGCCATTTCGCAAAGGCATTCACCAACAAGAAGAAAACAATCCCCAGCGCGGAAGCAGATAACCCACAAGCGAATAAGTAAGGTGTTTTTAAGCGCGCAGCGGCATAAGTAATGGCATAGCCTAATCCACCTTGCCCACCGCCGATACCTGCAATATATTCCCCGACAATGGCACCAACAACAGACAACGTACAAGAAATTTTCAAGCCAGCCACAATATAAGGAAGTGCGGCCGGAATACGAAGCTTCCACATCGTTTGAAAGCCATTGGCATTATAGAGATAGAATAAATTGCTCATATTTTGATCCGTCGAATTGAGTCCGATTAAGGTATTGGACAGCATCGGAAAGAACCCGATTAAGAACGTAATGATCACGATCGCATTCATGCCTGCATCGAACCAGATCACGATCAATGGTGCGATCGCAACAATGGGAATCGTTTGTAAGATAATTGCGTATGGATACACGCTTTTCTCAATCCATTTCGAGCTGGCAAGCAGAATAGCTCCCGCAATACCCAGGATAATACTGAGGATAAATCCAAGAACAGCTTCGAAAGTTGTCGTTCGCACGGATACCCAAAGCCCGCTCCTGTTCTCAATGGCTGCTTTTACGATATCCGAAGGTTTAGGAACAAGATACACAGGCGCGTTCGTCAAGGCAGCGATTAGCTCCCATCCGCCAATAAAGACAACGAACGCAACTAAAGGTGGCAGTAGCTGTTTGAGCAGCATCATCAAACGGCGACTTAACGACACCCCCTCCTCCATGCGACTCAACCAAGCTGCACGCTCACGAGCGGGAAATATTTCATCAGGTAATATTTGTAGGTACTTCGAATCGACAGCCATTGCACATATCCCCCCTTCTTTATGACTTACAAATGATTTTGCCAGGATTGAGAAGTCCCTTCGGATCATTCTCCCGTTTCTTGCGTTCCATACTGCCTACTTCGCCACGACCACCTTGGTCGAGCACCCAGGTATGTGGATCGAATATTTTGACACCAACAGATTCGAAGTAGTCGATAATTTCATATAAACGTTCTTCCGTTGTAAACCTGACTACAGGGAGTGCCGATGGCGTCACAGCCCCGCCACTACGCACCCATTCGACATGCAGATACACTTCATCACCGAACTCGGATTTGATCTGTCTGATCTGCTCCAAGTAGCTATCCGTCTTAAATCCCGCTTGCAGATACGTCATCGATGCGTCTGTTTTCATTGCCCACAACGTCGTGTGGTTCCAAGTAAAGTCGGATACTCCTATGGTTTTACGGTAGTTTTTCGCCTCGATCACATGACCGATATGCCCGCCAAATTGCTTCGCAAGTACATCTACTGACCCTAGTGTTTCTTCAGCAAATTCCAACATAACAGCAGCCATTTCTGGGATAATCACTTTGCTAAAAGGTATAAAATACGAAGGAATCGGCCACTCCATCGGTGCGATGAGACGTTTAGGAATCGCTTCTTCACGAGCGAGAGCCTCACCAAACTGCATCGCCTGCTCAAATGTTGGGAATTGGGCAATGGCTTGTGTCCATTCCGTCCGCGGTGAAAGTGGAATCGTAACCTCGGTCAAAATGCCCGTAGTCCCGTAATTGTGAATATAGGTAAACAATTCAGAACCTGTAACAACGAGGCGCTGTGGCGTTTCTTCCATTGTATAGATCACAGCCTCGTGTACGTTGCCATCCCACAGATTGCCATGCATGATTGAACCAATACCACCAGAACCACCGCTCACGAAGCCTCCAACCGTCGCTTTCACATACGTACTAGGGTAGATGCGAATTTCTTGCCCAACTTCACGTGCTTTCTTATCAATCACACCTAGACGAACTCCGCATTGCAGGCGGGCAAAACCCAGTCCAATCTCAAGGATTTCATCCATGCGGCTAAGATCCAGAACGATCCCTTTCTGTAATGGAACGGCCTGACCGTAGTTGCCAGTCCCAGCACCGCGTACCGTTACCGGAATGCCATGGCGATATCCAAAAGCCAACGCATCGGATACCTCATCTTCATTACGGGGTAACACTACAACATCAGCGGATGCGATCCCCTGCAGCTGACGATTAAGGACTGGTGAATACCAGTAATAGTCTTTAGAAAGCTTATCTCTTGTTTCTTGATCGATGGCTACGATTTCTTTCCCTAGCTGCTCTTCAATCTCATGAACCCAGGTAACTTCCGCTTCCGTGGACATGCTGTCATCACCTCTCGTCTTAATGGTCCAAAGCGTCATTCACAATGCGCACTAAATCGCTGAATTGATTTGTTGTTCGGTACGATTCATCTCTTGGAAATGGAACAGGTATATCAATACGTGCTGAGATTTTACCTGGCCTTGGTGTCATAACAACCACACTTGTCGATAAGAACACCGATTCGAACACATTATGTGTGACGAACAACACGGTCATCGATTTATCCTGCTGCCAAATATTAAGCAGCTCCATTTGCAACGTTTGACGCGTAATTTCGTCCAATGCACCGAACGGCTCATCCATCAGCAGCAGCTTCGGCCTCGAAATGAGCGCTCGCGCGATAGATACGCGCATTTTCATACCACCTGAAAGCTGCCTAGGCAGCACTTTCATGTAATCCTTCAAGCCAACAAGCTCAAGCACTCGCTCCGCTTCTTGTTGTTGGGTCTTCTTATCCACTCCGCGCAATTCTAGCGGGAGCTTCACATTCGCTTCAACCGTCGACCAGGGTAAGAGCGTATGATCTTGAAACACAAAAGCGATGTCACTTTGCTTGCGCGCTTCCTTCGGTGTTGTTCCAAAGACATCCAACGAGCCTTTGCTCGGTTTGGATAAGCCTGTGATGATTTTAAAAATCGTCGATTTCCCGCATCCCGATGGACCTACAAAGCATAAAAACTCACCTTCTTGAATAGTCAGATTGACATCCTGCAAGGCAATCGTTCCGTTCGGATAAGTCTTAGAAAGATTCGTCATACTCACGAAAGTAGAACCTGCGGTTTGTCGGCTAGCTGTATCAATTAGAGAAGAATTTTTCGACATGTGTGTCATCTCCTATACGTGTTTGTTTGGCTTACCCGATCTACTTGCTAATTTTGAGCGATTGCATATCGAAAGCTTGAAATTCAAGCAGTGCCTCTGCGATATAAGTCCCATACTTATCCGTCATCGCCTTGCCTTTGGCCATTGTTGCCGCTGTTGCATCTCCAGAAACGCCGGTATGAGAAAGATCATCCATCACCCAAGCGAAGGCACGATTCCGTAGTGCCAGATATCGAGATTCGGGGTAACTCGGATACTCCGTTGGCGCTACATCCATGTCCACCCAATGCGGCATCGCCGCCATGACGATGGATGTCTCCATATCACCTGCATGAATGCCGGCCTGTTTCTCTAACGGTGTTATCCATTCATCTGCGCCGCCGAGCCCACCGGGATCTAAGCGAAACACAGCTAAACCTGTTTCGATGCGAATTTCCCTCCCCATCATGTTCAACAGATCGGTATTCCCGCCATGCGAGTTAACGAGAACGAGCTTCTGAAAGCCGCTACGCCGAAGGCTTTTGGCAATATCCATCACGACAGCCATTAACGTTGTTGCCGATAAGGTGATCGTACCTGCATGACCTAGATGCTCCGTGCTCTTCCCGTAGGGAATCGCTGGAAGCAGCCATATATTCGCATCGTCAGGAAGCTGCTCGAAAGCTTCTGTCAACAGTACTTCCGAGATTAATGTGTCGGTAAACACCGGCATATGTGGACCGTGTTGCTCAACAGCCCCGACTGGCAGCACGATTAAAGCATTTTCCTTGGGAATCTCAGCTACTTGAAGTTTACTAAGGCTCGGGAAGAAGCACTGATCCCAGGCTTTCCCTTGATAGCGATTGAATGTCATGCCGAGAAGCACCTCCTGTAAGATGGATCATCTATTTGTGAAAAAAGAACCAAACTCTTTCTAGAGGGGTTCTTTCTACTTTCGAATTTATAGGGTTACGCGCCCTAGCTCTTCTTGATTTGAAACTGCTTGATAGCCGCCGCAATGTCCGCTACTCGCTCACCTAATCGCGCTGCCATCAGCAACTCCCTAGGATCTGGCAAAAGGGAACTGTCCGGTCCCGCTAAAGTGGATGCCCCATAAGGCGAGCAGCCAATCGCATCGGCGGTTAAATACTCCGGATTCTCCGAATACGGCAACCCTACAAAGATCATACCGAAATGAAATAAAGGTACCATTGCGGTTAATATCGCTGCTTCATGCCCCGTATGGATGGATGCTGTACTATTAAATATGCCGGTCGGTTTGCCCTCAAGGGCACCCTCGATGCAAAGATCTCCAGCCATCTCAAGGAACAATTTAACTTGCGCCGGCATTGAGCCGTAATACGTCGGGAACCCCCAGAGGATGCCATCAGCCCAGCGCAGATCATCATTTGTTGCGATTGGAATTTCTTTTTGCAACGCTAGTGTAGCTTCATACTTCGAATAACGATCCGTTAAACGAAATTGCTTAGATAACGTAGTCGAGTTAGATGTTTTCTCTTGCATGGCAGGGCGTCTGTCTTGATCAGATTGGATCACACGATTCACATCTGCAGCCATTTCCGGTATACGCACAATTCGTACAGGATGCGCACCAGATTGGCTGGCACCATCTGCAACGGCTTGCGCCATCTGATATACGTGACCAAAAGCGCTGTAATAAATGACCAACAGATTAGCCATCTTAACGGTTCACCCTTTCGCGAATTCGGGCTTTTGGAACGATACAGCTTCACTTGCCTTTTGCCAGAACTGCGCTAAGGCATTGTTGTTCCACACTGCTTTCGTGCCAGGTGATCTGACGAAGCGTCCTTGGCTGTACACCCATCTGCGATCAGGAAGCATGGTAAATATTTCTTCAACTGAATGACCATCTACAATGACAAAATTGGCTGGAAGACCCTCAGTGATCCCATAATCCGTAAGTCCAAGAACATGAGCAGGAGCTTCCGTGATCATCCGCAGCAATGTGCGTAGATCTGCGGGTCTGCCCATATGGGCAGCATAGGAGGAGATCAGTGCTATTTGAAGTAAATCCCCTCGCCCGAAAGGGTGGAAAGGATCATGAATATTGTCCGATGCAACTGCGATTGGAATGCCTCTCTCATGAATTTGCTTTAAGCGAGTGACCCCTCTTCTCACAGGGAATGAATCATGTCTTCCTTGCAAGTACAGATTAACTGCTGGCAAGGAAACTGCCTTTAGTTTGGCCTCTGCCATCTTGTCCATGATGCCGCCTGCATCCTCATCAGTCATCGAGGCTAATGCACACAAGTGATCAACGGTCACTCTGCCCTCGTAGCCTGTTTCTTTCGTGCGTTCTGCTACATATTCCACAGTTCGCATCTGCGGATTATCGGTTTCGTCACAGTGTAGATCAATCAGAACATCGTATTTCTCTGCCATTTTAAAAATAAAATCAATGTCTTCCTTCGGTGTTAACGATAAATGCGGTGCGCCACCGATGCCATCCACACCCATTCGTAAGGCTTCCTCAATGGCTTCATTATCCAGAGAAATGAAATTGTAGGGACACATTGGGAAAAGCTGCAAAGTCATGTAAGGCGCTAAGGCTGCTTTGGCTTCCAGTGCTGCTTCAATTGTGCGTAAAGCGATGTCACGTGAAAATCGAAGATTGAAATCCAGATGCGTGCGAATATGCGTGGTTCCAAAAGACAGAGCTTGTAGCGCAGATCGCATCATTCTGGCTTTGATCTCGTCTTTCGAGAACGTAGGCGATGCCGCTGAGTAGTTACGAACAGCCTCTTCCAGCGTACCGCTGATATTCTCAACGGTTGTTAACGAGAACGCTTTGTCGAGATGCATATGCGAATCTACAAAGCCTGGCAGTAAGATTTTACCCTGAAGATCCAGTCGTGTGATGCCGGACGTTGCTACCTGTTGATCAGGATTCCATTCTTCGAGTATGGTTGAAATGGAAGCAGCGGCATCTGCTTCTTGTTTCCGAATATGCGTCCAACTTCCATCGCGAATCGAGAGAAGATATAATTCCCTTTCATCTACTAATGGCAATCGGACATTACATAGATCGATGTTGTTAGAAACCAATGCCGCCACCTCCTGAAGGTTGTTTATTTCTTAGGTAAGAATTGTGTCGTAAACACTTTATCAATATTCTCAGCAGTCTTCAGTACGCCTACTTCAACTAATTGCTTCTGCACTTCTTCCCATCTCTCTTTGGTCATGATGCCTGTGCCTTTGGTCGCTGCATCCCCACCGAATACAAAATCCATTTCTTTCGCTGCGCTGTATTTCATCATGTCGATGCCCATATCTGGGTTCTTCGTTTGAATGCTTGGGTTGATCTCATCGGAATGATCTTTGTAGTAATCCCAGCCCTTCACCGTCGCTTCAACGAAAGCTTTAACTTGATCAGGATGCTCTGCAATCATTTTCTCCGTTGTGAAGTACACGCCAGCATAGATTTTATAACCAGAATCCGCTACAAGCAGCGTTCCGTAATCCACTTTTTGTTGATCCATCGTAAATGGCTCTGAGGTCACATAGCCTTGCGTTAGTGCCGTTTTGTCACTCACAAAGTTTACTAATTGTCCTGTATATTTCATTTCTTGAGCGTTAGTTAATTTGTATTTGTTTTTGATAAATTGCCAGAAGCTCGCTGTTGATGCTACATACACCTTATGCGTATTTAAATCCCCGAAATCTTTCACACCGGAATCTTTATGATAAAACAGGGCTTGTGGACTCTTCTGCATCGAGGTTGCAATCGCTACGACAGGTATGCCTTCTTGTCTGGCTACCAAAATGTCATCACCATTCGCCATCCCGAATTGGGCCTTACCGGAAGCAACGATCTGAGTTGAGGATACGGACGGACCACCAGGCATCAAGGTCATATCGAAACCTGCATCCTTGTAATAACCTTTCGCTAGTGCTGCGAAATTCCCACCATGCTCAGGTTCCGCGAACCAGTTCAATACCACGGTTGCTGGAACAATCGGTTTGGCAGTTGGCGCCGCCGATGCTGCAGGAGAAACCGCCGCCGCCGTAGTTGGTGCTACTGTTGGTGCTGACGAGGAAACGGGAGTACTTGAACTTCCACATGCGGCTAACAAACTAGAAATCATCACTAAACTAAGGGATACAGCTCCTCGGCGTTTTGTTGCAAGTGCAAGAGTACGTTGAAATCGTTTCATGGTTAACTTCCCCTCCATATTTGGTTTTCTATCTGTCTACATCGTGCTAACCTTGAGTCAAATATACGTTTCACGGCTTGTCTCCGTCAACGAATAGACTGACGTTTTGTATTTTTTACAATAAAAGTACGCCTTTTTATCACTTTTCCAACTGTATGATATTCGAAAAGTGAATAATTCCATTCAAACCCGAACATTAAGCCGAAAAAAACTAAATCGTCCCAACCACTACACCTAATTCTTTCAACCAACGGCGATAAGCAATCGAGAAGCGATCTACTTTATGATTCAGCTCGACTTGAAGGTCTAGAGGCAGCAGTTCAGGCTTCTGCGTCTCAATGACTCTGGCATCCTGTTCAAACACGATATCTTGGAATTTAATGAAATTTGCATCATCTACGTCGTACGCATAATTACGAGAAACCATCATGAAGACGACGCATTCTTCCGCAGCTACTGGCAGTACAGTGAGCATAATCCATAACGTTTGACCATTACTTGGATCCGCCTTCGATAACCTAGCAGACAACGGCCGATACACTTCCTTCCTATAGACATACGTGGTGCCTGCGCTTTTATCGGAACCAGAATGCGCAACAGGCTGGAAAATTGGAATATTGTCGATATAGATGCGATCCTCTTCCTTCACAACCTGGAAATCCGGAAGCTCGGCATAGTCTGGGTGACCTAGTAAATCCTGATGCACGAACATGAGGTGAGCGAAGTCTGTGAAATTTTCAATCACACGCGTTCCCGCTGCGGCAACCTTATACGGCCCACAAGGAAGTGGGTGATACTCGAGATTCGCAAACTCCTCAAAATGTGGAATCGGAGCTGCTGGTTCACCAATACATACCCAGATGAAGCCATATTTCTCTTCACATGCATACGTAACAGCTTTCGCCCGGAGTGGAATTTTCTCCCCTTTAGGCTGTGCAGGAATACACACACATTGTCCAGAGGAGTCGTACTGCCAGCCATGATACGGACAAACCAGCACATCATCCTTGACCCAGCCTTTGGATAACATAGCACCGCGATGTACGCATAGATCTTGCATGGCGTGAACGCCGCTACTGGAGCGGTAAAGCGCTACTCTTTCTCCTAAAATAATGACACCCACAGGCTGATCCTTCAGTTCGGACGCAAGGAATACCGCATGCCAATCATTTTCAAGAACGGGATCGTGTAGTCGTTGTAATGCCATAGAAATCATCCTCCTCTTATTGGACCTACGTGTGATTTGCAAAAATAGGATATTGTCCCGCCAACTTGTTGCGAAGTACATCTACTCTGGCTTGTGCTCTTTTTAAAATTTCCTGCTCATCGATCCATGTGCTCTTCCCATGTTCCACAACGACTTGCCCGCCTACCATCACCAAATCGACGTCATTGCCGTTGGCGTTATAGACAAGTGCCGAAGATGCGCGATGTACGGGGCTGATATGGGCTTTCATCATATCTACTGTGACTAGATCTGCTTTCTTACCCGGCTCTAGGCTGCCTAGATCTTGGCTTCGGCCTACTGCCTTGGCACCATTCACCGTTGCCATTCGCAGCACATCCATTGGGGGAAGCAATGTGGCATCCAGCTCATTCACTTTGTGCAAGCACGCAGTAAACTTCAACACTTCGAGATTATCTTGGCAGTTGTTGCTGCCAGGTCCATCTGTTCCTAGGGCTACATTGATGCCCATTCGCAACATCTCAGGTACCCGAGCAACGCCGGAAGCTAGATACATATTAGAAACGGGACAATGGATCACGGATGCTTGTTTATCTTTAATGAGCTCGAGCTCCCCGTCATCTAGCCAAACACCATGGACAACCTGCGTCTGATCGCCGAGTAAGCCTACTTCATTAAGTAGCTCCAAATTCCTAAGACCATATCGCGCCATCGTCGTATCGATTTGTTCACTCGTTTCTGCGACATGTACATGAGAAATGAGCTTGCGATCTCGGCTGAACATGGCTGCTTGTTCGAGGTATTCGCGGGAACATCCGTATAAGTTCAGTGGTCCTAACGCTATTCGGATACGACCGTTCGCTGCACCTTCCCACTGATCGAGCAATGCATCTGTAGCATTGAATATCTGCTCACTAGTCTCTCGCAAACGAACTTCACCTGCTAGGTCGGACCCTCCTCGTGCCAAATGTCCACGAATTCCCGAATCGACCATTGCCCTCAGCACGCTGGCATCATTCTCAGGGTATGTGTGGATATAGTGATGATCCATCATATACGTAGCCCCTGATTTCAGATTTTCAATACACCCGATCAATGCAGCCAGATAGAAATCCTCCGGCTCCATCGCGAGACTCATCGGCCATATAATCTCTTTCAGCCATTGGGCTAAGGGAGAATGGTCCGATACGCCACGCATAAATGTTTGGAACAGATGTGTATGGCCATTCACTATGCCGGGGATCACTACTTTTCCTTCAGCGTTGTACCGATAGGAAGCCTCTTGGAGAAGATGATCTAAGCTGCCATCTGACTTCCATTCGCCAACTTCACAAATCACATCATGTTCCATGTACACATACCCTGGTTTGAACATTTCGTTCGTAGCATTCATCGTCAGGACAGTTCCGTTGTAGATGAGTTTTTTGGACATATGACAGCTCCTTATGTTATATTTTATAACATTTAATTCATGGTTGTTAATTTATGTTATATTAATTAACATGATTATATGTACACTTACGAGTATGGTCAACACCATATGTAAATGCACATCACAATAATAGTTTCGTTTTTTCAAAAATATCGTGATAATTAATTAACATTCGTTGTATTTTTGATGTTTTTAGCGACATATTTTAAAAAGAGCAAGGAATACCGAGCAATTGTATATATTTTCAGATTTGGATGAGGAGTGAGGTTTATGTTAGATTTGCATGATCTAGACCCTGTCGATCAAGAAATTATTAAGTTGCTGCACGAGAACAGTAGAATGTCCTATGCGAAAATCGGTGAGATTTTGAATCTATCGCGTGTCGCGATTCAAAAACGTGTTGAAAACCTGATCGACAATGAAATCATCGAGAATTTCACGATACGCTTGAATGCGACGAAGCTAGGGAAGGTCGTTAGCGCCTTTTTCGAGGTCGAAGTGGAGCCGCGCTATGCCGAGGAAGTGGGGAACACACTTTCAGCTGATCCGAACGTGGTGTCCATCTACCAAATGACCGGAACGAGCTCCTTGCATATGCATGCTTTGTTGAAGGATGAAGCTGCGCTGGAGGAATTCCTCTATAAGAACCTTTACAAACTAAATGGGGTTGTGCGGGTGAATACCCAAATGGTCATTAAGCGATTCAAGCAGGGGACTGGTTTGGAGCTTTGATCGGGACTATCGGAAGGTGATTAGATGCCTGAGGTTGTCTATGCCAATTAGCCGAAAAGTCCCCCCTGACGACCTCGTAACGTTTAGTCGAAGAAGAAAGAGAGAGAATATCGGCTACTATAAAGGAGCTTGTGGGTTGAAGTGTTGTTGCTGGGAATAGGTTAGTTGGTGAGGTGAGATAGCTCGAGTATAATGCTGCTGAATATGAGAATTGTGGTAGGCTTGGGGTGCGGGAAGGCTTGGACCTGTTGGGAGTTGCGATTCACTCGCGAGGACAAGTTCGGGTTAGGCTTCGGTGATAGGTGCTTTGAGCATCACCTACCTCCTCCAAACACAAAAAGCTGCTTCCAAGTAGATAACTCCACTCGGAAACAGCTTCCCACTACTACAGCTTCAAACGATACATCGCTTTGTTTTCTAACCCGCGGATCATCGGTGTCCATGCATCGGACTCCGGAGTGACAAGCAGCGTGTCTTCGACCATTTGCAGCTTCGCATCCATCGAGTCGATATAATGAAGTGCGACCGCTTCCGGAAGCTGTGGCAGAACAGGACTTCCCCACTCTGGCAAGTTGTGGTGGGACAATACAATATGCTGCAATCCAATGACGAGATCCGATTGAAGATCAACCCCATGGTGCAAAGCAGCCTCTGTAATCCAATTGGAGGCCATGGAGATGTGACCCAATAGCTTACCTTGCACGCTATAGTCCGAAACGATGCCGAGCTGTGCGATCATTTCCTCTGGCTTCGCGATATCATGAAGGATTATGCCCGCTTTGATCAGGTCAGCATTAAGAAATGGACGCTGTTTGCAAATAAACTCACCGAGCTCCAGCATCCGCACGATATGATAAGCAAGTCCTGCGAAATACGCATGGTGATGCGTTTTGGCCGCTGGATAATGATCCAGTTTATCTTGTACCTTCGCAACACAGAACGAGACGATGGACTGAATCGTTGGGTTCGTAATACTCGCTAATACATGATTAATCGTATGAATGAGGTCGGCTGGACTGATCGGCGCAGAGCGGATAAAATCAGTGATTTGCACGCCATCTTCCGGCAGTGCTTTGCGAATCTTGCCAATCTTCACTTGCAAGCGTTCGCGGTACAATTGAACAAGTCCCTGCACCTTCACTAACGTCATCGGAAAGAATGTCTCTTTATCCGCGCTACTTACGTCCCACATCTTCGCAGATACCTGTCCACTCGCATCGCAGAGTACAATATCCATGAAATCTTTGGCAGGTGTTGTATTCGTCTGTTTAATTTCCAATTCTTTAATTAAGTAAAAGCCCGTAAATTCATCTGGTGCTTGAAAATGTTTAATTAATGTCATGTATGTGCCTCCAATAATCAATAGGAACATTATACTACGAAATAGGCCCAATTGATTAGTGTCACGCTTAGAAATTTATACCGCATCCTTCTTCACAGCACGTGACGGCGAAGTCACATGACATACTCCCTAAAAACTTCATTCAAATACACATACTTACTCTCTGGATATTTGAAACCGAGAAAGAAGCCGGAGAAATCAATGTCAACCGAGACTAACCTCCGACTTGTTACTGTGCTCCGTACCAACCGATTCAATAATACCTTATTCTGCGTATTAATCGCTTTCACGATAAGCGCCGCGTAATAGGGATTACAACTAATTTCCTTATACAAAGGAATAACAGCTTTTGCGATAGCGCGATTTATCGTGGAGCTGAATGTGAACTGCACTTGCCCTGGACGAATCGTGGTTCCATTGGTGATCACCAGAAGCGGCTTCGGCAGCGGAAAATCAACGAACCACCCTACACCATTGGATCCTAGGGCCGATAGTGGTTCTGCCCCGATGACCGAACGCAGCAGCTTATTCATCCGGGCAATATCCGTTTTCCGCACAGCTGTTGCCCACTGTATGGAAAAAGTAAGGTTGCTCGCAAGCTTACGATAAAATGGCAGCATTATTTTAGCAACTTTTCGTATGGCGTACACCCGTTGTTTGATAGGTCTTGTTGCAGACAAGCTAGCTTTCGATGTTAACTTAAGTTTTCGATTTATTCTCATCCATGTTCACACTCCCAAACTCCATATAGAGTAGACTATTGCTAATGTCGGGAGATGGTGCGGGCTTGATAATCCAACGCGCTACAAGTTGAAAACAAAAAATCTGCCTTCCTCCTATGGAGAATCGACAGATTTTCGTTTTACTGATGGATGACTTCGTGATAATACCGATAAACGCAGCCATTAAAGAAGTTTTGCAAGGACTTCGTCTCCCGCTTTATTCCACTCCCAGGTGTAACCTAGCACTTCCGCGAGCTTCGCCCAACTTACAAGTACAAAATTGTTCAGTACCTGAACGTCTGCCGACTCAATCGTTCCTGATTTCCCCTTGAACGTGTAAAGGATTCGTTTGTTTTCTTCATCATAAGTTGCATCGCCAAGCCCTATCTTCTCGAATGTCTGACTTAACGGCACCCATGGGATGCCATTAATCACAATAGGCTTAATTCCATTGTATGTGATGGTCTGGCCTTCCACGCTGACCCGAATGAATGGCAGATGATGGGCGATCTTATTGCCTTTCAGCAGCGTAATCCTCCCACTATTCAACTCCGCTTTCTCTCCCTCAGAGAGATGAGCGATTTTATTCTTGGCTATGATGCGATCATCTAGCTTGATCTGATATTTATGTTCCATCCGTTCATGAAGTCGCTTAATTTCCTCTTGGGATGTCGACTTCAAGCTTCTTCCATTCATTTGCGCCATGAGCACACCGATCGTCTCCCCAGCCATGGCTCCATTCGGTTGAATCCTTGCACTTCCATAGGCTACTGCAGTTGCCCCAACTAGCTTCCCCGTTGTGACAACGTTATCGTAGTCATGCAGCAAATAGCTTCGCAGCGGAATCCCATATTTATCCGGACGACCGATAGCAAGTCCTTCCCGATTGGAGCGCGAACCTTGAATGTCCATAAAATAGCCGCCAATGCTTACGTTATCCCAGAACATACGGCCACTCATTAAGTCAGAAGCTTGCAGTACATATTCGGTTGGGTAGTGGTTGAACTCTCGAATGTACAGTTCGTTGGGCTCTCCACCCAATTCCACCTGCTCGAAGCCAACCATCTGATTACGAAGATGATCGCGTATGAAGGGCATTTCTGCTTTGGCTAACTCCATGCCCCTTTGAATCGTTTCCTTCTGGCTCGGATCAATGCCGTATATCTGCAGTGCGTTAATAATAATTTCCCCGTTGCCTTGATTCAGGATGTTCAACCCTCGGAGATTCAGTTCATTCTTGTTGCGCAGTTCATAAGCCGATACAACTGGCGGGAACCCGTATGCAATGTGTGAATTTACGTAACTTTCAGGTCCGTATTTGTGTGCTCTCTCTACTTTATTCATTTTCCAATAATGCGTTTGAAACTTGTCCCAGTCGACCCCTTTGAATTTCATCATGTACGTGCCGCTCATATATTCGCGTTCCTTGCTCCCATATAGCGCTTCCAACCCTGGTAGAGGTGCCACATCAAGCTTGCGAATTAAGGCAGCATCATCCGAATTATCTACGAAATAGGAAGGCTTTACGATGCGTTTTTTCCCATTACCGTCAAGATAAGTTAGCGAATCGACTTTATTCCCTGACATGCTCACGTCTTCTAGAACAACATTTTTCTCTAGTGGAATTCCTTCAATCAATCTATGAAAATAATGAGCAAAATCTGTTTTGGTACGAATACTTCCTTTCGTATATTGCTGAAATAACTCCTTCATACCGCCCTGCATAAGCTGGGCACCATCATCATCGTAGGTACCATCGAGATAGAGCATTTCCCCCTGGATAAGCTGTCCACCCAATCTACCCTTCGTTTCAAGGATTAACACGCCTAGGCCTTCTTGTTTTGCCCTTTGTGCGAGGTACATCCCTTCAAGCTCGGTTCCCATAACAACGACATCAGGCCGAAAAGACGTTTGTGTATGCAGCGTGAAGCCGCCGTCACTATCTCGGTGCAATCCGAAGTAGCCTAACACACCGCCAACGGCTGCGACGATGATGAGAATGCTTAAGATTACTGTCGATTTCATATTACTCATTAACCAATTTTTCAATATTCATCACCCTGCTGCATCGAATTAGTGCTTCCCTTATTGTATGCATAAAGAGGAAAAAAACCAACAAAAAAGTCAACAGATACGATTAAGCGAAAAGAGTCATGAAAAAAAAGAGCTAACCGATTTCACGAAGGAAATCAATTAGCCCTTTCCGATTATTTCCCAAGCAATTATTGGGTGCTCATTCTACCGATCCAATCCCTTCTTGAATCAAACGGATGATGATTTGTTGTAGCAATTCGGGCTCATTCGCGTAATTATAAATACCAAGAAAAGCCTGAGATGCATCAGGATGACTACCAATCAATCGATTAACCATCGCTTGTTCCATTGTGACGGGTGTATTCTTCGTCGTTTGGCAGGCTAATTGATAGCGAGACATCATTTTGGACTCCATCGCGGTCTGATATTTATGAGCCATTTCGCTCCAATTGGATGTCCAATCAACCGTTTCGGATAAAATATCCCGCAATAAGCGCGCTCCGTATATCGCATCATGCATGCCTTGCCCAACCGCAGGATCCTTGAATGAGACGCTGTCTCCAACTAAAGCCCAACCCTTCCCCATACCTTGGAACCAATCGTTATCGTAACCAAGCAGCCCTTTCATTGGCTCATCCAATGTAGCTTCTCGCAGCCTCTCAGGAAAAGTAGTAGAACTGAAACCTATCTCCACTAATTCGCGCATACCTGCTTCTGGATCGTTGCGAAATTTCTCGCTCCATACCGTATTAGCCAAAGGAAACATAATCCCAATGACCACGAGGTTATCACTTGTCGGAAATACAATCGCGATTTGATCTTTGAGTTTATAAAATTCAACACAAGGGTCGCCTTCTTGACGAAAATCCGAAAAGTACCCCACATACGAAGCGAAATCCGTAGGAACGCTCCACTTCCTTTCACTATTGACCCATTTGCGCACCGTTGAATTACGCCCATCAGCACCAACAATCAACTTGGCCGTAAACTGCTCAGTTGTACCATCGCGTCGCATACCAACAATTCCGGACACGGTATCCTTCTCGTAAAGCAATTCTGTGACTCGGAACCCCTCAATGGCCGTAACAAGCTCCTGATCACAGGCATGATCGAACAGCACTTGATCCAAGTACTTGCGCCGCACACATAAACAGTGGGTTTCTCCATTAACTTCGGGAAATATCCCATCCACGATCATGTCGTCCATTTGAATAAATGCTCGGTTATACATCGGGGTCCCTGTCTGAAGTAATTTCTCCAACACGCCCATCTCTCGAAGCATGGCGACCGAATTGTTAAACAAATTGTGGGTAGATAAAATTTCACTTGGAAACGTAGTACGATCCACGAGCAGCACTTTATACCCCGCTTTCGATAATTCATAAGCCAAGGTTGAACCGGCAACTCGTGCACCAATAATAATAACATCATAGAAATTTTCTGACATTTCCTTCCTCCTCCAGCACTGAATGCTATCAGCTTATCAGAAGTGAAAGTGAGTGCCATCTAACGAACGATATATACGATGGTTATATCTTTTGCTTAAAGTAACCGATGTTGGTTAGCTTTCTGAATAGCCTGCGTTCTGCCGCTTACCTGCAGTTTGCTGTACACGCGATGGAGATGAAGCTTTACTGTCCCTTCGGCAAGCACTAACTTCTTTGCTATCGCTTTGTTGGACAATCCCTCAACGATGAGCTGGAGCACCTCTTTTTCACGAATAGTCAGCATAAACACAGAGGATGCCTCCCGGCTCTCACTACTTTCAGCCTGCCACTTTGCAGAAGAAAGGGAGAGGATCGCTTGAAGATAGTGAAGGGAGACACGCTGTCCTTGCACTTCTACCATATATTTATTCTTCCGCACATCCGCATATTGTCTCAGCAAATGCGCTATATCCGTACCCATAAATATACGCAGATACCCCTCCCGCTCACCCAGTAAAAGCGCCTGATGTAAATGCAGCATACTCGTATGAGGCTTGTTCGTTTTATCATGCAAAAGCGCTAACGCTATGTGAACTTCCAGTTCTGTCATCATTCGACCAGAGATTTTCGATTTCTTTAAGAGTTGCTCACACCAAGTGAGTGCTTCTGCCCAGCTTTTTTTCATCATTAAAATCTGTATATAAATCAGGAGCTCAAAGTCTTGATCTCCAATAATCTCGTTTTGTCTGCTCCAAGGCGACGCCGTCATCCAGTGATCTACAGCCTCTACCTCTCCCATCTCAAGTTGACAGCGAGTCAGAAAAGCATGCAGTAAACTATGCCATTGTGAACTATGGTGATGGGTCAACTTGAGATGATCCATCGCTGCGTAGAGAATGGCTAACGCTTCTTCTTTGTCTTCTCTCTCCCAAAGAATTTTCGACTGAATGATGACAGCGGGAACATAAGCCCCAATGACATGATTCCGTTTGGCGAGGCGAATAGCGTCCTCCGCTAAACAAAAAGACTCTGTTAGCTGATTACGTTCAAAACTTACCTCACAAAGGGCTGCCCGCTGATAGGCCGTAAACGGATAATCGTGGAACCCATTCTTATCGATAAATTCACCATAAAATCGGTGATAACGTTCTGCATGCTTGATTCGACCGCTAAAGCCATAATAGCTTCTGATGAGTGGAATCGTCCCGTCATTCAGCTCCATGCCTAAGCCAAACAGCATCGGCAGTCCTTCAATATTGGGGAGATTCTCGTCGACATACATCTCCTCCAAGAGGGCATAACATTGCTTGAAATCACCTAGCAGCATCGCCTGAAAGTTTTTAACAACCTTCATATCTTCCCGAATGGCAATGTAAAACGAGTCGTCTACACGGTTGGGTGCATGGAGCCCCTTTTGCAAAGTACCCATATGCTTATCCATTTGTTCTTTGTGACCCATAAACAGTTCCGTCCATATTTGAATAATCAGCAACGCGGGACGTTCCCGGATGGCAACAGGTAGTTGAAGCAACCAACGATGCAAGGTGGTAAGTTCTCTTCTTTTTAAAAGCTCTGTAGCAATCGTTAAAATGAGCTCGCTCGCTTTATCAAACGCACTTGCTGCCATCGCATGCTCAATGGCTTCACCCACATGGTTGTGCTTTTCGAACCACTCGCTTGCCGCTAGATGTAAAGAAATAATCTCTTCCGGATGCTGCTGCTTGAGGCGGCAACGCAAAAAATCCGCAAATAAGTGATGATAACGGAACCATTTGCCTTCTGCGTCCAGAGGAATGACAAACAAGTTGGATTTCTCCATTTCTTGCAATCGCCCGCTCTGTGCGGGTTCATCCGTCAACTCGGCGCAAAGCTCTGCATTCATCCTTTCTAATAGTGAAGTCTTTAATAAAAACTTACGAGTTCCCTCTGGTAAGTGATCAAAAACCTCTTCCATTAAATAGTCAACAACATAGCGATGATCGCCTTTAAATTGATGTAAAGCGTCCGCTTGACCTGATAAATGGGATAAAACAGCTAGCTGGATACCAGCAACCCATCCCTCTGTGCGGTCAGATAACAGCTTTAAAGATAATTCGTTAGGTGAAATTCCTGTTTGCCGAAACCAAAAGTCCGCTATTTCCTGCTCCTTAAATCGTAATTCAGAAAGACTGATTTCATTGAGTTGTCCTTGAACGCGTAACTGACCAAAAGCAATTGGAGGTTGTTTGCGACTGAGTAAACACACATGGATGTGAGGAGGCATACGTTCAATAAAAAACGCCACCCAGCGATGAACCTCTTCCGACTCAATGAGATGGTAATCATCAAGAACAAGCAGGATCGGATGTGAGCTTTTAAATAAATCATTGAGCAGCCACGCTATCATTTGCTCTGCAGAAAACGACACTGTCTTCAGTAATGAGAACGATTTATGACCAACACCTGGGCAGATCCGATTTATAGCAGCCATGACATACGTCCAAAATCGCAGTAAGTCATTCTCGCCGCGATCCAAAGAGACCCACGCTACTGGTATCTCCCCATTTAAACACCAATGACTGACCATGGTCGTCTTCCCAAAACCAGGTGGCGAAGTAACGACTGTTACTTTACAATGCATGGCCGAAGACATTTTCGCCATCAGGTGTTCTCTGGGAACAAGATAGGAAGGTTGATGAGGAATATATAATTTCGTGGCAAGCAAGGGATAATCGTCGAATAAAGGCTTGCTCAATTCATCATTTGGTTGCTGACCTCGCACACACCGGTCCTCCTTTGGAAGTAACTAAAAAGTCTGCCTTATCCCGCTGCTTTGCCCCCGGAAATAAGAAACAGACTTTTTTTGAACTCCACTTGCACATAATGGTTACTTCGCAGCACTTTTAGCAGCGGCTGCCTCTTCCGCGAATTGAAGTCGCAATTGTTCTTTGCGCTCTTCCCGCTCTTGCGGTTTCATACGGGGACACGTGTAGCAATATTGTCCGCCTTCCGTTCGGTAGAACATACAACAGGCCGTTTTCATTTTAATTGTAGTGTCGGGCTCGCCGGGTTTACCAGGGTAATCCAGATTCACAACCTTGACAAACAAGGGATTTCGAAGGTGGCCGAATACCTCCCCTTTCAACTCTTTCGTAACGAAGAGATGGTCCTCTTCATAACGAGCCTGCCATTCTTCTGAGGTACTCGCTGCTTTCCATTGTCCAAAAATAATTCGAAGTCGACCAGGTATAATTTTCCATAAATGCAATATGTCCATATCTGCAGCGGCAGCAATCGCTTCCACAAGAGGCCGGATCGTCTCCGCATACCAGCGGGATAAGTGCTCTTCACGCCATTCGTTTCGAAGTCCGCATGGCGGACCGCTCAGTTTTCTTATTTCTTGAAGCACAACACGGAACTCAATAAACCCCTTCTCACTTCGATACATTTGCAGCGACCAAAGCTCAGGAGACAGATCAAATAATTCATCATGTGTAACCATATACTGCATCGCTGCATTTAGGCTTCCGAGACGGCTGATTAAATAGGCTCCAGCAGCTGCAGGTTCAAGTGCTTTCATCAGAGGTGAATAAGCAGCTAAGAACTCTCGCATCCCATTTTCCGTCAAAAGAAGCGGCCCTGCCATCGTGAAAAGCGGATCTGGATGGGACTCCAGATTAACTCCGTAATTGTCCGCTATATAAGTCTGAACTGATACGCTCATTTTCCTCTCTCCTTGTCGGAAATATCACTCCTATTTTATTTGATTATACCATCATCAATAATGATTATCATTATTGATGATGAAAAAGAACTCAACACTCTCTTTCATATTGCCATGATGAGATCCTCTTGGTTCTACGAATTTCAGACGTAACAAAAAGCCTGCTTGATCTCCGACGCACAGCCTCGGAAGATGAAGCAGACTATCTGTGGTTCAATTATAAATATGTCTTAAATAAACAACTCCATCTGCTTAACGTCCCCTAGTCTTTCCAGCGAAAACGGCGCATGATCACGGAAATAAGCTTGATTAATTTCCTTTTCTTTGGTCATGACCTGTTTGCTGCCATTGGCCGCTTGTCTGAGCCTACAGCTAAAGACAACAGGGAAATAGTCCTTGAGGAATTTGCCTTCCGCATGCGCAGTCAGTGCGATGATCTGGAAGCCAAGCTGTTCCGCGATAAAAAATACAGGACTTAACACATGGTCACTCGATGCTTTACCGAAGGGATTATCTAGGATTACGGTGCGATGCCGCTTCATGTTCGCTTGAATATGTTGGCGTTTCTCAGCGACATAGTTGAGCAGTCCTAAGAATAACGTCATATTCTTGCTCCACTTTTCCCCGCCAGACCAATTGTTCGACTGCTCCCATGAGAATGAGGCTTTCGTAACGTTATTCTCATTGGTGACCTTACGACAGGAGACTTTCATGACTTTTTCTTGCAAAACAATCTGCAGAAGCTGCTTCGTATCCAGCCATTTTTCAAGTTCCTTGCGAACCGTTGATTTCACTTCTTGATCGTTTTCATCGCGGTAATGACCTTTTTCTAGTTCGGTTAAAACCCATTCCAGATGCTTACGCAGATGATCCTTCGCCTCCAGTTCATCCCATTCAGGAATGAGAAACGAGAAAATATGCTTCCACTGATCCTCGACTTTGACTCTCGTTTTATTCGGAATATCTCGAAGTTCAGAGGCAATCAGCTTCAAATGGCTGTGCACATGAATGATATACTGTTCGAGCTGCTGGTTGTGCGTGCGCATCGTCTCTTCCGCGACATGATTGACGCGTTCAATGCGGCTGTGCATTTTATGCTGAAATTGCGTTAGTTCGAGATAGTTCACTTTGTTCTCGACACCTTGCTCAGCCATATCCCTCATCTTGACATCTTTGATTTGTTTCCGGCAAAAATCAATAAAGTGCAATCTAGCCTTTTTCACCGTCGCCTCTTCCGCTTCCAGTTCCTTCATCAAGGCAGTTAGTGACGCCACCGATTTCCGCACCCATGTCTGTCTGTCATTCGGAAACTCCGCTCTCTGCTCCGGTGTGATAAAGGCTGCCTGAATGAGTGGATTCTCAAACCCGTGCAAAATTTTGTATTGATTTAGGTAATCGATCACGTCTCCGATTTTACTTAATTGCGCCTGGATTTGCGTATGTTGCTGCTGCAAGCCCAATTTCATCTGTTGTAGACGCATATCCTCACTTTGGACGTGTACATCCACTGTGCTCAGCGAATCTGAGAATGCCAGCGGCCGTTCACCCTTATGGGTATCACGATACTGCTCAACAAGCAATTTAATTCTCGCTGTCATTTCATTAAATTGTTTGTTAATCCGAACCAATTCTTCCTTATCGCGCATCAGTCGTGACTCGTGTTCTTTGAGCTCGGACATTAGCTGGGACATCTGATCTTCACCCGTCACAGAGAAAGCGAGTTCCTCGTTCAAATTCAGGTCCGCTTGTTCTAAGCGAAGCTTGTTCATCTCCCGCTCCAACGTTGTTCTGCTAGTCTGAGCATGCTTCAATTCCGCTTCCAGCTGCTGGCGTCCTTGGGAAATATGATTGAGCTTGAGATGCAAATCTTTTCTCTCTGTTTTCAGCCAATCTAAGCTATGATTCGCCTCTATGGGCTGCACATCACTTAGTTCAATGTACAGATCTTGACTTTGAAGACTCGCTTTCTCGGTTTTCAAAGCGCTCATTCTGCCCCTCACCGATTCGCTCTCCAGCTTTGCTTGATCCATTGAACGACGTCTGCCCTCCAGCTTAAGCTGCTGATCGTCAGACTGCTGGGCAAGCTGATCGATTGCCCCGTTCAACGTGACAATTTCTTTGCCCAGCTCGATGTACTTCCGCCCTTTTTCGATCCACTGCCCAAGCTGAACCATCTCTTCTTTCTGCTCATCTAAAACGGTATTATGCTGCTGAATCATCATCTCTGCCTGACGAATGGATTTCTTGATGGCATCTTCTTGGCTCTCTAGCTCACGAACGGAGTCGCGAGTGAGTCCTACTCGCCGCTCCAATTCTTGCTTAACTTCAAGCGGATATGCCAGAAGGAATCGGCTAAAAGCAGCTTGAAGCTCAGAAGTACGCTGCAGATCACGTTCCTTTTCTTGACGTGCTGTGCGAACTTCCTCTCCTTTCAAAGAGATAGCTTGCTTCCAGCTGTCAAATTCCGCTGCCTCCGCGTTATCACGCCAATGCTGCGGTTCAACCCACATGCTATTGGCCGCCGCAGCTGGAGTATCACTCTTCGCCCGACGCGCCGCTTCCTCAGATGAAATTACCTGAATAGGGAACTGCATATCTTCCGCATACTGCCGCAGCTTACTTGTGACTAACCCGACCTCGCCTTCCGTCGTAATCAATGTGACAGACCAAAGGGGATGGATCAACGCGCGCTCCGTTAACTTTAAACTCTGCAAATAGTAAATACCTGTCTCCAATAACGTGAACTGGTTTCTCCACTTCTCCACCAAGCCAGCCACATAGACATCGGCAAAAAATATAGGCTGGGCGCCATAATCATCGATATATCGGAACGCAAGACGCTCTTTCAGCAAGTAAGCTTCCTTCTCGAGCAGCAACTTTGCCGTATCCTCACTAAGTCGTTCTTCAATCGAACTCTGCTTCTCATAAACAGATGTGAGTCTTCCCCATGAAGACCTGTACGATGCGATTTGTTCCAGCATGGATTGCTGCTCTTTTTCAAATGAAGCAAGCTTATGCTCTGCACTGGCACGGTCTACAAAGGCGGTCTTGAGGCTTTCACTCACGCCAGCCAGTTGTCTTTCATTTTCCTCTTTAGCAAATGCCAAATCTTTGTTCTTCTGCACCAGCCCCACATTGCTGTCATCCAACTTTTGATACCGCTGAATCCAGTCCGTCATACTGCCTTCCATGCTCTCTACGGTTGGATTGGCTAATACATTAGCTCTCAGCTCATCTCTATCCTTCTCACGCGCTTGTACAAGGGATCTATGTTCAATGAGCTGCTTGTTTAATAGCTCTAGTTCACTTGAGAGTTCATTCAGAATCGTTTCCTCTAGATTCAATCTATTCTGATGAGCAGTTACTTCCAGACTGAGTTTCTCTTCTTCAGCCTGCCACTCCCGCTCCATTTTGCTATAAATACTGCGAATTTGCCCGCCATTCTGGCTCCACGCTTCCCGCAGAACATCCTCTTCTTGCGTATGACCGAATCGTTCAAGTTCACGCTGCACATAGTTCATGCGCTCTTCGGCAGAAGTCCACTGCTGTCTGTAATCGGCCAAACGCAACGAATAATAGCTCTCTTTCGCACTTTGGACTAGTTTTTCTTTGAACTCCACGTCATCCTCGACCAATTTGAGCTTCGTTTCCAAGACAGATTGCTCCTGCCCTTGCTTAGCAATATGCAACGATTCCTTCTTTCGAGCGAGTTCTTGCCATTGCTCATCGCATACCGCCATTTGCTGATGCCAATGCGAAAGCTTGGCGGTTTCCTCATTCTTCTGTTCATTGACGAGCAGCCAATAGGCCTTCGTTTCAGCTTGCGCAGCTGCATATGCGGTCTGCTTCATATCCATTGCGGCATAGCGAAGTACATACTGGTCTAATTCCAAGAGGATTTTTTTATTTTCTTCGATTTTTTCTTTTAATTCTTTATATTTTTTGAAGCTATCCCTATGCATTTCAAAATTATTCGCGAACTCGCCTTGTTCATAACCAGCCATGGCATCTTCTACTGTCGGAATTAACAAGCGATCAAACAACTGGCCCGTCGTTTTGCATTCGTCAAAAAAGCTCTCGACCCCGCCCTCCGAGCTATTGATCTTCGCAATCCGTTCCCACTCGGAGGCGATAATATGGTAATCATTTTCCAATATTTTGCGGTATTCTTTCATCGTGGACGGCAGCTTCGCATTCATTCTTTTTACCGTCATCCCGTGGTAATAATCATGAATTTCGCCTTTATCCGCTGCACGAAGATTGCCGGCACTTTCCTTCACAAAAGGAATACGATCAATCGCGTCAGGATCAAGCACCGGATAATCATACACATACCGATAGGAATCTATTCCTGTTGCTGTCAAAAACAAGCTGATGCAGGTCACAACATATCGCCTTGGCCGTTCACTTAGGATCCACTCAATCGCGATGTGCGCAGGACCATTTTCGAGACTTAATGTATCTTTAATTTTACGTCCAGCTAGCTCCTCATGAGGTAGAATAGCTTGAATAGCAGACTGGATGAAAACCGTCTTGCCTCCCCCATTTTCCAGCAAAATCGCGCCGTTATGCCCATCGAAATGAAACAATTCATCGTTGTAACGCTTATTTCCATCCTCGTAGACGACATTCGTAAACCGTATTCTAGAGATCGCTGGCATGTTCGCTTCCCTCCCCCTCAAACGTATGGTTTTGATATAAAAACTCCAAAATACCGCGGTTATACTCCAACTCCATGAAATAACGCTGCACTACGACTTTGGCCTTTTCGGTCAACGTAATTTCTTGATTGCCAATATCGATCACCAATTCTTGTGCGATGAGAAACTTGCGGACAGCATCCATAAAGCTAACCCGGCTTATTGTATTCCCGCTTTGCTTCGCAGCCGTTTCTTTGATATCGTCCATAGCACTCCATTTTTCGATCAAGGCTGTCCAGTTATAGGAGAATTCCTTCTCCATTTCTTTTAATTCTGCTTCCGGATGTGTACTTAATAAGGCAATTCGCTCATTCACAAGCGCTGTCCACTCTTCAATCCCGATAAAACTTCTCGTCGGCTCCATCGTTTGGTAACTGTCATAGAAAGCACCAATCAATACAATAATGCTGACATACATCAGATAAAGATCTGCATTCACCGCGTTCGCTCTCAGATAAGTGCGTTTAATTACTTCATTATTCATATGAAAAGGCGATAGCCTTGTCTCCGGAATCATATATAGCTGTTCGCCTGCAATAATCGTTACGCAATCCACTTCTCGGGCAAATTGATCCACAAGTCCGCGTACCACGTCGTCCGCCATGTAAGCTTGAAGCCATTCTTTCCCCACTTCGTTATCGCGAGCGAGCAAAGTGTAAATTCGAAAAGCTTTCATTACTGTTCCATTTTCAAGTCCGATTGTCATCCTGTTCTCCCCATGAAATCAACATATTCTGTATGCTAAACCTGTCATTCACCTGAATGATGTCCTGTTGTTCAATTACGACCAAACAGCGGTTTCCGAGAAGCGCATACATATCTTCCAGTAACGTCGCCTGCTCCTCATTCTGCTGCAGATCCATATCCACCGCCTGTAAAGGGCTTCTCTGATGCAGATAAATCCAAAAATCATAAAATGCTCGCTCGCTCAGCAATCTTGTATCTTCATTCATTTCTAACCATGCAATGAAAAGTTTCACTTCAACTTGGCCTTGCTCTTCCATCATCTGCAAAAGGAGCTCCATCAGATGCTTGTACAACTTTTTCTGCATCGTCTGGTACCGGTATTCGTCGCTGTCTCCGCCAATTTCCAGAAACGTATTATCCCGCTCCTGACCGGTGCTGTCTTCCAGCAAGTTTTGCTCGGACCACACTGTCAACAGTGACCACATCTTCGTCTCTTGTACAGGTAAAAATGGGGCAATAACACCTTTCATGGTCTCTAAAGGCAGCGGCGTACTAAAGATAAGAGAAGCAATATCCTGATCAAAATTAAAAGAGTCCAATCCCGTATAATATAAGGATTCTTGCGCTGCGCCTAAGGCATGCGATTTCAGCACCATACTCTGGTGAAAAAGAACAGAATGCTCGCCATGCACCTTTTCCAACTCATTAGATATTCGTAAAATTAACTCATACGGTCGTTGATCCACTTGTCTAACGGTCTGTGCCTGAACACGATCCTTGGTCTCTTTCACGAATTGTCGTAATTCTTCAAACTCGTCATTTTCCATTTGCAATCGTAAATAGATATCTTCTAGCAGACCTTTATATCGTCCGAATGTTTCCTCTGATACAATGTTTCTTTTCAGCTCATGCTCCAGCTTAACCATCCGCTCCTGCAGCGCTTCTACATCGATCCGCATTTCGTTGATTTGACGCAAGGCACCTTCGAACTCACCTTTCTCCAACTGTTTGCGCAATACTAACTGATGAATAGACAATTGAAATTCAGTGTAAAATTCCTTGGTCGCAAAAATAAGCTCCAACCCATCTTCGTCGAGCGTGTAGTACTGCGTATTCGTTTTTAAGTCGAAGGCATTCGCTTTCAGAATCGATATGTAAATATGCTCTTTCTGGCCAGATTCCCAGTTCATAAACGTAAAGTCCCGTTTCTTCCCTGTTGTCGGGCGAAACACTTGTGTGATCTGCCTCGCCAGATCTTCGAATCCAGCTTCATCCAAATCAATGAAGATCCCCGTTACTTTCAAAAGAAACTCGGCCAGGTCCTTGACGCCAGCCTTGTTATTTCGCATCAACTTTTGCTCAAAGAAATAAAGTAATGTTAAAAGTCCAAGTTCCATAAAATCAATCGGTTTGTTTTGTCGATCTGTTTGCCGCTTTCTCTGCAGCTCATAGAGCGGGTCAAAAAGTGCCAGCTTGGTCATCCGTTCCCGAAACCCGGAAATCACCTGACCAATTTCTACGTAGTCCATGCTGTGTGCCTCCAAATCTTGTAAAGCTCTTGTGTTGCTCCTGTTTGAGAATTTATCCACCTTACATCATAACCGATTGTAATCGTTCAAACCATTGATCATTGACAGCTTCCAGAAATAAGAAAAAAAATCCACCCGAACTCCAATGCTTGGCATCAGGAGATTAGGCAGACTTTTGTAGTTGCATGAATGAATCCTTGCACCACACCAGTATTACACGATTACGAATATATTCTTCAATTCAAATTCGCATTCTGGAAAAGCAAATGAATACAACTTGTCTTCTCTTCCAAAAACCTCTCGCTTTTGAAACGCCCCCTCTTCTAAACCATAAACTTCAACAGTTAGATGTGCGGGGTCAACTATCCAATATTCTAAAACACCGAACTTTTCATATGTTTTAAACTTTTGGTTTCTATCTTTATTCTGGATTGTCGTATTCTTCTGTTTCACTTAATCTCACATCAAACGGAGAGAAAAGTACCTCACATATTGAATCCTTGAGAAATGAGTGAAGTTCAAGAAAGATGCTACTTAAGATTCGTTGATGTGTCGTAGTAGGAGCAGACGTCATATTAAATGGTACTCCACTAATTAACTCCCATCTGCCTTCCCATTCTTGTAGATCTTGAAAATTATAGTGATGATCCTGTTCAGGCATTTTCATGAAAGTCCCTCACTCACTACTATATTCCCTTTATTTTATCACAATTAGATGAAAAGTCGAAGTTGTAAATCCAGCAACAGACCTTCTCTTCCCATTATTACCGATTGCGAACTATTCAACCTGTAACCATCCCTATCCGTACTGCCAACCTGTCAAAATCATTTTAACAGCCAAACTCATACGCAATTAATTCCTTGCTATCAAAAAAATTTGCACCACATATCCCCCGCACACTTGAATATATTTAATAACAAGCTTTATTTCCCTATGTCTGATCAGCGCTGCCGCTTATCATAAACGCCAAGGAGGTGTCCCCATGACAGAGCCCTTATTTATCGTTTCCAAAGAGGATTGGTCACTCCACCGCAAAGGATACCAAGATCAAACCAGACATCAAGAGAAGGTCAAAGATGCGATTAAACAGAACCTTCCGGATCTCGTTACAGATGAAAGCATTGTCATGTCCAACGGTAAACAAGTCGTGAAGGTACCGATAAAAAGCTTGGACGAATACCGCTTCCGCTATAACTTCAACAAAGGCAAGCATGTCGGTCAAGGCGACGGCGATTCGCAGGTAGGGGATGTTCTGGGAACAGACCCGCAGCCTGCACAGGGGCCAGGCAAAGGCGAAGGCGCAGGAGATAAAGCCGGCGATGATTATTACGAGGCCGAGGTCAGCATGGAGGAACTGCAAGCCATGCTCTTCTCCGAGTTGGAACTGCCAAATCTGCAGCAAAAAGATAAGCGGAACATGACGTCGACCGAAGTTATTTTCAACGACATTCGTAAAAAAGGGATCATGTCCAACATCGATAAGAAGCGGACGATCCTCGAAAATATGCGCCGCAACTCTCGTTCCACGAACCCAGGTATTCATCATATCTCACCAGATGATTTGCGTTTCAAAACGTGGGAAGAGATCGAAAAGCCGCACTCCAATGCGCTTATTATTGCCATGATGGACACCTCTGGTTCTATGGGCTCCTTCGAGAAATACATAGCCCGCAGCTTCTTTTTCTGGATGACCCGATTCTTGCGAACGAAGTATGAGAACGTTGAAATTGTGTTTATCGCTCACCATACCGAGGCCAAAGAGGTAACGGAGGAGGAGTTTTTCACCAAAGGCGAGAGCGGGGGCACGATCTGTTCTTCAGCTTATCAAACAGCCATTGATATTATTGATAAAAGGTACCCCCCTTCTCAATTCAATATTTATCCCTTCCACTTCTCAGACGGCGATAATTTAACTTCCGATAATGAACGATGTGTGAAGCTGATTACACAGTTGATGGAGCGCTCGAACATGTTCGGCTATGGGGAAGTGAACCAATATAATCGCAGCTCAACGCTGATGTCAGCCTTCCGTCATATTAACAACCCTAAATTCCTGCATTATGTCATCCGTGAAAAAGGTGAAGTTTATAAAGCATTAAAAACCTTTTTCACCAAACAGGAAGGAGTGCCTGCACAGTGAGTAAATCCGAAATCCAGAAGCTGGAATATGCCATTGATGAAATTACGGAAATCGCGAAAGGCTTTGGGCTCGACTTCTTTCCGATGCGGTACGAAATTTGTCCAGCAGAAATCATCTACACCTTCGGTGCTTATGGGATGCCAACACGCTATAGTCACTGGAGCTTTGGTAAAAATTTTCATCGTATGAAGACGCAGTACGATTTTGGACTTAGTAAAATTTATGAATTGGTCATCAACTCCGACCCCTGCTATGCCTTCCTTTTGGACGGAAATTCCTTGATTCAAAATAAACTGATCGTCGCGCACGTGTTGGCTCACTGCGACTTCTTCAAAAATAATGCCCGCTTCTCCAAAACGAATCGGAATATGGTGGAAAGCATGTCAGCCACAGCCGAACGCATCCGCCAATATGAAATTGAGCATGGCATCGATGAAGTCGAACAATTCATAGATGCTGTTCTCGCCATCCAAGAGCACATTGACCCCGTACTAACGCTAACGTATGGTCAAACTCGCAAACGCCAAGAGAATAATAAAGCGGCTACACCAAGCGTTCGAGGCGAAGCCACCTACGGATATGAGGATTTATGGGACTTAGATAGTCGCAATAAGCCCCATGTCTCTCTGGATAAAGAAGATACGAAGCGTTTTCCACCGAAGCCGGAGAAGGATCTTCTTCTTTTTATAGAGGAGAATGCCCCTTACATGGAGGAATGGCAACGCGATATCTTGACCATGCTGCGAGATGAAATGCTGTACTTCTGGCCGCAGCTTGAAACCAAAATCATGAACGAAGGCTGGGCTTCGTTTCGCCAAGGTGCTTAAATTGGGGTACAAAAAAACCGACTCGCTTAGGAGCCGGATAATGTTCAATATTTAAGATTGCGTTTCATGGCGCCGTGCTTGAACGAGGTGATCACGTATCTCTCGCCGTTATCCAGCACTTTGTAGGACACAATATAGCGATCCACCACGCAGTAATAAGTGTCGCGGTACTCACGCGATGGCATCATCGTTCCCATACCGACGACCTTCCGCTCCACCCGTCGAAGCAAATTAATCTTGTAGTCGATGGTTTCCTGCTCGCTGAAATGATCGCTCTTGATTTGTCGGAATCGATTTCGCGCCGTCTCGGTCCATTGAACGATCAATTACAGTTCACCACGCTTTATCGCTTCAACCATCTCTTCAGTGGAATAGACTTTACCTTGCATTAAGTCTTTCTCGGAAGCCTCAATCATTTGTCTGATTTCTGGATCGGAATCAAATTCATCAACAGGGCTATAAACTTCATATTCCATGCCTGCAATACGGATGAACTCTTTGTGGTCTTTTAGATAAGAACCAATGACACTGCCGTCTGGAGCTTTGAGACTAAATTGCATGAGCTTCGCCTCCTTAAATGTTTTCGTAGAAAACATGACTTCGTAAGCATATTCTATCTTTGAATTATACCACATCCAGTGCTTCAGCTGAAGCACGTTCACGATGACCGGTGCAAACTCAGGCGGTTACTTCATAAACAGTTTTACCCAAAATGAGCAATGTCACACGTATTCTACAACATTCAAAGGGGGTTCAAGTATGACATCCTCGGATATCAAGTCATTGGAATATGCTATTGATGAAATCACGGAGATCGCCAAGGGGTTCGGACTTGATTTCTACTCGATGCGGTACGAAATTTGCCCCTCCGATATTATTTACACCTTCGGCGCTTACGGTATGCCGACCCGCTTCAGCCATTGGAGCTTCGGTAAGACGTTCAACAAAATGAAGATGCAGTATGATCTCGGACTTAGTAAAATATATGAGCTCGTCATTAACTCCGATCCTTGCTATGCCTTCCTGTTGGACAGTAACTCCCTTGTCCAGAATAAACTGATCGTCGCCCATGTACTCGCCCATTGCGACTTCTTCAAGAATAACGCCCGCTTCTCAAAGACAAATCGGAACATGGTCGAGAGTATGACCGCAACAGCGGAACGTATCAGCGAGTATGCGATGACATACGGAAAATTGGCTGTCGAGCAGTTCATTGACGCCGTTCTTGCGATTCAAGAACACGTCGATTCTTCGATCGTAAAGCCATACCAAATGAGTAGAGACGCATATGTTTCTTCCTTGCAGAAGCAAAAGTCCGCCTCCCCAACGCCTGTTCACTCACCGTATGATGATATTTGGTCTCTGGATACCACGAACGATGTACCGGTGAATCGAGATGAGCCTGTTCGCTTCCCTCCACAGCCGGAGAAGGATATATTATGGTTCATCGAAGAGTATTCATCGATATTGGAGCCGTGGCAGCGCGACATCTTAACGATGCTTCGGGATGAGATGCTCTATTTCTGGGCGCAGATGGAAACGAAAATCATGAATGAAGGCTGGGCGACTTTCTTCCATCAGCGGATCATGCGAGAGCTTGATTTAACTGTCTCTGAGACCATCGAATATGCAAAACTGAACTCCTCTGTTGTACAGCCATCGCAGCATTCATTAAACCCTTATTACTTGGGACTAAAAATTTTTGAAGATATCGAGAAGCGCTGGGATAACCCTACTACGGAGGAAAGAGATCGATACGGTCGAGTACCAGGGCGCGGCAGAGAAAAATTGTTTGAGGTGCGGGAGTACGATCATGATATTTCGTTCATTCGAAATTACTTAACCAAGGACTTGGTAAGGGATCTGGACCTGTATGTATTCGAGAAGAAAGGTCCTGAGTGGAAGATTACAGATAAATCGTGGGAGAATATTCGTGATCAGCTCGCCTATTCGCGAGTGAACGGCGGTTTTCCTTATTTGGTTGTGAAAGATGGGGATTATTTGCGGAACGGGGAAATTTACTTGTTGCACCAGTTCGAAGGCGTAGAGCTGGATTTGAAGTATGTGGAGCGGACGCTACCTTATGTTTATCAGTTGTGGGGGAAGGCGGTTTATTTGGAGACGGTGGTGGAGGATAAGGGAGTGGTATTTTCGTATGATGGGAAGAAAGTGAGTCGGAAGTTTTTATAGGTGGATAAACCCGCGTTCCAGCGCGGGTTTATTTATCATTAATGGAGAAACGTACTTTCACATAAAATCGAATTAACACATATTCTTAGCGGCTCCACTCAAAACCAAGCTTATTTAATCGTTGAAATCTTTCAATGTCGAGTATGCCTTTTTTATATGCGCTCCTTTGTGTTCTAACCCACTCGCCAAGCTGCGGAAAATCTAAGAACTTAAGTGGCACGCTGCAGTGCCCATACTCATAACTGTATTGTACAAGTAGTTTGAACATTTCTTCCCAATTGTCACCATAGGGGTTCCATATAAACCCTAAATCGTTTAATCGCCCCACTTTTTCAAGTTCCAATTCCCCTTTTCTATACCTCCCCCTTTGTTTTGCAACCCACGTACCCAGTTGTGGATTTTCGTCAAATTTATGAGGAACACGAGAATGACCATACTTGGATATAAATTCTTTAAGTTTCATGAACATCTCTTCCCATTTGTTGTAAAAGGGGCTCCAGTCAACTCCGAGATTATTAAAACGCTCAATTAGCTCAATCTCGAGTTTTCCTTTATTATACAAGCTCCGTTGCTTGCCCAACCAATTTGCCAGAATCAGGTTTTCTACATACTTTTGAGGCACACGACAATGACCGAATTTTTCTTTGAATATTTCCAGTTGCCGGAACATTTTTTCTCTCTTGTTATCAAGAGGAGTCCACTCAAACCCAATATTTCTTAACCGTTCTATTTTCTCAGCGGAAAGTTCTCCTTTTTTATATGTGCGTCTTTGCACTAATACCCACATGCCAAGCTGCGGGTTTTCGGCATATCTATTCGGCACACGGCAGTGACCATATTTGACATTATATTGTACAAGCTGATTGAACATTTCTTCCCATACGCCATCTTGCAGAATCCACTCGAAACCAATTTGATTTAATCGTTCTATTTTCTCGAGTATAAGCTTCGCTTCTTTATACGATTGTCTTTGGTTGTTAACCCATGTGCCAAGTTTCTTGTTTTCGGTGAATCTATTCGGCACACGGCAATGACCGTGTTTGATTTTATATTGTACAAGCTGATTGAACATTTCTTCCCACTTGCTTTCAATGGGATTCCATTCAAACTCGAGCTTATCTAAGCGTTCTAACTGCTCACCAACAAGTTTGCCCTCTCTATTTAATTTTCTTTGAGTAAGTATCCACGAACTAAGCTGCGGGTTTTCGGCATATCTTCTCGGCACACGACAATCACCTTGTTTGATTTTGAATTGCACAAGCTGATTAAACATTTCTTCCCATGCACTATCAAGCGGAGCCCACTCAAAATCGAGCTTATTTAGGCGCTCAATCTTCTCAGACGCGAGCTTCCCCTTGAAATATGCTTTTCTTTGCATTCCTACCCAATTTGCCAACTGTGTGTTTTCAGTAAAACCTTGTGGCACTCGGCAATGTCCGTGATTGAATTTAAACATTTCCAGTTCCTGATACCGATAATTCCACGAATCGATCAATCGTTCTTCCACTGATCGAAAAAAAGAAAGCGTTTCATTCAAATCTTCAAGACTTTTGGTCATCAATGTTAGGTCAACTTCCCGTTTAGATAAACCGAATTCTGATCTTCGTTTCGAATGGTTAGCGACCGCTGTTTGGAGTTCCCCATAAAAATCTTCGTAGGTGCGGACCGAGATAAAGTTGTTTACGAAATCAAAAATAAGCGGTTGAAAATGACTGCCAGTTTGAATAGCGCGTCCAATTTGCTGATAATATACATTAGGCGACTCTGTTTCACGCAGTAAAATAACACCCGTAATATTTTTCACATGAATGCCTTCATTTAACATATTAACAGCAAAAAGCAAACAAACTTCTTTGCCTTTATATTTGTCAAAAGCTTTTAGCTTCTCATTGTTACCATTTTCACCACTAAAAATAAAAATTTTATTAGGCAAAGGAAATCCTGCTTTTTGAAACCATTTCTCCACCGTTGGTGACATCTCTGCAAGGTGTTTTTTATCTTTGCAAAACACGATATATTTATTACTCCCTTTTTTACATGTTGTTTTAACACATCAGCTACGCCTTCTGTACGCTCCCAGTTTAGCGCATATGTTTTTAACTGAAGCATGAGCTCTTGTTTGCTTAAATTCGAATTAATGCTATTTTGAATTTTTGTTTTTACTCTCTTCATTTCGGCTTCGATAGAGTAAATGGCGAACACATATCGTGGCATTGGTAACACTTCAGATGCAATTGCATCGGGCAAACTTAAACGTGAAGCAATGATGCCATCGAAAAGTTCATCTGACATATCACGACTATCGTCCAAATAGCGAATCGGAGTTGCGGACGCACCGAGCACTTTTGTAGTTGGGTGTTGAGCAAGCAAACGTTCTACACCTTTTCCCCACACATCAGCACCTGCGCGGTGAAACTCATCCAACACAATGATTGAGGGGTTTAGACGTTGAATATCTGCGTTGTTTAAATTCGCTAGCTTCGCATATGTTAAAAAAGTTGTATCTTTGCCAGACCAACTTACGTTTTTCTCGATTTCCTTCAACACAAAGTGGGACGGGGCAACGACAACACTCATGGTGCCGATGAATTTTGATAACGACTTCGCAATTATAAAACTTTTGCCCGTCCCCGTCGCTTGCACTACCGCTGCTTTTCCCGACTTTTCCCAAGCCTCTACCAAGGCTTCAAAAGCAATTTCGTTATGGGCATACAATTTAATTTGCGGCACCTGCCTGCTCAGATCAAATGACAATATCAGTTCTTCCACATACGACCAGTCATCAAGGCATAAATTAAATTGTTTTAGTTCTATTGCTGCACTTACAAATCCGTTCACAGAAATGACCTGAAATTGGTTACAAGCATAATGATTGTTTGCTTTTTCTTCAAACTTTGTAAGCTCAATTTTGGTGTCGGACCAGCTCAGTGGGTTGTTTTGGTTTTTCGCTTGCACAATCCAGTTGACCCGATCTGGCGTCTTGGGGTGGTACAGCAATATATCTGCACCTAAATCGTTTTTGCCACCTTTTCGAACAGCGATCCAGCCGTTTCCGTTAAAAAGTGCTGTTAGGTACAGCTCGAATACTTTGCCTTTGATCCCTGGGGGTAGTTTTACTAAAGCAAATTTAATAGCTTCAACTTTTTGTTGCTCAGTTAATGACAACAATGTTTTTAATTCGTGTTCAATTCTATCGTTTAAGCCCTTTAAGTCCATAGGCAAATCATCTCCGAACAAAGATTACTATATTCAAGTATTAGCGCTTCAAATTCACTTTAAATTAAATTTGTTAAGTCGTTCAATGTTGCTCAAGATGACTGCTCTGGGATCAACTCTTTCTTAATGTCGAGCGGATGCTGCCTTAAATTTATCAGTTGTAGGGTAAAGCGGTTTATTTGGAGACGGTTGTGGAGGATATGGGTTTGGGGTAAATGTATGATGGGAAAAAGCGAGTAGGAAAATGTTATAGTTTGTAATGTTTGTAGTAATAACAAAATTCAGATTTTGATAACCAAGACTGCCACTCCAGCAGCCTTGGTTACATGTTTGAACATTAAATATATTCTGATAATAACACAACTGAGCTTTGCTCATTTAAATCATTTGTACCAAGGCTTCCACTAAATGCAGATAATAATATTGATTGTGTCAATTTATCTATGCTTTCATACTTTTCCAGGTTGCTCTGAAGCGTCTGTTCAATATTCCAAAATGAATCTAACAAATTGACTATCTCCAATTGTTCTTCGATTGGAGGTAAAAGTAATCGCATCTTTTTTATTGTTTCTGCATTGATATTGGGTTGTGTAATTGCAGTTGTTCCTAACCCCATCATTTTTTGTCCTTTTGGAGACATAAGATAATAAAAAATATATCTGGTGTTTACTTGATGGGTAAATCTAAATCTAATCAAATAGGCACTTGGTACGGCTAAGTAATCTTCATTAAAAATAGCCATAGTACCTATACTACCTGTACGAGTTATAAGTAGGTCACCTTTATTCAACCGAAACTTATCTATATTTTTCTCTTCAATTTGAACTTTTGGTGGGTCTTTGAGTATTATTTCACCATTTTTTGTCATATCGGTCGTTCGAATTGTAGGTATTCCTTCATTTGAATATTCCTCTTTACTAAATCGAGGACCGTAAAATGATTCAGAACACACGTCACCTATCGTCGTTATTTCCCAGGTCTGTGGAATCATTCCTCTTTCAGTAATCTCTAATCCTTTTAGATCATTATTATTAATACCATTAGCGATTGATCCATGACTTTTATCTGAGACTTCTTTCTCTTCCCGCCACTTCTCCGTCATCTCTCCACGAAAAGCCTTGTTTAAAATTGCCGCTCGACGAAGTTCAAAGGTTTCTTTGGCTTCTTCGATTAATTGTTTGGCTTGATTGATTTTGTACAAGAGTCTTTCGACTTTGTCAGTAATTCGGTTTTGTTCGTTTATTGGTGGGAGTGGTATTTTTAAATCTTGAATTCTATGCAATGCTAATTTTGGTTGCGATGTTGCTTTCATTGAATTTTGTATTTGTTCTTTCAGATATTCGCTGTTCAATGCATAATAAATATAACTATTAGTTGAAACCGCCTTAATATTGGATATCTTTGCAGCATTTTCAGTCAAATTTGCTCCGTTTAAATGCTTAGGTATAATTCCACATTTTCCTATAGTACCAGCTATGGAAATATACACATCATCATTCGATATCGTGTATCTAGAGATTAATTTTTGAGTATCATTTGAGATATATTTAAGTCCTTCTTCATTGATAGAACCATTTTCGAAATCACTCACCCGAATATATGGGTGATTCGTTATCTCTTCAACAAATCCATGACCAGATGGTAATCTTTTCCCTCCTTTTACATCAGCAACTGAATTTATTGTAGTCCAAACCCAATTCTCCGGCACCTTATAAGGCTGCTCCTCTTCCGGTACCAATGCCTCTTTCAGCAAATCTTCAACCGATTTTCCGTCTTTCTTACTCATTGCTGTACACCCCGGATGCTTCGGCGACCATTGCAATTCTTGGTTTGCTCTCATCATAACCATCTCGCTTCGTCTCAACCGCCTTCAACTCCGCAACGACCTCACCCAGCAAAGCCAATGCTTCTTCCAGCTTCGCCATGGCTTCTTCTGCAGAGTCAATCGGGTCCGGCAAATTATCGTAGGCAGACAACGATTCATCGGCAATTAAGCCGATATCAAGGCTATCATCCTTCTTGCGTATTTCTACACGAGTAAACACATTAAACCGCTCATCTTCCACTTTCGTACGATCTTCAGCCCCATATGCAGCCACAAAAGCATCAAAATGTGCCACTGTCAAAGGCGTTCGCTTGCCGAAGCTAGGCATGTTGGTGCGTAAATCATACACCCCTAGATCCTTCGTGCTATCTTTATCCGTTTTCTCACGCGTAAAGAACAAGACGTTCGTCTTAACCCCCTGCGCATAGAAAATCCCTGTAGGCAAACGCAGGATCGTATGTAGGTTACACTTATCCATCAAGTCCGCACGAATCTTCGCACCGACACCGCTTTCAAACAAAACGTTGTCCGGCAGAACAACCGCCGCACGCGCTTTACCATTTGCTCTCAACGCACGATAAATATGCTGCAGGAAGTTCAGCTGTTTGTTCGTCGTCGAAAAGGTCAAGTCGTCGCGTGTTGGACGTTCGCCTCCTTGCTTCGTACCAAACGGCGGATTCGTCATAATGACGTCGAAGTTTTTCAAGTTTTCCCCATCGTTGGAGAGTGTATCGCCGAGCATGATCTCGCCATGAATGTCATGTAGCATCGCATTCATCATCGCCAGACGATGCGTATCCTTGACCAATTCGACGCCGGTGAACGCTTGATTTTTCTGGAACTCAGCTTCTTTCTCCCCTAGATCGAAGTAATCGTCTGTCTTGCTGCGTACGTGACGATCTGCCGCGATCATGAAGCCGAAAGTCCCTGCAGCAGGATCATTACAACGCTCCCCTGGTTGCGGATCCACAAGCTTCACGATGACATCAATCAGCGGACGAGGGGTAAAATATTGTCCCGCTCCTGACTTCGTTTCACTGGCGTTCTTCTCAAGCAATCCCTCGTACAGATCGCCAAGACCTTCTTCTTTGGCGCTGTACCAATCTAGCTGATCGATGGAAGTAATGATTTTCTCCAAATTTTTCGGCTCATTGATGTTGGAGGATGCGTTCATGTAAATTTGCTTAATGGTCTCGTTACCTTGAATACCGAGATCAAGGAGCAGCTTCCGATAATGCTGCTGTAGAACCAATCCGTGTTTCTCCGTCAAGGCATCCCACCGATATTCCTCCGGAAGAATGCCCTCGTTATCGGTTTCTTTCATCATTTTCAAAAAGAGCAAGTACGTCAATTCCGTTACATATTGATGGTACGTGATGCCGTCATCACGCAGTACATTACACAAATTCCACAGTTTCTGAACAATATCCTGATTACCCATTTACGCAAGATCCCTCTTTCTAGGTGTATAAAGTGCGAAATTGATGGTCGTTACAATCGTTTCCATCTCGCCATCGAAAATTTTATTCAACTGTTTATAGCCGCCTTTGCTCTTGAAGGGCTCGACGTCAAATGCCTTCTCCGGGCTCGGGTCCAGTACCGATTCCTGCAGCAGCTGCTTCTCAATCCGCTTCAGCCAGTCCTTCTGAACCTTCGACCAGACTTTCATATCATATATCTTTTTCATCGCGCCCTCAATACGCTCTTCGTGGCTAATTAATGGATCGCCGAGCGCTTGCTGACGGATAAAGCTAATAATGTCCGCCGCGATGTCTTCGTTCTTCGCATCCCTCCATGCCGCTTGCAGCATTTTCTCCGAATAGCCTTGTTGATCCAGTGCTACGCGCAGCTTACGAAGTTCGTCACGAGTCAAGTCATTAGGACGCTTACAGATGATTGCAAGAGCCGGTATAAGGTTCATATTCTCTTCTATAAAGGATTGGAACCCCTCCAAATAATCCTCCGGCTTCTCGGCATTGCCATACCCGCGCGTGGTCGAAAGCAGCTTATCCTCATGCTCGGAAATGTAGATTCGATGAGCTCTACCGCGATTTTCATCGATGAATGCGACAAGTGATTTCCTCACTTGCAGGTCAGCTCCTGCCTGAAGAGCACTCATATTTTTCAAATCGGTGATAAACTTCTCTATGCTCATCCCGCCGGACAACGCCTTAAAGTCTTCGTGATCCTTAGACGTCCACGTACGCTTCTTGCGCTGCATTTTGGCGACGATCTCATCCTTATGCTGTTTACCTTTTTCTTCGCTATCGATCTGGGCAAGCTCATCTGTAAGCACATCCAGCGTTATGGACGGTTTGGTCACGACCGGCTTCATGTCTGTATATGGTTTCAACGTCTCGTAAATCCCTACAGCGTCGTAGATCATAAAATGGTCCTTACCAATCTCATCGCAACGTCTGGTCGCTCTTCCCAGCATTTGCTCATACAATATGCGCGAACGTAAGCGGCGCAGGAACACGAGGTTCGTAATGCTCGGAATATCTATACCTGTGGTTAACAGATCTACGGTTACGACAATACTGGGCAGCCTCTCATTTTTGAACAGCTTAATCGCATGCAGCGGGTCCTTGATCGAACCCGTAATCTTGAGAACAGCATTATCATCTACAGTTCCGTACACCTTCTCCAACTCTTCCTTGAAAATCCGAACGACCATATCCGCATGATCATCCGTCGCGGCGAAGATGAGCGTCTTCCCTTCTGATTCTGGGTCTATATATTTGGTGAGTTCTTCCAATATAACTCGATTGAAATTTTCAGTGATGACGGTCTTGTTAAATTGGGTTACTTCCAGGTTGATCTCATCCTGAAGCATCTCCTTATCAATACTTCCGGAGGAGACGTCGTACACCGCAACCTCTTCCCCGATCTGCCATTTGATCCCATGTTTCTTAAGCTGCGTCTCAAATTGCATCGGCGGCTCATGGTCGATCAAATAGCCGTCGATGACCGCTTCCCGGTACGAATAATTGAATACGGGGCGTCCGAAAATATCTACGGTATGCAGCGCTGGCGTAGCTGTTAATCCGATGCGGACCGCATCGAAATAATCAAGCACCTTGCGGTACTTGCTCACGTAATCTTCGTGATCGCGGAACTCCAGCTCAAGCTCCGACATTTCTTTGTCCAACGTGTAACCACGGTGAGCTTCATCGACGATAATACAGTCATACTGATCCACTGAAGGGATATCGTTATCCTCTGAATCGCTATAAAACAACCGCTTAACCATACCCTGAACAGTAGCGATCTGGACTTTGGTCTCTTGATTGGGCTTCTTGTCACCCAGCGTCTGAAGCTCGAAAATTTCAGTAAAAGAATGATAGCTTTCCAACTTGGAATCTTTAAACGCCGCTTCCGCCTGTCGTCCAAGCGCCGAGCGGTCAACAAGGAAGAGGATGCGTTTGAATCGATTATGCTTGATTAGACGGTAAATAAGCCCGATTGCCATACGTGTTTTCCCAGTGCCGGTCGCCATCGCGAGCAGAATATTGCGTTGTCCCGTTTCAATTGCATGTTCGACGGAAAGGATCGCATCCTCTTGATAAGGACGCAGTTTAAGATAATCTAAAGTTTCGTCTTGCAATGCTTGGGTAGATTGCTCCAGATCCTGCTGCAGCAGACTTTTCAGTCCCTGCGGTGAGTACCAGGATTGCAGCGGACGCGGATGATTGGTAGGCTTACGCGAATCGAGGAACCAGATACCCGACATATGTTTCAGCTGCTCGAGATAAGGGCGTCCGTTTGTGGAAAAAAGAAACGGAACCTGGTAGTTGCCCCATGGTCCATGAATGATCTCATCGCCGTGACGAACGACCTGCATCGCATATTTTTTGGCTTGCGCAATATCCGCTTCCACGTTCTTGCTTATCCGTTTCGCTTCAACAATGCCAACCAGCTCTAAGCCACAAAATAGCGCATAGTCTGCAAATCCGGTTTTAAGCGCCCATTCGGCTATCGCAAGATTTCGACCTTTTTCCGGACGAACACCATGACCAAAGCGTAGAGCTTGTGAATCAGCTTCCCAGCCAACTTGGCGCAGCTTCTCGTCGATGATTAGTCTAGTCTCGGCTTCGGTTAGGGTGAAGGCGCTGCCTGCCTGCTTGGACTTCGTGTGGCGCTTCTTCTTAACTTCATTCGTGACGGTCGTCTGCTGCTGACGGAGAGCTACCAGTTCTTGCTGAAGCTGAATCATCTTGTCTTCATAGGATTTAGCAAGCTGATCCAGTTGCTCTTGATTGGCTACGCTATCCTGTTGTGTAGGCTCCATGAATTCAGGCGCTTTGAAGTCCCAATCGCCGTATACCTGCATGAACCAAACACCGATTCGAAAAGCCAGGTGAGTAAGAGTTTGCGCTTCTCGAGTAGACCCGTAGCCTGCTTCATGGTTCGCTTTGTTTCCGATTTTGCGCAGGGTATGGAGCATATCCACGATCTCATCAGATATCAGGTCATCCCGCTTCAGCTGTGACAGCCGATCTATTTGCGTTAGTTCCTTCGTCTCATCCATCTCTTCAATAGCGCAAATAAATTTGGTTAACGTTTCTCCGAACATTCGGAGCTTTATTAATGATGTATTGGGATCAATAAAAAGATTGCGCTCCGCCATCTCACCAAGATTAGATAATATTTCCCATCGGTTATGTAAAAATTGAAAATTTCCAGTCATTCACAACACCTCAATACGCAGTTGATATCGTGCATTTTAACATATTCGTATGACATCTCTCTGTCATGAAACGTTTGTTTGGTAAAATCATGATTAGTTCTTTAGTAACAGATACGAAATAATATTCGGTATTAAGTCCTCAAAAACCTTTATTCCCATTAAGTGCACATCTTAGTGCGTGGCACTTATAAATAGGCTCTATTATCATTGAATGTTGATTTTAGCAAAAGAAAACCACCCGTTAAGGTGGTTATTGAACCATCGTCTCCCGATAGTTCAACGAATGGGATTCGAAATTTTAATTTATTCAACGATAATTGTCGTGTGAACTTCACCAATATAATGGCTATCAACTACCTTATCGGTGAGTGAAAAAGAGCAGTAGGCTGTAATTAAATACTTTCCTGCTGGCAGTATAAGATCCTTTTCCGAATAAAACTTTTTCTAGTATCCTGCATCAGGGTCATCAGCGGAGTAGCCGCCACTTTTGAAAAAAGGAAACTCGTGTGTCTCTCCTCGGTTCAATTTCGTACTTGTCAGTTCTGCTGTATTCACGCCATCCATTATTATTTTTTTGCCATCTGTCACGGTAAACAGAATATAAGTATGACCGCCCCAAATTGTAATCGACTCGTTGTTTCCAATGTAAGTAAGAGATGCTGAGTAAACGATCGGTTCGCCTACTTTAAATTTCGTCTTCTCAATGTTCAGTTTCATCTCGAATTGATTATCTTTGTGTATTACCATTGGGTTTTCCATCATCGTTTTGATTGTCGGATCAATCGCAGATGACTCAAGAGCCTTGCCATTTTGGGTATCACAGGCGGTGAATAAAAGAGTTACCATTTAGACCTATCAGCAAGCATAAATGTTCTAAAAACTGATTTCAACAAATGAAAAAGGAGCTACCGCTTGATATGCTCCTCATCTATCGTTCTTACATTTTATCATTTCTTTCCATTTCTACCGCTTTTGCCGAGTAATGCTAGTATGAAGATGGACACAGCTACGCTGGGTAGTCCAAATTTTTTCAATTTACCATTCCAACATTTATGGCAATAACGCCAAGAAGAAATCATATAATTGCATTCCTTGCCAGCGCATGGACACATGATAGCCTCGCAAACCTTGCATTTAAACTTATTACTTTCATTTATTTTTTCAAATTGCGTATGTCCGTTACATTTCGTGCAGAGCTTAATCATAGTTATCAACCTCCAGCAAAGATATTGGTATATCAATCCTTATTTCTGCGTTTGTTTCAAAAAGAACATTACCGATAGTGATTTTACTGTCAGACTCATTAAGAGCATTAGAGATATTAATTCCTTGACGCTTAAGTTGTGGAGTTAAGCTTGAAAGATTCTCAATATGGTGTTCCACATGGTCTACAAGATTAAAACAGAACATGACCTTTTTCCGTAATTCTGCGTTTTTATCCTGTATAAAGTAATACGATTCTTCATAATTTGCTTCGGCTATTGAGTATTCACCGATATACTGATAACAAATATACAGGAGGTCACGTGCCTCAAGGTATAAGTCAACAAAAAAAGAGTACTCATTAAGTAAAGTTTTGACTTCATAAATATATGTATCATTGTAATCATTCTTTTGTTTGCTAAAAAAATAATTGAATATTTCAAAAAATGATTTTGAATAATTGAGCTTTATTTTTTTTGTGAGTTCATGCTCTATAGAGTTTCTGAAAAAATCCAAATGCTTTTCGATAACAAGTATCGCATTACGAATTAGCTCTATCTCGTTTTCTTTGTGCTTAAATTTTTTAGCCTGTACATTGTGAATAACACGAGAATGTGCATTCAACTCGGAAATCCTGTCCCGCCATGCCTCTTCTCGAACTTTATTAACGGATTCCTGTATTTTATCTAACTTCTTGTTTATTTCAGCTATCTGTATCTGTCCTGAAACTGAACATATCATTTTTGTAATTCCAGAAACGACAGCTTTGGCTTTTGATATCCCGTCAATTTCAAATTTTTCTACTTTAATCTGTCCTGCGAATCTCTTATTGTCGGCACGTTTGAGTACACAGCTACAGCCATCCCAAGTCAGCTCTCCGCTTTTTAGTCCAGCTTGCAAATCCGGTTTCAAAATAACCTTAAAAACTTCTTCTCCCGCATTTTTCGCAGCTTTTAAATGCTCTTTGGTTTCTGATAGGTTTTTAAAAGCAGTGACCGCTGTGTCGAGTATGCTTTTTGGAACGTCAACTTGAGATTTACCTTCTCCAATAACTAGTTCACCTTTACATAATTGAATTTCCCGACTATTTATATACTTTTGAATCTCGTTATTCCCAGCTATCATTTGTACACCTCCAAAAAAACAATAATCGTCTAATTACTAATAAACGTGATCAATAATATTCTTAATGCTGCCGATGAGCAACCTAACTTTAATTGAAACCGTTCTTTCTTAATTACCCCGAGGTTCCGCGCTACTATATTTTCTTTCCTGGTTCTGTTTGTAGGTAAGTCCGTCAGAATCCACCCATTCAATTGGACCCGCCGCTGACCGTCCCAAGATCACTGCTGCAGCCGCGCTTATACTTGTAAATATTGCATTTTCTTTAAAGACATACAAGCTTCCGTTATCCATCAAAACATTCGTCTCAATTAGTTTCTCGCGTAATTTGAGATAGCCTTCTGGAAATGAATTTTGCACCTGCTTCAAACACTGCGAGTTCTCCAATACAACGAACCCTTCTTCGGCTTCAATCAACTTTGCTTCTGCTAATTTGCTCTTTAAATAATACATTTTTGAATCGACTGTTTGCTGCAATTCTTTATGATCATTATTAGATGGTTTATACACAGATGGAACAAGAAACATAAAATTAACTACAGGCAAAATCAATTTGATTTGTTCCAAATAAAATTCCATATCGGATCGATCAGCTTCCGGTAACGTAGTCAACTCAGGATTTACGCTATTATCAATTTCAGCAGCTTTAGCTTCCCGAGCTAATCCAATGATTTTGGATTCAAGATACTTAATATGTGATTTCGTTAACATTTCATCTTTACTGACGAATGCTACCAGTTCAACAAAGTCTTTTTCTGAGTTAGCTAAATGTTGCTTCAACCTCTTCTTGAGATTCTCCGCCTCCCCAATGTAGACGCGCTCATTAAAGTTCTCGCTGTTGGGCATGGATTTAAAAATGTAAACACCTGGTCGTTCAAATTCTTCGCGATCCAAAATCTTAGCTAATGAAGACCGCTGCGAATAGATGGCTTTCCCAGACCAATTGCCTATTTCAATTGTCCTAGGACCTGTAGCTAATCCATCGATTAGGAATATCGTAAGTTTCTTCCCCATTGAGATCTCCTTTAAACTAATAACAATATTATGGGTTCAATATATTTTTCAGTTCATCCATTTTGATCCAAGGACGTCTTCGATGAAGCATTCGATGACAATTGGAGCAGACTAACGCGATATCCTCGATTTTCGCATGATATTCCTCAGCCATCTCGGAAATAGGAATGGTATGATGTCCTTCAATAAAGTCTTCCCCAATTAATCCATATTTTTCAACAAAAGAAAATCCGCATGCCATGCACTGCATTTCATTATTTTGCAGTTTGTACTTTTCTTTGGCTGATTTAATGAGGTGCGGGTTACGTTCTATCATTCGATGTTTTCGATAAACTCTTCTTCCTTCCGGGAAAAGCATTCCTTCTTCATCATCATCAATGTGCTCAACATCAGGCATTCCCCAAATTTCATGTAATTCAGATGCATGTTCATTGCTGATTTTATAATTCGTTTGATTCGCCATTCGAAGGATAAGCAAGTCTTCAAGTACCTTATTTTGCAAAATAGCCGTTCTGGGAATAAACCCATTTAAAACTTTGACTTCTTGTAGTTCAATGGGTACACCAAGCCCTGCCTCTTTCCAATCTTCCGTCTTCCAATATTGCTTCGCGTCTTCATCAGTTCTCATAATCGGCGATCCAATAATTAGTCCTCTTGCAATAAGTCCGCCACTACCAGGCTGACCTGACTCGGTTCTCCACAGGAATACTTCATCTCCTGTACGGATTTCCTTCTCGAAGTGTTTTTGCCGAAGGCTCCACCATATATATTTCTGGTCTTTTATATATGCATCGATATCGAATTTACTGGGATTCCCTTGAAATATCCAGGTTGTTTGATTTTCTGGTGCTTTGTTCTCTAAATCAGAGAGTGAAAGATAAGCTAATTCACTTTTAGAGCCAAATTTTTTTAAGATCATGTCTGTTCGAACTTGGAGCTTATTTAACAGACTGACAGATCCCTCGAACCCTTCGAAAGATAACTGATCTTTGCCGTGGCTATTTTTTTCTACATACCAATTATTTATTTCATAAACACATACAACTTTGCCGCGATTTATTCCGACTGCATATTGAAGATAATTGGTCCGTTTCTTATCTATTCTCCAGATGTGCCTTGTAGCTTCATAAAGATCCTGTCCCTCAACGATGGTGTTATGTATTTTCAATAATACAATTTCTTCTTTCATGAATTGTTATTCCTCCAGAGGGATAATCACTTTCATTAATGCCCTATATATATCCTTCCATGATAAATCCAGATTGATCGTGGTGACTTCCATTGTTATATTAGCATTCCATCTGAACGATTCCTCAACATCAACCCCGTTATACGGGTAAATCAATATACCTCTAACGTTCAATGTTTCTGATTGATGCATTAGATATGTAAAAAGCTGATACATGTTATGGCTATGAAACGTTGATTTCTGAAAATTCTCCTGAAATATGTTTTTGTAAAATTTCGCGTCTATGATAATTTTGTTATTTCCTTGTTTTTGAGATAAAGAAACGTCGGTCTGCATTGAAGGCAGATACATACGGTTTCCTTCGAGCCGCCACTTTAACGTTTCCGATGAGACACTGTACTCTTGTTGTTCCAATCGGTAAAAATGAAACAAAAACTTCTCGAATATTCGATTCAACGAGGTCTCATCCACTTCAGCGGAAATTAAAGACCACTGCCCTGCGTTATGAGAAAGCAACATAAATTCAAATAGTATTTTTGCAATGTGTATCATGCGACGATAGTGCATGTTAAATCGATTAAAGCGAATTTGCGAAAAATATTCCTTTTCCAGTGGCATTGACTCTACTTCCGAAATCGACTCTGCGATCATATATCCGGCTTTTCTGGTCTCATCTTTTACGTATCGATTATTGCAAATCGTACGTAATGTAGATTTCAAGATTTGATTAAGCCTAATATTTGCTGTATATTCATCCTTTTCACAAACAATGACCGGCGCTCTCGCAGCGATAAAAGGAAGCGACTCATTCATCAACAATCGTCCACCTAACCGACCGGTCGATTCCTTTTTCGCTACATATTCTTTCACAAGTCCACACCGAATCAAGTACCGCGCTTCCTTTATAAATTGCTTGCAAATAAAATCGTACGTAATCAAATCTTCATCGACTTCATTTAAGCTATTTATGAGCTCTGGCATTTCATTTAAATAGCTCAGCATACAAAACAAATTGCGGATGGGAACTTTGAAAGTAGTCTCCATAATTACAGACCAACAAACAACGAATTTACAATTTCAGGACGGTCGTAGAAATATTCCTCAACTAATGGCTTAATTTCAAATTGAATAATCCCCTCATACCAGCTAACTTCGTCGAGGTGATCCGGCTTCGCTGCAAAAAAGGAGTGACCAATGGCATAGCCTCTACCTAATTGAAAATCCGCAAGAATTTCTTTATTTATTTTTTCCACATCCAGAAGAATCCGTTCTACAAGGCTATTGGAGACGCCAGATTGTTGAAGGACACGTCTCCACTTATCATTGAAAGTTGGTTCAAGAGTGACAAAAGCAAACCGGCGGCGAAGCGCAACTTCGATCTGCGCAAGAGATCGATCCGCTGTATTCATCGTGCCGATTAAATAAACGTTACTGGGAACTGTAAATTTCGCTTTTGAATATCCCATTGTTACATATTCATCACGTTTATCATGCTCAATCAACATGAACAATTCGCCGAAAATTTTGGATAAGTTACCTCGGTTAATTTCATCTATGATGAAAAAGAAATCATGTTCTGGATGTTTTAAGGCACGCTCACAAAACTCATAGAATACACCATATTCCAAGCCGAACCCGTTTTCCATAGGTCTATATCCCATCACAAAATCTTCATAAGCATAATTTTGGTGAAACTGTACCATCTCTATACGGCTTTCATCTTTTACGCCCATAATCGAATAACCTAGGCGTTTGGATACGAAAGTTTTTCCGACACCAGGTGGACCCTGCAAGATCAAATTCTTCTTATACTTTAATAAGTTAGCCATCGTGTCATACAGTGCTTCATTAATAAATACTTCATTCAAGAAATCCATTTTTGTATAGCTTGGAAGAGAATCATGGCTGACTGAGTCCTCATAAGTTGACGCTATAGCAGCATAGAGATTCGGTTTTAACGACCAAAAGATGTGACCGTTATCTGCGTACCCCCAATCAAACAACACTTCAATGTATGATACTTTGCCATCAATACCTATTATCGGTGGAATGTCCGTTTCATCGTATATGCGTGTTGCCAATTGAACAACCGGCGAATTAAATGAGGAAAAATGTTTATCCATCGCAGTTGCAAGCTCTGTAGCCGTTGCTTTCCCACCTAGTTCATATATTTTATCGATATACTCTCGATCGGTTGATTTAAAAATCTTTTTATTCTGAAGAAGATCCTCCCATTTACTTACACTGATCTCTTGTTCCGGTGCAGAGTTCTCCATGTTTTCTAGTTCATCTCTAAATGTTATTTGATCTTCAGTTTGATCTTCAGAAGCTTGCTCAAGTACGAATTGTGAGATCGAGGACATTTTATGTTGGAATGATTCGTACGTAAACGCATTGCTATCTGTAGTTTCAACCACATCTTCCTGACCTCTGTTTGGATGTTGGTCACCGTATACAAGTCCATAGCGAATGCCGTTTTCATCGATACCAACAAAGCATTGTGGAGCTGTCCGATGATTGAAATGCTTTATATTATATACAGCCAACCAACATTCGCTATTCCCAAAATTTTGATTCCAATTAAAACCATTCAGCACCTTGTTTGGTTCACAATCTGCATTTTTAAATGCGTCCATCCTACGAATTGCTTCATGGATCTTACGTAGTTCTTCTTGGACTTTCTCCTTTACATTGGCATAATACAGCTGAAACAAGATCGTGAAGTTATTCCACGACTGCAAAATGTTGGTTTCGTACTTTTCATTAATTTGTTGTTTTATTTCCTCCAGATCTTCCATATGAACAGACCCGAATTCGACAATCCTGTCAAGCACTTCAAATTTGATACGATTAATCTTTTCCTGGTTGCGATAACGCTCCCGCAGAGCATGCAGCCCGTCGGAATCAAATCGTGCAATTCTTGCTAACAATTGATCCGGTTGCCTCATATATTCGCTTAATTCTATTGCCAATTCATATAAGTATTGGGCTGCACTTTCTACAATGATCTGATCATATTGCGTAGCGCAAAAAAAGAAATCTTGAATATCGAGCATCATCAGATTAGGATTTATTGCAGATAAATGTTCCAAAGCAATCTGACACATGTTCAAAAATATTTGATAATTACTGCCTACACTCCCTAATTTTGAATCAATCCCGAAAGTTGACTTTATACTTGTAAATACCTCTTGGTTGTAAATCGAATAAAGTTCACAGTTCTTTGCAGATAGGAGATATCCAAACAACGGTGCTCCAAGTGAAATAGAAGGATTATACTGTTTTCCTTTTTCTTTAAAGTGATCAATTCTGTTTTCTACAGGGGATGAGGACAAGTAGAGTTCATTAAGTAGTTCCGCAACTTCGGACGGACGGTCCTCAGCATATTTCATCAAATCTGCCATGCTGCTCCCGTGTACAAAACTGACAAATTGAGGATTTTCTTTTTGAATCTTTTTTACAATATCACAAACGGTGAACTCATTGATGTCCAGACCTTTCACGAAATGGTTTAATCGAGGGAGAACCTCATATTTGTATGATTCGTCATATTTCTCAGAATTTTTGAAAGCTAAGTATCTGTTAAATGAAATGTCTATGTATTGATCCCTCAGCATGTACTTTTTCAAATGTATGTAATCCATGGCAATTAACACCTCATTAGAAAATACTTAAATTCACGAATACTATACCGCATTTTTACAGTAAATCACATGGACATTCTGTAATAAACGTAAGTACCTTAATACGAAGACATGGCAGTCTAAATGAAAATATGTTTGATGGGCATGAAGTCTTTAAAATCCTTTATTCCCATAAAATGCTGGTTCTTATGCGTCGAAATTCACATATCAAAAAAGCTAAGCTTTAATCGTAGCCAGCTCAGCCCTAATTGATTTATTTGAATAAACTGAGAATAAACGCATAACTGACATTTCATTTGGTTCAATAGTTTTCTTCAATGAACCTAACCTCTCTCTAGTTCCAAAGTAATAGATTGATAGGTTTATTCGACACTGATACCTATAAAACCTTTCATATTTGGAAATTCCAAGCGTATATATAAGACGAGGGGATCTATCAAGTTAACTTCAACAACTGGTTAACCTCAAGCCAGTCAACGGTTACAACGTTAACCAAATCAAAGGAGCCGTGTTAGAACTATGGCTGATGTTACATTTGGAGTAAAAGTCACACCTGAACTGAAGGATACGATCGAAAAATTTATCAAGGATTCTGACTTCGATACAAACAAAGAATGGCTTCAGCATGTACTCTCCATCTATGAGTTGCATCTACTAAAGAATCAAGATAGCACAAAACGATACGCTAGCGATTTGGACTATATCCAGCAGAACCTGACACGCATCCAAGAGACCATTTTACAGATGATGAAGAAAACAGCCAATGAGGTGGCACATCAAGAAGCAGAATGGAAAAAAGCATCAGATGAGCTTCAGCAGCAACTAAAGCATAACGAACAATTGCGCAAGGATGTAGAATTTAGATTAATTGAAGCCGAGGGGCAGGCAAATCAACACAAGAAAAATCTGACAGACTTACAGAAGCAAAGCAGCGTTCACGACGAACTCTGTTCTACATTGAAGAAATCGTTATTGGGTAAAGAAAACGAAATCGAAACTTTGAAACATGAACAAGCTAGGTGGGTAGCCTCGGACTATCCCGCTACAATCCAGCGTTTAACAGATGAAAACAACGCCCTCAAACAACATTACCAGATGCAGCAACATCAGATCGATCTACTGCGTATGGAATATGAGAAAAAGCTGGAATATGAACAATTAAAAACGGAATTAGCTAAGAAAGATGCGGAGTTGTTCTTTTTGTCCCAACGCAAACCACTCAAAGAAGTTACGGAGACATCAACTCGTAAAAGGGGACGTCCTCCGAGAAATAACGAAGCTGTACTCCCTGTCAGTGGGCAACAGCAACTATTTAATGACGAGTATGATGACGCTGATAATGAGAATGATGAGGAATTTGATCTACCTTTAAATGTTGGTGATTTGCATGAAATGCTCGGGGACGAACCTCCACAGCAACAAGAAGAATAAACGTACCCCCGTCGGAATTCGGCGGGGGCATCTTCATGTTTTTTGTAAGGCTTAGATAGTTATTGGAATCCAGCCAAAAAGCAGATAAGATATAACATAGGAAGTAATGAATATCTTACTAATAGATCATATTCCACTGGAGAAACATACAAATGAAAAAGTTTACAGCCAATTACTGCTACTCAAATCCCAATTTTATTATAACGAATTTGCCTGTTAATCAAATAGTTAACCCTCATACAAACATTATTCGAATTATACAAAATATGATCATGCGTGGGGCACCTACGATTGCTTCGACATTCCTCAGAGGGGAATTAAATATAGACCGCAATTATCTTAATCATCTCGAATCAGTAAAATTTCTATCAAGAGATAATCTGGATTGGTCCAAGCGAATTAAGGGTGATAAACAAAATAATTATTTCCCAGCAGAGCAGTTCTACAATGATCTTGAAGAGATATTAAATAGAGTTGGTTTTATTAGAAACTTAACTATGGCTGAAGTACCGATAACGGATATCATCCCAGAATCGTCGAATGTATTTGCCGAACAACAAGTTGATTTTTACATTCCTATACTTAAAACTGTAATCGAAGTTGATGGTGGGTCACATCACATCCATGAACAGCAAAAGCAACTTGATACAAATAGAGACCGAGCTCTTAACAAAGCCGGCATACAAGTAATTAGGATTAATACAAAAAACATCAATAACAAGGACTATAAAGGGTTTCTCTCTGAGTTTCGGGAGATATACAAACATCACAAATCCAAAATAACTGAATACGAGCATTGTATGGAACTGGATAGGAAGCAGTACAATGCACAAATCAAATTAACATCTATCGCAAGATTCCAGGTCTTCATACTTGAACTCCTAGATAGAGGTGTTATCTCCCTTAATGATGAATATTGGAACATTAATTTGTTCGATAAAGACGCTAAGTCGTATCTCGAGCTAAGCTTAAGGGACTTGGAATTATGGATTAGTAATATCGCGTCTTTATTTAATATACAAATCAGTATGCCTCACCTGAATATAACAACAACCGAAGATGTAAAGCTCTTACCTATCAATCACAAAACCATAAACATCAAATTTGACTTATTTAAGCGTTGGGATGACTCCACTAAAGAATCCAATGTATTTCACATCAAAACTGACTTTGATGACGAGGCAAATTATTCATTTGTAAAAGTAAAGGATCCCATTATTTACTCTTTACAACCAAACTTACATAGAGAAAATTTAGAGTTTTTGCTAGAAAACTTATTCGGTCATAAGTCATTTAATGATGGTCAACTTGAAATTATAATAAATTGCCTGAATGGTCAGGATACTATTGGATTGTTGCCAACTGGTGGCGGTAAATCTCTAACTTATCAAATCTGTGTGATGCTTCAACCTGCTATAAGTTTTGTTGTCGCCCCCATTAAATCTTTGATGTTAGACCAAATCAATAATTTGAGAGCAAAACATTTCATTACTTCATGCAGTTACATCAATGCCGATTTACAGGCTGAAGAATCTAAGAATAGACTTAGTGAATTTGCCAAAGGGAAATATTTATTCCTGATTATTTCACCAGAGCGATTTCAGTCCAAACACTTCAGAGCGCAGTTATCCGACATTAATCTAACTAAAGCAATATCAATTGCCGTTATTGATGAAGTACACTGCTTATCTGAATGGGGACATGAGTTTAGAACATCCTACTTGGCTCTTGCAAATACAATCAATAAATATGCGCCTTCAGCTAGATTTCTTGCTTTAACCGCAACTGCATCTTCAAAAGTATTATTGGATATCAGAAATGAATTAGCTATCGATAACAACAATGTTATAACCATTTCTCGTTTCACTCGAGATGAATTGAAATTCAACATCATACCAATAACTTCAAAAGAACGAGATGAAGTATTAGTTGATCAGTTAATTAATTTTCAGAACCATAATACCAATCGTGCTTCATTAGTTTTTACAACTAACGTGAATGGAAATTCTGGTTGCTTCGAGTTACACCATAAGATAAATAATGTGACGGGATTAAGAACAGGATTTTTCTCAGGAAAACAGCCGAAAAAATGGGAAGCAGAACCATCCCAATCATTCTCAAACTATAAGGATCATATTCAGCAAAAGTTCATGGCAGATCAAATCGATGTCATGGTTGCTACGAAAGCCTTTGGTATGGGCATAGATAAGCCGAATATCGGGTTAACCCTTCATTACGGTATTCCAGGATCATTAGAATCCTTCTATCAAGAAGCCGGTCGTGCAGGTCGGGATAAGAATAATGCTAATTGCGTTGTATTGTATAACCCTGATAATCTGCAAGAAGTTACAAAGCAATCCCTATTTGGCATTCATACCGATGTTGACTTATTAAAAACAGCAGCAAAGCATTTGAAGGGGGATTTAAACTCTTTATATTATTTTTTGTCTAGTAATCTAATGAACATTGAAGCAGAAATAGAAGAAATATTTGATTTTTACGAATTCATTCGCACTACAGATAATATTGAAGTGTTATTAAATTTCCACTTTGATGAAGATCGCGAAAATAAAGAACGGTACGTCTATCGATTAGCATTGCTTGGGGTTATAGAGGACTGGACCATTGATTGGAAAATGCGACAGATTGAAGTTGTATTCGCCAATTGGACAGAGGATAGTGTGATTAAACAACTCATTTCCCATATCCAGAAATATGAGTATACATTTACTTTAAATCCAACTGACCGACATGCTGAACAATATACCGATTACATTACTCGTTTCAATAACGAGAATATCCCCTTTATTAAGAGAGCGCTGCACGTGTTATTGAAATGGTACAACGATAATGTCGTTTACTCCAAAAAACAATCCATTTTGTTGATGAAACAATTCGCAGACGATTTTACTGATAGCGATAGCTTTCAACAGAAGATTGAGACTTATTTCAAGCGAAACGACGATGTTTATGTATTAGAAAGCATTGTCGGCAAACGAAATAATCTTTCTTTGTGGAATAAAATTTTTGTTGTTCAAGCTGAAGGTAAAGAAGATATCCCTCGTGCGAAAAGTACCTTCAAAAGCCTGAAAATCACAGTAAGCCGTTTCTTGGAAAGTTACAAGAATGATATTGCTTTGAATTTAGTCAGCGGCTTACTCAGCCTTGCTGAAGACGACTTTGAGACTATCGACGGAAGAGAAAGGTTACTCTCAGCAATTCGGGATACTAATCAATTGGAATCTGGCGAGCGCGGCGAAATGCTACAATCCATATTGACAACGTCAGATCAATATTTAAACACGGATCAGAAAGAACAATTAAGTGAGTTACTTATTACCAATGGATTTGATCAGATGCCTGATCTAAAGAGCATTTATCAAACTTTCGAAAGTAATAGCATATACGCGCATATCATTAAGAGCCTTCATTCGAGCATTAAACAACAGTCATTGGGAGGATATCCATGGGAAGCTTAGACCAGGTGAATCAACTAGAAGTCTATATCGAGGAATTAGGTGCCGAAATCTCAAAAGTGAAAAAAGCATCGGAGTATTTGAATCTCATTGAAAAAATGCAAATTGAATTAACTCGCACCTCTGCCACGTTGCTTCAATCCAAAGATCAAATCAAATTGTATCAAGAAATTTTAGATAGCAAGCTGGAGTTGTATCACACAATAGCCAAAAATATTGAAGCCAGGCAAGTATTACAAGAACAAGCCCAGGTTAACATCATCGATAAAATTTCGGGGTTGTCGAAACAATTCAAAGCCATTGAAGTGTCATTAGAAAATAACCATAGGGATATTAATAATGAGATTAAACAAGCCCAGCAACAACAAAACCAAAACCATGATAAGCTTGTCCATAACCTCAGTAACATTAGTAACCAGCAAGATCAACAACATTCAACATTATTAGCAAGTATGAAATTTAATAAGATATCATTAGCTATTAACGCTGGTTTAATGGTTATCGTAATATTCCTTGTATTGTTTTTAAAATAGAGATCATAGGCAACCAATACTCTAAACCTCAACTGTAAAATATACAGATAACCCCCGTCCGAGTCCGACGGGGCAGCTTAATGATATTTTTTCTTTTGCGGCAAATAAGGCGGTTCCTTCGATCGACAATCAATTAGCCCTGCTCTCCTTCAATTCGATCTGCAATGCTGAATATTGCATATTAGGAATCAGCCACATATTGCGCCGCTAGCTCTTCCACCTCCTCGACGGTCGAATAAACGATCATCATCTCGTCCACGTCACCACATGAGATACCAATACTTGTCCTCTCTTATAGAGGTAGCAAACGGATCTCAATGTCTTCAACTCCATGAACGACCACAAATTGTATCAACGTTTGAATAATTCCTTTCGCTTGCTCAACTGGCAGTAAATCCATAGCAGAAATGATGTTGTTTATTTTACCGTTCAACTCCTTCTGAACCTGTCCCATATCCAGCTCATCAATTTCCCCATTAGCCATCTGCTCTAATCCAGATAAAATGTGGTCCAATCTAGCCTTCTCCTCGTTCAAATCGTTCAACTCAATTAAGCCTGAGGTATATGCTTCGATTTTCCGCTTATAGCGCGCTTTTGCCGTGTTTACCTTTTGTTCAAGCTGCTCCCGCTCCGATTTTACAGACGCCTCCTTCGCCATGATCATTAGAACGCCTGTTGTATCTTCAACCAGCTGTAGTAAACCATCTTTAAACCATTCTTCGACGGAATCAGCGCGATATTGCTTACTCGTACAAGTCCCTTTATTCTTATTCGCAGAGCAGCGATATACCCGATATCGTTTTCCCGGAGTACCCGAGAATCCGATGCTCATACCCGATCCGCAGTTTCCACATTTAAGCAAGCCACCCAACAGATGAGGGCTCGTCTGGGCTCTTGGAGCTACGGTAATCTGTCCCATTCTCTTCTGAACACGTTCCCAATCCGGTTTGTCGATAATGACAGGGAGACAATCTTCCACATTCACCCACTCCTTTTCATCCTTATCTTTGCGCTGAGATTTGCTCGAATCTATCCGATTCCATACCAAGGCACCTTTGTAGGCAGGATTCGTTAGCATCAGCTTAATCGCTCGAATCGACCACTCTTTCCGCTGTCTGGACGGAATGCCTTCCTCGTTTAATCTTTTGGCAATAGAAAAAAATCCTAGCCCCTCATTTAGATACAAATCGTATACCCTCTTCACAATTTCCGATTCCTTTTCATTAATAACTAGGGACTTGTCCACTAAGTCATACCCGTACGGACTTTGTGTTAGCCATTTCCCAGTAGTGGCGGCATGAAACATATTTTCAAAAACACGTTCACGAATACGCTCCCTCTCAAATTCAGCTACTGCCCCAAGTACCTGAAGCGTCAATCTTCCCGAAGGTGTATTCGTATCGAACGATTCGCTAATGGATACAAACGAAACTTCATAATCCTGAAATAAATCAATCAGATTGAGTAGATCCAGCAATCTTCTACTCATACGATCAAGCTTAGTAACCATGATTCGAGAAACACTGCCACTTTTCAATGCATGAAGCAATCGTTTAAGCTCCGGACGTTCCATGTTTTTGGCTGAGAATCCATCATCTACAAAGACTTGCACCTGATCGGACCAACCCATTGCTCGACAATAGGCTTTCAGTCTTTCTTGCTGCTCATCGAGCGAGACGCCCTCTCTTGCTTGCTCATCCGTCGAGACCCTGCAGTACAAAGCCACTGAACGGAGGCTGCTGAATGGTTCTTTATGCTGCTGTTTGCCGCTCATGACTTCCCCCCTTGTCCATTCCTATGCTTGTCCACTTGAATTTATGTTAAATCGAGGGGTTGTCCCTTCCACCCTACTGCATAGAATAGACCGAGGTGATGTTATGGGACAACTCAAAGTCCGTTTTACAATTGAACATCGTGACAAACAGATCAGCTTTGCATCATTGTCCGACCTTAGTCAGCACTCATTTTCTGATCTTGTTTTATGTCGCCTCAACGAATTTGAAATTCGCATGAAACGTGCAGCGGCGGATATTTGGTTGCAACAAAGGCTCGGCAGAGATAACCAACCAAGTTTCCAAATTACGATCGCTCAGGATGATTCCACCTCAGAATTAACCTGCTGCACGACAAAAGCCTAACCCCTTGTATATGGGTTAGGCTTTCCTCTTCGCAATTATTTTATTCACCAAAATGAACAGCCATTTATTTTCATGAATACTATTCCAGTTTCTGGGGTAGCTTAATGGATGTCCATTGATCTGGCTCCGAATATTTCTACTCCCTGCTCGACCACCGTCATTAAGTAATCTGCAGCATTCGGATTCGTACTGTGCAAGTCCCGTAACAAATCGCTTATGCGTTCTGCGCGCCATACAGCATCGTCGTTCTCTTTTGAGGTTTCGTCGATGATCATATGTAATTCCTGCTGCAGTTTGCTGAGTATTTCCAATTGAATAGTCTGTGTTTTCCCTGTCTCCAGATTACTTAAATACGCTGGTGACACACCTATCTCTTTGGCAAACTCATTCAGTCCGACCCCTCTCTGCTGTCTGATTTGCCGAAGCTGTTGACCAAAATTGCTCATTTTTCATCACCACCTTAGGAGGAATCTCGCATGAACCGTAAAAGACCTCGAACAACTGAGCTTCAAATATCATCCATTAGCCAGATTCATGATCCTCAAGCCGCGCGCAAATGGATGGAGTTATACGTCGATTTACTGAAGAAACAGCTTATCGTTGATCATGCTGACAACAGCCTTGAGGAGGCTGAATAGCCAATGAAGACGGTATTGTATGCACGATCTTCCATTAAATCGCAGGAGCATTCCATTGATATGCAAAAGGCTCTTGCTTTGGAGAAAGTCAAGTCGAAAGGAGTTTTATTCGACGACCTGTATCTGGATGAAGCTGTATCGGCAAGAAAAACCGAAATTCATGAGAGACCGCAGCTGAACCGTCTTATTCATGACATCAAATCGGGCTTAATCTCAACGATCTACGTGTATAAACGTGATCGTTTAGCCAGAAATGTTCTGCAATCGATGGAGTTATTCGAGCTGCTTCGTTCTAAGCAAATTACGGTCGTTTTCACCGCCGACAATGAAATCCCCATTCAATATTCGCCAGCGGGAGAATTCTTCGAACTAATTATTGCCGGCTTCAATCAGCGTGAAGCTAATCAGATCGTCCAGCGTATTAAAGAAACGAAATATTCGATGACAAGACAAGGTAAGCATGCTCAAGGTCGGGTTGCATATGGCTACGTAGTCAACAAAGATAAGAAATACCAAGTTGATCCTACTCAAGGGGAGACGATCAGAAAGCTCTATGATGCGATCATCGAGACAAATTGTGATACATTTTCAGATTTTGTCCGAGATATGCAGCAGAAAACTTGGTTTCCTGCCAAATGGGATTACAATCAAATCCAAAGATTGATTGGACACACTATCTATAAAGGCATCAGAAAAATCGAAGAGTTTGGCGAGTATGTTGAGATCGAAAATGATGACCTCGTTATCGTTGACGAATTGACTTGGAAAATGGCTAACGATCGTTTAAAAAGCCTAGTCCAAACTCGTACTCGAAATAGTAGTCGAACATCCATGATGCTGGACGGTTTGTTATTTTGCAAGAAATGCGGAAATGCCATGTTTGGGAAGGAAGTACCGGATGTAAACACTAGGAAATTTTATACCTGTAAGAAGCATAATTACATCCGTTTTGCTCCTGACCAGTTAGAGACAAGGATTTTAGAGGAGTGTGCAAAATTCATTACCGGGCAGTTTCAAACCTACTTCCTTGAAGTATATCAGCTGACTCATGGCGACTGGATTCAGTTCTATCAAAATTCCATTGCTGAAAGCAAAGAGGCGATTGTGGTATACAAACAAAAACTCTATGAATGTACAGCAATATGGATGGAGTCCACCACGACAAATTCACAGGATGAGTTGTTCTACCTGCTCGATTGCATTCATCGAGAAGAGCTGTTGCAGCAGCATTATCCAGAAGAACTAGATCGATTACGGCAACAATTTCATCTCATGAAGCGGCTACAGCTTTCGGTTGATTTGACTACTGAAGTTCTCTCCTACAGTGACAGCGAAAGAGAAACTTTCATTCGCGACATCGTCCATCGTATCGAGCTTGATGCCCCCTCACTACATCTGCAATTTCGGGATCCTTTCCAAGGAAAGGCTGTGGTCGCACATGTTGCCGTTAGCTAATCTAATTAAGCCTGGGATGAGAGGCGCTTTCTATGGTCGTCACTCTACCGATAAGCAAACGTTGGAAACACAGCGCTCCATGGTTTATGAGTTTGCCAAAAAATACGGGTGTATAATTACGTGTGAGTATGAAGATGCTGGCGTATCCGCTAGAAAAAAACAATTAGATGACCGGGAAGGGGTTTCCCGTCTTCTTAAAGATGCGATTGACGGCAAATTTGATTATGTCGTAATCAATCATCATGACCGTCTTGCGCGAAATCCGATGGAACATCAAAAAATTCGAATGACTCTAACCGGTTGCAATATCCCCGTTGTTATTAGCAGCTCAGAGAGCTTGTATGACTCTGGAGATTTTATTGTTGATCTGATCAAGGATGGAACATCCAAATTAGAAGTCGACAATACCAGGATACGTACTCGCGATACTGCAAAGAGCATTGCAATGCAAGGAAAATGGACTGGTGGAAAAGCTCCATTTGGTTACCGTTATGACAAAATAACCAAAACCTTTTCTCAATGCGCAGAAGAATTAACGATTGTACGACGTGTGTACGAGTTGTACCGCAACAGAGAAGGCTTTCAATCCATTGCTCGCTTGATTAGCAATGAATTCGAAAAGCCTATGAATAAAACAGCTGTTCGGTGGATCATTACGAACCCATTTTACGCAGGTTATTTGTCTCATCATCGCAAGTCCGAACGCTCAAGAAACTCGATAACTCCAATTGATAACTGGATGATGGTAGAAAGTGATTTAATCGAACCCATAATGAGCTTGGATGAATGGAAAGAGACCTGGGCGATCTATGAGAAGAGAAAAACTGGCGAATTAAGTCCAAAAATGTACAAAACGAGCTTCTTTCTCAGCAATCTGCTCTATTGCTCAGTCTGTAGCGGATTATTGGTTTGCAAGGACCAAATCACATTTGATAAGACCCGAAGTCGCCAATATGGAAAAAGGTGGTACCAATGTACGATTTGCAAATATAAAATCGAAGCGGATCGGATGCATGCTGTCATAGATGCCGTGTTAAATGATTTGAAATCACAAAACATGGAGACTGTTAGCTCACTTGTATATGACGAGCTATTGAAGGAACGTCAACTCGTTGCTCATCGGTTGAATAAGACCAAATCCGAGTTAAATAGAGCTGAACATCAGCTGCAGATGGTTGAAGATCACTCTAAACGCCTCGCGGCTTTAGTTAAGGATCTTGAAACCATCGATGGTAACACCAAGATGGTTCAAATCCTTACGCTTCAGAATCAACACCTTACCAGTCGGATTAAAGAACTCAAAACAGAACTTATTCGGTTAGATAAGAGCGCTCAGTACCTTGAACTGATTGAAGGAAACGAAGCTGAAATCACCCGAAATATCAAATCCATGAGCATCATGACGAGCCGCGACAATGACCACGACATCCGGAAAATGATCACTTATTTGGTTCAGCAAGCTTCTTTAACTCCAAAAACCATTGACAGCAAAAATGTTGTTTCTCATGGCGACATCGCCATCCAAACTAGAAGTAGCCTTGTCAGAACGACCATCAGTTAACCGACCGTCCTTAATGAGACGGTCGGTTTTTTAGTTAACTTGGATAAATCAATTGAAAGCTGGACAAGTTCTCGGTTATTGGGTCAGCTTGTCCGTCGCGGGTGCCAAAATCTCGGTAACGAGATAGGCACCCGATCGGTAGCCTACCCAGCTACCGAGACGAAACGCTTGGAAGGTGCTTGTCCACTGGGGTTTGTCCTCTTTCTTACATTCATCAGTATGGACAGGAATTTAGGATGGTAAACGTTTCTCGGTTTTTTGGGATTCTATTATAAAATGATCTCTTACTAATCTCGGAAATTGGTGTTGTTATAAAAAGAGGGAAATTGTCAATATTTGCCGAATATAAAAACAAGTTAAATAATAACACTTTTTTGCGAGGGTCTGATGAACTTTGAAGCAGGATTAGTATACATTCAAGAATTTATTCGAAAAAAACCTATAATAATCGTCGGAACAGGTTTATCCCTATCTATGGGTTTACCCGGAATGAGCCAACTAATGGAACACTTAAAAACAAGAATCCCTCAGTTATGTGATGGAAATAACGAAATATTAACAGAATGGGATACCTGTCTTAAGCTTATAAATCAATTCGGTTTTGAAGAAGGATTAAATAAAATAAATATTTGCGAAGAACTGCTCGATATTATCATCGATGAGACAGCCCTGCTAGTACACAGTAAGGACATTGAAGCTCATAATTTAATTCCAAAACTACAATTAAGTGATTATCCATTTGCTAAATTACTTAAACATCTTGTCGACAGCCTTCCTCCAGACAACCAAACTTTAAATGTTATTACTCCAAATTATGATCATCTAGTAGAATATGCTTGCGATTTAATTGAAGTCAATTGTTGCACTGGCTTCAAGGGAACCTATTTATTAAAATTTGATCTAAATCATTTGAAATCTGATTTATACAAACCAACCCTCCACTTCGATCGGCGAAGTAATGTAAGATACAAAAAAGTACCACGAGTCAGATTACTGAAGCCTCACGGTTCACTATATTGGCAGAGAATCAATGGGGAAACCTACGAATCACACCAAATAATAGATGGAGCTAAACGAGTTATAATTACACCAGGTAGCACAAAATTCAAGACGAGCCTCACAGATTCCACAATGAACTCTCATAGAGAAATGGCAAATGAGTGTATTCAAAATTCCAACTCAATTTTAATACTCGGATATGGATTCAATGATGTTCATCTCCAGACAGTCTTACAAGACAAACTAAAAGCTGGCGTAGATTGTTTGATTTTAACAAAATGGCTTTCTCCCTCAGCTAAAGAACTAATTAATTCATTTAAACAGATAATTGCATTAGAAGAAGTCGGTCACCTGCAAACAAAATGGTACTTTAATCAACAAGAGGGAATTTGGGATGATCCAATTTGGAGTCTTGATCAATTTGTAAAGAGAATTATATAAACTTAGGGGGCAACCATGTCGATATTTGAATACGGAGAACATATGGCTATTGGTGAAGTTAGAGGAGTTGATACATCTCAAATATTTATCAGAGTAACTTCGTCTGAAAAATTATCACAGGCACGCGTTGGACGCTTAGTTTCAATTCAGGGACAAGATGCCAACGAATGGGTGATTGGACTTGTAAATAGAGTTTGGAGAGATCCGATCGAGTATAAACTTCAAGATCAATCAGATGAAGCTACTGTAGACCAAATTCCAGATGAAATGAATACAATTCAAGTCACTTTAGTTGGAACTTATTTAGCACGCCACGGTACAAAGCACAATCATTTTACTAGAGCTATATTAAGTTTACCTGATATAAATCGACTTGTTTTCCCTTTAGAGGGCACTGCACTTGAAAAGTTCATGAGTATTATAGGTAATGCTGAGAACGGAGATATACTCCAGCCTCTTGAGATAGGTGTATATGCATTAGACAGAAAAGCAAAAACTTATCTTGACGCAAACAAACTTTTTCAGCGACATGCTGCATTACTTGGAAGCACAGGATCAGGTAAGTCATGGTCTGTGGCAACAATACTTGAACAAGCCACTCAGCTTAATAATACAAACATAATTCTCTTTGATCTACATGGTGAGTACACAGAACTTCCATATACACAGCAACTGAGAATCGCTGGACCAGGTGATTTAACATCTCCGGATAAAAATGTGCTTTTTTTACCTTTTTGGCTTATGAATTATGAGGAAATCCAATCATTGATTATTGACTATTCAGAACAGTCGGCACCAAATCAGTCTATGGCTGTCCTTGAAGCAATTACAGAAATAAAAAAGCAGACTCTAACTTCTTTAGGTAAAAAAGACGTTCTAGATAGTTTTACTGTAAACAGCCCTATTCCTTTTCATATGGAAAGTATCATTAATTTATTGGAGCAAAAAAACAACGAAGAAATTGAAACAGGTGAAGTATATAAGACCGGAGATAACAAAGGACAAGCAAAAACAAAACAGGGACCCCTATTCGATAAATTAACAAGATTGCTGATAAGATTAAAAAACAAAATTGAAGACAGACGTTACGGTTTTTTATTCCAAGCGCCCGAGGAAAATTACGAATACGAATCATTATTCGAAATTGCAAATACACTCATGGGACATTCCGGTATTGCTGGGTATGAAAAGCCTGGAATTAAAATAATTGACTTCTCAGAGGTACCATCAGACATACTTCCCATTATTGTAAGCTTAGTTGCAAGATTAGTTTACCAAGTACAATTTTGGCTTGATCCTGGTAGTGACAATGAAGGAAGGCATCCAATTTTACTTATCTGTGATGAGGCACATTTATATTTACCAAATTCGCCTCAGAACTCAACAGAACGCAAATCACTCGAAAATTTTGAGCGAATAGCAAAAGAGGGACGTAAATATGGTATTGGGCTCTTTGTTGTCAGTCAGCGTCCATCAGATGTCAGTACCACGATCTTAAGTCAATGTAACAACATTATTTCCTTAAGATTAACGAACGAGCGTGATAAATCAGTCGTTAAAAATTTATTACCAGATACTCTAGGCGGTTTATTAGATGTGTTGCCTGGGCTTGAAGTAGGAGAAGCTGTTGTTGTTGGTGACTCTACGTTGCTACCAACAAGAATATTATTGAATAAGCCTAAACATCCTCCAAAGAGTTCTACAATAGAGTTCTGGTCTAGATGGCAGAATAGTGGCGAAAAGGTTGATTTAGCACAGGCTGTAGAAAATTTACGAAAACAAAGCAGGAACTAACCAATAAAAAAAACGATTGAGCTTGAGCACTCTATCGTTTTTTTTAACTTTTAAATTATAAAGAGCTTTGCAATGTTTCAATATCATCGTTAACTTGTTGAATTTCATCTTTTGCATAAATTCCATTTTCAATTTCTTGTTGTCTGTTTGTAATAGATTCTTGTACACGATTTTTCATTTCATCGTACAAAGCATCAAATACTTGTTCAAAATCATCAGAAGTAACATCTTCTTCATTTACCAAATCTAAATCAGTTAAATAGTCCCTCAATTTACTTACAACTTTTCTTTTCAATAGGGCATCTTCAAAATCTTCATAATTCTTATTTGCTAAATCAACAATATCATAACTCAAAATCAACACTCCTTATTATTTATGAAAGATAAGATGATTTTAACATCTGGAATTAATTTCCGCAAAGCTTTTTAACACCTTAACGAAATAAGCCTATTTTTCATACATTAGGAATTTTTGTATAATTTTATTGTTGACTTATCATACCAGATAAAATTGTTTTTCTTTATCAGCAAATTATAAACTATCTCTTCCAAACATATGATAAGATGGTTTTCCATAATATTGGATATTGCAGGGTATTGATCGAAGTTCCCATATGTAATGTGAAACTCTGTTTCTTTATTGTGAACTATGCAATTTCTCATTCGATATACTAACTCAGAAAAAAAATCACTGATATCTCCATTCCCCACATTATTCCCACGATTATTTTTAAAACCTAGTCTAACTAATAAATCATTGATTTCTACTCTGCTAGTAGAAGTTTTGTTTAACGTGTTTGTCCAAGTTGACATTATTACATTTTTGAACGTTGACGAACCAACGAAAGATGAATCGCTTACAGCCTTAATAAATTTTTTTAATGAATCTTGTTCGCCATCCTGCACTCTCTTGTATAAATTCTGGAAGTGTCTTATGGAAAACATATCCGTTCCACTTCCATTCACAAGTGAGCATATAGGCTCTCTAAACATAAAATTCTCAATAACTTGATAAAGTTTTAGGTATTTATCAATAATATTTTTTTGGAAATTGTATTCACTTAATATGTAAAACGATTCCTCGAATTGTTGATACCCTAATTGGTAATCCCAATTAATTTCCGATGTTATCGAAGGACCTTTGGTGTATCTGTATGGGTTATGAATTTCTCGACCTTCCGAAACCTCAAATAGCTCTATAAATGCATTTATTTTATCAACTTCGATTGGGAGATCCTTGTTGATCATCAAATATTTTTTATTTGCTGGAGGATCTACTGTTATATCAAGATTTAATAATAAATGAAAAATCAATTCATTCGTTAACTCTGAAATTAGTTCATCAAATTTATCAAGGGAATCCAAAGAAAATACAACAACATATTTATCAAGTGTTGCCGCTTTATCAAAATAAAATTTTTTAAATTTTGTATCAAAAGGAACTATTTTAAACAAATCATGTATTAAGGCTAATCCTGCAAGATAACTTGGGTCAAACGAAGCAACTTTTTTTAATAGTTTCAATATTATTTGATAGTAATTAATTGTATTACCCAGAACATCTGGATATTTTTTATGAAGCTCATCAAATATTTTCTCGATTTTCTTTAAATCAGCTACAATATCTCCTTCAGCCCTAGTAGCATCAACTTCAATAAAAGTGTCATTTAATACTGTAATCAAATCGTCCAGATCATTTATACCTTTATCACTAAAATTATTATCGCTATAATTATTAATGACATAATTAACCATTTTTTCTATATTATCATAAAATATATCAATTGGACCTTTTACAATTCCCGTTACCATTTTTAAAGTACACCTCCGAAACAAACACGCCAATCAATACGATCATTTGTATGTAACAAGTTCCGGATCCCAAGTGAAACGGCTTTTTTTGTTATATCTCCAATATTAACTTTGCTTAGGTCCAAATTAGACCTGTATTCATTATAGAGACGCACATTTATTAGATCATTTTCGGTTGAGTTCAAAATATCCATAAAATAATTAAATGTATGTCCAATAGGCTTATCTGTCATTAAATCTTCATGGAATCTACCTAGTGCTGCGAATAGTCCAATAGTCACTGTATCTCTTGAAAGCCATTGCAGACCTTCCTTATCAGGATATTTCTCATCTAAAAAATTATCCAATTCAAGTAAGAACTTTACAACGTCCTGCAAGAAGTCAAATGTAATATGAGATTGTATTGATTCTCCGTTTAAAAATTTCTCTTCTTGTATATCATGTATTAATGACGCATTTGGAGTTATGGTATCCTGCAATAAAAAAGATAGAGATGCTGTAATTAGATGAGAAAATAAAAACTCTCCTTTTTCCCTTCCTTTACTATAAGTTATAGAGCTAATTTTTTTATCTCTTAACAATTTGAATTCATTATGCTTGTATGGGAGGACATCTTCAAAATATGGAAGCAAATTGAGGAAAAGTAACTCTAATTGATGTTTTAACGAAACCTGCTTATGACCCGCATTAAGTAGCAACATTTTTTCCACTTCTTCTTTAGGACTAAGCCCTTCCCAAATTTCAAACCATTGGATTTCGTTAAAACAATCTTTGATGTCATTTAAATTCTTTCCACTATGTATTAATCTTTCTAAAATTAATGTTGAAGAAGAAAATTCTTTTAATTCCTTTCCGAATTTTCTTGAAAGTTCAAGTTTGGAATAGTTATTTAAATCATCATTTAAATTTCGTGATTTATCTTCGAGGAATAAAACAGTATCCCATAATATTTTTAATCTAAATGTTCTTTGTAGCCCGTCGAGAATTTTCACTTCATTAATAATTAAACCATTTTCTACATCCACATTTATGCTCACTTCATCAGTAACAAGAGTAATCGGAGGTATGTGGTCTTTATTCAATACAGTATCGACTATTTTATCTAAATAGATATTATTAACAACACCTCTTTGGATATCATATTCCATAAAATCACTTGATAGATTGTCTAAATATTGCCTTAAACTTATTCCACAAAAATAACATGTTTTATCATTATTCATCACTTTTTTAAATGTGTACTTAGTAAATAACATGTAGTCCTCCTTGTGTTAACTTTAAAATATTAGTTGTACTACCTTCAACTATCGAGCACTTTAAGATTTTTCTCGATCTGTCTCGATTTATTTAACTACCAATTTCTTCCCCATATCCTGTTTATTCTACAACCTCGCTCTCAATGATCATCTATAAAAATCCCTCTCCAGAGCAACCTTCATTAAATGATACGAGGTGCTGTATGTCTTGGCGTCTGAAATAGTAAGATCAATTCGATAACCAGAGTTCTTGAGTAACAATGGGTTATTTTTATCTTGGATGTTTGTTCCAACAACAACTCCATTAGAATTGATTGAGCAATTACATCATTACCACAGAAATGACTTTTTCATACTCGAAATACCTCTTCAGAACAACACCTTTAATTTCGAAAACTTGTAACCTTAAAATTATATCATGGTTCCAAAATTTAGCATATATTAAACACCTCCTTATTTATACCTCACAATAGCCATGGTTATCGTAGATAATTAAAAGCACCTTAGCGATACGAAGGCTGGGCTTCGTACTGGCATCAACATATCCTGCGTGAAATGGATTTGACTGAGGATGAAACGATCGAGTACTCCAAGCTGAACTCCTCCGTCGTCGTTCCCTCTCGCCATTCCTTAAATCCATATTATCTGGGTGTCAAAATATTTGAGGACATCGAGAAGCACTGGGATGCCCCGACGGATGAAGAAATCCGCAGATTCGGGCGGAAGCCTGGTCAAGGCAGGAAGAAGATTTTCGAAGTGCGGGAATACGAGTCCGACACCTCATTTATCCGCAATTATTTGAATAAGCCGCTGGTTGAAGAATTAGACTTGTACGTATTTGAGAAGAAAGGGCCTGAGTGGAAAATCACGGATAAAACGTGGGAAAATACGCGCGATCAGCTGATTTATTCCAGAGTGAATGGCGGCTTCCCTTATATTGTGGTGGAAGACGGGGATTACCAGCGTAACGGCGAGTTGTATTTGAAGCACGCATTCGAAAGTGTAGAGCTGGATTTGAAATATGTCGAGCGGACTCTGCCTTATATCTATAAACTGTGGGGCAAGACTATTCATATGCATACGGTTGTGGAGGATAAGCCGGTGTTGTTTAGCTTTGATGGGAAGAAGCATCATCGACGGTTTTTGTGAGAGAAGGCCCAGCCCAGGAGGGTTGGGCTTTTTTGTCCTAAGAATTACTAACTGATATACCGATATAACAAATGTTGGATACTCACAATTACAAGGAGGGACCTCATGGACATTTCAGCTGCATCAGTTATTCTTGCCCACAATAATCTATCCCAAGCTGTAGGGATCAGTGTTATGAAAATGGCCAAGGATCAGTTTACCGATCAAAGCCAGCAAATGATTCAAATGTTAGAACGCTCTGTACAGCCGAATTTAGGCGGAAATCTGGATATACGTGTTTAAAATCCAGCAACTAATAGGCCGCTAGATTAACTCTGCCTATAAACCTATCAAAATAAGCCCAACCTCTCAATTGGAGAGGTTGGGCTTTCTACTTTTAGAAGACTCATAGCTTACAAACTAGCACTACTCCCACTTAAATGTGAACGTAGCCACGATGAATGATACGACCAACCAGAGAGCTAACATAAGACCTTCCTGCCACAGATCGCCGATACCTGCACCCACATTCATAATTTGCCGAAGGGCCGTGCTGAGTTGGGTAATGGGGATCGATTTCACGATCGGCTGCAAGAACTCTGGCATGCTGGACACGGAGAAAAACACGCCGCCTAAGAACATCAACGGAAATGAGATCAGCCCGGAAATCGGTCCGACGCTCTCTGGGGTTTTGGCTACGCCAGCGATAATAAAACCGATGGACATGAACGTCAATGTACCCATGACGATAAACAACAAGAGCAACCACCATGAGCCGTTCACTTGTGTCCCAAAAATTAAAGCACCAACAAGCAACACGATCAGGGCTTGTGCCGTGTTCATGATAAGTCGTGCGGTAATCTGTGCGGCAATGAAGGTGGACGATGTCAGCGGCGTACTTTGCATCCGTCGCAACACACCACGCTCCCGCCAGGAAGCAATTTGCCCCGAGACGCCGTTCAAGTTGTTGGTCATAATCATCATCGCCAAAATGCCCGGCACCAAGAAATCGATATAACGGAGCTGCAATGCCTGCACACCAACAGGTTCAATTTTTACAACCGGTATGTAGTTAGAGATTTGCTTGGAAACCGTATCTGCCACCTGACTAATTGTTTGAAGACCAATCTGCGCACTCTGTTGGTTCGTCTGATCATAATAGACTTGCAAGAAGCTTGCCTTGGAGCTATCAGCACCTTTTTTGGCTACAGCCTCACCGTAATTCTTCTGAATAATCACAACGAGCTTCTGATCGCCATGCTTCAGTTGTTCTAACGACTTATCCATGTCATCCGACGGCTTAAGCTTCAGAATGCTATTCGTCTGAAGTGCCTCAACCATGATTCTAGATTCCGCACTCTGATCTTGGTCAATAACGACACCATCAACGATGATTTCATTTCCCTTGCCCAGAAAGGAGCCAAGCATAATCATAAAGAATAACGGCATGAACAAGGTGAATATGAGTACTTGTCGGTTGCGCACAAAAAAACGAAGCTGACTTAACGTTAATTGGATATAAGCATTCATTCCTCTTTCAAACTCCTTCCGGTCATGGAAATAAACACATCTTCCAACGTAGCCGTACGCGTCTGCAAGTCTGCCAATTGCCAGCGTCCGCCAGCGCTTTTCTCAATTAGGTCGATCAATGATTCCTGCAGCTTATCTGTGTAGAGGACGAACACGTCCTTCCGCACATCGATTCCCTTAACTTCACGAACCGTGTGCAGCTCCTGAAGAACCGAAGCCTTATCGGCTTCCGCCAAGTCTTGAAGGCTGAATTCGATCGCGCTGTCCGACTGCAAGCTGCTCACTAGATTACGCGGCGTATCCAGCGCAACGACTTTCCCTTGATCCATTAAACAAATACGATCGCAAAGCACGTGCGCTTCTTCCATATAATGCGTGGAGAGCACAATCGTCTTGCCTCGCTCCTTCAGCTTTAGAATAATCTCCCATAGTGTTCGTCTTGCTGTCGGGTCCAGCCCGGTTGTCGGTTCGTCCAAAAAAATAACTTTAGGATCATTCAGAAGGGCAAGCCCAATGGCAAGTCTCTGCTTTTGCCCACCAGATAAATGCTTGACACGCCCATTTTTTTTGTCCGTCAACGTCATATCTTCTAACAGCGGCTTAATAGGAACCGAGCTCGGGTAGAAGCTGGCATACATGCGCATAATTTCCTCAACCGTCAACAACTCGAATAGGGAAGTGGATTGCAATTGCACACCGATGACTTCCTTCACCTTGTTCAAATCCTTCTGCGTATCAAAACCCGCTACAATCGCACGACCGCCGTCAGGCTTACGCAGCCCTTCGATCATCTCCATCGTGGTTGTTTTCCCAGCACCATTAGGACCGAGCAAGCCGAATACTTCGCCTTGAAAAACTTGAAAATTAACCCCTCGCACAGCTTGGAAGGATCCATAGTTTTTAATTAAACCATCCGCTTCAATAACAATGTGTGAAGACTCCATTACGCTAGCCCCCTCCGCTTCCAAATTTTTCTTAACTTACCCTATCATATACCAAACGTATGCGCAGTTACACTATCTCCTTCATAGTTTCAACTCGTGGACAACTTCAAGAAATATCTGCTGACAGAACTAGTGGAATTCCGACACCGTCAATCGACGAACTTATTGAGAAAGGTGTGATAATCTTAATTTCTACTTAATAAAAAAACAATATCTGAAAACAAACCAGAAGGAGATGTGTTGTAGTGAGAATGAACATTTTATTTAATAAGAAGCCGATTTCCGTTAATTTTGTCGGCACCGACCACAAGTTAATTCCTTCTTTGATCAACGCACTTCGCCATAACAAATTCACCACCATGAATTTAGTTAACTCGTTAGAGCGAGTAGATTTATTTAGCTCTGAAGCGATTTTATATGCCAAAGATGGAAATAAGGCTCGTATTCCAATTTTCTAATCCTTGTCATACATAGATGGTTCAAGGTCAACACCTCCGAATGGTAGATTCCTTCGGAGGTGTTTTTTTTCGTAGGCAGCTAGCATAACTAGGCATATCCTCTCTCCATTTTTCATAGACTAATAGAAACAACACTATTACAGCTGGGATGGAGAATGCTATGTACCTTATCCGCCTTTTCAAAGCACATGCTGCTCAGCTACTAATCTATCTACTTATCGTAATCATCAGTTTCGTATGGACCTTAATTTGGGGGCTTCACAATCAGAGCACAACCCATCCGCCTCCTCCAAAGACAACTGCCGCGTATAGCATCAAACCTGCAACGAATGGTGTAAGCCTTCACGTCATTCAAACCTCCCCAGAGAACATTGGGCTCAAAGCCATTCAAGCCAATGTGACCGAACGAGCTGACAATGGGATTAATGGCGGTTTCTTTTGGCAAGGGTACTTGCTCAGCATCGCAGTAACCAATGATCAGCCTGTGAAAGGCCAACCTGGCGATTACGGCTCAGGCTGGTACAATACAGACCGTAAACGAGGGACACTCGTGTGGGATGAGAAGGCGCAAACCTTTACCGTCCAAGTTGTCGAAAATGCAAGTGAACTCAAGGTCATGGATCGATCCCGATATTGGGCGCAGGGAGGTGTCAGCATGGGGCTTATGAATCCAATGGGCTGGGCCGCTCAGGCAGTCTCGGAAGAAATGCCTGTAATCAACGAGAAGCGCATGCGATCCGGCATCGTGTATGATCGAATGAACAACGTGTATCTCGTTGTCGCGCCTACCCCTTGTACAGGCGAACAGTTCCGAACCGCGGTACAGGAGCAAGTAGGAGAGAAGCAGTTGGTGGATGGGCTTTTCCTTGACGGAGATGGTTCTTCACAGCTGAAGGTTGCGAATTTCTTATTGCCAGGCGATCACCGCGAGGTATATCAAATGATTGCTTTATTGCAATAAGTGGAGGGGGGCTGAGCTGCTCACTTGAGGCGTTGATAAGCGCGGGCTCAGTAATGCCTCAGCTTCAGATTCACTCTGAGGCGTCGAAATGCGCGCGCTCAGACTCCTGATCCCGTTACCAGTACGTAAAAAAGAGGAAACCCCGCACAAACGGGCGTTTCCTCTTGCTAATTAATAACATACTAGAACGTTACGTTATCCGGATCCGGACCAATACGCTTGTTGATATTCAACGCATCAACCAAAGCCATATCTTCTGCGCTCAGCTCAAAATCGAAAATGTCCGCATTCTCCCGAATCCGATGCTCTGTTACCGACTTCGGAATCGTCACGACGCCATGCTGAATATCCCAGCGCAGCACGATTTGTGCAGCTGATTTGCCGTATTTAGCAGCAAGCTGCGCCAATTCAGGCTGATTCAGCTTACCCTGCATAAGCGGGCTCCACGCTTCCAATTGGATGCCATGTTCACGTGTGAACGTGAGCAGCTCCTTTTGCGATAGCTCTGGATGATACTCCACTTGATTCACCGCAGGGACAACCCCCGTATCCTCTATCACGTGCTCCAAATGAGAGATTTGGAAGTTGCTCACGCCAATCGCGCGAACATGCCCCTCCTTGTAGAGGTGGACGAGCGCTTTCCAAGTCTCACGGTACGTGGCGGACACGGCCCAGTGGACCAAGTAAAGATCAATCGTCTCCAAACCGAGACGCTTGCGGCTTGCTTCAAATGCTTGCAGCGTAGACTCGTAGCCTTGGTCCGCATTCCATACTTTCGTCGTAATGAAAATATCCTCACGCTTCACACCGCTTTGGCGCAAACCTTGCCCAACGCCTTCTTCGTTGCGATAGACAGCAGCTGTATCAATGCTTCGATAGCCTAATTGTAAAGCAGTTTGAACCGCTCCAATGACCTCTTGACCTTCTTTGCTTTTATAAACTCCGAGCCCCAGCCAAGGCATATGTACACCATTATTGAGCGTAACTCCAGCTGTTAATGCTTGATTCGCTTGTGTTGACAATGCTAACAACCTCCATCGGAATAAGATTAGAATGAGCGCATCTTTACCGTGTAGCTCCTATTAATCATACCACCGAAGTCGGATATAGCACAATTTGTACGAAAATGAGACGGATACCAGCAGTTCGTTAACGATCTGCTTAGTTTTGATGTGCGTGGATTAAATCCATTTTCAACTGCCATAAGGCAGTACTCAAATTGACACGATAGACTTCGGGATTTAGCATCCGCAGATATTGCGGCCAAACGGTCTGCATTTGCTCAGCATGATAATCGCGAATCCTTTCCAAGGTAGGCAATTCATAGACTAACTCACCCGCTTCAAATATCGGTTTCAACAGCGGAACCGCCTCATAATCCTCGATAAATTTGAAAAGATACGGATGGATGGGGTCGAATAGCTTAATTCGCTGCCCTTCCCGAATATCCACCTCATCCTGCAAAGCCAAATAATCGGCCTCTGCTTTGCCAGTCGCCTTATTCATAATCCGGTACGCTTCCTTGAAGCCCGGATTCGTCACCTTCTCCGGGTTGCCCGATATCTTAATGACCGGCACAAGCGTGCCGTCCTTCTCACGGGCAACGAGCTTATACACCCCGCCCAGCGCGGGCTGGTCGGCCGCTGTAATCAGCTGGGTGCCAATGCCCCAGCTGTCTATCTTAGCCCCCTGGGCTTTCAGCCCGGCGATGATGTGCTCATCCAAGTCATTGGATGCCACAATCTTCACCTCCGGAAAGCCCGCCTCATCCAGCATGCGCCGCGCCTGCTGGGATAAGTACGCCAAATCGCCGCTGTCGAGGCGAATGGCGTTCAAGCGCTTGCCGCGGCTCGCGAGCTCCCGCGCCGTAGCAATGGCGTTCGGCACGCCGCTGCGCAGCGTGTCGTAGGTGTCCACGAGCAGCGTGACCTGCTCGGGCAGGGCCTCGGCATACGCACGGAAGGCTTCCTCTTCCGTTTCATGGGCCTGCACCCATGCGTGCGCGTGGGTGCCCTTAGTCGGGATGCCGAACAGCATCCCGGCTCGCAGGTTCGATGTCGCGTGGAACCCCGCGATGTAAGCGGCTCTTGCGCCCCAGATGGCGGCGTCAGCCTCTTGGGCGCGGCGTGTGCCGAACTCCAGCAGCACATCGTGCGGAGCAACGCCTTTCATGCGCGAAGCTTTCGTCGCGATAAGCGTCTGGAAATTCACGAAGTTGAGAATCGCTGTCTCAACGAGCTGCGCTTCAAAAATACTGCCAACCACACGTACAAGCGGCACATTTGGGAAAACAAGCGTCCCTTCGGGTACGGCTTGAATATCCCCGTTGAATGTAAAAGCGCGAAGCGCATCAAGGAACTCTTCCTTATAGTTCTCCTCCTGCTCACGCAAATAAGCGATTTCTTCCTCACCGAAATGCAGATGTTGCACATAATGAATCACTCGCTCAAGCCCCGCGAAGACCGCATATCCCCCGTCAAATGGCAGCTTGCGGAAGTACACCTCAAACACAGACTTCTCCGTATGTGTCCCTTGTAACCAATGGGCGTACATCATATTAATTTGATATTTATCCGTATGCAGCGTTAGATTATTCATCGCATCCATGGCGTGCCATTTCATTTGTATTCATCCTTTCCATCGCACATTAGCTCATCTAATGCATCGTCCCTTAATTTTTCCAATTCCGAACAACCTTAGCCCCTAGTGTACTAGTAAAATGCCGCAATGCCCAGTCATGACCTTGTGCATCAAAGCTAGCGACCGCATCCTCATGAATGATCAGGGAGAAACCTTTATTATACGCATCCACTGCGGTATGTAAGACACATATATCTGTACACACGCCCACTAGATGAAGCTCCTGAATACCTCTAGCTCTAAGCTGCAGCTCCAAATCTGTCCCGCAAAAAGCACTGTATCTCGTTTTGTCCATCCAATAGATATCTGATCTATGCGCTTCATGCACTTCTTTTAAACCGCCATAAAGCTCCCTACCCGCCGTATCACGTATATTGTGAGGTGGGAACAACGCCGTCTCCGGATGAAAGGGATCTCCTTCCACATGCAAATCTACAGCCATCACGACAAAATCCTGATGGGCAAGAAAGCGATTAGCAAGCTCGCAAATCCGCGCATCAATGGCAACGGCAGGATCACCGCAAGGCAGCTTTCCAATTACAAAATCCACCGTATAATCAATCACAATAAAGGCTTTCATATGCCTCACTCCTTATATTGTATATCTAATATTATTAGAACGACTTTATCAATTAGCAAAAAGAGAAGCCTAACTTCATAATGACAGCTGAGGCGTTTAATCGCAAACGGAGCTATTTATTTCATAACTTCATTTTAATATTGTCATTATGACATATTAAAACCAAATTATCAATAGGCATTTTTAATCGTTATTGGGAGTCTGGAAATAGGTTAGCGTAATTAATGAGAATCGTCATAAATCCAAGGGCAACAAATGAGAAAAACGCCATGAAAGATAAATGAAAGACATTTGGAAATACAATAAACACGGTGCCTGTGGCCACACAAACCCAGTTCTGCCACATATGCTTCCCTGTTTTGCCTAATGCTAACATCGAACTTACGAATTGCAGACTTCCGAACAGTGCACAGGTGAAAAGCGCATTCGTTACATCTCCAAATCCAAACACCCAAGGCGTCATTAGAAACCAAAGGCCCATGAGTGCTGATAAACTATTTTTGAGATACATACCGATCACACCTCCTACATGCGGGATGTTACAGTATATGCAAACGCTTTCAGTAACGTGTTAGTCGAAAAGCCTTCAGATCACCTGAATCGGCAACTGAAGGCATATTTTTACTGAATATTCATGTTATTTATTCGATTATTGTTCGATATGAATCCCTTTAGAATCAATTGTCACTTCGGCCTTTAGAATGTCTGACACGAATTTAGTAGGCACAAAAAGCGTATCATTCAAAATGACCGGAGCCGCTCCTAGCGCAACTGGCGCCATTTTGGCAAAGAAATAGCTATCTTTCCCCACACTCACACTCGTCCACTGCGCACCTTTCGAGAGTTCAGCCGCATACGTATCTTGATTCCATTTCACCGTGTAACCCAGACCTTCTGCTACTTTACGGAAAGGAACAAGGGAAACGCCATCTGCATTCTGTTCGACTTCACCCGTCCCCAAATCCACTTTCACTTTGTCAGGCAGCGGAGTAGGATTCGGTTTGATGACCAAATTGTTAGGCAAGCTAAAGCGGAATTCTGGACTTCCTGCCACACCAGCTGCGATCGCGTATTTCGGGAACACCACAACCGCATCCCCTTTTTCTACAAAAAAGCCTTGATCTGCACTAATACCTTTAAATTGATCTTTGAAGAAATATTGCGGATTCTCGTCAATTTTGGCAATAACGCCTGCATCAATCGTTGCCTTGTAATCTGTACCAAGTAGATCCTGGAGCGTCACACGTTGTGCCGCTGCCGCATTCAGCACATTATATGTATCCACTCTCGGCATCCCTGTACCACCCGTTTGTCCATACGTAGTAACAGTGAGGGAAACAACGCCTGAAGGATTTCTTGTGCCATCTGATTTCAATGTGTAGACAATTGTAAGCTCATACGGGCGGTACGTATATCCCTTTTCTTTGGCTGCTGCTGCATCCTCCGAAGCTGTCTTCTCCCAGTTGGCTAAATCTTTATTGGCATGTGAAAGGATGATGTCGTTCAGTTCATCTTGATATTTCGTATCCAGCATACCTGTCAATTGAGGAACTTTAATATTCGTCGTTAAATCTGTGCTCTTGGACGTTAGCACCACTTCTTTAATAACCACTGGTGCTGATGGTGTAGATGCCGAAATGGCTGTAACCGTATCCGCTGAAGCAACACCAGATACAGTCCATACAGAAGCACTTACACCTACAAGCACAGCACAACCAACAACACCGATTTTCAACATGTTCCATGGATTTCTTTTCATTTCCTATTCACTCCTTCTGAGTTATCGTGTTTTTAACTTCTGTTCTAACCTTCACGATAACTAAGACGTACCAGCTTGCGAAAAAGTCCGATAGACACAATTTGTTCACAATTAAGCGAGTCGGAACGTACCTACTACTTGATTCAGATCTGTGGCAATGCCCGCAAGATTTTTGGCAGACGCTGTGATCTCTTCGGCAGAGGCGAGTTGCTCCTCCGTCACCGCTGCGACAGACTGCGCTGTGCCTGAGGTTTGCTGTGCAACGAAGCCTACTTGTGCTACTGTCGCTGCCACTTCTTCTGAACTTGCTGCCATCTGCTCAGCTGCTGCCGCTGTTTCTTGAATTTTGCTCGCTACTTCTTGCGATGCTTGTACGATTTGACCGAATGCTTTCTCGGCAATGCCAACTTCATGAAGACCTTCTTGCACTTCGGTTCTGCCATTGTTCATTACGCCAACAGCTCGCGCTGAATCCCGTTGAATCGAAGTAATAAGATCGGAGATTTCGCGAACGGAGTCATCGGTTTGTGAAGACAACTTGCGAACCTCCCCAGCAACCACCGCAAAACCCTTGCCACTTTCACCTGCACGCGCAGCTTCAATCGCAGCATTCAGCGCAAGCAAATTCGTTTGCGAAGCAATATTTCCTATTATGGTGGTAATTTGGCCAATGCTTTGGGAATGTTTCTCCAGCTCTTGAATGACCAGATTCGCTGCATCAACGGATGTGCTGACTGCTTGCATTTTATTCACAACACGCCCCATAGCATGCGTACCTTGCTCCGCAATGTTTGTAGCCGTCATGGATAACTCGGATACATCGGCGGTTGTTTCTGCAATACGCGAGATCCCTGCTGCCATTTCCTCCATCGCTCTCCCACATTCAACAGAGCTTTGGGCTTGTGTATCTGCTCCATTGGCAAAATCCTGTACCGATACCGCAACATGCTGCGAAGCTGATGTATTCTGCTCAGCGCTGGCGAATAGCTCCTGCGACGAAGCTGCAACGCTTGTCGAGGCTAGCTGCATTTGTTCAACAGAATGACGCAGATGATTCACCATTTGATTCACAGCCCCAACGAACTGGCCAATTTCATCTTTATTGGAAACCATAATCGGCTCAACCGTAAGATCACCTTTTGCAATACGATCCAGTGCTAGTGAAGCTTTGCGTACAGGAACTGAAATAATCCGAACGAGCACGTAGCAGGTTGCGATCATAAATAAGATGATTACGGACAGTACGGTGACTGACATCGTCACACTTTCTCGGTACACTTTCTGGCTATTTTCCTCCGCTAGTAATCCCCCTTGTTGATTGTAAGTAACCATATCTGACATTGTCTTTTGTGCCGCCGCAAAGGCAGTTGACATAGCTGTTAGACTATCTTGCGCTGCTTTGCTCGTTGGATCGCTAGCTAGTTGCTTATTGGCTAGAAACGCTTTTTTGAAGCTCTCCCACTTCACGGTAAGCTCATCTGCGAGGGTAATATCTTCTGCATTCGCAACAGTTTCCTTATATTTTCCTAACAAGTTGTCGATTTGTGTAATGGTTGCATTTAGATCTGTGTCCATTGGCGCATGCTTCGTCACATCAGGCTCCAGCTTTTTTTTATAATACACCGTTAGTAAATGTTCCGAGTTGTAATGAATCTCCTCGATCGTTTCAATACCCTTCATCCAATTCTGCACTAGCGTTCGATTGCTTTCTTTTAGGGCACCCATTCTGCTCATATCTGTCCAGCTTAATGCCCCTACCATGATTAAAATAATTGCAAATACCATGACTAATTTGGTGCGAACGTTCATCTGCATGTCCCATTTCCCCCTATAAAATGTGTAATTCCGAAGGCTTGTGTATACGTCTTTCCTCTCTTGGATATATCATAGATTGAATTCATTAAGTTTGTTCTGTTCTAAACATGTTTAAACTATGAGGTTTTTTAACAATTAGACTGCATCAGGAGGCTGTTCATGTCATCATCTTTGCGTTTCAAACTGGTTGCCTGGCTTGTTCTCATTACATCCATCTCCCTCGCCGTGGTAGGGTTTACCAATTATAAACTTTCAAGCAATAAGCTCTTGCAGAAAATGAACGAGCAGTCTCTTAGTTCAGTCTCGAATTCCGCTCGGAACTTGTATGATTTCTTGTCTATTCGATTGGCAGAGGTCGAGCTCATCAGTCGAGTAAGTATTATGAAACAAGGCACGCAAGCCGAACGCCTGAATTTTTTGACCCATGAACTACAATCAGATAGAAATCACTATCATGCTATGGCTATTGTCGATTTGGAAGGTAACATGGAATTTACCTCAGGTACGAAGATTTCCATCGCGGATGAACTTCGCTTTCAGCAAGCTATGCATGGAAAAACCTATATTTCCGATCCGCATCTAAGCAAAATGAAGGGCGTTTACGTTATCTCGATTACAGCGCCAATCTTTAATGATCAACAAAAGGTCGTCAGTCTAATTGATGTTTCATTAGAAGCTGCACCCTTATTTCATGAACATCTCCTTGCTCCGTTGAATAACGGAGACCTGTTAATCGTCAACCGGGACGGACTCACGATTTATGATACCGATCCTAACGCTATTCTTAAGATGAATATTTTGAACGATTTTCCGGAACTTAGACCCGCTTTTCAACAAGCTGTACGCGACGGAATTGGCTTTGTCGACGAATCCATTATCACGGGTAATAAGATCAGATGGTTCTACGCTCGTATTCCCCATCTCGATTGGTATCTTGCTTATTCCATGCCGATCAAGGACATCGAGGCCCCTACGAGCGCTCTACTGTGGTGGACGGTGGGATTAATCGCGATGGCTGCTGTGATCATTTTCATGCTTATTTACCTCACAACGAATCAGCTGATTATCAAAAGAATTAAACAAATCCTCCAAGTCACTGAGGCCGTTGCAGCTGGTAACTTCCACACGAGACCTATCGTGTTTACAAGTAAAGATGAATTAGGCGCACTCGCCCTTTCTGTTAATGGAATGATGGAAAATATACGTGAGCTCTTCGAGCCCTTTGAAGCTTTTATTCGTCATAATCAATATGCCATGATCGTGTTGGATCCGAATTTCATGATTAACCACCTCAACAGCAGAGCTACGCAGATGCTTGGGTATTCCTTAGGAGAAGTACATAAAATTGCCTCTCCCCTCATCTGGTTAGATCAACAACAGCTTCGTGAACGTGCGATTCAGTATTCTGCTGAACTCGGCGAGATGATTCCCGCGGACTGTACGACACTTGTGATTCGATCCTTACGACATCTGAAGGAGGACTTGGAGTGGACTTGGTATCACAAAGATGGTACCCGACTCTATGTACAGGCGAGTGTTAGCTGTATCACGCATCCGAATGGCGAACTGAAAGGGTATGTGCTCATTGCGCGCGATATCAGTGACATTAAGGAAAGTAATGAGACTAAGGAACGGCTGTTCACGATTGTTGAGAGTGCACGGGATGCGATTCTGACTTTTGATCAAGACGGTTACATCTTCTATATAAATCCTGCCGGCATCCATTCAATGGGATTAGAGGGAGCCAACTATACGCGTGTGCATTTCCATGAGTTTGTGGAAATTCTGAATGACATTAATTTTGAGGAAGGACTTCAAACGGCAATCCGCGAGGGATTCTGGGAATTCGAAGCTGAAGTTAGGACCAAAAAACATCACAATATCATCGTTTCGCTCGTCATTGTCCCTCACTTCCCCCTCAATAACGGTGAGCTGTATTTCTCGGCAATCACGAGAGATATTACAGATCAAGTCCAAGCCAAAGAGGCACTTATCCTAGCCAAACAAGAAGCGGATGATGCCAATCTAGCCAAAGGCGTGTTCCTTGCCCGGATGAGCCATGAAATACGTACGCCGCTTAATGGGATCGTAGGACTTTCTCACTTGCTGGAGAAAACCGCGATGACCGAATTGCAAACAGATTACATGCGCAAAATTTCGCGTTCCGCGCTCTCTCTTTCCCATATCATCAACGACATTCTGGACTTCTCTAAACTGGAAGTAGATAAGCTTGTGATTGAACATCACCCCTTCCAGCTCGATGAGACCATTGATCGTGTGTGTGAAACGCTGAGTGTACTGCTAGGGCATAAACCTGTTGATTTCATATGCGATATTCCTGATCAAGTTCCCGTTGGATTGATTGGTGATTCCCTGAGGCTCTATCAAGTGCTTCTGAATCTCTCCAGCAATGCGATTAAATTCACCGAGCAGGGAACTGTCACACTTCGGGTGCGAATTGATCAGATCGTTGAGAATGAAGTGACCCTCCGCTTCACAGTCACTGACACCGGCATCGGCATGGATGAGAAGCAGTTAGCTAATTTGTTTCAACCCTTTATCCAAGGAGACGAAGTCACGAGTCGTAAATATGGCGGGACTGGGCTTGGACTGGTCATTTCCAAAAACATTATTGAAAATATGGGGGGCTCAATCTCCGTCTCCAGTACACAAGATGTGGGGAGTGAATTTCTTGTCCTCCTCACCTTTACCTTGTATTTACCAACACATCACTCCTACTTGCCATTACCGCTTACTATGCTCGTCGTCGAAGATCACCCTGCGCTCAATCAGGTGCTTGTCCAGAATCTTCAATCCATGTGCATGGATGCAGCAGGCGTCTACACGTGGAAAGAGGCCCTTCAACTTCTTGATCATATTGCGTTTGATATTTTGCTGTTGGATATGGAAGCTGATGATATGTACGGTGAAGAGGTGTGGTTAACTATGCTGGGCTCTTGCAAAAGACAAGGGATCTGGACAGTCGTATACACCTCCTTATCGGGAAGAGATGCGCTTGAGCAGCTTCCGAGTGACTCATCGCCCGATGCCATTCTGGTTAAGCCGATCTCGCGAAGTCTACTGTACAGGACACTTGCCGCACTACATGCTGATAGGGAGACTATTCCATCTAGTTTGACAGATAAGCCTGCCAAAGTGAGTGAGCAAGCGTTGACCACCAAGCCGGTCTTCACGGGAGAAGATCCGCTCCGCATTCTAATTGTCGAAGATAACGAGATTAATCAAACCGTAGCACGCTCATTACTGGAAAACATGATGAATTGTCACATCCAATTAGCTGGAAATGGATTCGAAGCTTTGCACGATTTGGAGAATCATAGCTATGATTTGATCCTGATGGATATCCATTTGCCTGAGCTAGATGGCATAGAAACAACCAAGCGTATACGGAATGAACCAAGGTGGGCGCACATTCCGATCATTGCCATTACAGCTGATTCAACGCTGGATAATCGGATGGCCTGCTTGGAGGCAGGTATGAGTGAGATGATCTCTAAGCCCATCATTCCAGAACGGCTGCAAGCTGCCATTGAGACCACACTCCAGCTGCATAAGGAGGAGAGGACCCTGCCACATCTCCATATCGCAGAGGCACTCCAACGTATTGGAGGAAAAACAGAGATTTATCGTGAAATGCTGCGCAAATTCCAAGATCAAACGAACCCCATTATGGCGCAATTGCAAGTGGCAATCGAGACGCAGAATCTCGAACGAGCACTTGATTTACTTCATGGTATTCGTGGCTCTTCCAGCAACCTATCGGCTTATCTTGTGTATGCCGCGGCAAGCCATTTGGAGGATGTTGTGAAGGCACAAGCGGGGCTGCAAGCAGCTGATCGAGACGTAGCTGGTATGATGCAATTGCTTCAAACGTTAACGTTAGAGCTGCAGGCTGTTTATCAAACGATCCAAAAATTGCTACTTGATTGAAAAAAACATGAATTTATGTCACTATATGCGTATGCTCCCTCTAAGAGCGTGTCATTTTATACGTATAGGTGGTTAAATTGTTATGACTGAACATGACGCTCCATATCGCATCTTGTTGTACTATAAATTCGTTGCTGTTGCTGATCACGAAGCATTGGCGCGAGAACATCTGGCTTATTGCAAAAAGCTCGGTGTAAAAGGACGCATTCTGATTGCTCCTGAAGGTATTAACGGTACTCTTTCCGGGACCGTAGAGCAAACGGAAGCCTACATGGCCATGATGAATCTCATGCCATTGTTTAAAGATATGGTTTACAAGATCGACGAGCACGAAGGACATGCCTTCAAAAAGCTGTTTGTCCGTCCGAAGAAGGAACTCGTTACCTTCCGTCTTGAAGAAGACGTGAATCCGAATGAGCTGACAGGGACGCATTTGAAGCCGAAGGAATTTTATGAGAAGCTCCAAAATGAAGATGTCATCGTCCTCGATGGCCGTAATCATTATGAGTATGATATCGGACATTTCCGTGGTGCGATTCGCCCCGAAGTCGAGACGACCAAGGAATTCCCGGAGTGGATTCGCAACAATCTGCAGGAGTTTAAAAACAAACCAATTCTTACTTACTGCACGGGCGGCATCCGTTGTGAGAAATTATCTGGTTTCTTGATCAACGAAGGCTTCACCGACGTGTATCAGCTCGATGGTGGGATCGTCACCTACGGCAAAGATGAAGAGGTTCAGGGTCGTCTATTCGATGGGAAATGCTATGTATTCGATGAGCGCATCTCCGTACCGATTAACCGAACAGAAGAGGACATTGTTGTTGGCAAATGTTACCACTGCGGCACCGCAGAGGATCGCTATATTAACTGTGCGAACGACCTTTGCCACTTGAAACATATTTGCTGCGAGGCTTGTGAAGAGGAGCATGACAGCTTCTGTTCCAAGGAATGCGAGGAGAAAACGTTGAGCTCGTTGGAGGCTTAGGATTTGTTCGGCGGGGCTACATTTTGTAGACCGAGCTACTCCGCTTAGCCGCAGCTGTACTGCTGCCCTGCTCAGCCTCACGCGACCAGCCGCGTTTAGCTGGACAAACTACAGCTAAATTCGCAAGGATCAGCTGAATAAGCCATCTACATGTAAAAACTCCAGTTAAATTTCACCTTTATCGCGATAAGCGGTCAAAGGGGTGAAATTAGCTGGAGTTTTTACAGTTATTCGCTTAAATCGGGCGAATCAGCCCGAAATAGCTGTAGCTTTTACAGTTAAGTGGCTGCGAATGCAAGCGTGCCTGCCTCTAGCCAGTCGGATCTTCTATCTGTTCCATTATTCGATCAATTAAGGGGTAGACAAGCTCCTCTTCCAATGTGAAATGCTTCAGCAGAATGAGACAGGCCGTCAGCAGCTCAGAGGCCATCACATGGACGAAGTCCATATCGATCGGGACGGTCATGGCATTGACACCATTGACGTATGACTGTACGACTCTTTTGGCCAAATCATGATCCTGCTCCAACACATGCATGGACCGCGACACCGAGATAGCCATCGTCGGATGTAAATAAGTTTGCAGGCTCGGGAATAAGACTTGCTCTTCCCATTCCGAATGCTGCTCCAACTCCTCCACCAAGGATAGAATGCCGTCCTGAAGTTCGATCAGACGACACATTCCAATTGAGCAATCATCAAGGGTGTACAAAGCTGCAGCTAACGTTCGAATATCGGAGAGCTGCTCACGCATTTGCACATGCTCCTCCTTCAAACGCTGGGCTAGCATTCTAAATTCACTAGGATTCACATTATTTGCCCGATTCGTTTGAATGCTCAAACGGTCACTCATTCGACATCCTCCTCCGAGTTTTCATAAGAAAACTTTCTTCGTAAGCATCAGCTTAAAGTTTCTTTTAGAAACTGCTTCGTATGTAACCAAACCTCGTCCCCGAAAACGCCCTCTCGCACGGCCAACAGAGGCAGGTTTCATCACCAATAAGAGAGTCCTTCTCGCGTAAGATAGCTACATCTATTTATGCGGGCAGCAAAAACCCCATACCGCATTATCATTGTATGCGGCATGGGGCTGTTATCATGCGAAAGAATGTCTAATAATCGTTCCTATCGAACTCGGCTTTCCGTCAAATGAAATTGATTCACAAGCAGCAGCATAGAATGCGTGATCGCACCTACATCACCTGTGGTTTGACGCACATGATGCATGTCCTGCAGCAGCTCCTTCACCGTCTGCTCAACCTCCGCAGAGATAAGCCGGTTCTCTTTGCTCACCGCTGCAATCTTCTCCATGAGCGCAACGACTTCCTCCACAACCTGGGTTTTCATGGTATCGTGCGCGTTTGCCGAGCTAAGAATTTCAGAAGCCGCAGCCACAATCTGTGTCCCTTCAAGAACGACCTTTGTGCCTTCTTCCATGGAAATGAAAGCTTCATTCGCATGTCGTTCAATATGTTCGATCGTCTCATTGATCTCTGTGGTTGATTTCTTGGTCAAATCTGCCAGCTTGCGAATCTCACCAGCAACGACGGCAAAGCCTTTGCCATGCTCACCAACACGCGCGGCTTCAATGGAAGCATTCAAAGAAAGTAAATTCGTCTGTGCAGAAATTTCTTCAATGACTTTCAGCAGCTTCGGAATTTCTTGCGTTGTATGCAAGAAGGTTTGGATCGTTTGATTCGTTTCTTCCACCTTCGCCGAAATATCCGTCATCTTCTGACCGATCCGTTCAACCTCATCTTGTGCGACAGCTATCTGCCCGGATGCCTTCATCTCCAGCTCGCGTAGGGTTCCGCTCATATTTAGCGTTACATCCTTTGCGACATCAATGTCCTTCAGCTGACCACGCAGTGAGCGAATCATATCATGGATCTTCGTACTCATACGTCCGGTTGATTGCTCGGTAGAACCCGTTGAGTCGTTCATCCGTTCTTGGCTAACCTGAACCTCCGCTGCCGCTTGCTTCACTTGCAGCATAATACCTTCCAAGGAATCGATCATATTATTGATCCATTTGGCCAAATCCCGCGTCTCATCTCCAGCAAATTCATCCACCTTCAGACGCTGTGTCAAATCCCCTTTTCCCTCTGCGTTAATCCGGATAAATTTGTTGATTTGTGCAAGCTGCCTGGCAATCGGCTTACTCCCCCTGCGCCTAATCAAGCTTGCGCCAATTCCGCCGAAGAATAGACTGACACCTGCCATAATGGCAGCGCCGACAACATTGGATACATGCCCATTTAATAACCAGAAGCCGCCTGCGGACAGTAGTATGTAGAGCGTAATAAATCTCATTTGTAGGCTGAACATTTTCCAATCGATCGAACGTATTCGATACACTTCTTCCAAATCTCCTTCGCACATCATCCCCCATACGTCGGGGCAATGAGGCAGCTGGAAGGTTACACCTTTTCCAATAACTGAAATATGACGATAATCGGAATAACCTGGGTATTCAACGAATAAATTATTTCCCTTAGCAATCGTTCCCGCAACACCTGGATGCAGTTGTCCTGTCGCAGGATCCGTAAAAACAAGTTCCAACTCTGTGTGCTCTTTGACACCAACGATACCAAAGTCAGTGCGAACGCCATCTTTTAAATTATCCCCATGGGTAAAGGTCAAATCTTCGAATCGACTTCGCGATAGGGCTGTTCCAGGAATTATTTGTTTATTTAACACTGGTTTGGCCATGAATAAATAGTTATCACCTGAGTCTGGATACACATGTCCTGATTCCCGTTGGATCAAATCTCCCAGCACATCGTTCGGTACACGGCCGCATACCGCTCCTTTCCATTGCCCACGTTCCATAATAGGTGCAATAAAAGCAATCGTCATCGCATCATGGAAGGGTGAGGTGCTCGGTCCGATTTGCAATGTAAGCGGGTCAGAGAACGGTCCGAATAGGCATTTCACACCTTTGCGCGATTCCTCCAGCCCTTTCCCAAGTACACCGCCTCCCGCATAAGATCTTCCCGTATGAGCTTGATGTGTGGAGTATACGACAGAAGCTTTCTCATTCAAAATGAATACCTCAGAGAAATCTGCGCCACTCTTCATTGTCGCGGCCAGCATTCTTCCTACTACAGATGAATCCTTGGAAACGGGCTCCGTCAACCATTCTGTTCCTGATAATTGTAACTGTTCCAGCAACCGATCCAAATTGGACCAGTAAGCAAGGGCCCAGCCACGTAAAATTTCCGTCCTTGTGTGAGCAATGCCTTCGAAAATATGCTCCACATCTTCCTTGATATGACGATTCAGGCGGTAAGACCACCACAAAGGCAGCCCCTTCTTAAATCCCAGCCAATCAAACATATCCAACACCCCTTTATCACATTTACTGTGACTTTATTTAACATTCACTTATTCGACAATTTTATAGCGATTTCCATTGTAAAGCAAGACAAATAACTGAATATTCCAGTACATTTCCGAACATTCACAAAAAATTCATGAGGAATGTCGGTATTTTTACTTGTTAGTTATATTGACATAATTTTCTGAAAAATCTACAATATAAGAAAAACCACCTCAGAATAACTATACAATGTTATTTTATCTAACAAAAAGAACTTAGATCAGAAAGGAGGCCTGGTTTCTGCTTCGGGCCCTTAGCTTCCTGTAGCTTCCGAAAGCATAATGATGAAACCAGGGAGCTGCGATGTCCAAACCTGAGAATCTGGTCACTACCCCTTATGATCCTCGTCCTTTTTTTGATGAGATGTTTATGAACGCTTACTCGGTTCGCCCTCATTATCAAAGTACATTCCTTCAATTCATGTCGATGAAGACAGGTAATTTAAACAAGCGCCAGACCGCTACGATGAAAAGGATGATGGAAGAAGGGATTACTTTTACCCTTTACAGCCCTGATCAGACGGAGGCACTTGAACGCACACTCCCTTTCGATCCAATCCCTAGGATTATTCCTCAGGACGAATGGCTGAAGCTCGAGCGAGGGCTCAAGCAGCGGGTTAAGGCACTTAATCTGTTTCTCAAAGATATTTATCATGATCAGGCTATTCTCAAAGATGGGATTATTCCTAGAAAAATGGTGCTTTCGAATTGTTATTTCCGACCTGAGATGATGCGCCTTTCGATTCCAAATGATGTCTACGTTACAGCCTCTGGTATTGACTTAATTCGAGATGAACAGGGTGAATATTTCGTTCTTGAAGATAATCTCCGTTCTCCCTCTGGCTTCTCTTACTTATATAAAAGCAGATCGATTATGACGCACTTATTCCCTGAACTCGTATTCAGTCATTCCATTCAAGATATCGAGCATAGCTTAAATGTGTTTCTAACCGCACTTCGCAAGTTAAGTCCTTCCGGTAAGGCAGATCCTGTTATCGGTTTGTTGACACCAGGCTGCTATAACTCCGCCTATTTCGAGCACACTTTCCTCGCTCAGCAAATGGGGTTAGAGCTCGTTGAAGGGCACGATCTCGTGGTTATTGACCATAAAGTGTATATTCGTGGCATCAAAGGACTTCGCCAAATCGATGTTCTCTACCGCCGGATTGATGATGATTTCTTGGATCCTCTCGCTTTCGATCCGAGTTCGATGTTAGGTGTCGCTGGCATAATGAACGCCTATCGCGCGGGTAATATCAACATCGTAAACGCCCCTGGTACAGGTGTAGCCGATGACAAAGCCATCTACGCCTACGTACCCGATATGATTCGTTACTATCTAAATGAAGAACCCATTTTAAACAACGTACCGACGTATATTCTTTCCCGTCCTGATGAGCGGGAGCATGTTCTGGCGCATTTGCACGAAATGGTTGTCAAAGAAACCTCCCTGTCGGGCGGCTATGGCATGCTGATTGGACCTTCAGCTTCTGAGAGTGAAATCGCTGATTTCCGGCTCAAAATCCTAGCCAACCCTGATCGCTATATCGCACAACCAACCATTCAATTATCCAGAGCTCCTGTCATGATTGATGGTCAGATGGCTGCTAGGCATATTGATTTGCGAGCTTTTGTCATTGCAGGTGAAGACATTCAAGTAATTCCAGGTGGACTCACGCGTGTTGCGTTGAAAGAAGGCTCTCTTGTGGTGAATTCTTCGCAAGGCGGAGGATGTAAAGATACGTGGGTTGTTCGCTAAACGCGACCTACAATTTGAATGGAGGCTAAGGGATATGGTAATGATGGGACGAACAGCGGAAGCTTTATTCTGGATCGGTAGATATTCGGAAAGAACTGAGAATCACGCTAGGCTGATCGATGTGTATTATCATATCCGCGAGGACAGAGAGGCCAGCGGCAGTCAATCTTGGAGCAGGCTTATTGATACCATCGGGGACCGATCTGTTTTCATAGAGCATTACGGCAGCTTCACCGAGCAGCATGTACTTCAATACATTACACTTGATAAAAATAATGCCAACTCCCTACTCGCCTGCACAAACCACGCACGTGCTAATCTACGAAATATTCGGGAGAAAATGCCTTCCGAGTTGTGGGATATTTTGAATGGACTCTATTTGTGGCTAAAAGAAAAAGAAGTCCGTGATATCACGAATGATTCCCCTCATCTGTTCTATCGCTTTATCCGCGACACGTTATCCATGTTTCAAGGTGCGGCTATTTCGGTCATGCCTCGTCAGAACGAGTGGCATTTCGTAGAAGCTGGGCGCTACCTAGAACGGGCGGAGAATCTGCTTCGCTTAATTCAGTCTCTCTGTTCGGAGTATGCTAAGGAGGACTTCTCGTCCTATCCGCTTATGCTTGCGGTATTAAAATCGGTCAGCGGATACGAATCATATCGAAAAGAGTATGCGGACACGGTAAATCTGACGAACATCATCAAATTTTTGCTGTTAAATGAGACCTTCCCACGTTCAGTCGCTTTCTCTATTCATTCTTTGGAACGCTCGTTCAAAGGAATTCAATTGGATGATCCCGAGCTCAACAACGCCGTGCATAAGTTAGCCAAACTAGCTGGAAAAGTGAAAGCGAATTTGGCCTGCATGGATGAGGATGACTTGAAATCTGGCAAATTAGAAACGACACTACACACATTACTCGACTCCTGCAATGGGATGGGGGCTAAAATGTCGAAGGTCTTTTTTCCCTCTCGGGAGGAGGTTATCGCATGAAAAAGCTGGAGATCACGCACATTACTCGTTATTCCTACACCGATTCCGCACAGGACAGTGTCAATGAGATTCGGCTAACCCCATTAACGGACAATCGTCAGTCTTGTTATCACCATGCAATTACCACAGAGCCTGTGTCGGCTTTCTTTACGTATTCCGATTATTTTCACAACCGTGTACATGCTTTTACTGTCAACAAGCTTCATCGTGAGCTCACGATCAAAATGGTCTCTACCGTCGTCACACATGACAATGATAACCATCCTGTGTCCATCCCCTCACTCTACGAGGAAAAAGCTTCGAGATTCGCAGACGACTTTCAAAATGAATATGCCGAATATTTATTACCTACAAGCTATACCGGTTTAACCCCGGAGCTCAAAGTATATTCCGATGCTATCGTCGATGATGGCGTACCTTTATACGATCTGCTCCAAACGATCTATACCACTATCAATCGCGATTTCACCTATGATGTTTCAGCAACCTCCGTGCAGACAACGGTAGGCGAAATGCTAAAGCTGAGACGTGGTGTTTGTCAGGACTACTCTCATTTCATGATCACGATTTGCCGCGAGAAAGGCATACCCGCCAGATATGTGAGCGGCTACCATTTCGTTGGGGATTTGCAAGGAGGCAGTGCTGATTTCACGCAAGCGTCCCACGCTTGGGTCGAATGTCTCATCCCAGGCTCAGGCTGGTTCGGTTATGATCCGACGAATAATTGTGAAGTTAATTGGCGCTATATCAAGCTAGGTCATGGGCGAGACTATAATGATATCGTCCCTGTCAAAGGTGTCTATCGCGGCTCAGGTACACAGGATTTAGAAGTTATCGTGGATGTTAAGCTAGTGGAATAGACGCCACAGCAGATACGAAACTTCCGAAAAAAGGCGCGGATCCTGGATCCGCGCCTTTTGCTATTTAAAAGAAATCTGTCAAATACGTTGTTCGCTCTGGAATGATGCGTTCCAATCTCGCGATCTCCCCAACGTCGCCATGTAGACGGCCAATGCGATGCAGCAAGGAAGCTCCTTTATATCCCATTAGCAGCGCGGATAATGTTTGAATATCACACGAAATGAAATCGAACGCATGTTCCCCTTCAACTTTGACAATTTCATTCCCTTCGCCACTTCCTGGTTGAATGCGGAATAGCCCATTATTCCACTCGGCATGGCTGTCACTGAGTTGAAGATAGAATGGCTCGCTAGCCTCTGTCTCTTCCGCAACAGCATTGAATGGATACAACCGAAGGAATGCAGCTGCATCAACGATCCTTGCCATAAAATAAGGAATGACTTCTTGTTTAATTCGTGGATCGTTCAACATATATGGCAGCGGGTCGCCAATCGGCGCTTGGCATACCACTTTTTCAATCATTGAGTCATGATTAGAGATTAAACGCCATAGTCCGCGAGTGGCATCCTCTGTTAGCGCTATCAACTCATGTACAGTGAGCACCTTATCCTTTACCTGATAAATGATGTAGCCTTCCGGTTCTCCAGCAGGATTCAAATACAGGGTTACGATCCCTTTCTTCTTTCCATTAAATACTTTCTTGTGCCACCAGTCCTCCGTTCGAACGATCATGCCGTTGTAGCGTTTGGCATATGCCTCGTAGATTGGATTCAGCACTGCAGCATCCGCTTTAATCCGTCGCAACGAGCTGCCTTCAGCAACCACTGGCTTCGGTAACTGATTGACAGCAAGTTCATACCGCATGTAATCGATGTAAGCTTCCCAACCATATTTGCGATAAAAAGCAAAGGCAAACGGTGCTAGGAATGAAACAATCTGCCCGGAATCTTTCATCATCTGCAATGATTGTGACAACAATTGACCGACCATTCCCTGGCGACGATATTCCGGCCATGTCGCAACGCCAGCAATACCTCCCATGGCAAAGGCTTTACCGTTAATCCATGTTTCGAAATCTAGAATCGTTAGTTTGGCTGCTAACTGATCTTCAATGAAATATCCCCATGTCTCTTGTGAAGCCATGGCAGCCAGACGTTCTTCCCGCTCCTCCGGCAATACCGTATATTGAAATGCAAACTCCGATAAGGCAAGACTGTCATTAAAATTTTCCTGTTTCAACAATCTGATCTGATCCATAGTGCCTCCTACTAGTCCATTTTCTACTATTGTAACATGTAGAAATCAACATAATCTAGATAACCCAATTACAAGCAACATTCTTAAAAAGTGATAAGACTTCACACCCTCCTGAACATATTTATGGTTATTTTCCGAAAATCAGACGATAGTTCCACGGCTATCACACAACTACAATAGAAATACGCAGATCGTCATCACTTCCTGAAGACAGCATGCATTCCTAATTCTGCGTAGTGGAGAGGTTTCCTAGACAATGAAAGAAGGTGATCAACCTCACATCGCAAGTCCAGAACGACCAACAATCAGCATGAATTTTGCAGCAGCCAGCCATTCATTCATTCATTCATTCATTCCGAGACAAGGCGTTTATTTCGTACAAACAGGAGGTTTTTTATGAAAACGAAAGTAACACTGTTAGTGCTTGTTTTCTTCCTTATGATGGGGTCAGTTGTCGCGTTTGCTGCACCACAAGTTAATACCTTTGAGCGGCCCGCAAGAGGAAGCGCTTACAGCTTGTCACAATGGGGAATCGACGGTTGGAGCGCACCTTGGGACCTTGGCATGAGCACAAGAACATGGATCGACGGCTACAATTTTAACCACTCTGGCGGTCAATCTCTTCGCGTCTTCTATCCACAAGGCCAAATTGACCCGCAAAACTCGGGAGCTCAAGCACCTTTTACCGTAACACCAGGACAGGAATATTACTTATCCTATTGGGTACGTTTCAGCAGTGATTTCAGTTGGGGCTCAACCGAAAATGCAGGCAAACTGGGGCTTGGACTAGCCGGTGGTGCCGCTTGTTCAGGTGGTCAGGAGTGTACGGGCTACAATGGTTTTAGCTCTCGGATGATTTGGCGTTCAGGCGGGCAAGCCGCTATTTATTACTATCACATGGGCAATGCTGGCCAATATGGGGATTATGCTGTTTTGAAAAATAACGGCAACGACATCTATTACCCCAAAGGCACATGGGTAAACATCGTCCAGCGCCTTAAAGTCAACACCGTTACTGGCGGAAATGCCAATCCGGATGGCGAGATCCAAATTTGGTATAATGGCATTTCTGCAGCCAACATTACTGGATTGCGTTTCGTTCGCAACACCGACAAGGTCGATAAAGCTTACTTCTCCTCTTTCTTCGGCGGAGCTACTTCGGCATTCGCGCCTCAGAACGACTCCTACATCTGGTACGACGATCTTAAGGTTTCCACCAATATTGCAGAAATTTGCGAGCTAGCCGTTGGCGGTTGTTACAACCGCACGTTCCAAGCGGAAAGCTACAATTCTATGAGTGGCGTCATCACTGAGACCACACCTGATACAGGCGGTGGCCAGAATGTTGGCGCGATTGACAACCAAGATTGGATCGCATTTAGCAATGTAAACATTCCCACGGCGGGTACGTATTTGGTCGAATATCGAATTGCGTCACCGAATAATAACGGGAAGATCTCGCTGGACATTAATTCTGGCGGAACCGTATTAGGTCAAATTGATATTCCCAATACCGGTAGCTGGTCTAGCTATCGTACCGTCTCTCATCAGGTTCAGATTCCCGCAGGGACACATCAATTAGGCCTCTATGCGGTTACCGGCGGCTTTGATATCAATTGGTGGAAAATCACGAAATTATATTAATTACATTTGAGGTAAGAACAAGCCAGTTGCCGAGGCAACTGGCTTGTTCTTTTTTACTCCTCCTCACAAACTGCCGAATTAAACCGAGCATTCTACCTTAACCACTGCTATACCCAATTCTACTCTATCCCTCTTCTTTTCTCTTCTCATTCTCTCCTTTCACTCCATCCATCCATCCATACATACATCCATCCATCCATCTTTCCTTCAACTTCTCTCCTTTCACTCCATCTCTCAAAAATGCAAAAATACAACCTTTTCTACTATTTTTTCGTTAATATTGGAAAATGCGTGCAAATAGGCAACCTTTTTAACGTTTTTGCTGAGTATCTCCTGAAATCACTTCAAATTGATGCCTATTTGCATCAATTTACAATAATCAAGGGAAAACCCATTCAAAAAGTGCTTTTTTGCACTTTTGACAGGGTTAGAGGACTTGAAGACTTGAAGACATCAGAGCTCTCATAAAATCAAATTTGCTCCATCGGGCACTATATTGGTTACCTCCACTCCTCTGTTACTTATTACTCCACATCCTCCTACTTCTTCACATTATTCAACTTTTCCCACATTCTTTCTTTATCCTCACTATTTTCCAATTATTCTCATTTCACTTATAGCTCCTCATTACTGTCCTTACTGCTCACTACTCTCATATTGGGGGAGATAGTTGAGGGAGATAGTCGAAGGAGATAGTCGTGGGAGATAGTCGTGGGAGATAGTCGTGGGAGATAGTCGTGGGAGATAGTCGTGGGAGATAGTCGTGGGAGATAGTCGTGGGAGATAGTCGTGGGAGATAGTCGTGGGAGGTAGTCGTGGGAGGTAGTCGAAGGAGATAGTCGAGGGAGATAGTTAGCAGGGGATGCGGGGGTGGTGCGGTAGTAGTTGGAGCTCCGGCTGGAACTGGGTGCTACACAAACAACAAACCAGAAAGACACACACTTGCAGGCAAGCGTGTGTCCTTCTGGTTTTATTGGTTAGTTTGTTTTAGCAACAATCGCGTAATCACCGTAATCGCCTCTGCACGTGTAACTGTGGCAAGAGGTCCAAAGCGGTTCTCTGCGTATCCTTGCATCAGCCCCGCTTTTTGCACGATGCCTACAGCATTTAAGGCCCACGCTGGAATGTCGGAGACATCCGCGAATGCCACGGCTTTCTCAGCTGAGGCACCCAGTCCATAAGCGTTCGCCAGCACAACAGCCAGTTGTGCTCTTGTTAATTGATCAGCAGGACGAAATGTGCCGTCCTCATATCCTTGAATAAGATTCGATTTAGCAGCCAGCGCAATCGCTTGCTTCGCCCAATCGCCGATCGAACCGCTATCGCTGTAGTTCGGCAGCTTCTCTGCGCCAGCGTTCGGATGCAAAGCATTCATCAGCATGACGATGAATTCCGCACGCGATACGAACTGATTCGGCTTGAATGTGCCATCCTCATAGCCATGTACGATACCCGTTTTCAACGCTGATTGAATTTCCGCCTCTGCCCAATGCCCTGCTACATCATTAAGCATTTCAGGCACAATCGTCGCTTGTTTAACGGCAAATACGGCATACTTCGTCAAATGGTCTACATCGACGGTGATCTGATCTCCATTCACCTTACCACCAGGGACTTCTACCCACACTTTTGTAGCTTCATCATAATAGAAAACTGCTACTCTCTGGTCAGAAAGCAAGCTAGCTTTGTCGAACGTAAACGTTAATGTGATCGGCTTACTGAAGTTCTCCGAGAAATTTTTCAATATCTCAAAAATCGGACTCGCCAAACCATCTTTATTAGTTAAAAGTTTTTGAGTATCTAGTACTTTGTCAATCGTGATCTTCAATTCTTTGACCGAAGCATCAGCCGGAATCGTAATCTTGACCTCATTGTTTAAACTAACTTCGCCTGTTTTACCTTGCGGCAATGTCAACGTACCATTTTTAGAAACAAGGGGTAAGTCATTTGCAATTGGCGTTATGAAACCTTGGCCACCTAAGTCCGACGGCGAATCATCATTACTTGCAGGTGCTATTTTCACACTTACCATTACAAAACCACTATCTTTGCTAAATGGTACCTCACTACCATTCCATACTACCTTCGTTGTGGATGGCGCGTAAGTCACCGTAGTCACACTGCTGACGCCTGACAACTCTCCTACAGCCAGCTGTAGTTCGTTCGTGTTCACACTAGTTGTGATGCTCACATTCTCCGCTGTTTGTTGCGTACCGTCTACAAAATAATATTGCACCTGTCCAGCTACTTCCTTATCGCTATTCGAATAGAATAATTGCTTACGACCATCTTTCATGTCCACCACGATGTGTGTGGGATCTGTTCTACGAACGTTCTCGATTTTACTCGTACCAGAGAAAGGTTCAAGTACGCTAACAAATTGCGCGTTGTTGCCGTATACCCGATTAACCACGGTTGGTGTATATACAGCAGTATCATTACCAGGTCCCGGTGCTTCACCTACGATCATCGTAGAAGTTGTGCTCGGGGAGCTAGTTAAGCTGAATAGCTTTAATCCCTTGCCATTGACGGTGTTCCATGCACCTTCCCATTTACCAGAAAGCTCCTTGGATTTCCCATTTCGGAAGAAAGGCGTCGAGTCCTTCGTACCCAGTGGACCTGCAAAAGTATCCATAGTCGTGCCAGGAGTGAATGAGCCAATACCGTGCAATACCCAATCATACTGACGTTTTGTTGCCGATTCCAGCGTAAACAGATCGATCATGTAATCCTTTGTCACAGCCACTGTACGCTCATAGCGTCCCATACCCGTGTACGCTTTACTTGAGGTGTTCGTCATCAAATTAAAAGGTTCCGATTGCATGAATAACTTCGTCGGTTCATACACTTCCACATTGTTCACAGTCGGAATTGCCTGTGTATCGCCGTCAACCATGACGGTGTTGTGTGAGAATGTCGTTTTGTAATAAGACGTGTACATGGAATTACTGTAAGGAGGAATACCCAGATCCGGTGCTAACCGCTCACCTTTCCCGAATACCTCTAAATGAAGTTTATCCGGATGACCGTGGTAACCACCATGCACACCGTAATCAACAAGTGCGTACAGTTGTTCATTTCCCGTACCTGCTCGCAAAACAGAATGGCCAAGTCCAGTGAAATTCTTGCTCTCTGACGGTAATGTGCCGCCAGTTGGAATCACAGATTTCCCGTAAAACACCGCTTGTTCCCCAACAATACCTGAGCTTGTATTGCCTGGTACAATAAAGCCGCCTCTTGCCCGCTCTTTGTCATTATAAAGAGTACTTAGCAGCGTACCGTAAACAGCGTCATTGTACTGCGCGTATACACCTTCGTAATCCATCGGCACGACTCTTCCTGGCGCTCCTAAATTCGTAGGATACTTACCAGAATCGTTACTGTTAATAATGCCGAGATCAGGGAAAGCATACTGAATCGTAACATCAAATGTTTTCTTGAAGTTCGGACTAGCAAATAGATCATATCCCATGTTCTTCAAGGCTTGCGCATGAAAGAACAGAGCAGACTGTGCGTAGAAATGGTAACCAATTGCGCCCTCATACCAGAAACCATCGGATAGAACACTATTTGCCATTTGGAAGTTAAATCCACTACGTCCTAGAACGGAGAAATCCATCAGTGTTTTATCTTCCAACACAGCCCCGACAGCGCCAATTGCCGCATTGTGCCAAGTTTGCCAGTTGGACTTCCCTACATCGTAGCCTTGCAACGTTTTCGCTGATGGAGCAAACAAATTCTGCTCCACATTGTACTTCTCAGCAGCATTCAATAAACCACTTGGCTCAATCAAGTCATAGGCTTGAACCAGCATAATCATTTGAACCGCTTCATCTAGCGATTGGTAATACAATCTACCGTTCTGCGCTTGCAGAGCGTAGCTAGGATACAGTTCCGCATAATGGAGTAGCATATCTTTGGCTTTCTGCGCGTACTTCGCTTCTCCACTTAACGCATACGTCAGTGCAAGATTGCGTACGGCTTCAATATTCACCGTATGCGCCGTAAACCGCCATCCACCATCGATATCTGCGCCCGTGTACACTTGGTTGTTGGTCGGACACAAGTGAGCATTAGGACTATCATAGTTGAACACGAGTGGTGTATCCCCACAGACGAATTTCCCACTCTCTCCCGCTGGTTTGGTAGGATAGTAGACCGTTTTATTCAACCAGCTATCAGCCTTTAGCTTTATCGCATCTAGGTAATCCTCGGCCCAACCATAGGTCTGAATCTTAGCTTTGGATTCATTCAATTGCGTTTGTGATGTCATGATGTAAGGATGCTGCTTCGTTGCGACCCTTGACGCACCAACCTTCACATTCAATTCAATATTAATTTCCTTACCGCCAGCCAAAGGCTTAACGGTGTATATCGCTTTCTTCGTCTCACCCGCTTGTGCGGAGGCAGGTACTTTCACTTCGATATCCACATCAGTTTCAGCACCTTGCGCGACGACAGGCGTAGTTCCTGATAGCGTTACGTTATAGCCCGCACCAAACGCTGTTTTCGGTGTAATTTGATAGGTTGTATCTACGTTACTAATATTCTTGAGTGAGAAAGTATAGTGCAACGTGCTGTCTGGCAACGCACTTTTATCAATTTGCTTAATAGATGGTTCTACCGCGTTTTTAGCCAAGGCAAAACCATCAAAATACAGCTTATCTGTCGGATCTGGTGCTGGATCAGAATCATACCATTTAGGGTGAATGATAATTTGGTTAAAATTTACTAAGTTTGCTGATCCCGTAGAGTTCAGCATTTTGTTAAATGGAATTTCAACCTTCTTCCATCCTGCCCAATCCACATAGAACGTGGACATGAAATAATCGAAGCTAGGCGTCGATGCAATGTTAGTGTCTAAGATGAAGTACACCTTTTTGTTCGATGCCTTCTCTGAATACAACCAAAATTCGATTTGGTCATTTTGGCTCCATGGTGCTGTAAGACCTGTGACATTAATTGCCGTTGCTGGGTTCGTCCATAGACCAGACTTCAGTCCTTGCACAGCGATGGTCGAACTTGCCGTCGTATTCGTCCATCCTGTAAACGCCTCCATGTTTCCGATTGGTGTACTCGAGCTGCCAGATAAATCAATCGTGTACGCTTGACTCGTTACTTCACTCACTTTGCTATCAAATTCCGCTTTGGTCGTGATCGTCTGTGATTGATCAACCAAGATCGGTGCCGTGTACAGCTTGAATGATGCATCTACGCCTTCCACTTTATAATATACCGCAGCACCTACAGTTTCAGAGGTCAATGTGACGTTCTTCGCTTCTGCATACGTTCCTGCTGGTGGATTTGCAACGACATTTTCAACGAAATCGCGATAAACGAACGTGTAGTGATAAGTCGTTTCTTCGCTATCTACATTGGAAATAGATGACTTCGTTACCAATGTCGTATTCGTAGTTAATGTAAGCGGTGTTGTATAGAGTTGAAAAACGCTATCAATGCCGACTCTTTTGTAATACGTTTTGGCAAGTAGGGCTGGTGTAGATTGGGTTGTTAAACTTACCAATACTTTGTTGACATATTCACCGGACGGTTTGTCAGCTAGGGCTGGCATAACGGTTGCCGTATTCGTTAACCGAAGATCATCTAAGTAAATTTGCAATCCTAAGTCAAGTGTTGTTCCTGAAACAGCAGCTTGATCAAATCGCACATAATCTAAAGGTCCCCAATTATTTAACGAATCAATGCTTTTTTGAGTTTGGACAGTACTTAACGGAACCTCAATTTCTTTCCACCCCGTCCAATCCAATGGGACTCTGTAGTAATAATAGTTACTTGTGTCACCTTTCATGAAAAATCGAATCTGAATCGGCTTATCCGCTTGGTCCCCTGCTCTTGCTTTCACGGAATAGGCCCACACTTTAAGTGTGCTATAGCCCCTCAAATCAACAGTTGGTGCCGCTTTAGGATACATGAGAGCTGAGCCTGCAACATCTGTAGTGCCATTGTTAAAAGCTAAAAGCCACTTCTTCGAGCCTGTGCCTTCCTTAATATATTGTGAATCCGTATTCGCAATAACGGCCACACCTGAGGTACCTACCGTATCACCTGTTGCATTCGTCGCTGAATCCATATTGTTGAGTTGTTGCGAAATTGGAAAAGGAGCAACCGCAGCATCCACCACTGGTGGTGCTACGAATAAGGGAATCATGCTTACAAGGAGCAGTGCTGTCAGCATCATTGATAACCTTTTCTTGAACGAATGAATATCCATTTGTATCTTCCTCTCTATCGCGAGATAATACAAAGCCCCGCTATCTCAGGCGGGGCTGTAATCGGTGAATCCATTCAACCATTAATCTTATTTTTTCACAGCAGCCTTAGCACGTTTATCAGCATTTCTGTAGATATTCACGATTTCCTCATAACCAAGCTTCTTCTGCTCTTCAATGAATTTATCCCATTCGCTAAAATTACGTGTACCCATGATGAATTTAGAGAAATTCTCGTCACGATTAGCGTTCAAAGAATCACCTTTCGTGTCCAAAACTTGTTGCTCTTCCAATGTGAAAGAAAGCGTACTATTTTTCTCACCATCATACTTAGGAGCTTCTTTATATGCAGCTTGCAACTCAGGGGAAGAAACGGAAATATGCGAATTGAAATCAAACCAAGTATAAGCTCCATCTGTGGACAAGCCCGTTTTCTTTCTCAAATCTGCGATGTCAGCATACTTCGTTGTGAAGGATGTTCCACTCGCTGTCTCTCCTTCTTTACCCCAACTCACTAGTTTCTTACCTTCTTCCGAGTAGAAGAAATCCAGATACTTCATGACTTCTTTGATTTGTTTCGACTTGGATGAAACCATGAAGCCTTCTTCTGTTACTGCCGTAAATGCCGTCTTACGTGGTCCGCCTGCCCATCCTGCCGGTGGAGCCATATAGTTCATCGTAAACTGTGGGTTGTCTTTACCTAATGCACTGTTATAGAAGTCAATACGTCCAATGTAGTCGAGTGTAACGAATGCACGATTCGTGGAAACGATATCCTGCCACATTTTCGTATCAATCGTTAAGAAATCTTTCGGGATCAAGCTCTCTTTGTAGAACTTGTTCATATACGTCAACAGCGTCTTGTATTCGTTCTGAATTGGCGCATACTTCCAATCCTTGGATGCACTGTCATAGAACACAGATGCTTTTCGTTTCTCTACTTCTGCTGGTACGTTGAAGCCAGCTCCGAAATCGTACATATACCGCAAGCCATTACGGAATGTCAACGGATAGCTATCTGGATAAGCCGCTTTCAACTTCTTCAAAGTCTCATACAGTTCATCCCAGTTCGTTGGCGTCGTTAAGCCAAGCTTCTTGAATACATCTTCCCGATACATCCAGGTACGACGGTTCGATTCACCCAAACCTTGGTTCGGGAACACATACATTTTGCCATCTGAAGATAGTACGTTCTGCGCTTCTGTTGGGTACTTCTCCATCCAAGCCTTCAGGTTCGGCATATCTTTCACATAATCAAGAATGTTGACCAAGGCACCTTGCTGACCAAATTTATCCGCTATCGCTTTCGTCTGTGTCCACATTAGATCCGGCATATCACCAGAAGCAACAGTCATTGCGAGCGCATCCTCAAGCAGGTTTCCTGGCGGCAATTGAATGTCCAGCTTCACGCCGGTTTTCTCCGTCAGATATCCCCATACTTTCCAGTTCGCATCATAAGGCCAGCTCGGGTTACTGTAGTCTAGAAACTTGAAGGTTTGCGCTTTCGGTGCTGACGAAGCTGTTGTTGCTGCTGTCGATGCTGCGGATGGCGTTGCTACACTGCTTTCTTTGGAACATGCACCCATGACGAAACTCATGCTCATAATTGTTGCTAACATAACGACCGACTTTTTCTTCATACGTTGCCCCACTCTCCCTAATTCCTTTGAATTTGCTTTCCCCTTGTGTGAAATGGCCTCATGCTGTTTGACTTTCCATGTCTCACTTGCCATGCTTTCCTTGCGTCCCATTGTTCTTGTACCTCTATATTAACCTTTGATCGACCCAATTAGTGCTCCTTTTGCAAAATACTTCTGCAGGAACGGGTAGATCATTAGGATGGGAACCGTTGTAATAATGATGGTTGCATATTTTATGGATTCATCCACGATCATGCTGTCGCCACCGATATTTCCAGCGCCGGTGCCTTGTCCTTGCAGCACCATGTTGCGGACAATAATTTGCAAGGGGAACAAGTCGGCATCTCGCAAATATAAGAGCGCAGAGAAGAAGTTGTTCCAGATCGCAACGCCGTAAAATAAACCAATCGTCGCCAGAATTGCTTTAGATAGTGGTAATACAAGTCGGAAGAAGATGCCGATGTCTGTAAGTCCATCCATTTTGCCTGACTCCTCAACCTCTTGGGGCATGCCTGCGAAAAATGTACGCATGACAATGAGGTTCCAAGAACTAACCAGAGTTGGTATAATCATGGCCCAAATCGTATCAATAAGATGATAGCTTTTGACGACTAGGAACGTCGGAATCAAGCCACCGCTGAAGAATAACGTAATGACAATCATGATCATGAAGCCACGTTGAAACAACATATGTTTCTTCGAAAGGGCATAAGCAGCAGCTGCGCTAACGACCAAGGAAAGCGTCGTACCTAGTACGGTATACAAGATCGTATTGAGATAAGCCCTCCCAATTTCTGGTTTTTCAAAAACGGAGGCATACGTGTTCAAATTAAACTCTTTTGGCCACAGGAAGACTTGCCCCTTTAGGACAGGAACTACTCCACTGAACGAAACCGCTATCATATAAACGAAGGGATACAGCGCCGATACGACCACGCCTAGCAAACTCACAAATAAAACGACATCAAAGACACCAAATTTTCTTTTCATACTCGTGTACTCCCTTCGTTACCATAAGCTTGTCTCGCTCGTTCTGCGGCTAATCCAATTGGCAGTCAGAATGAAGATGAGGTTAATGATAGAGCTGAATAAATCAATGGCTGTCGCATAGCTGTAGTTCAATGACTGTATACCCGTCCGATACACGTAGGTAGATAGTACGTCGGCAGTCGAATAGATGGAAGGATTCAACATCAGTAGCACTTTCTCGAAACCGATATCTAGGACATGTCCGATGTTCAAAATAAACAGAATAATAATCGCCGGCATAATGCCCGGAATTGTAATATGAAGCAATTGGTGTCTGCGATTCGCACCATCCACTCTTGCTGCCTCATACAACTGAGGATCAATTGCACTTAGAGCTGCTAAATAAATGATCGTTTCCCAACCGACATGCTGCCAAATCTCTGATAAAATGTAGATCGCTCGGAAATAGTTTTCATTTTGCATGAAGTTTATTGCGTCATAACCGAACCATTCGATCACGTTATTGACTAATCCACTCGTTGGCGAGAGAAATAAGAACATCATACTCACAACAACAACATTGGAAATAAAATGAGGTAAATAACTAACCGATTGAACAAAACGTTTTAATGTCGCCTTGCGCACTTCATTTAATAAGAGAGCTAAAATAATAGGTGCAGGGAATCCGAAAATAATCTTGTACACGCCTAGGAGCACCGTATTTTTCAGCAGCTTCAGAAAATCAGGACTATGGAAGAACAGCGAATAGTATTTTAATCCGACCCATTCACTCGCCCACACGCCTTTGAAGGTGTTATAGTCCTTAAACGAAATCAAAATCCCGAACATTGGCACGTACTTAAATAATATGTAGTAAATTAGCGCCGGCAAAAACAAAAGCATGAGATACTTGCTGTTATGCCATCTCTTTAGGAATGGATGCATCCCTTGACCTCCTGTCTGAATATCCTGTCTATGCATCAAACTTTAAAGGAACGGCGAATACCGGGCAATGAGTCATAATTTCGATTCCTCACTATTTTCTGCTTTCCCCCAAAATGACATATTATCTTAAGGAAAGTGAAGATATCTCCCTCCAGCTTGATTGGCAAATTCCACAATCGCATCCATGATCTGTCACCTATTTACCAATCAAATACACGTTATAATGCCTGAATCATGAAAATGGATAACTTTTTAAAGGTCAGAGTATTGAACCCCTCCTACTCCTCCATGCTATACTCAATATTGTTAATCTCCCGTAAAGAAAGGAATGACACGATGAAGTGGATAGCACGATTTTCGACAAAAATCCAAAATCAAGTATCACTGTTCTACACCCTGTTCTGCAGCTTCATCGCGATTATTCTCTTGCTCGTTTCCATTAATGCGTGGTCCTATTCCTTCTTTCGCGATCGGATTAAGGATGAGATTATCGTCAATAGCGGTCTGAATTTGAACACAACATTCGCTAATTATGAGAAACATATCAAACTGATTCGCAGTATCATGGTTGGTTATCTGTTCAGCAATGAGACAGAATTACTTAAGAATGGGAACCCCTTGTCCCACTACGATATTGTGATTAAAGCGCAAAATGAATTACAGTACTCGCTTAACAATTCCTTGCTCTATTTGGACAACATTCTCTATTACTTCAAAGATAGTCGTTTCATCATTGAAAAAGATGGTACCCGGAATGCCGAGACCATGTTCAACAAGTTTTATTCCCAATCTGCTTACACCGTCGATTTCTGGAATAAGGAGATTGAAAGCCCACAGAGCTTTAAAATCTATCCTTCCGCCGTTTTCAACTCGGTCACTGCATTTGAGCACAAGCAGATCGGCAGTCTCATGCCTATTATGATCAAGAGCGCGTATGATACGAATTTCGCTTTTATCGTCTTTATGAAGAGCGCGAATACCTATGAATCCTTTCACCAGTCACAACCCGACAGCAGCCTCTCCATCGTGGATAGCGATCGAAACGTTGTCTTCTCCTCCAAGGTCTTAGAACTACCCGAAGAAATTAAGGAGAAGACAGGAGTCGGCTATACACGGATTAAGAATATCTATTATTTTTACCGTACTAGTGCAGAAACAGGTTTAACGTATATTGAAATCGTTTCAGACAAAGGACTTACGGAACAAATACACCGGCTTAACCTTAACATGCTGGCGCTTATCTTATTGTCCTTGTTCATTTCACTTGCTGTGTCCTATTTGATCGCCAAAAGATTCCACAATCCTTTAGCGAATATGGTTCGTTCTTTGGAAATGTATCATCCTGTTGGTCTACAAGGAATTTCAAATAGTCGAATTAGAGAATTCAATGTGCTGCACAATACACTCAACAATTTGTCCCGTTCCAATCAAGAATTTCATAACGATCTTCGCTCCAAAAACACCTATTACAGCAATTTGCATATATGACTCGCTTGAAGAAGCTTGATGGAAAGGGTTCCCAATTACACACCTTGATCGACTCCAACAAGCCTTACAAGCTCGTGCTGATTCAGATCGATTTCAATGATAAGTTCCTCACGGAAATTACGAACGCGCATCAGCGCACTTTTAACACATATAAAGAGTTGATTGATGCTCATTTCTCGAGCCTATACACAGATTCGTTGACCTTCCAATTAGAAAAGGATCAGATCTTATCCATTATTTTTGTTGAAAATGAGCAGGAAGAAGCGCGTTCTGATGATCTAGTACGACTTGTACAAATGCTAGATATCGATGCGTCGTATGGCAACTTCACGATTGCACCTAGCCCTATCCACAAGCATTCGTCTGACTTCGTCGAGACTTACCAGAACGCGCTGGATCTGATCAAGCAACGGCGTCTTGGCGAAGGTGTCCAGATTATTAGGGAATGGCTGCCACAGCCTGCTTTACTGATTCCTACGCCGTCGGAGGAGAATGAGCTGACTGTCAATCTGCACGCTGGATCTGATGGAGTCACAATTCCATTAGCTGACAAGCTTCTCGATCAACTTGCCAAAGCTGGCGCACTCGCGCAGCAATTCCAAGACTTTACCAAAGATATCGTCAACAAAGCATTGAAGAGCATGTATGCGCAAAATATTTCCATTCATACGTTCTCAGACAGAGGGTCCCCTTATGATCTCTTGAAGGCTTGTCATACCTTAGAACAGTACAAAGCGTTCTTGCATTGGTTCCTTGCGCAATCTGCGGCAGCCATTAGAGAAAAAAAATCCGAAACCGACGTCATGACCAAATTCGTTATGGAATATGTGGAGTCAAATTTCGGAGACGACCTGTCACTGGAAGCCATATCAGCCAAGTTGGGAATTACTGGGCCGTATCTGTCGACCTATTTTAAAGAAAAGACAGGAACGAATTTCAGCGACTACATTTTCACCGTCCGAATGAATAAATCGATTGAAATGCTGCGAGATACCGATTTAAAAATTCAAGAAATCGCTTCGCTTGTTGGCTACTTTACGGCCGCCTCTTTCAACCGAGTTTTCAAACGGCATACAGGGATTACACCAAGCGAATTCCGTAGGCTTAATAATAAGAACTAAATGAAAAAGAGGGAGCAATTACGCCTTGATGACGTAGTTGCTCCCTCTTTGTTATTCAACCTTATAGATCCTTCGCATATCTTGCATAGCTCTTCCAACTTTGATAACCCAACTTTCCGTAGAAATCTACGAAAGGAGTCGTATCAATGACCACGTGACGTATGCCACGCTCCAGCAAATAATGAATCGCAGCTTGTACGATAGAGATACCGTACCTATGACCTCGGAAGCTCTCATCGATACCGAGTGGTCCAATGCCCCCTAATTCTCCCTCGAAAAGCGGCGACCAGTAGATGTTCTGCGCTAATAAGGGAGACTGCGCATCATTCATCCGACAGAACCCGATAATCGCACCCTGCTTTTCCAATAGGACGAACTCTCGACCTGTTCCTCCGCGCTCCCAATAATCGCTATGCTGATAATCCCATGTTCCTGGAAAGCATCGGCTCATGAAGGCTGTTAATTGGTCCTTGTCGCTGCGATCAGCAATTCGGAATGATGCTTCATGGACAGCAGGCAAAGTGACAATGGGATCGTCATCGTATGCGTTCAGCAGATCATACGATCGCTCTAGGAAGGTGTAAGCTCGCTTCTCGAACCAAAGCTTCGTTCCCTCGAGGGTGTCTGGAATACCCGGAAAAAGACGACCGTAGAGATCATTTCCCAGCATGATCCGCTTAGCGCCGGATTCCTTAAGCGCTTCTTCAGCTTTGCGTAGCAAGCTGTTCCCAATCCCTTGATTGCGATATCCTGGATCTACCATAAGCGCATGAATCCAACCCAAATCCCCACGAATCCCAAACCGCTCTGTTGCTTCACTTGCTCTCTTCGCTACAACGAACCCGACGACGTGCTCCGTCCCTTGTTCTAACGCTACCCAGGATCCCTCCTGCAACCAGATTCGGTCTTCCACCGTATTCTGTTGCAGCAATCGATACCTCATCGGAAACGAATCCGACAACGTCCTATTCCAAAGCGCCATCATATCGCTCAGATGCGACACGTCCATCTGTTTGTAATGTAAGCTCATTCTGCTCCTCCTCTGGGTACCCTTGTTTACACAAACGTAACTTATGGCATTTGGCATTGCTTTTGTCACTCGATACTCACATACACCCGCTAACCGACAACTAACTGGATAAACTACAGCTATTTCCTACTCATTCGGCAAGAGAATCCAATTAATTGTAAAAAGTACAGTTAATACAGCAACATCTCACTATTCCCATCAAATCGAGCACTATTAGCTGTATAAAATACAGTTATTTCTTGAAAATGAGGAAAAGCTGCAAAATTAACTACTGGAAATCCAGTTATAATATAATCCGCTTGCAAACATGATAATCGTTCAAACATTATAATCTTGCGAGATCTCGCTAACCCGCCGCCTTCTCAACACAAATGATCTCAAAAAGCCCCGCCCCGCCTTGGAAAGCGAGAACGGGACTTCCTAACCAATCCTATTCCCCATAAATGTGAGGATTCTGGCGTTGGCATTCCTCGATGACCCATAGCTGCCTGCGCACCTGCTGAGGTGTAATTTCCAGCTCTTTGCCCTCGGTAAGGGTCTCATACAACATCAGATACAGCCTCTCTGTCATATGTTCGAAAGCCGATTTCCCGTCTGCAATCGCAACTTCCCAGCTGTCCGTTTGCCATGGCAGCGTTTCACTGCAATACGCAGGTTTCCCTTCCGCTGAGAATAACGGCTCACGGATTAACTTCTGTTCAGGCGCTTCTTCCGGCTTAAAATATTTCCACTCCAGCTTATTCCCTGTTCCATGAAGACCGCCATTCGTTCCTTGAATGTTGAATTGTTCATGAGGGAAGGTGCAACTGGATGAAATTTCCAGATCAATGGTAGGTCTTCCTTTTCCGCGCAGCAGCAGCTTCACATAATCCTCCGCATCACCGAAGGTATTCGTTCTGTCCATGATACATGTGACCTCTGGCTGTGCATCCGCCCCAAAAAGCTGCAGCGCCTGATCCAGCGGGTGAGGTCCCGTATTCATTAAGCTTCCGCCATTATTGCTTTGCAGCGTTTGCCAATCCCAGCGACGTGCAAAGCCATTCAGGCTGAAATCAATCTGCACGATACGCCCCAGCACGCCTGATTCAATCACTTTGCGCAGCTGGACGAAAGCCGGCTGGTAACGGGATTGCTGGAATACGGCCAAAACAGCCCCTGTTCGCTCGGATGCGGCTATCAATTGATCGACTTCCTCCGTTGTCTTAGCCAATGGCTTCTCGCACAAGACATGCAGTCCGCGATTGAGCAGCTCCAATGTGATCGGAAAATGCTGATGGCTCGGAGAAGCATTCACAATCAAATCCAGCTCCTCATTCGCCACCATTTCCTCCCAAGATGCGTACGCTTTGCAGCCGTATTCTTGTTTGGCAAGCTCTTGACGTTCTGGAATGGAGTCTGCAACCGCCGTAATGCGGTAATGCTCAGGAAGCTGCACTAGCAAATTGCCGTGGATGTCGCGCCCGCTGCGCCCTTGCCCAATAATACCAACCTTTACTATTTTCTTAGTCATCGTGAATCCCTCTTTCCTTCATCAAATTTAGGGGTTATTCCCAAACGTTTTCTTATATTCAGTAGGCGTGATGCCGGTTCGTTTTTTGAAAGTTCGGATGAAATGACTAAGATGATGAAACCCAACCTGAAAGCCAATTTGTGTAATGGTATGCATATTACGTTGAATTAGCTCCATCGCTCTTTCAATGCGTACCTCATTTACATAATCGACGAAGTTCTGGCCTGTTTCTTTTTTGAAAATCGTGCTGAAATAAGCTGGAGCCATATTGGCCAGAAATGCCCCTTGCTCAAGTGGAATATCCTGACTGTAATTGTCATGGATGAATCGTTTTACTTCTTCGATCGGATGCTGGCTCGTGGACGTCGACTTTACACTTTGCTTACGCCGCGCCCTGCGGTATTCGCGATCCATAAGGATGAGCAGCTTGACTAGACTCGTACAGATGGCATATTCATAACCCGCTTCACGATGCTCAAATTCATCCTGTATATCTTGAAGAAGCTGCTCCATTAACAGTTGCTTTGGCTTGGCGATATGCAGCCACGGCTGTGGCATGATCCCTAACTCTGGCATTTCGTCAGCCGTATTGTGTAGGAAAGGCTGCAAAGTATCCGAGAAAGGCTTCAACTGCTCCCTCACCAAATATGGGAGGAAATCAATCAGCACCACCTCGAACTCCCGTTCCTCAATCGCGCTCAAGCTGTGCTCCACCCCAGGCGATATGATGAACATATCCCCTCTGCTGACATTCAGCGATTTGCCGCGCAGCTGATGGTTGCACACACCTTTGAGCACATAAGCAATCTGCGTATATTCGTGGATATGCAAGGGCTGCTTCAGCGCTAGGCTGGAGTAGCGGAATATTTTAAAAGGAAATTCCTTTTTCAGTGTGGATTTGCTTTGAAAATAGGACATTCCCTTCCCCATGCTCATACGATTACCACCTATCCGATGCCATATTTCATTCAAGCATATGTCAATTAACGGAATAGAACAACCCTTCTGTGCAGACGCGCAAAATAGCAGGTTTATTAGCTCTTCTGGCTTCGATCATAGACGATCTTGCCAGCTTTGTAGGTCTGTAGCAATGGGATCCGCCCGTCCGCTTGAATGCTGTCCAGGAGGACGAAATCGGCCGGTGCCCCAATCGATAAGCCCTCTGCGACAGGCAATCCCATCAAACGGGCCGGGCGTGTCGATGCCATTTCCCACGCTGTTGGGAAATCGGCCAGCCCCCGTCGATTCAAATGCGCAATGCCCCACAGCAGCATCTGAGCGGAGCCCGCTAGGAGACGAGGATCAGCAGCAAGGTGAAGCTTGCCTTCTGAGGTCAGTACAACGTCGCCTCCAATGTGCGTCTTGTACACGCCAGGTTCAAGACCGCTGATAGCTACAGCATCACTAACTAGCAGTGCTTGCTCTCCTTTCACTTTCAGCACAACCTTCAGCACTTGGTCCGGTAAATGAAAGCCGTCGGCAATGACACAGCTCCACAGTTCATCCTGCGCCAGCTGCTCCCACAGGTAATTCGGATGGCGCGGAAGCATCAGATGCGCCCCATTCCCCAGATGCGTCGACATCCGAGCGCCTGCCGCGACGGCTTCCCCTATCTGCGAAGCGTCTGCTGCCGTGTGGCCGATGGACACGATCACGCCGCTATCGACGCAGCGCTGGATGAATGTGGCGCTGTCGGGCCATTCCGGCGACAGCGTCACAAGCTTGATGCGTCCGCCAGCCGCTTCCTGCCAGCGGCAGAAGAGGTCCCAATCCGGCGGCCTTACGGCATCACGCGGGTGTGCGCCGCGCGCCCCGTCGTCGAGCGAAATGAACGGGCCTTCCAGGTGAATGCCCGCAATGCCCTGCTCCGTCGCCGGATCCGCTTCGCAAGCGCTAGCAATACTGCCGAGCGCGCTTGCAATCGCCTCGGGACTGCTCGTAATGACGGTGGGGTAACTAGCAGTTACCCCTTCCCGCCAAAGCTTGCGAACGATGCGACTGACCGTCTCCGCTTCAAGCGGCAATGTGTTGAAGTCGCTTCCCGCATAGCCATTGATCTGCAGGTCAACCAAGCCAGGCGCGACAATCGGCAGGTCTACCGATTCTGATGCAGCAAGCGCTTCCACTGTCGCAATCCGTCCATTGCGGACGGTAATCGCGACAGGTGCTCCTGTAGCATAATGGCGCGCATGAATGACGCTCGTACTATCGGCCATAGGAATCTAGGTCCAGATACATCGTGCAGTTCGGATGCCTGCGGAGAATCGTCGAAGGACACTCGGTTGAAATGGATCCGCTCAATGTGCGTTGAACTGCCTGATGTTTCGTAACACCAGGTACAGAGCAGAACAGATGCGCGCCCGACATCAGCGCTGGTATGGTCAGGGTTAACGCATGCGTAGGCACATCTGCAAAACGGCCGAAACATCCATCATTCACCTGCTGCTGCCGGCAAATATCATCCAGTTCTACACGCTTGATCCATAAAGGATCCGCAAAATCAGCAACAGGAGGGTCATTGAAGGCAATGTGACCGTTCTCACCAATACCGAGGCAGACCACATCTATCGGAGCCTCTTCCAAAAGTGCGCTATACCGTCTGCACTCGTCCTCCGCTTCATTCGAGCTATTGATTAGGTGAACTGTACCCGGCTTAACTAGATCGAATAAACGATCGGTTAAAAACCTTCCAAATCTCTGCGGCGCCTCTTCACTGAGTCCGATGTACTCATCCATGTGGAACGCGGTAATCCGTGACCAATCGATCGCTTCATCCTGAGCCAGCGTTTCGAGCATTTCATTCTGCGAAGGCGCTGCCGCGAAAATAATGCGAATAGCCGCTTTCTCTGCAAGCAGCGATTTGATCCTTTGGGCTGCATCTAATCCCGCAGCTTGCCCCAATGCTTTCCGGTTCTGATATACATTAACCTGTAACTCATCGATTCGTACTTGGCTGACTGGTTGCCCCTGTAATTGTGGCTCACGCATAGTTAAGTTCCTCCAGTATTATAAAGTTAACTGCCGACCTTCCGCCGCACTCTTATAAATCTGTTCAACCAGCCGCACCGCTCGCAGCCCAGCTTCCCCCGTAACCAGCGGCTCTTCGCCGGCTTCGATAGAAGCCATTACATCCAACAACTGGCTTTGATGGAAATCCGACGCAATACTGCGTGGATCCGTAATACCGCCATAGGCTCCTTCCTCTGTCCAAGTCGGTTCACTTCGACCTGGCACCGTCCAATGGACAATCGTCGAACCTTCCAGCTTGATCGTCCCTTTCTCCCCATACAAATGGATGGTTGCAGCGAAGCCTGGGCGAATGCTGGTCGATGCCATGATCGTACCAAATGCCCCATTTTTAAATTGCAAAATGGCCAACCCTAAATCCTCAGCTTCCATCTCATGCGTCTGCGTCGCAACTTTGCCGAAAACCGTGTGAACCTCACCTGCGAACCATAGCAGCAAATCCAAGCAGTGAATCCCTTGATTCATCAGGGCACCGCCATCCTCTGCGATCGTTCCACGCCACTGCGCGCTATCGTAATAAGACTGAGATCGATGGAAGGGCAGCGATACCTCGACTAGCAAAAGCTTTCCGAGAGCCCCTTCGTCTAGCACCCGTTTAATCGCTTGATTCTGCGCCTCGAATCGACGCTGTGAGATGACAGAGAGTGTCACGTTCTTCTCTCGTGCCGCTTGCACTAACCGCTCCGCGTCCACCACATTCATGCTGATTGGCTTCTCAATAATCAAATGCTTGCCCGCATTCACGACCTCCAGCCCAATCGTCGCATGGCTGCCGCTTGGGGTTGTGACACAGACAATATCGACATCGTTCCTGGCAAGCAGCTCACGATAGTCCGTCGTCCAAGCGCATCCCTCACGCTCAGCGATCGCTTTTGCTTTTGCCTCCGTACGGCTGGCTACCGCAACCAGGCTTGCCTCTTCGATTTGGCGGATAGCCTCGATATGAAAATCTGCCACCGAGCCGCAACCTATGATGCCAAATTTCCAGTTAGCCAACGCTACACCTCCTCTAACAAAGCGCGAAGCGCATCTAGCGTCATGCGCGTGCCCGTCAGCTGACTGCCGCCATCTGGCACAAAATGAGTTTCTATTGTATATAAACCCGTGTATCCATCAGCTTCAAGCGCCTTGATCTGAGCTGTTATTGGCACATTACCAGAGCCAAGGGGCACACATTTGGGCGTTCCATCATGACGAATATAAGCATCTTTTAGATGGACATGTGCTAAGGTATCTTTCATGAATTGGTAGCCTCTCGGGAATGCTTCCTTCGCCCCATACGCTTCATTCCCTGGATCCCATAGCCCCCTAACAGCTGGGGAATCAATACCAGAAACAAGCGAAGCCACTTCCTCAGCAAAGCCTCCATTGCAAGATGGCTCATTCTCTAACAGCAAAATCACGCCCTCACGCTCGGCGATCTCTCCTGCCCTTTTTAGATGATGAATAACCTCATTTCGATGTTGTTGTGGATCAAGCTCCCGCCAAAACGAGAAAATCCGAATACGAGATGTCCCGAGCAGCTTCGCGATCTCAATAACCCTATGAAGTTTTTTAAAATGTTCCTCCACACTCTGTTCCTTCTGCCCGAACGTATCCCCCGATTCAACCAATCGCTTCGGATCCAGTGCGCATTTGAACAATGGAGATGCAATCGCTGAAATGTATAATCCGTGATCTTCTACTAATTTGCGGATGTCGACGAGCTGAGCATCTCCCAGTTCCGCAACATTGACGCCATTCACAACTCTTACTTCGACATGTCGCAAGCCCTGTTCAGCGGCCCACTTCACCGCTTGTTCGAAATCAGCAGATACCTCATCCGTTAATACGCCTAATCGGTTCCAAATCAATGAAATACCTCCACCTTCGCTTGTGAATTCGTTCTGTTCTTCTTATTTTCTTAACTATAACAAGATTGTCTTAGGGAAAGTTGACGTTTCTATCGAACTAAGTTTACATTTTTTTCGGTTTGCATCAGCGATACAGAAATTATCAACTTTATCTAAAACTCAATCAGTAAATAAAAGGGATTTGAGTGCATATGTGGAATAGATGTATATACAGAATATGAGTCTTTGTAACTAGGTGAAGTAGTTCGTTGGTTCATGAAAAAGGGAGGTTGTTGTATGAAGTCGACGGGAATTGTAAGAAAAGTGGACGAACTGGGACGGATTGTTTTACCTATTGAGCTGCGTCGGACGCTCCACATTGAAATTGGTGACGCCATTGAAGTTTACGTGGATCCTGAGCGAATCACATTAAAAAAGTATATGCCTGCATGCGTATTTTGTGGTAATTTCGAGGATATGACGTATTTCAAAGGAAAGCTCGTTTGCAGCAATTGTATTGATCAAATTACGTAATCATATAGCGTGGCACTAACCCCCTCAGTGAAAGACACTGAGGGGGTTTGCTGATTGGAGGACCCTCTACTCCTTCCCCCGCTCGAACTGATTTTAACTGGATTTTATGTAACTATTTTTATCGATTTTGTCCAATCAGAACCAATAGATGGATTTCATACAGTTAATATCCTTCAGAAACCGAGAAACCACTAATCCCTGCTCAAATTAGCTGTACATTCTCCATCTATTTACTAAATTCCAGGAAATACTCCTATTATAACTGTACTTTTTCCATCTATTTAAAAGCTAGCTAGCTAAATGACCTCCCTACTCCTACCTCAACATTCCCATCCACCACCTAGCGCCGACCGAAACACATCGTTTACCAAACTGACACGCCCATCTCTACTTTCCATAACTCCCTGTACTTCCCTCCCTACTCCCACCACACGCAAAAGCCCCCAAATGAGAACTTCCTCATTTAGGGGCTTCATCAATTGCATCAATTAGCGTCTCTGACGCAAATTGTTATTTCACCTCGACCTGCACTTGCTCAGGTCGATACACCGCCAACAACTCGCCCGCTGAGTTCGCGGCGAACATGACTGTACGCTCGGCTTCCAGCTCGAACGCATAGCTCCGTCCTGTTGCCGGATCGGTCACTTCGATCTGCGTGTCCACGCCGAACTCCGAGACGAAGATAAACAACGCACCAGCATCGAAGCTGAGCTTCCGCCCATAAACCCCTGGCAACTGTCCGCCTTTTACCCAGTTCAGCTCCGCCTCAACACCAGCTGTTTTCAGCGCATACGTGTACAGCTTCTCAAGTACCTCGCTGCGCTCGCCAAGCTCAACGGGGAGCGGACACCAGATCAATTGTCCTTTGCCCAACGCGTAGCTGCGAACAACACCATGCTGCGAGTTCCAGCCGCCATCACCTGCAAGCGTAACTTCCTTGTTCAGCTGAGCGATCCGCGCGCCACCAAAAGACACCGGAACCATCTCGCCGTCCAACACCATCGCCTCTTCGCGAACAATGTTGCTCAGCACCGTTTCACCTACGATATCGGTCAACCGAGCGACCGGCGCCCAGTACTCATTCAAACCAAGAGGCCCTGTAAAGAGCAGTGTTCCGCCATTCTCACGCACATGCGCTGTCAAGGTCTCCAGCGCACCATCACTGAAGTTATGTGCGCTTGGCACGATAATCAGCTTCGGTTGATCCGATGCCAAAGCTTCCAAGTGATACTCGCTCAAGCCGCGGAATGGTACATTCATGCCGTAAGCCAGCGTGCGAGTTAGCTTCGCAGTTGCGTCTCCGGCAACTTTTCGCGTGGAGAAATCATTCGAATACGGGAACACAGCTACGACGTCCTCTAATTTACGGCCAACGAAGAGATCGCGAATCTCTGCCATGAATGCCCCAAAATCATAAGAAACATCGGCCTCTGGCTTCTCCGTCCCGTCTGCCCGCAGCGCACCAATATGCGACTCATTGATGTTGTTCATATAGAAGTTGATGTTCCAAATCCACTGAACAGCACCAGCTCCACCTGTCGAGAACGCATAAGCATATTTACGCTCCAAAATATTACGTAGCTCATATTCCGAACGCTTCGCACGCCCATCCGCCGTCTCGACATACATAATGCCTGTTTCTTGAATCAAACTCGGCTTCGTCGGCGCCTTGGAGAAAATCCCGTCCCACACCAGCTGATCCATCAACCACCACGTATGCACCGTTGTATAATCTACAGCTTCAGCATAAAAGAAAGGCGATGGCCGCTGCGCTCCTAAGCCCTCATCCTGGCCAACTGTCGCCAGCTGAGCTGGATTGATACTGCGAATTGTCGCGATCAATTCCTTCGCCCACCGATTGTGCATGTCCATGGTGAATAGGGTGTAGTCCAGCCATGGGGAACCTTTTTTCTCGACAGTCTCCGTCGTACTCATGTTCACCTCGGATGGATTGAGCAAACGGACACTAGCGAAGCTCGGCAACTCCGAAGGAGACATATTCCAGCGCTCTTGCAGCTTGCGAATATCCCCATGACGCTCCTCCAGCCAAGCTACATAGGCCTCGTGCTCGAAAGCATCATGTGCCGACTGCGGCCCAGCAAAAGGCTTGTTCGGATTAAACATCGACGGCTCATTGATCAAATCCCAATGCACGTTCGTCGTTTCCTTATGTCTGGACACCACGGAAGAAATAAACCGCTTCTGCGCCTCCACACTGCGTGGATCCAAATATGGATTTACGCCCTCCCATAGCTCTGGTGTAAACGAGAAGAAATTGAACGTGACTTCAATGCCATGTCTTTTACAAGTCAAAATGAATGCATCGATACTGCGCAAAACTTCCTCATAGGGATGTCCATCCACGAACATGATTTGACGCCATGCTGACCAGACGCCTGTACGCAACAGGTTAATGCCCGCATTGACCATTTGCGCAATATCCCGATCCCACACGGAAACGTTTGGCAAGAACAAAAACTTCCTCGCCACATCACTCGTCATATACGTCATCCCCACGATCGGAAGCGGACGTCCGTCCTTCCAGAAGTAGTCGCGATCACAAGACATCGGCGTCCCTTCACGAAGCAAGTCTGCATCATACCCCCAGAAACCTTGGTTAAACGTGTGCGTCTCCCCCGTATTCGCTACGGCTTTACAAACCGCTGTATAGTAACCAGCTTCGATATCAATGGGCATGTTTACCTTTTTAAAAGAGAGCTCTCGCGACGCGTTCATCAGGAATTCCGTCGTCCAGATCGGTGCCGCTTGCCCCGATTTCGTTACTTGAATATGGAAGTTCCACTCCACATTCTCCGAAGTCCCACCTGTACGATTCGCAAGCGTCTGCAATTGAACCGTCAGAGATGCACGGTCGCCCGGATCATAACAAGCGTAGTTCGGCTTGAACCAAATTTCCGTTACGCCTCGCTTCGTGTATGCAGCTAGCTCACTTACTAACGCGGCTCCACCATTTCCCCAAAACGCTTCATCCGTGACCACATTGGCAAAAATCCACCGCCCCCCCGCGAATGCCCCCTTCGTATTCTCAAGAAGTACGATCGGCGCTGCAACTTCACGTCCATCCTTCGAGATCCCCTTCAGCAGAGGCGTGAAATGAGCATCCATCGGACCACTGGAACCAATTTGACCTGGATGATCATCTGTCCGTGTTACATGCAATGCGAATCCAACGGTCGGTTGAATGGCAAATAGATCTTCTTTACCTGCCAGCAATGGTAACTCGGCATTCGCAGAATAACGAGCAATCGGGGCGTCATCCACGGCAAGAATTTCATGAATTTGCAGCTGCTGGTGATACGCGGTCTGCTCAATCTCCAGCTCCCAGCCTTCTGCGCCTAGGTAAGCAGGTACTCGGAATGGCGCGCTTCCTACATGCACAAGACCTTTACCTTTACGCGTATGAGTAAGAATTGCCTGCCACGCTGACTTCGGGAAGTAGCGACCATGTAGATGAATGAAGTTATCTGCCCCTTGCTGCAGCGCTTCTTCCAGCCCCTCGGCTCCAACCACTTTTCCTATTTCTCCTAGTTGTGCAACAGCTTTATCATCGGGTCGAATCCCCTCATAAGGAAATGTGGGATCGTAAAAAATAATCGTTGTAAGCATGCTTTCATCCTCCAAGTCGGTGTGTGTTTCTTCAATTTCTTATGTGCATTTTGTTATTTTTGTTAGGCTAACAACTCATAATTATGAACATAATTTACTCACTTTCTTTGGTGCGGTCAATCTTTTTTTTCGCAAACCTATTAGATAGGCTACATTGACAATTCCTACATTATCAGGAACAATAGATTTGTTAGGTTCCGAACGATGTATATAACGTATTTTCAACATAAAGGATGTCTCTCATGAGCAAAAAAGTATCTATGCAGCAAATCGCCGACCGACTCGGCATGTCCAAATATACGGTTTCCCAAGCGTTATCAGGTAAATCAGGCGTTAGCGAAGAGAACCGGCTTCGTATTCAAGAGACTGCGAAAGCGATGGGCTATACGCTCCAGCAAACTCAAGCAGCACGCTCATCCAATCAATCCGTCATCCCTAATACCATTGAAGGTCCGCACACGACGCCTGAATTCACTCCCTATATTTTGGTTTGGATTCAGTCTACCTATTTGCAGGACAACCCCTTCTGGGGAAAGGTTCTCACGGGTATTGCTACTGCTAGTAAAGAGCTAGGCTATGAGCATCTAATCGTCCCTATTGCACCTAATCACCAGCCCCAACTGCAGATCCCATCCTATATTGATCTATCGCATTGTATTGGACAGCTGTTAGCAGGAACTTTTCCAACGCAATCCGTCATTTCATTGAAGCAGAGTGGGATTCCGCTCGTCCTTATCGACCATAATGAACCGCTGATCGAAGTGGATAGTGTGCTTAATAATAATTTGGATGCTGGCAAAATGGCATGTCAACGCTTGCTGTCCACTGCCGCGAAGCGTGTTATTTTCATTGGCGATGATCAATTCGCCGTTAGCTTCAAAGAGCGCTGGTGGGGCTGCCGCATGGCACTCGAGGATATGGCTGGACCGGCTGAGCACTATCATTTGAAGAAATGGCAAATCGCCTACTCCCACCCCCACATGCTTCACCAGTTGGAACGTAAAGTAGCGGCATTAACCCAGGAAACCATGCCTGATGGTTTTGTTTGCGCCAATGATCACCTTGCTCTAGCACTGTTGCCTATTTTGAAACGCCACGGTCTCGAGGTACCGAGTCAGGTAAAGGTCATTGGGCTAGACAACATTGAAACAGCCGCCTACGCGACTCCATCTCTTAGCACCATCGAGCTCGGCAAGGAAGCGTTAGGCATTCGAGCCGTTGAAACACTTCTTTACCGCCTCCAGCACCCGGGCAGACAAGTGGAGAAAGTCGTGCTGTCATCGCGGTTTATTGCGCGGGATTCCGGCTAATTCGGAAATAAGCTTGACCATGACAAAAAAGCACACCGCATTCGGCGTGCTTTTTTTCTGCCTATTTGACGTACACGTTATAAATAACTTAACCCTATCGAAATCAACATGCCCGCTACCGCAATCCAAAATAAGTAAGAGCGCCCGATTCGTTTCAAACTTTTATCTTGTCGATCCATAACGGATTTCTTGCGATTACTGCTCGTCTTCGTTTCTTCTTCTAGCTCATTGTTCACTTGCGATTTCCAATTTATGAATTGGAAGCCAACCCCGCTAACGACAACCGCTACCATCATCAAAATTAAAGAACCCATAAATACCTTGTCCGCAATGGACGCCATGCTGCACTCAACCTCACTATCTAACTGTAATTTCTTCATTATACTTCAAAAGGTGAACAGAATACAGGAAGGGAAGGCTCTACAGACAGGAGACAACAAGGTGCCCGCTTAACCACCTAACACAAATTAACTCTTGCTTGAGCGATTGGTGCGATATCTCCTTATTGGACCACCATTTGTAACATCAGGTATTACTTTGCCTTTATCAACAAGAGACTTAAGGTATTTTACAGCTGTATTTCTGTCGATACCCACTGCTTGAGCTATCGAAATCGGCGAGTAGGATTTTGACTTATTTTCGATAAGTTTAAAAATAGCCAGTTCCGTTGGAGACAAAGATGGTTGGATGACATTTGATTCCATCCCCCACTTCGCTAGCGCATGCATCATCTGTTGTTGGCAACGGCGAGGCTGCTCCATGATACTATGTAGTGAAAAGCGCAGTACCTTCCAATCGTCGATGATAAGGTCATTCTGGCGAAAGCGATCATCTGAAAATTTATACGAATCCGCGTTATGACCATGCGTTCCCTTGTCGTCTACTTCGATGCACATATTGATAGCGGGGGATGGACAGGCCAGATCTAGGTATCTGAAACCGTCTTTATAATCCGTCACTTCGTACTCAGCAAACCAACCATCAAAACTCCCTATAGCGGGCCAAAACACATGGATAATGAATTTCTTTAAAGAGAAACTCAGACCTTTTTGCAATCGCAGCCGCCGATCCCCTGTGCATGACCTGATTTGTAATGCCATCCACGATTCGTACGCAACGCGAAGCTGCAAACTCATCTCACTATTTATTTGTTCCATGTTCTTCTCTCCACCTTGAGGAAATAAAATAGCCGCTTGCACTGGAAACGAGTTCCGATGCAAGCGGCGTGTTCTTCACGACTTAATGAAAAATTTACTCCATATTATGGTAAATTGCAATAGTTTGTTTGCAAGAAGCGCTAGCGGGTGGCCGGCGGCGGCGGGCTACCTCTCCTTGCGCACATTTTTTGTGCGCTAGCGTGCGGCCTGCGGCGGGGACGCTGCTTTTTACGAATCACACGATGCTAAGCAAAAGTCCCAACCGACAACATGTCGATTGGGACTTCATTATTTCATCTGGCTTACAACGTGCGATCGCCTGGCTTCCAGTTAGCTGGGCATAGGCCGCCGGCTTGCAGCGCTTGTAGCACACGAAGTGTTTCGTCAACGGAACGTCCTACATTCATGTCCGTCACTACTTGGTAGCGAAGCACGCCATCCGGATCAATGATGAACAAGCCGCGGTGCGCAGCACCAGTCTCATCATCTAGGACACCATAGGCACGTGCTGTTTCTTTGGAGAAGTCACTCACCAATGGGAACTTCACAGGGCCGATGCCGCTTTGATCGCGTGGTGTTTGTGTCCAAGCACGATGCGTGTAGACACTGTCTACAGACGCACCTACGATATCACAGTCTAGGTCAAGGAACTGTTCATAATTATCACTGAATGCTGTGATTTCTGTCGGACACACGAAAGTGAAATCGAATGGCCAGAAAAAGAATACGAGCCATCTGCCGCGGTAATCTTCTAGCGAGATTTTTTCCTCGAGCGTGTCCATATTTTTTGTAGAGAGCAGGGAGAAGCTCGGTGCTGGCAGCCCTATTTTAGCAAAAGTAGCAGGTGATTGAACGGTTAGTTGTTGTGTCATGATGTGATTCTCCTTTGAGTGTTAGTATAGTTTAGCTAGCGATTTCGGCTAGTGCTTTTTTGAGTTTAGTGACATTGAGGCCAAGAATTTTGTGCTCACCGATGACAGTAACAGGTAGTGACATGAGGCCCATATCATGCAGCTCTTGTCCGAATTGGTCATTTAAATCAATGTTTCTTTCTTCAAAACCGACTTGTTGCTCCGTTAAATATTTCTTTAATTGCACACAATAAGGGCAGTTGGTACTGGAATAAACGATTACATTAGACATAGTTGGTCATCTCCTAATAAGTAGAATTATTTATATTGCGGGATCAATTGAGCCCGTTTATTAATAAATTTATCGACTGCCATAGCGGCAATCGCACCATCCGCAGCGGCAACAACTGCTTGCTTAACCGGTGTGCGTCTTACTTCGCCAGCCCCGAACACACCTGCAACTGAAGACTGCATGGAGCTATCCAAAATCATAAAGCCTTCCTCATCAAGAGGAACTTGATCCTGTAAGAAATCTGTGCCTGGCTTACTGCCAGATAAGAAAACGAAGACGCCATCCACATCCAGCACTTCCTCGCCACCAGAGCTTGTACGAATTCGAAGACCTTGTACTTGCTTATCTCCCAGCACCTCGAGGGGCTTCGTTTTGTAAAGAATGTTCGTACCTTTCAGATCTGGAACGTGATGAACACCTTGCAATTCAGGTCGAGGAACAACGAAATGGATGGATTTAGTAAACTTGCTCAACGCTTGTGCTTCTTCCAATGCCTCTTCGGAATCACCGATTACAGCGACCGTCTTTCCTTCAAAAAAAGCACCATCACAAGTCGCACACGTGCTTACGCCGCGCCCCATCAGATTTTCCTCACCTGGCAGCATACGATTGCGTCCTTTAGAGCCAGTTGCAATGATGATCGACTTGCCCTCATACATCCCATCTGCGGTAAAAACATACTTCGTCTCACCTTCTACATCAACATCCGTAATTGTCGTCTGGATAAACTCAGCTCCAAAGCCCTTGGCTTGGTCGCGCATCGTATCGAGCAGATCCTTGCCTGACAATTCACCAATGACACCGGGGTAGTTCGCAATTTTGTGCGTAATGGCGAGTGCTCCTGTATTTGGTGCTTTATCAATAACTAACGTTTTTAAATTCCCTCTTGCTGTATAAATCGCCGCCGAAGCTCCTGCGGGACCAGCTCCAACAATAATGACATCATACATCGGTGATGCACTCCTTCCATACGGCCTGCCTTTTTAATTGATAATCGATATCAGATAATAATTATTATAAATAAAATAGAAATAAAGTCAACCTTATTTATAATAATTCTAATTAACAAATAAGGATATATGCTTGTTTCTAATGATTTACATACCTTTACCAGCAATTGATTAACCAATTTAGAAACGCCAATTAATGCGAAAATAGAAAACCATAACTGAGCATTTGAATACGAAAAGACCGCCAGATCTGGCGGTCCTTCTACTCTAATTACTTTTGATACATTCTATACATCATCACAGCAGCTTCTGCTCTCGTCGCAAATCCAGCAGGATTCAAAAAGCCTCCACTTCCCTGAATCAGTCCTTCCCTCAGCATGGCTGCCAAATCACTAACAGCATAGGCAGCTACGGCTGACCGATCATTGAATGCGTTCAAGTCAGCGCTAGTATCAGCTGCACTAAGCTTCTTCGCCACTCGTAACGCTCTTACTGCAATCACCATCATATCCTGTCTTGAAATCGTCTCATTCGGATTAAACTTGTTCTCACCGCTGCCTTGCACGATATCTAGCATCTTCAACGTGGCCACAGCGTCATAATAGTAAGCATCCTTACTCACATCATTGAAGTTTAATTTGACGTTCGAATCTCCACGAGCTGACAGACTTAACGCTTTTACCAATAGTAAGGAGAAGTCTGCTCTGGAGATATTGGCTGCTGGAGCGAACGTAACTTCGCTCGTTCCGTTAATAATCCCTTTGGACGCCATCACCTCGATGGCATCTTGGGCCCAGTCATACGCCGAGATATCGTCAAAGGTTTTGAATACATAGGCTACAGCATACAAGCTGAAGTGAGTCGTTGAGAAGCTTACCATCCCCGTTACCGGATCGTATTTCCCATTAGGAACGGAAACAGCTTTTCCGGCTCCGTCAATATACCACACTACCAGATGCTCAGGATTTCTGAGCTCCTCTGCCGTCGGCTTATACGGTAAGGATACTTTAACTAGAGCATCGGGGTTATTGTAGACAACTTGTTTGCCGTCTACGGTTACATGAAGTTCAATCACAGGCCGGTTACCGTTCTGTGCTTTCAGTGCTTCAGACAGCTTAGATGGATCAACCATGGAGATCGTTAAGCCTACTTCCTTCGCACCGACTGTTTGGCCAAGTGCAAGCATGTTAGTAGGAACGAGAACAGTACCCACAGCTGTTCTTAACTCCAGCTGCTGAGCAGTTGTACCTGCCGTGAGAGCTTGCGCCGGAAGAGCAACTGTGTAACCTATCGCCCCATCTACCTTCGGCACTTCGATTGGCAGCAATTTCGTACCGGCGGCATCCGCCGTGAGCGCTCCAAATCCATCCGCAATGGCTTTCATATCCAGTGTCACCTTCGCCTCGCCTGTCTTGGTGTCAAGCTGAGGCTTTAGAGTAGCATCCGCAGAAGGTGTTCCAGTTGCGGGTGGTGAAACATCCGAATCAGACGAAGAAGAATCGTTCTCTTCGATTATCGCTGGAGCTGTATACGCCACGGGCAAGCTCACAGATGAGGTATGCCCTAGATTATCATAGGCAGCGATGGTGAATTGATATGTTCTGCCAGCTTCCAAAGGAGCGTCGATATAGAAGGTATTGAAGGTTCGGCCCACTTCTACCCCATCCCGAAACACGATATAACCTACTTGGCCGGGATCAACGGCCGCGGAGAGCACGCTCACTTCATTCTTCAACCTTGGCATAGCCGTAGCAACCGGTGTGCCTGTCGTAGCTGATGTCACCATATTGGAGGCATCGGATGTGGCCGTTCCTTTTACCCCTGCAACCTTATAATAGTATGTCTTCCCACTTTGGAGTCCTGTGTCGGTATAGGTCAATGCTGGACCAGCGTATACCAGCTGATAGCCTTCGTTAGCGCTAGTGGAACGGTACAGCTTGTAGCTCGAAGCTCCAGCAGAAGTACCCCACGTTAATTTGATACTTGAATTGGTGTTCTGACTCGCGGCTAATGCCGTTGGTGCAAAAGGCTTAAAATACGCTTTGACATTGTCAAAGTCGAAGCTGCTCACATTGTCGACGGCCATCTTCACACCGTAAACTGCAGATGTTGCAGTTCTAAAACCAAACTGACTTGCAGCTGGTGTTGCTGCATCATTGACATACAGATCAAATTTATTCGTACTGGTATTTATCGTAAGTTTTGTTTTATACCATGTTCCGTCATAAACAACCGGAGAGAAGACCGATGTCTTAGAGCTGGATTGGTTTGTCTTGTAGGCAAAAATTTGGCCGGCGCTAAAATAGACGTGCACAGCCTGCGTACCAGAAGCAGTCAAGACAAGCGGAATGTTCTTCCAGTTCGAATTTGTTGGTAGAACATGCGTTTCTACTGTCACGATACCTTGAACCCCTTGCGAATCACCGAAGCTTCTAACAGCGCTAGTCTCTATCATATTGCCGCCGGTAACTCTAACCGCATGACCTGGCGCCGCAGCATAGGTAGCATTGACAACCGTGACTGGTCTGCCTGTGTCTTCCACAATTGTCCATCCTGCTGGATCTGCTCCGAGAGCATCGTTATCGAAATTATCGTCAATGAGCGTCTGCACGACACCGAATGCGGAAGATACGATATCCGAATCTGGGGAAACACCTTCCTCATTCAACGCAACGACCTTATAACTATAGTTCGTCACTCCGTCAAGTCCCGAATCCACGTAAGACAGTGAGGCTGTGCTGCCGATCAGCTCGAACGAGTTACTGCTCGCTGTAGATCTGTAGATTGAATAGGTAGCCGCATCCTTGCCAGGATTCCAGTTTAGCTTGATGGTTGAGCCTGTTGAATCACTGGCGTACAACCCTGTTGGCGCTTTAGGGATATCCGTGCCAGAAGCGTTCGTTGTTGCCGTAGTCAACACACTCGATTCTGCTGAAACTGCACCGCTGCTTAACGTTACAATTTTATAGAAATAGTTCATTTTCGGCGTTAGACCGCTGTCCGTAAAGGTGGTACCGGAAGCTATCTCCGCCACTTGCTTGAAACCAGCATTCGGATCCTGGGAACGGTACAGCCGATAGCCTGTAGCTCCCGTAACCGCACTCCATGTCAGCTTGATGCCTGTTCCAGTTCGTTCAGCTACCGCTACATTCGTTGGAGCAGCTGGAATATAAGAAATCTTGATATCATCCAGTGTCATGGCGCTGGTCGTACCAGCTAAAGCAAACATGACCGCATCTAGATTGTTAACCGGACTTTCTCTGTAAGACCAATTGGAGCCTAACAGCTGATCATCCACATACATATCAAATTTCTTGGTTACTGTATTGATTACAGCCTTCAATCGATAGTCTCGATTGAACTCCATTGGATTCAGTAAATCCACCTTGTTTGAGCCGCTGTATCCCCAAATTTTTCCGCTCTGCATGATGATGTTAACCGCTCTTTTACCCGCCACACTGTCTCTAACATCAAGTACGGTTTTGTATTCCGCGTTTGAGGCATTCACAGTTACTTCTGCAGTTACATAAGCTCCAGCAGGTACGCTAAAGGTATGGCTAACAAGAGGATCGCCTGTGCTTTCTTTCTTCATCACCACATTCGCACTCGTTGCCGAATTTTCTTTGACCGAAATCTCCCCGCCGACAGTTCCCGCCGGTACCGTCGCAATCCATCCGCGTTGCCCGTTCAGTGCACCTCTGGTCATATCATCGAAGCTTTCATTAAGGGCATACGCCGGGATGTTAAATAAGGTTGAAATCGGAGCCGAAGTGGCAGACAAGCCACCAGGATTTAATGCAGCGACTTTATAATAATAATTCGTCCCCTCTGCAATCCCTGAATCGGTGTAGGTCACTCCTGTGACGGATGGCCCCGTCAAAGACTCGTATTCACCAGTCAACGTGGCAGAGCGATAGAGTCGATATTCCGTAGCTCCCGGCACTTCATTCCATGCGAGTGTGATGCTCGTTCCCGCAACATTCACGACCTTCAAGCCGGAAGGCGGAGCAGAAACCGTCCATCCGGAAGAAACGGCTGAATAAGCGGACATACCCTTACTGTTCATCGCTGCTACTTTATAAAAATACTGGCTGCCGCTGTCCAGCTTCATGTCTGTATAGCTCAAGGCTCCACTCGGAAGATCTGAAATCGAATAATAATCACCGTCTTCCGAAGTGGAACGATACAGCCTATAATCCGCCGCACCTGGAACGGCATCCCATTTCGCGGTCAAGCTATTTTCCGTATTCCCATCAACCATTAATCCTGTAGGAGCGGAAGGCGATGTAATGGCTTGATCAACGCCATTCCAAGTCAACTTGACACTATTGGCGGAGTTTTGTACGGCCGTCAAACCAGTAGGCGTATGAAGCGCTTGGTTCTTCCCAGGCAAACGGAATTTAACTTTAAACGTTTTTCCTAATGCGTTCTTGACATTAACGGACAATTTCGCTTTTCCGTCAACGTGATTTAAGGAAACGCCTGGATCCAAATAAACGATATCGCCAAAATCCGTATCTAACACAAGATCAATCGTTCCCGTATTAGCCTTCGTTGGATCCGAGACGGACACTTCGATATCCTCTTCCGTCTTCTTGATCATGACAGAAGCTTTTTTATTGCTTATAATCTGGTCTACAGCGGTTATGCCATCGTTCCAGAAGTTGATTGCCGTGATGCCTAGCTTCTTTTCTTTGACAGCTTGTACATTCGGTGTATTGGCCAACACTTCAATATCCGGAAGGCTAGCGTATTGGTCAACTTCTTCGCTTGACTTCCCAGGAAGTAGAACGTAATCATATGTTCCATTGGTAGGATTGGTACCATGATCGAACCACAAATTCATATAGTTGCGAGTATATTCGGTTTCGTAATCAGAGCCTTGATAATATTGGTTCACACTTGACCATTGGTCTGTTCTCGACTCACGCAACCCATGTACTGACGATGCCGTAGGGAAATAGTAGCCAATGTCTGACCCTGGCACATTGCCCGCTAGATGAATGCTGTTCACTCCATCCATAGTCTCGCTCCAACCTAGTTCCGTTGGCTTCGTTGAGCCGTTCACCGTGAGCGCATTATTCCCGCTTTCGTTCAGCTTGCGATTCTCAACAATCGTTTCCACAATCTTGTTATCTGTGGATGTAATGCCGGCGCCAAGACTTACGATCTCATCATCGAACATGAACCACGATTTCTTCGCTTTGAGATTGTATCCATTGGCTGTATATTGCATGCCTGTAGCCCCGTACAATCCATCTATCTCCGTGCCTCCAACCCAGTTGTTAGGATTTTTGGCGTTGGGTGCAGCCGTGGTATTCTGATTGACCGTGGTTCCTGGCAAGCGATAGCTGTTTACCGTAGGCCAGAAGGAATCCTTGTATTGTCCCAAATCCGAATTATATAGATAAGTCATCCCGTCTCCGGTATGCCATCCTTTAAGATTTTCTTCATTCACAATTTCAAAATTCCCAACCTTGTCCGAGGACATGCTGATTCCGAAGACGTATCCCGGTCTATGGTGTACGGCTTTTGCCATATTGGGATATTGTTTATTTCCTATATATGCTGCTCTCGGTATAACAGAGGAATCGTTTACAATTTGTTTCGTCTGAATAATAATGATGATCGAGCTCAAATCTGCATATTTGGTAGGCGAAGTAGACTCTAACATCCACTTTTTAACCATAGACTTAAAAGCTGCCCGATCCTCGACCGAAGGCGCGGAATAGGACATCCTCACCACCGCCGCACCAAGAGCTCCCATGGAAGTTGCCCCGTTATCATCGCTGGCTTTTCTTGCAATATTTCTTCCTCTGACCATGTCGAACATGGAATTGTTGTAAAAGAGAGGCTCGAAGGCATTATATATCCATTGATAAATATTGTTTACATCTGGATCCGTAATGTCCCAAGATGAGCCCGCTATAATATACATTACCTTGGTCAAATTATCGATAAGGTTAATCCCATATCCACCGTTATAGGCTATAAGTGCCGTATGCTGAAGAAATGAACCGTCATCATACATGCCTTCGCCGGAAGTAACATAATCGAATACCGAGCTAAGCTGATCTCTTCCCTCAATGATCTTCGCACTGTGCTTAACGACAATCCCGCTTGAGATCTTAATGTTGCAAGCCCACACACGATTGGCCCCTGTCAGTCCAGCTCCCCACGTAAGAGCTTGATAGTCGATTACCGCATGCCAATTACTAATCTGCGTCGGGGTTAGACTGGAATAAATCATCGTCGTGATGTTATTAATACTTAACGGAGAGCTAATTTGCCAATCAAACCAGTTGTCATAGCCTCGAAAAACCACGCTCTTGTTATATCGATTGGCATACATCCAGTCCATTGCGCTGATGATATCTCCCAGCATATCTGCGTTATGCTCTAAGGTTGATCCTCTTGTCGCGTAAGCTAGCGTCATCGCTTCCAGCCGCTGATAGCTGCCGGAAACATGCTCCGATTCCGTTGTAGTAGCCATATCACTCCAGAGATAGGCTCTTCCCTCACTTTTATTCATGGTGCCCCAATTATTCTGAGCAATGGTAGTAATGTTCGTAATTTTGTCAGCTATGACCGGGTCTGCTGGATCATAGTCCGGTCCGCCCGTCAACATGTCATACATTCTGGCCCGGAGTAAGTCATACTCATCTGCCGAAGCATCGGCTGCATGGGCAGGAGTTATTGGCAGCGCCGCTAAGTTAACTAACATGGCTACCACCAACAAAAGCGCTTTCAAATTTCGTAAGTTTATAGTCATAGAACCTCTTAGCCCCTTTCCTAAAGTAAATTGAATTTCCTTAATTCCATGGGCAGCTTCAATCCTCCGAAGCTATGGAACAGTCCACGTATGAACTCGTTCATCTTACTTGACAGCTCTTGCTGGAACAATATACATGTTTCCAATTAGTTAACAGGCCTAAGCTAATGCGAAAATATCAAAAACTGTATGATTCGATTTAATCAATATACAAAATATTGTTGAATTAACATGTAACATCTCGAGAGAAGGTGAATCTAAAGTTGGCATTTTGAAATATGGACTCAGTTCCAGGTCTTTGACGATCTGATCATGGCTACACAAGAAAATCCGTACAAATGAAAAAAGAACCTTGATTTCTCAAGGTTCTAAAGTAGGCTTATCCTGTCGTCGTACAAAAACTGTGCCTTCAATGGAGTATTACCTATTTGAAGGCAGCTCTGTTTTTAACACGATGTGACTATTGATCTTCTTCCCTTATTACAGGGTACTGTGTATATGGGGGATATTGCTGATAGTATGGCGGGTAGGGATAAGGATATGGGTAATACGGTGGGTAATATGGCTGTGTCGCCGCACCATATAACAATGGCGCTACTACCCATGGCAGTACATTATTAAAGCCGCCGCCGTGCGGATACCAGCCAGGTCCGTGACCAGGCCATTTGCCTGGGCCTCCAGGTCCGCCTGGGAAATAGCCCGCTCCTCCGGGACCACCGGGGAAATGACCAGGTCCTCCTGGGCCACCTGGGAAATGACCAGGTCCTCCTGGACCTCCTGGGAAGTGACCAGGTCCTCCTGGGCCACCTGGTCCTCCTGGACCGTGACCGGGTCCGCCTAGGCCGCCGAGTCCATGTCCAGGGCCGCCGTGCCCTCCAATCGGTGGACGAAATTCTTGATCTTCACGCTTCGTCATATCGGAATCACTCACATTCTGTGTATAGTTTGATTTCTTCCTATACTGTATGTGTGCGATTGCCTACTCGGTGAACGAAAGCCCAAAAATGGGCGCGTTCGCAACATTTATGTAGACTTCTTAACAGATTGCCAAACATAACATGATTAAATTATGCGTCTCTTGTTATTTTTGGGTCACCATGATACTTTCCCATTATGCTTTCCGAAGAAATTTATGACGAATCAACTTCTCATCATTAATAATACTCATCACATCTCGCATGAACACAAAAAGAACTTACCATATTCGGTAAGTTCTTTAGCTTAATTCAAGTACTCACAGGTATTATCTTGTAAAAGCACCCACGGGGAACGAGTAGTTTTGTGTTTCCATCTTCATTTGTAACTACGTAGACTACTCTGACATCATATCCAGTTCCGACTTCTAGTTTTTCAAGAGAGGATAATCTATCAACCGTATTTCCTGATGCAACGAACAGGTAGTCTGTGCCAGTTACTAGCGTAGATGGTTGTGGCTGTAACACACCATCTACTACATATCTTATGAATCCCCACCCTTTGGATCTTGTGAACACCTCACCCGCAAGATTTTTGACAGTTTCAACTGTGCGCCATCCGTCAGTTGAATATTCGTAGTAAGAAGCAAATTGAGAATGTGCATCAGTTAAGTTCAAGTCTCTGCTAACTTGAAATTGCATTGCTAAGAAATATCCATCATTTATAGCAAATATAGGTGTTGAAGCATCCGTAGCAACGTGGTGCACTGTGTTCACTAAGGGTAATACTACTTCGACTCTACTACCATCCGTAGTAGCTTCGATAGTTTGAGAGGTAAGCCCTGCTTCATTTGTGACACTGATTTGTAATGTTGCTACTCCAATCGGATCAGTTTCAGTAATAATATGTCTTGCATGATAAACCCATTCAGAATTGTTGTTGGATGTTTTTTCAAAGAAATATGGAATAACTCCATTAATTTTGAAGTTGCTTGACATAGTGATTTCTTGACTAACCCCGAACATTATTTCAATTTCGTCACTTACTGTACTTTTACCTAAACTCAAATCTGGGTTTGGATTTGTTCCAATTGAAACACTATGAATCACAGGAGCTTCAATTACAGGAACACCAGTCAATGTGCTGTTTGTAACCCTGAAGATACGTCCAGTGTTATCCTTTATTGTGATAACGGCTTTCTTCGGTGTTGTGAAAGTATAAGGTGAACTAGTCCAGTAATCATTTCTTTCTTGAGCACCACGTTGTTTAAATGAAGCACTTAGCTGACCGTCAAGACCGTTCCCGTATCGCTCATCATCAGCTTTCAAGAATCCTAATTGTGTGCCTGTTGCTGTACGTGTAGCCAATAGTGAATCATTGTCACCCAATAAAGATACTTGGATTTCTGTAATGTTCGCATAGTCTAGCTTGTTGATGTCAAATTTGAAACCTACATTATAAGAAATATCTACAGGAACATCGGATCCCCAGTATGTGAAGTCTTCAGGTTGTACGTAGCATATATATTACAAACTGCCTATGTAAAAAAATTGGTAAAAAAAGACCCAGAAACCCATCTTTATCTAATCTTAATTACCTGTATTATGTTTGTAATAAGTCCGAATCTTTCACTACATTTTAGGTATAAAGAACTAATTTTACTCACTCCATACATTTACTCCTATATATCTTTTCCAATCGACAATATCCAACAAACATTCGCGTACATTCGACAAAATTACCTAGCGTCCAATTCACAGAATATTCCGTAATATTAAACATACAAAATTCATTTAAAAAAGCCCCTCACCAGAAAGTTAGTAGAGGCTAGAAGTAATTTAAACTATTTTTTTTAGCTATTTCTTTAATTTCATCAAATCGCACAGCCCTACGAAGAAAATAACAATTGTTGTAAGCACGATCAGTCTGAAATCCCAAGCATTCGGAAACTCATTCATTTTGGTATCTGTCACACGTAGAATGAGAATAAAAAACAATAAAACCAAATCGAAAAACATGCAATAAGCCATTCTAGCTGAGAGTTTATGAAGTGGGAGTTTGTCCATCATTTTACCGAAACCAAAAAGATCACTCCACTTCCCGGATTCAGACTTCGACTTTTGGGGGGTATGGTCCTTTTCCTCTTGTTTATCAGCGATCAGCTTTGGCTCGGTTGACATTCTCCGCGCCAACTCCTTGCAATGACTCGACGGCATCCTGCCACATCAGAACAGCCCCTACGAAGCTTACACCTGCAATGAAAATCCCCCCCAAAGGTGTCAATAGCTTCAACTCCCATGTTAAGATGATAGCTACAAAGCTTACTAAGATTAATAGATAAGCGCCTGTTATTTTCATTGAGTTCCCTGCCATGATCTTCTACACCTCCTCTATTATGAAGCTAAAGTAGTATATGAGAGATTAATAGATTACGTGTTAGGCAACAATCGGCATCCTTCGCACAGTAAAAAAGACCTAAGGGGTCGTCACCCGCTCAGGTCTTTAGTTTCAAGCACGTTAGCCTATCTATTCAATAAGCTTCCTACATACCGTAGTAATTCATTCGCACAAACCGGGCAATAACCATGCTCATCGATCAACTGTTTCGAAACATCGTTAATTTTCTTCAGCTGCTTCTCATCCGGTGTTTTCGTTGAGGTTGTAATCTTCACGATGTCCTTCAAATCTGCGAAAAGCTTCTTCTCAATTGCTTCACGCAGCCGTTCGTGACTGCTGTAGTCAAATTTTCTGCCTTTGCGTGAGTAGGAAGAGATACGAATCAGTATTTCTTCGCGGAATGCTTTTTTCGCATTTTCCGATATCCCAATCTGCTCTTCAATGGAACGCATGAGGCGCTCATCTGGATCCATCTCTTCACCAGTTAATGGATCTTTAATTTTACCCCAGTTGCAATAGGCTTCAATATTATCCAAGTAGTTATCGAAAATCGTTCTGGCAGACTCTTCAAAAGAGTACACGAACGCCTTCTGCACTTCCTTCTTGGCAATATCGTCGTATTCCTTACGAGCAACGGAGATGAAATTGAGGAAGCGCTCCCGCTCATCTTTGGTAATCGATGGATGCTGATCCAGCCCATCCTTCAATGCACGCAGCACATCTAAGGCATTAATACATTGGAGATCCTGACGGATCAAGGCACTAGAGATCCGGTTAATAACATACCGCGGATCAATGCCGCTCATGCCTTCTTCTTGGTACTCATTTTGCATTTCCTTCAAATCGGCTTCTTTGTAGCCTTCGACAACTTCACCGTCATACATACGCATTTTTTTGATCAAATCCATACCTTGCTTCTTCGTTTCCTTCAAACGTGTAAGAATCGAGAAGATTGCAGCTACACGAAGCGCATGCGGTGCAATATGGATGTGGGACATATCACTCTGTCCGATAAGCTTGGTATAAATCTTTTCTTCATCTGTTACGCGTAAATTATAAGGGATCGGCATGACAATCATACGAGACTGCAAGGCCTCATTTTTCTTATTCGCGATAAATGACTTATACTCCGTTTCATTCGTATGCGCAATGATTAACTCATCGGCACTGATCAAGGCGAAGCGTCCCGCTTTGAAATTCCCCTCCTGGGTAAGTGAGAGCAAATTCCATAGGAATTTCTCATCACATTTCAGCATTTCCTGGAACTCCATGATGCCCCTGTTCGCCTTATTGAGCTCGCCATCGAATCGATACGCCCGCGGATCAGACTCAGAACCAAACTCTGTAATGGTTGAGAAGTCAATGCTTCCCGTTAAATCCGCGATATCCTGCGATTTTGGATCGGACGGACTGAAGGTACCAATCCCCACACGACCTTCTTCTGAGACAAATACACGCTCCACATGCACATCTTCAATACAACCGTTGTACTCCGTTTTCAGACGCATTTGGCAGGAAGGACAAAGGCTGCCCTCGATTTTCACATTGAGCTCACGCTCAATCTCCAACCGCAGCTCCATCGGAATCAAATGAAGCGGCTCTTCGTGCATCGGACACCCTTTGATCGCATAGACGGCCCCTAGATCAGTTTTCGCAAATTGCTCTAATCCGCGTTTTAGCATGGTCACAATTGTGGATTTCCCACCGCTTACAGGACCCATTAGCAACAAAATACGTTTACGAACATCCAATCGACGGGCAGCGGAGTGGAAATATTCTTCCACCAGCTTCTCAACGGCACGATCTAGACCAAAAATCTCTTGGTTGAAAAACTTGTAAGATTTGTGGCCACTCTGATCGTTGATCCCTTGGGAAGCAATCATATCATAGACCCTTGAATGCGCAGTTCTCGCGAGTCCAGGATTACTGCGAAGCAATTCTATGTACTCCGCGAACGTACCGGTCCAGCTCAATGAATCCTTCTCCGTACGATGCTCTGAAATTCTTTTGAATATGTCCATGGGTACCTCCTTTCACTGCTGCCTTTAATAGCAATAGGTCAGCTCGTGATGGTGAATTGTGTACTACAATCCTATGCACCCAAGAAGGAGAACTTGCCCGAAATTTTAAATTGTCACGTATTTCTCTCTAACGATTTATGAAAATGGAAATGACTAGGAATCAGAGTCGATGTTCCCTATTTTCTGAAAATTTCATACTTGCAGCCGGCTTCAACTCCAAATTCAATAACCGTTTGATCCCTGTTGACTAGCATTTCTTTCCCGCCACAGAACACAAGAACAGCTTCACGTGTGCGAACTCTACACTGGCCAGATAAGGCTGCACGAATAACTGCTTGCGATAATTGACCATCGTTCCACTTAAGGTCAATTACATAGCCATTGCGTCCTCTCAGGCCGCTCACAGCCCCTTGTCGCCACGCAGAAGGCAGGGCAGGGAGCAAACTCAGCTCACCTGCATGTGTCTGCAGCAACATCTCAACAACACCCGCTGTCGCTCCGAAATTACCGTCTATCTGAAAAGGAGGATGCGCATCAAACAGGTTGGGATACGTTGACTTGCGCAGCATATGACTCAAGTGGGTGTACGACTGCTCACCATCTTCAAGTCTCGCATACATATTGACGATCCACGCGCTGCTCCAGCCCGTATGACCGCCTCCGTTTTCCAATCTGCGCTGAAGGGTTGCTGCTGCAGCCTCAGCTAATTCCGGTGTGCGATGAGGGCTGATTTGCGTTCCGGGATGAAGGGCAAACAACTGTGAAATATGACGATGCCCTGGATCCACCTCCGCATAATCCTCCAGCCATTCCATGATCTGACCATGTTTGCCGATTTGAGGCTTAGGCAGACGTTCTAACAGCGCTGTAAGCTGATCTCGCAGCTCACCATCCACCTGCAGATGATCGCAGCTCTGAATACATGCAGTGAACAACGCATAGATGATCTGCGAATCCATAGCCGGTCCCATCGTCAATGCCCCTCTAGTTCCATCGGCCAATACATATAGGTTTTCTGGCGAAACAGAGGGACCAGTTACAAGCTGCCCATTCGGAGATTCCACCAAATAATCAACGAAAAATGCCGCGGCTTCCTTCAAGATGGGATAGGCTCTCATCCGTAAAAACGCCTGATCTGCCGTAAACAGAAATTGCTCCCACAGATGTAAGCTCAGCCATGCCGCTCCCATTGGCCAAATCACACAAGTCGGAAACAAGCCCTCTGGTCGTGTTTCTCCCCAAATATTCGTGTTGTGATGTGCGACAAAGCCGGAACAGCCATATAGCTCCCTTGCGGTTTGCCGACCACTAACTTGCATGCGTTCAATATGATCAAATAAAGGCTCATGACACTCAGATAACCCGCATACCTCCGCTGGCCAATAATTCATTTGCGTATTGATATTAATCGTGTATTTAGACTCCCAAGGCGGTGTAAAGCTATCATTCCAAATCCCCTGAAGATTAGCTGGCAAACACCCAGGTCGGGAGCTCGCGATCAGCAAATACCGGCCGTAGTGGAAGTAAAGCTCCGTCAATCCAATGTCCACATGCGAATGTGACTCCTGCAGCAGCTTTAATCGCTGATCGGTTGCAACGTCATCTAACGGATCATGTTCCGTCAGTTGCAGACTGATCCGATTGTACAACGCTTGATAATCGTGGATATGCCGGCTCTCTAGCTCTTCCGTACTAACCTGCTCTGCTGCCGCGATATGCTCTTGGCATGCAGCTAATGGATCCGGCTCTCGAAACGTACTGGCTGCGGCAAGCAGCAGCGTCACGGAGCTAGCCCCTTCCACAGAGAGGAAATCGCCAACGACCGAGACAGAACCATCCTCAGCTTTTGCCTTCAACACACAGGCATAGTCGACACCGTGCTTCCCGCAATCGCCGCTCATCCAGATGCTGTTTGCCGATAGCTTCCCCGATTCTCCCTCGTATGGTCTGCGGTTGAGATTCGCCGAGAAATTCAGCTGTCCAGGCTGATCACAGGTAAGTCTCATGACGATCACTTGATCGGGATAGCTGGCATACATCGTACGATGATAGGTGACGCCGTCTATCCGATAGCTTGTCCGAGCTATGGCATTCTTGATATCCAACTCGCGCCGATATCCTTCAACCTCCCCCTTTTGACCATGAAAATAAATCCTCAGATCTCCCAATGGCTGATAGGGATTATAATATTTAGGCGTGGAAAAAAGAGCCATACGCGTTAATCGCGTGGCCTCTTCCACCTTCCCAGCAAAAAGCAGCTCCCGAATTTGTTCCAAATAACGGGACCCATCAGGATTCAGTCCATCCTTAGGTCCTCCGTACCAGATGGAATCTTCATTGAGCTGAATTCGTTCCTCCTGTACATGGCCGAAAACCATCCCACCTAACCGACCGTTCCCGATCGGAAGCGCCTCCACCCACAATTGTGCGGGTTGCAGATACCACAGTTTCTCACGATTGTTCAAGAATATGCCCCCTATTTACCAATTGGCTTAGCACCCTGCTTAGGGGATGCTGGCATTACCATAATCATCTTCGTACCTTGCTCAGGCACACTTTCAATCCTCAGGCCATAGCTCTCCCCATAAACCATTTGAATACGGCGATGGACGTTCAACACACCAATGCCACCCTTTTTACCCGCTTCATCTGTTTCGGCATCCGCTAGCCGGTTAGCACTCAATTTCTCTTGAAGTTGCGTTAACTTCGCCTCCGTCATCCCCGAACCATTATCCTCAACGCTGATCCAGAAGATGCCATCAACAACACCTCCGTCAATACGAACGAAATGATAATCTTCCAACCCGTCTGGGAACGCATGCTGGAACACATTCTCCACTAACGGTTGGAGGGTTAATCGAACCATGACATGAAGCAAGTACTCCGGCTTTATAGCCACATCAATCTCGAATTCACGGCCAATTCTGTGCTTCAAAACAACAATATAATACAAAACGTGCTTCAATTCGTTAGCAACGGTAATTTCCTCAAGATTGGTTTGAACCGAATATCGCAGCATGTAAGCCAACGCCTTCACAATTTCAGATATCTCTTCTGATTCTTGAATCGTGGCATAGCAAACAATGGTCTCGAGTGTGTTGTACATAAAATGAGGATTGATTTGCAGCTGCAAGGATTGAAACTCCGCTTGCTGACGCTCCATACGAATCTCAGAGTTGCTGATTTCAACCTGAACCACACGATCCACAGCTTCAGATAGCCGCTTAACCATCAGATTGTAGCGCACCATGAGCTCAACAATCTCATCCTTGTGAGGGGGTAACGGAATCGTTGCCCAATTCCCTTTCTCCGTTTCTCTCATCCCGTTTTTTAACACTTGAATCGGCTTGGCAATCGACTTGCCGAATCGATAGGCTAATAAAATCGCCAGAATCAACGTAAATAACCCGACGATTAGTGTTGTCGAACGAATGTTAGTTAAAGGTTTACGCAGCTCACTTAGCGGCATAGAGACGACAAGCTGCCAATCCGAATAATCGGACTTTCGGCTCACATACATGCGCTCGTCACCCTCACTCGTATCGATGAAAGAGGATTTCCCTGCCTTTTCTAGTTTCTTTACAAACTCGTTTGGCACTTCCAATCCGACTTTCTTCCCATCTGGGTGATAGACATATCGTCCCTTATTATCAATGATGAACAGGTAGCCGTATTTGCCTAAATCTATCCCTTTCCATAGGGCAGACAGATCCGCTGATCGCATCTCAATTGCGAGTATGCCACTCAATTCAGCCGAGGTAAAACCTCGAAACCGGCGAACAAGCGTAAGCATTTGATTCTCTTGACCTTCAATAATCGTATGGTTCAAAATACTCAATTTGCCATCTGCCGCTGTATTGGCGAGCAAATATTGTCGCTGCTTCCGTTTATCTTCTGCATTGAAGGATTGCTCACTCACACCGTTATAGTAATAGACCGCATTCAGTTTATCGCTGATCACATAGACGGATGCCAACTTCGGATTACGAATAAATAACGGTTCGACACTCGTTTCGAGAATCGTTTTCCGATACATATAATAGTCGTATTCCTCCCGATCAACCTTCAAATCTATAAACTCCATAATCTGTCTGTTCGTCAAAAGTGATACAATCGAGCGCTCATAGTCCTTCAAATACAGATCCGTATGATGAACGGCATTTCCGACGATTTGATTCATCTGATTCTCCACCATTTCCGTTAATTCACCGGAAGAAGTCATGTAGGAGAAGATGCCGACACTGCTTAGTGAAAGAATGATAACAATCAAGAAATAAACGAAAATCTTCTTCGTTAGCCCTCTAATTTTCATTTGATACCCAGTCCTGCACGATATTCAGAAGGGGATACGCCCACGATCTTTTTGAAGGTTTTTGTAAAATGCGGATAATCGTCGTACCCTACATCAGCGGCCACATCCACAATGCGAACATACGGAATAGCCAACATTTCCTTCGCCTTCATCATTCTTTTGTTAATCCGGTATTGCACGAAGGTCTCTTGTGTTACTTTTTTAAAAAGCGAACTGAAATAAGTCGGTGTCAATCCGACCATGGCCGCAACTTGATCCAACGAAATGTCTTCCGATAGTCGGCTGTCAATATAACTTTTGGCCTCTTCCATCGGATCTTTAAAGCTTCCGCTTCGTACAGCTTGCAGTCCCTTGGCCATTTGAATTAATCCTTTATTAAACATATCTAAGGCATCCCTCACACTATCAGCCTGCATATAAGCTTGCGTGATTGAAGGTGAGTAGTTGCGTGCTTGAAAGCGCTTGACCAACAAGGAATGGCAATCATCCAGTAACTCTTTAAGTCCAGCCAACGAGAGATGCACAGAGAGACAATAGTCGCGCCAACGGTCGATGAGGCTGCCTAACTCCTCCATCTGCAAAGCCCATATTTGCTGCTCCATCTGATCAATCCACTCAATATAACGGGAAGGCGGCATGTAGCCGCGAGAAGGCTCCTTGATTAACTGATTCAGCATGTCATGTACATCCGATGTCGTGACTGGTTTCAACATATAATGACGAACACCATAATTGACACTTTTTTGAGCATATTCAAAATCACTGTAACCAGATATCACAACTGTTTTGATTTGCGGGAATTCCTCATGAATGATTCGGCAGAGCTCTAATCCGTCCATTTTCGGCATACGAACGTCTATCAGCACAAGATCAGGCTCGCAGGCACGAATTTGTTCCAAAGCATCCACGCCATTCTCGGCTGTCTGAATGCGTGAGAAAGCTGGTTGGTACATTTCCGCCATCTTAACAATCCCTCTGCGTATGACCGGCTCATCATCTACAATCAATACATGCATGTCCTGGCCCCCTTCCCATGTTTCAAAATCAATATTCAATTATGATAACTCACCCTAATAGGTTCTTCAACGGAAGGAATTACAAGCGCGTTTGTGCCAAGCGCCACGTGACAGTATTGTAAGCTTGTGGCATATCCGTCGGTCCAGTAAGCTGCCCCTTGTAAGAGCCATCCGTCTGTTTGGTAACGGTTGCTTTCCAGACGCCGCATACACCTGCCTCGTAGTCAAAGGTTTCCCCGTCATCGTCGTACACATGGCCTTCACCCGCTTCATCACCGAAATGAATGATCTCAAGCGGGACTTGTGTACCCAGTCGTGGGACATGCGACAGAGCAGGAATCATCGGAATTACAGATCCATTTTTAACAAATACTGGAATATGTTCCAAATCACAATCAATCCGAATGATACAGCCACCCGTGTATCGTTCACCATTTTCTAATCCATACCAGACTCCCGATGGGAGCAAGACTTCTCTCTCATACTCTCCCTCGACAAGAGGAGCTACGAGCAAGGCATCGCCAACCATATATTGGTCATCCCATTCTCTCACCTTTTTCTTGCCGTAAGCGCCGTCTGTCGTATTTAAGGTTTGCTCAGCTGCTTCAGCTTGAAGAACCTCGGCTGCAACGATTTCGGATGGCGTCATCACGAATGGCATGGCACGGAAAGGAGGAATTCCCTTTTCTCGGTAAGCTGCAAACGCCGTATATAAATAAGGCAGCAGTCTCATTCGCAGCTTAATATAATGACGAACGGTGTCCTCCACCTCAGGGAAAGACCACGGTTTCGTTCCATCTCCCCATGCATTAAGCATCGCGAGTGGCGAGAAAATAACCGTTTGCATCCGTCTGACCCAATCTTCGGCATTCCTAGCTCTTCGCACTTCCGGCGTCCACAGCAGTCCGCTGAACGAGGCGCTGCATATCCCCCGAATGAATTGCTTATGATCATAAAGATCCGAATATAACACATAAGGCATGGAGGATGCCCCTGTATTCGAAGCTCTAACAAGGCCGTAGGTTCGCCGATTTTGGCTGCGGAATAGTTCTGCCGTCATCTTTTGAAACATTAACCCATACATTTGTCTCATCTGTTCGCCGTCTAGTCCGGACGGAAACTGAGCATGTCCAGGAAACATCCACGAGTTGTTCGTCAAATCACTGCCGTCACATTCATCCAGCTTGTATCCCGCTACCCCGATATTGACATGCTGCTCCTCATGCTGCTTGGTATAAAGTTCCACAGCTTCTGGCAAGGAATAATCAGGAGCAAGTCCTCCCCATACGGAATGACTCCCCGATAGTGGCTTCAATTGATCGTACAATGTACTCTCCGGTGCTACAAAAGGATGTTCCCATAGGTTCACCCGAAAGCCTTTTTGATCCAGTGCTTTCACAAACTGTTCAGGTTCAGGGAATCGATTCTTCTCCCATTCATAACTAACTGGGTAGCTTTGGCTGTGCCAACCAGGCTCGAGACCGATCACATCACAGGGCATATCATGCTGACGGAACTGCTCAGCTTCTTCGAGCACTTGCCCGTCCGTATACAGCGTCGGAACACGATGCCAGAAGCCAAGTCCCCACTTCGGAGGCAATGTGCCTCCCCCGCAAAACAAATTATATCTAGCCACCACATCCGAGAGGGTAGGTCCGCCAAATAAATAAACGTCTGCCCCCACCAGAGGAATCTTGATCTCCACGCGCGAGGCCACCATCGTCGCTTTCCATCCCTTATCGGTGTTACGATCACGAATATCCTCGTTCAGTGTTTCCGCTTGTCTCATGGTTGATCCGCAGTACATCGTAACAATACGTGAAGTATCCACTAACACACCATACCCAAGATCGCTTATATAAAAAGGTACCGGAGCATGCGTCTCCCCTGTATCCTGCTTGGGATCGCTGTTTACCCGCAAGTAACGGTTTCTTCCACGTTGATTCATTCGTAATAACTGCAGACCTGTCCCATAGAGCTTCTCTGTACGATTTAGGGGGATAGATACCATACGATAGTCGCCTAGATCTTCAATCTCAATGCTATCTCTTTCAAAAGGAGGCTCCACTTGCGGCAACTTCTTCATCTCATCCGTTTTCGGTAAATTGCCCATCAAAGAGAGAGGTGTCATGTCCTGCGGATCTCCAATTGTAAACTTCCATACGCCTGGTGCCGTTTGTTGCCAATTCGTTGTCTTCATGCTTATATCCCCATTCCTCTATAAAGTTGGAACCTTAATCGACATAGTGCTTCCTGACGCATTGGCCAGCTTCGTGTAATGAACAAGTGCTTGGGTTTTCAAATAATCCCTGCCGCTAGTTTCAGCTTCGCGCCCTTCACGGAGTGCTGCCAAAAATTCAGCTAATGTATCTTTTTCATCTACACCAGTTAGATCATCAACGACTTCAACTTTGCCATCTCGAATTAGGCGAATCTCTTTATCGACCACTTCCATAGCGCCTTCTGTTCCCTCGATTCGCCAATTGCCGCTCCATGGCGTCTCCGTCCCTCTAGCAGAAATGGAGGCTTGATAGGCCGCTGTAATGCCCCCTTCCATTTCAAAAAAGGCATAAGCATTAATCAGTGCACCCTCCTCTTTCCAGGCGCCGATTGGATTGTACAGCTTCGATTGAACTGATTTCCCCTCTCTGCCCGTGAAATAGCGAATCATATCTAAGTGATGCACGCCGATGTCATCCAGAATACTAACCGTATATCTCCGCGCTACATGATGGTATCTGTAGAACTGAATATCCATAGACGAAATGCTGCCGATTGCACCTTCGTCCAAAAGCTGTTTCATTTTCCGAACATAAGGCATTCTGCGGTAATTTTCTGCGATCATAAATGGGATGTTTTCCCTAGCTGCTCGAGCTACGATCTCAAGAGATTCCTCATAGTCAAAGGAAATCGGTTTCTCGCACAAAACGGCCAACTTACGGTCAAATGCCGCATGGTTCACCACTGTGTGCATCATTGGCGAAGTCACATTGACTAGAAAATCAGCTTGTTCGTTCTGCAACGCCTCTTCTAATGACGTGTAAAAGGGAAACTGATCACCCTGCATCTTCTCTTTCATTGATATATCAACTTCAACAACAGCTGCTAATAGGCCCTGATCTCTTAAACGTTTATACCAACTGAACCCGGCTGAACCCAAACCAACCAATATCGCTTTCATATGTAAAATACCCCCTTAAGATTTCATGAAATTTTATTGCCTTCATTATAGGTAATTATCCACCTAAGCAAAACGTCTAAACTTACGGCAGCATGTGTTTTTTTACGATTTCCACATAAAAAAGCACCCCTCTGCACAAAACGCTACGCTAGAGGGATGCTGCTTTAGTTAACTTTATTTCGTGTCAATCATAATCGCGCCTTGCTTCTTGTTCCAACGATCCGTCGCTTCTTTAATAATTTCGGTGCCGCCTTTGGATTTGTACTCTTCAATGACTTTCGGCCAATCGGAGATCGGTTCTTTGCCATAAATCATTTTGATCATGTGATCGACGATGATTTTCGGACCTACGTCTGGTTGAGGAGCTGCAAGATCCGGAAATTTAGCAAAGCTGCTCAAATCCGGATAAAATCCGATACCAGGTAAGCCTTCTTTCGAAAGGACTTCGTCGAATGCTTTCAACGTCGTTTTTCCATCATCGTTTAACTGCATTCTTGGTTTGTTGTAGGTAGAGTCATGTACCGCCCAAAGCGTTCCGCTGCGGAACCCTTCTTCATCAATTTCTTCTTTGGTTACTGGGAATTTATAATTAATCGCACCGCTGCTGTCCTTGGTATACGTATCGCCTTCAATCCCAAAGGTGAAGAATGTTTCTGCATCCTTGGACGTCATCATCCAATCGAACATTTTGATAATACCAGCAGCCGTATCTTGCTTCACGTTTTTATTAATATAGAACGTCCGCACGACTGGTGAATAAAGGAAGTAACCACCTTTGCCCTCTGGCCCCTTCGGAGAAGGAATGATATCCGCTTTAAAGTCTGGATTAAGTGCTCTCAGCTTGGTTTTTGATCCTGGTAATCCGGAAGCATTCTGCGACCAGATCCCTGCTTTCCCCGCATCTAGGCTTTTGTTGTAATCCGTAGCCGAAATGGTAGCGAATTCCTTCGGAATCAAACCTTCCTCATACATCGTTTTATAGGCCGTCAGTGCTTTCTGTACATTCTCGGAATCGAAGAACTTCGGAACCACTTGACCGTCCACGAGTTCAAATTGATCCTTATAAGGCAGTACATCGTAAGCTCCCAGAAGGACGTCAGCATACTTGAAGTTTTCCCTCATTTGATACGGACTCTCAACGCCTAACTTCTTGAACTCACGTAGAACATTCAGAAACTCCTCAACCGTTTTGGGAGCTTGAAGTCCCGTTTTCGCTAGCAAATCTGTACGAATGTACGTGGCACGACGGGAAGGATTGCTCAAAAATTCAGGGATACCATAAATCTTGCCATTGTACGACACACTCTCCCAAGCTGCTTTCGGGACATTTTTCATTAAATTAGGACCATACTGTTTCAACAGATCGTCCAGCGGCATAAACACACCGTTCTCAACCGAACCCGACATCGACTTACTGCCTGGACCACCGATACTGCCGACAACATCAGGAATATCGTTACTTGCGAACATAACTCCGAATTTGGCATCCTCTACAACCCTGACGTCCAAGTCAGTATTAGTTAATTCTTCAAGCTTCAAAACCCACTTATCCTTGTTTAAGTCAGGTACTTTGGTGTGGTAGCCCGTACTCACTGTCGTTGGAAAAAGAAGTGAGAACTTAACCGGCGCTGGCTTCGCATTCGCTGATGGCTGAGGGGAAGCATCCCCAGCTACTTTCCCATCTGAAGAACATGCCGTCAATGCAGTAGCCGTCATCATAACGGCAAGACTAAGACTGATCATTTTTTTCATTGAAAACCCCTTCTTTCCTTATTCTACTGAAAGCGATTGCATCGATCTGTGATTATCATAACGATTACTCTCTGATTACTGAATGTATAAATTTAAGACGCTATGTGATTTTATACGATTGAAGAAAGACAGGTATTTCGAGCTCAACATGTTAATCAAGCGAAAGACAAGAACGAAAGACAAGCTCTCCCCGCTTCGTGATTAGATGGATATACTACAGGTAATTTTCTCAAATCCGCTGTATTTTCGTGAATAGATGGAGTAAATCCAGTTAAATGATAGCTTGAGCTTAGTTTCCCCAAAATAAGCCGAAGAAAGACCGCCAAACAGCATGGCGGTCTGGATAGTAATCAGTTTATAAATTGTAAGGATTGCAGCATTCGCTTCAGCATGGTAGCCGCTTGTGCACGTGTTGCAGGTTCCGTAGGCGCGAAAACATTGTTCGTCATGCCTTGAATAAGACCAGCTGTCAGTGCCTGTGCGACTGCTGTTTTCGACCAGTCGCCGATCGTTGAACGATCCGCGAAGCGATCTATGAGAGAGTTGCCTGCTTGAATTTCCTTGCCGCCAACTTTCATCGCACGCATCATCATCGCTACCATTTGTTCACGAGTGATGTTTGCGTTAGGTTTAAAGGTACCATCCTCATAGCCGTCAATCAACCCAGCTTGATGCGCCGTGCTAACAGCCCCATCAAACCAGTCTCCCGGCTGTACATCACGGAAGGCATTCGATTTTTTCTCAGCTAATCCAAGCGAACGAACGAGCATAGCCGCAAACTCAGCACGCGTGACTTGCGCCTCTGGTGCAAACTGCTTATCCGTTATTCCGTTAACAATCCATTTATTCGCCAGCAGCTCAACATCCGCTTTGGCCCAATGCCCAGCTAAATCTGCAAAGGTTTGATTGGACTGGATGACCGTGTATATGCTGTAGTGCGGCGAGCGAATCGCAGCTTCAGATGATCCATTCTTCGTCGTAATCAAGGCTGGTACGAAATGGATCCCATTGTTCGCATCGATCCACACCGCCGTTACCTTGCCAGGGTCACCTATCCATGTGCCAAGGCTGAGGGTGCGGTTCACATATACGCCGCCAAAATCATTCCATTCTTTCCCATTAACCGTGATTGTAAAATCAATAGGGTTCGCAACTACTTGCTTTGCGTTCAGTTTATTGACCGCTGCATTGACATCGTCTCCGGCTTTACCGGTCACTTTTGAAATGACAACGTTTATTATAGAATCCTTAGCTATATCTTTAAACAATTGTACTGGTAACTCATATACGGCACCATTCGCTTTAATCTGAATCACCGCACCAGTTTGTTTGTTCATTGCGTTCAGGATCGACTGGGCAGGCAATTCCACATTTACAATGGATGCACTGTCCTTCACTTCGATCACGACAACGGGAATTGCTAAGGCTTTCTCCAACTTATTCGCATCTAAGGTGACTTTGGTGACCGACTTTCCATCCGCCGTTGTTTCTTTGGTTACTTTAGCATCTTTATCCAAATCAATGATACCGGTTGTTCCTGAACTAGAACCAGTACTTGACCCAGTACCTGATCCTGATCCAGGATTTGATCCTTGATCTGTCGTACGCGCTGTAACTGTGATCGTTGCTTCTGCCTTCAAGGACGCCCCCTCAACGGTTCCCTGCACTTTAAAGTTACCTGCCGAAGCGTACTGCGTAGCTTCCATGTTGTTCCAAACGACACCTAGCTGTCTAGTCGAATTATCGCTGTAAACCGCTGTAACTACCGTTGGCAGTACAGGAGCTGTTCCAGCTGTTGTTGTGATTGTGACTGGTGAGTAACTAACGATAACAGGTAATGGGATATCCCCAGCTTTAACTGTAATAGTAGCTAAAGCCTTATAAGTTACGCCAGTAACGGTCCCTTGCACGCTAAAGCTCCCTACAGCCGCATATTGGGAAGCGAGAATAGGATCCCAGATTACTGCGCGCTGTCCTGTTGAATTGTCACTGTAAACCGCTGTGACTACTGTCGGTAACACAGGTGCTACGCCCACATTAGTTGTGATACTAAGCGGTGCAATTCCGATAATGTCAGTTGACATATTAAGAGAAGTTGGGGCTGAAATCATAAACTTACGTGAATACGGGTCTGTCCCTTTTGACCTTACGGTCACTTTGGAAAGATCAGTCATCCCACTCGGTAACATATAGCTCGTTAGATCTGCTGGGAGATTAGCAAGTACCGTTGTCTCATTGTACACCGTGTATCCCTCACTTAAAACATTTGCGTCCCATTTCAGCAGGTTACCTGATTGGCTTGCTTCAAGGATCAAATGCTGCGGAGGAAGCGGTGCATTAAACACTTGTACTTGTGTCAGACGTGGAGGTCCAGTAAGATCTGTGCCTGCATTTCCACCAGAAGCGTTCTCTACCGTTACTTTGATATATCTGGCATGGTAAGTCTTACCTAGGTTAATGGGGTACGAGCTATCTGCGGAGTCCGCACCGCTATCCTTATTGCCAGTCTCATACGTATACCCTAAGGCTGTCTGTTTCTCCACTTGTTGAAAGACCATGTTGTTAAAGTCAGCCGCCGATGAATGATCTCCAATATCAGTAGATACAGACACCGTTGCACCTTTTAACCTCGTGGATTTGGCAAACAATCTAATTTGGCTAAAATCCATAGCCTGGCCAAGGTCGATGACGAAGCTGCCTTTGCGCTCTCCGTCAGTACCCAGCCAAGAATAATTACCGATTTGATCCAAATTGGTAACGTTCGTTACCGTCCATTTGGTCGGATCCTGCAAGACACCATTGGTCAATTTATTCGCATTTCCATACCCATTTGCCGCAGCAGATTGCATCTGAATCGGGTTAGCGCCAACTGTCGGCCCAACATTGTACGCCTTCTTATTCAACGCAAGGTTGACAGATGACACCCCAGATGACACTTTGCTTATGGTAATGTCGGATAGCCCGAGCTCAGCGTCATAGGCAGAGTTGGTCCCGTTAGCAGAGCTGCGGTAAATCCCCCACTTTGGTCGCAAATATTGATCAAAAGCAGCCGGATACTCCGTCTCAAAGCCGCCAGCACGTTCTGGTCTACGCCATAAGTCTTTAACGCCGTCGCCTGTACCTTGATTCCCGAATACTTGATACACATCAGGGCTGTCAAAGGTGTATACCTTGCCCGTGACTTGATCCGTAATTTTAATTGTGATCCAGCCGCTATCCGAGATGAGAGCGCCCAGTTCAACTTTTATCCAGTGTCCATCGATTTCTTTTAATGGAATTGTCATCAGGTTCTTATCGCCGTCATAACGGTTATGATTGACAACTAGATTCCTGTTCGTCGTACCGGAAATGGACATCGCAAGAATATAAGCGCCGTTTTCACCACCGCTGTTGCCGCCCTGTAATGTATCTGCTAATTGGCGATTCGTAGCCTTCAACTGGAAGATATGCCTGAAGTTTGACTGATTCCATTGGATGCCATCTGGAATGTTCCACAGCCACGAATAGGAAACCACATCACCTTCGTACGCTACAAAATCGCGATTGGAATCTTCGCTGGGGCGAATTTCAATACGTTGTCTGTCCGTAAATGCCGCACCGTCCACAACATAACCTAAGGTTTTGTCGAAAACACCCTTGTGCCCATACTCACCATCGCGGACCTTATCCAGGAATTCGTTATTCAGACCTCTGCCGTTGGCTGTAATTTTGAATATATTCTTTTGTAAGGTGCTATCCCACACGCTCTTAATATGATCGTCGGCAGCCATTGCTTGTGGTTGATTTCCATAAAATTCATGGTAGCCATCTCTTATTCTTTTCGTGATACCTTCTACAGGTTCGTCGGTACCCATGGCTCCACCAAACACATTATAAGGAGATACACCTTCGATTGCGTTCATCTTGATCGTCTTGTCATTTACACCATATCCTCGATCCATGACATCCACTGTAAATAGCGAAGGAGCACCGCTGTTGAAATGGAACCACCATTCATTCGTACCCAAAGGTAATTTAGCAAGGTACGAAGGTGTCAACGTAACTGTATTACCAGATAGCGTGTAATCTGTATTTAGAAGAAGCGTATAATCACCCTTGGTAATGCTCGTCAGCACTTTCCCTCCAAGGTTCATCGTGGTAGATATCGGTGCAACTTGATCCCATGTACTGTAAGTATCTTTTGCCGGTACTAAAGCAGTTGCATTCGTTACGACGTCTTTGCCGTATATCGTCAAACCAGATAACCCCATCATGGAATTAGCCTCATTTGCCCGCCGATCGCTAGGGCCAACTAATACCGTGTTAACCATGACATAACGAGCAGTAAACGGGTATAAGAACGTCTTCGTATCATAGCCCCATTGTTGACCATTGTACGTCACATAGGACCACAAACCTTCGGTCTCCGTGCCCCCCGCTAATGTCCAGCCATTAGCTTGCCAATCATACTGTTGCTCACCATCAGCAGCCGTAGGCGCACTCGCCCATGATGCAGGATTATTTGTGTAATACACCTCAAATCTGGTTGCATTACTTTGGATATTCGCTATGGTGTTGGGAATCTCAAGATACAGTTTATCAATGACTTTAGGAGCGCCTAGATCAAGGGTTAAGGCTAGTGAGGAGGGTGAATAGTCCCCCTTATAGACAGTTGAATTGGCATTTTGCCAATAGCCGCTGCCTCCCGAACGCAAAGCATCTATCCCCGGATGATCGACAGCTTCCGAGCTTACTTTGAGATTGACGCCAGCTTGCGGTGTAAAGCGTGATGGATCTAACAAGTTCACAGAGTTTGCAGGAATAACTGGAACTTCCGTTACCGAAGGTACTCCATATACATTGAATACATTCGCTTTAATTCCGCCAGCACTATTATCGAGCGTGACATCGGATACAAGCAATATATACTGGGCTGCAACGGGTACAGCCAATGTATGACTAGCCTTTTCGTTATTTTCTAATGCTGTCGTTTTCCCTACATCAGGGATTGGCTGCCAGAGGGAACCATTTGCGGTCTCAAGCGGTTTACGCGTTGCATCTGAAGTAGCCGAAAGGGCATTGCCCTCTTTTAGCTCATCATAAGCTGCTGCATCATTCGCATAGTAAACCTGATAGTTTTTCAAAAACTTACTGTTACTCGTCCATTCAATTTGAATTTTACTCACATCTATTTTATGCTCCAGCTTTACAGCTGCCCAATACTGGTAACCGTCCGTTTTCGTTAACGAGCTGTTCGCCTGCCAAGCAGTTGTCGCATTATCATCAATAAAACTGCCTTTGCTGTTGCCGCTGCTAGACACGACTTTAATTACAGCCCCCGGCGTTACCGCCCAGTTCTTATAACTGGAAAGATTAACTTCTATATAAGGCTGAATGTGGGCAGAGTTCGTGATGCCAGGGCTGTTGAATTCCCCATAAATCTTTTGAATTCCAGTTTGATCCGGATGGTAGCCATTGGAGCTCCATGTTACGTTCACAGGCTCAATTGCACCCGTACTTAGCGTTACATCAAGCTGTGAAGGTAAAGTTAAACTACCGAATGCCGTGCCCTGGGCAGCTGACACTGCTGCTGGTCTTGCCCATGCAACCGCATCTTTCGATTGTGCACGGGGGTTCCAGCCATTAGGGAAAATATAGCTGTTTTTATCCCTTTTAATTAAATGTACATCTGACAGATACATCGTTGCCGATTGCCATTCATCTGCATAGGCTGCATCGGCCTCGCCGTTATACATCCCCCGGTATAGCCCCCATTTGGAACGGTTTTGTTGACCCGCTTCAACTGGCAGATCACCTCTTTCTAATCGGCCCGTAGACGGGTTGGTCACTTCAGGTCTTCGATACGTTTCCGCTGTCATCCCGCCTTCGAACAACTTGTCACCTGACTCCAGATCGACAAGCTTCCCATATAAATAACCTTTATCCGCCGTTAAAATAGTAACTTCAAAATCAAGCCAGCGATCCGCAATCTGCTCGAATGGAATTGTGAATAAGGGCTTAATGCGATCTGCAGCACTGCCATCCGGATTGTTCCTAAATTCAAGCTGACCTTTGCCTTCGCTGGATACCAAAGTCAATGTCGTTACTGGCTGACCAGCTGCGTTGCCTGCGATTTCTTTTAATTGAAAGATGTGAAAAAAACGATGAGGATTAATAAAATCGCCAGCTTTTTTCTCACCAACATCTTGTTGGAATCTTAATGTTTCCGAAGGAAGCATGAGTCTCCAGTGGTGCGTCATAATGTCGCCGCCTACACTATTGGCATTTATGTTAGCTGCACTGGTATTGCTCTTAATCTCCAAGCGCTGCCTGTCGCTGTCCACGGCTCCACGATCACCGTCATCCCGACTTACACCTGCCGGCGTAACAAAAGGCTTAAATTCATGAAACCGCAGAATATCCGAGTTGAGCTTGGATGTACCGGGTACGCCTGCAATACCATATTTGGTAAGCGCATTCACATCATTGCGCCCAATCGTCTGCAAATACATATTGTCTCCTAACCATGTGTCATTCACAGTCGAAGCCACGGGGTAATCTCCTGAACGGTCATATACCGACTCCGCCCATGGTTTTCCACTGTAGGAGGAAGGGACGCCAGGACCCTCGATAGAGCCCGTTCCACTGCCATTGCCTATTTTGGAAGCGCCGATCACATCCCAGGCAGATTCACCTGCTTGAATATTCAGTGGCGAGTATGTATCATTGGGCCCCATATTACCAGCTAAAGGGGGTACTACTGAATTTACCGTAACCGTGATCGTATATTTTCTGCTATTATTGCTATTCTGAATATCGGTTACGACCAAATAATAAGTTGTCGTTCCACTTGGTGAGAATTGGTCCAATTTTGCATCACCTTTGTTCAATCCACTGGTTGCAAAAGAGATCCCCGTCGTTTCGTCATTTCTGTAGAGCAATGCGTTTGCTCCGTTGGTTGTTACATTCAGCATTTGATAGATAGTACCGTAAGGCAAGGATACGTCAATTGTTGCATTGTGAAGATCAACGACTGCATTGACTGGCTTATTCACGTGTATGTCCAAAATGCCCAAGTTGTCTTCCGGCGCTGCATGAACCGTTGCTACTGGATTCATGTTGAATAACGTAAGAGCAAGTGCTAATGAAAGCAATACGCTTACCGCCTTTTTAAGTACTTGTTGCTTCAACATCTTACTGAACATTCTAAAGCCTCCTCTGTGTCAGTTACACCTACTTGAAACAAGGGGTTCTCATTTGTTATGCAATCGCTTCCATAACAAAAGTAAGAATCATCTCCTTCCTTCCCTTGCCTTACTAAGTGTAAATCACATTCTTATTTCCATAGATGGAAAAATTTACGATTGAGGTTGATTTATTTACGATATGAGCTCACGCCCATGAAGTGATAAAAAACCACCCCACATATGCTGACGGGATGGCTGATTTCACATTTTTTAACTTTACTGATTAAGATTTCACCGAACCCACCATCATACCTTGGATAAAGTGCCTTTGCAGGAACGGATATACACACAGGATTGGAATCGTAGCTACCACGATGACCGCCATCTTAATTCCTTCCGGTGACAGAAGCTGTAGGAGCTCAGAGGATACGTCCGATTGCCCCATTTGATCCGTAAATACAATTTCCCTTAACCGTACTTGCAATGGAATCCATTGACGATGATCGATATAGAAGACGGCCTCCGCATAACGGTTCCAGTGACCTACTGCATACATAATACCCATTGTAGCCATTGCTGGTTTAGACAGCGGCAAGACAATATTCCAAAGTATACGGAACTCGCCGCAGCCGTCCATTCGTGCTGAATCCAACAGTTCTGAAGGCAAGTTCAGGAAGAATGAACGCATAACGAACAAGTTAAACGCGCTAATCGCCATAGGAAGCATTAATGCCCATAGGGTATTCAGCATCCCTAATTGCTTGATCAATAAATAGTTGGGAATTAACGGTGCGCTGAAAATCAAAGTAAACAGTACTAACAGCAGAACCGATTTACGATACAAATACTCCGGTCTCGATAATGGATAAGCAAGTGTTGTCGTCATGAACAAATTAATGAATGTTCCAAATACCGTTATAATGACACTATTCCGAAACCCCAGCCATATCGTCGGATCCTGCAAAATTAATTTATAGCTGCCCAGCGTAAAACCTACAGGCCACAGGGAAACCTCACCCGCATTTATGGCCGCATTATTACTTAAAGACTGCGCAATAATGTGAATAAGGGGCAGCACCATGCTAAGTCCAAGTGCACCTAACAATACTAGGTTGAATATATTAAAAATTTTATGGCTTCTTGTCATAATCATAGCGATTCACCTCCGGTCTCCTTCCGTATCAGTACAATCCTTCTCCGGTCATTTTCTTACTAAACGTATTACTGATCATAATCAACATAAGACCCACAACCGACTTGAACAACCCAATAGCCGTCGTGTAGCTGTATTGCCGATCAACCAGTCCTGCCCGGTACACAAACGTATCGATAATCTCCCCATTCTCGTTATTGAGCGGGTTAAGAAATACGAAGACGCGTTCGAAACCGAAATCCAGAAAATTACCAATTTGCAGTAAAAATAAAATAACGATCGTTGGTAAAATACTAGGTATCGTGATGGAGAACACTTGACGAATGCGACTGGCTCCATCAATTTGTGCGGCTTCATAGAGATCAGGATTAATGCCTGCAATCGCTGCTAAATAGATGATCGTCCCCCAACCGCTATCTTTCCAAATCCCCGTACTAATGAGAATGGTCCGAATATAGCTACTTTCCCCTAGAAAATAAATGGGCTCTACACCAAACAAGGAAAGCAAATGATTGACGATCCCCGTAGAAGGGGATAATACCCCAACCACAACGCCACCGACGATGACCCAGGATAGGAAATGTGGCATATAAACCACCGTCTGTACAATCCGTTTGTAAGCCATGATGCGTACTTCATTAATGAGAAGTGCCAATACGATTGGAACCGGAAACGCGAAACAGATATCATAGATGCCGATTATTATCGTATTTTTTAATATTTGCAGGAAGTCGGTGTACGCAAACATCCGTTGAAAATGCTCTAAACCTACCCAATTACTGCCTTTTATTCCTTTGAAAATGTTGTAGTTTTGAAACGCGATGACCGAACCGAATAAGGGGATATATTTAAAAAGTAAGAAATAAATAATTCCCGGTAATGAGATCACATAAATCGGCCAATGTTTTCGCATAAATGCCCATTTCTGACCCTGCGTTGAAAACGTATACATGGTGTGATCGGATGGCTGTATTTTACTGGCCATGGTGTCCTCCCCTTCTTGCATGCTGCATCAATTTGACTTCTTCATCTTACTAGGGTTGTTCCAAGGTAGACATGGTGAAACTTATAGCGCTTTGTGTTTTTTTACGATTTGGAAACTCCATAACGCTTTGCTGCACTAGTGTACAGCCAATTCTCTGCCACATAGATCGCCGTATCGTAATCGATCCAGCCTGACTCGATTTGTCCCCATAAGAAATCGCTCACGATTTTTTTAACAAGCCATATCTTGCCGTAGCTCCACTCTATACACCTGGCATCGGAGACAATGAGTGAGCTCTTGATGGCCGGAAGCGCCTCAAGACGGTACTGCATACTATCTCGATATGTACTCGTCCGGAAGTTAAACCACCAATGTCCACCTACATGTACATTCGGAAAGTTCCAGGCGGCTTGCACAATATCCAAATTGTTGAGCTCTGAAGCTACTACGAGCTCGAATGTGCAGTTCGCATACGTGTCAAACAAGGCAGACAGCTTGAGGATACGAGTAGGGTCATTGACCGGCGTGGCTGTTCCACACCAGGAGCGTTCCACACCGAGGAAGAGCTGTATGAGAAGTCCCCTTTGCTCAGCAGCGGCTCCTAACTCGTGCAGCAGCATCATTAATATCTCATCCTTGGTGCTGTCTGGCCCAATCTCAACCTTGCGGTTAGCGCTCGTTTCATAGCTCGGCAATGTGGTCATGATGCCCACGTAGCCCGCTTCCTTATAGCTATCCAAGAGCTGCGCCAGCTGATCACTCGCTTGAACGAATGCTTCAGCAGGGGTAGGAGACAGCTGAATTTCTTTGGTCCATCCGCCTAATTTACCATCAATTCGCGGGATCAGAATGGCGTTATCACGCATCCCTTGAAATTCTGCATGTTCGGGGATATTGACGACAAATCGGCTAACATGCAATCGGTCTGCTACTTCTTGCGCCCACGTTGCCCGCCCAGCACTTTGTTTAACGGCAGCGTCAGCTTCTCTAACCGAAGACGCGTCATCGATAACGATGCCATATAAATGTTTGAACATGTTCGTCATCGCGATATTCATCATCGTATTTCTTGACCCATGATAAGCTTCCAAGAAGGCCGTAATCCGCTCATCCTCAGGGAGCTCCATCGCATTCGCCGGGTAACCGGCAGCCTGCAGCTCACGAAACAACCAGAAATAATGGGCAATCTCCCAGAAGTCGCCAGCACAGAGTCGATCCCCCACTAGGTGGGTATGTGTATCCACAACGGGCAGCTGCATAATCTGCGCCTCTAAGATTTCCTTCCCCTGCTTCATCTGCCTATTCATTCCTCTTCCTCCTTCTACAAGCCTTATATTCTGATGGTACATGGATTACCTGATCTGTTACATGGGATAACTTCCACTGGGTTGTGATTTTTTATGATCGTTAAAAATGAGGATAGTGGCCTGCAGGCGAGTTAGTCGATTTTATCGACTAACTTCACTCTTATACTTTCAATAAAGTATAAAAAAGCACCGAATGGACGCCACGTCCACCCGATGCTCTTAGCTTATTTACTTAGTATGCTATCGATTAGATCCAATTCTTCCTGCGTGAAATCAGGCTGCTTCAAGGCCGCCACATTATCATCTAATTGGCTGAGTTTGCTTGCGCCAATGAGAGCAGACGTCACATGTCCCTTGCGAAGAACCCAAACTAGGGCCATCTGAGCAAGACTCTGACCTCGTTCCTGAGCTAGTGCATGTAAAAGACGAGACTTAGCAATCTTCTCCTCCGTAATATCTTCAGGTCTTAAGAACACACTGCCCCCTGCCGCACGGGAATCTGCCGGAATGTGTTCCAAATAACGATCCGTCAGAAGCCCTCTCGCAAGAGGACTATAGGCGATAGATCCCACACCTTCTCTTAGCAAAATATCCTGCAGCCCCTGCTCCAAGCGTCTTTCGAACATGGAATAATGCACTTGATGAATGATGAATGGGGTGCCCAGACCTTTCAAAATAGCTGCCGCTTGCTCCGTTTGCTCTGCATTATAATTAGACACGCCCACATACAGCGCTTTTCCCTGACGGACAGCCTGATCCAAAGCGCTCATCGTTTCTTCCAGAGGTGTCTCCGCATCGAAACGGTGCGAATAATAAATATCCACATAATCCAGGCCTAGTCGCTTAAGGCTTTGATCAAGACTGGCGAGCATGCTTTTGCGGGAGCCACGCTCTCCGTATGGGCCGTCCCACATACGGTAACCAGCTTTTGTAGCAATGATTAGCTCATCACGATACGGCTGCAAATCCTTTTTCAAAATCTGCCCAAACACTTCTTCTGCTGATCCCGTCGGTGGACCATAATTATTCGCAAGATCAAAATGCGTAATCCCTAGATCAAAGGCATGACGCGCTAACGCTCTGCTATTCTCAAAGAGATCTACGCCGCCAAAATTGTGCCACAATCCTAAAGAGATCGGCGGCAGCTTAAGGCCACTCTTTCCGCTTCGATTGTAGGGCATGCCTGCATATCTGCCTTCATTTGCTGTATAGTTCATCGCTGTTCCCCCTCAATATGACTGCCGATGTCATCTCTTTATTCCATGGTAATGGTTGCAAGACCTGATGCCGGAATCGCAACCTTATGCATACCTGCCGTCAATTCGACAGACTGCTCCTCCGTAATCTCTCCACAGCAATTACGAATCGTCACCTTCGCAGCCCTGATTTCACCCGTTACCTCTACATACAGTCCATCCTGTCTTCTGCCGTTTACGACGATCCATTGAGACACCGGTGCCGCTGTATCGATAGTCACAATCTGCTCCTGATAGGTGACGATAATCCCGCGATCCTCATGAACCGCACGAACTAATGGATATAACAATTCCGGGTTCATAGGCTCGATAGAGCCGTCTAGCAACAAGTCGCGGTTCTCTTTCCAGAAAGCAAGCCAGTAGGTAAGCATTTTCAAATGATCAGAAGGCAGTTTATCCAAAAGAACAGATACCTGCGGCACCGAGAACAAACAATTAATTAACTGTAAAGCGGCGCTTTCCACAGGTTCTTCCGGATGCCACATGATCATATCCGCATGCGCAGCTGTGTTTCCACAGATCAGCCTGAGATCCAGCGTTCGCACACGATTCTGGATGCTGTCGTTCGGACAATCGGAAGCACGGAACATGTTACCGTATTTGCGCATCGCAGGACCGATATACATTTGCCGAAACTCAATCATGATAGCTGGATTTAATTCTCTCAATCTACCGATCGAATCCGTCAATAGACGGTCAACCGCAGCAGGTATGGACTCATAATCCTTACCTTCCACTGTCGAAGGTATTTGCAGCTCAGGCGAATAGAACGTATCAATGAAATCAAGTTTGAAGCCGTCTAAGCCCCATTCTTTAACCGCTTTCTCATAGGTATTGATGATATATTCTCGAACATCCGGATATCTCGGATCCAATACAGCCGCTCCGTGTCCTTCATTAAATCGCAGAATTTTATGATTAAACCGATTCCAAGCTTGACTATATTTTCCTATAAAAGGTACTGAGTACCAAAGGATAAACTTCATGCCTAATGCATGAACCGCATCCACATGGCGTTTCATATCGGGGAATTTGCCCTCATAAGTCTCCCAATCTCCACAATACGCATATCCTCTGCGGTTATCTGCCGTCTGCCAGCCATCATCCACAATAACAGCTTCCATCCCCAACTGCTTGGCGATACGGCACTGTTCTTCAATTTGCACATCTGTGACGTTCTGATGCATGCTATACCACGTTGAATACATCGGTTCTTTCGCAGCCTCTGGCACGTATGCTGGTTGATATTCCGGCATCTCGCTCCACCACGCTTGAACGCCATCAAGACTTTCAAAGTAAGGTACATCTCTTGTATCTACAAGAAGCTTCGCTTCATACGATTGAAATGGCGCCGTCGTCTCTGTAAACAATTGGACGCAGCAATGAAAATCAGCCGTTTCCTCACTGATGCCACCCGAATAGTGTACCGTGTTAAGGGCATCTGAATAAGCAAAAGTCATCCTGTTGCGACCTAGGCTATTAAACAAGGCGTAAACAGGTGCCGACGCTGCAGCATTGGAACGCAACGTGCGCATCCAATCGGCCTTAAAGCTCTTATTCCGGTCCTGAGCGGGATGCCAGCTGCCTTGAATATCACAAGCAGGATGTGACCAACGAAGGGTGAAGACGGGAGGCGTTGCCGACTCGCCCGCTTCCAATCGCAAGGTAATGAGATCGATGCCCTCCTGCAGCTTCTCCGTTAATAACGTGACGTTAAACCCATGATCCTCACTAGTTAAATTGAAAGTATGGGTATCCGTGTTTATAATTTTGTTCACACGACATCCTCCTGCTGTTGATTCTTATGCCGATTCGCACCCGCATGGCACCACACAGTGACAATCGGGTCATCCTCGCTTGAAATGAGATGATGATCCTCTCCTGGCTCAACAATCACGATATCTCCGGTTGTTACTGGTATAAACTCACCATTCAATTCCATCGTTCCAGTTCCTTGCAAAATCATAAATGCTTCACAATCACCGTGAACATGGTAGTCTCTTCCTTCAGGACCATCATTCGTATGGCTGCGTTCGCCCCGTTTTGCAAAAGACAGACCGCCTGACGATAAATAAGCACCTGGTAATACATCCTGTAAAATATGACCGTTCCTCTTATCCTGCAAATCGCTCAAACGCAGCTTTTTCATCTGGTTATTCCTCCATTTTTAAGCGGTAAAGGCGACTTCGGAAATCGCCCTTCCAGATCGGTAAATTAAGACCTACGTGCATGAGTTCGTCTCCTCCAAATATTTCCACACACTCATCCTGATTTCCCGCATCATAGAGTAAATAATTGCTCTCCGGTGCAAGACCTTTCAATCGCATTTTCCTGAGAGGTGCATTCGGCTCTGACAGCACTTGAAAAAAAGCAACCAAAGCTTCCTTCTTATCCTCGGAAACGAACATCCAAGCCGCAGTAGTTTGTTCAAAAGGGCTAATTAGTCGGTAAAATTCGCCAAACTGGATCAGATGCCGCAATTGTTTATAAAGAACAACTTGCCCCTTCACGGCTTCCTTGTCCGCTTCCCCGAAAGCTGTCAAATCAAGCTCGTAGCCGAAGTTACCTGACATCGCCACATGCCCACGCATATCAAGCGGCGTCGTCCGATGGACTTGATGATTAGGGACAGCGGAAACATGAGCGCCCATCGAGCTGATTGGATACACGAGACTCGTGCCATATTGAATTTTGAGCCGTTCAACGGCGTCCGTATTATCACTCGTCCATGTCTGCGGCATGTAGTAGAGCATCCCTGGATCGAACCTTCCTCCACCGCCAGAACAACTTTCAAACAATACGTTCGGAAATGCCGAGGTTATCCGTTCCATCACTTCGTAAAGCCCGAGTATATACCGATGGGACGTTTCTCGCTGTCGCTCTGGCGGGAGCTGAGCAGAACCGATTTCCGTCATATTGCGGTTCATATCCCACTTCACATACATGATAGGACTGCTCGCAAGAATATCAGTGATGACCCTCACGATGTAGTCTCTAACATCTTGTCGCGAATAGTCTAGAACTAACTGCTGCCGCGCTTCTGTCCTCCGCCTACCCGGAACGTGCAGACACCAGTCAGGATGAGCCCGATTCAGATCACTATCTGGCGATACCATCTCTGGTTCAAACCATAGGCCGAACTCCAGCCCTTGCTGATTCACACGGTTTACCAGATCAGGCATGCCTTGTGGGAGCTTATTTCGATCGACAAACCAATCGCCGAGTGAGCTTTTGTCATTGTCTCGCTTGCCAAACCAACCATCGTCCAGCACGAGCAGCTCTAAACCGAGCTCCTTACCCACTCGGGCAAGCTCTTCGATTTTATCTGCGTTAAAATTGAAATACGTTGCTTCCCAGTTGTTGATGAGAATCGGTCTATGACGATCACGGAAATGTCCACGGCATAGACGTGTGCGGTACAGCTTATGATACGTGCGCGACATTCCACCGAGGCCCTCTGCCGAATAAACGAGAACTGCCTCTGGCGTCTGGAAGGTTTGTCCTGGCTCCAGCAGCCATGAAAAATCAAACGAATTGATGCCCATCACGACACGGGTCGTTCCATAGGGGTCCACCTCAGCCTGTGCAACAAAGCTCCCACTATAAACAAGACTAAAACCATAGACTTCGCCATGCTCTTCATCCGCCTGCTTGGAAAGCAGCGCCACAAATGGGTTAAGCGAATGGCTGCTAGACCCTCTACGACTCTCAATCACAGAACCGCCTGTTACCAGGGGACGTCTTTCGATATGACGCTCACGCGCCCAAGTGCCAGATAAATGAAGCATATCAAAATCACTAGAAGGCATATCGATACCGAAGCTCAATGCTCGAAACAGCTTCATGGATCGGTTCCCCACATTCAAGAATTGAACAGACCTTGTGATCACATCCAAATCACGAAAAACAGTATACGTAAGTATCACCTTTAATCCGATCACTGAATCTGCCAATACAATATCGAGACTCTCCGCTTCATTTTCATCCTCCACATAAGTGGACGGCATGTCCGTTAATGGTGCTTTTCCAGCATAAATCCGGTGGGACTCATAGACGAGCTCACTGACCGTCGTACCGTCTTCCATTTGAACCTGATAGGCCGGAACTCGAAAATCACTGGCTCCATATCCCGGAAACTCCTGCGGCAATGTGTCCAAAGACAGTGTCAAATCATCCGGATCCGTGGATGGAGAGAACGAGCAGCGACGTCGCCTAACGAGCAACCCTCCTGGATTGCTTCCACGTACTCGGCGCCCCCAATGAACATGAGCTATATATTTGGAATTGATCAGCTGCATGATATAGCTTGACGACTTCCCTTGAAGATGGAAGGTTTGCGAAATCGAATCGTAAACAATCCCCATTGTTGACGCGTCCCCTTTATATAAATTAAACCTTCAAATGCTTCCAAGCCCCGCGTTTAAACCTCAAATAAATGAGATTAGATCTAAGAAATTGATCACTTGCCACCGCACTCCATAATCCGATCATGCCCCAATGAAAGACATACACGAACAAGTAGCTGAGTACAACTCTGATTCCCCATACACCAATAAAAGTCGAATACAACGGATAGCGTGTATCTCCTGCGCCTCGTAAGGCGCCTCCAAGAACAAATTGCGATATTTGTGATACTTGAATAAAACCTACGATGCGAAGAGCCCAGGCCCCTTCACGAATAATCGTCTCGTCATTTGTATACAGCCTAAGGATATGCGGTGCGAACACAATAAAAAGCGCCCCCATAAAGCCGGCCACCATCATGCCGTACTTTCGGACCTGCCACACGTATCGTTCGGCAAGATCGGGTTTGCTTACACCTAGTGTTTGCCCAACTAACGTTGAAGCTGCTATCGCGAATGCAGCACCTGGCATAAACGAGATGCCAATAATGCTCGTTACAATTTGCGATGCCGCGATGGCAACAGTCCCTAATCCCGCACAAATTTTCACAAATGTCATAATCCCTAATCGCATGATCAATTGCTCTAGACTACTTGGTATGCCAATCCTCAACATTCGACTGATCATGACGCGATCCAAACGGCTGATCTCTGACCATCCGATTCGAACTGTAAACCTGCCGCTAAACATAACAACGATAAAGCAAATCATCGCTCCGAACTGAACCAGCAACGTAGCCATTGCCGCACCCGTAATGCCCATTTGCGGAAAATCGAGATGACCATAAATCAGCAAGAACCCAAGGGTCACATTCATGCAGCCTGCCAGCACATTGATTATCATCGGTGTCCGGGTGTCGCCTGAGCCTCGCAGAATAGCAGATAAAGCAGATGAAATTGAGGAAAAACCGATTGAAAAAAACATAATTTTTGCATAGGTTAGTCCAAGCTGAACGACCTCATCACTAGCGCCCATCAGTTGAAGCAGGCTCTCTGCAAAGGTCACGCCAATCGAAACTATAAGGACAGATAAGACAGCACCTAGCATAAGCGATTGCCCAGCAGCTAAATTCGCGTCCTCCATCTTCCCCGCTCCAGTCGAACGAGCAACAATAACGGTTGTACCCGAATTCAGCGCTGCAAAAAGCACGGTCAATAAGGAATAGGGTTGGCTTGTTAAGCCAACTGCTGCCACGGCAACAGCCCCGAGATGTCCGACTAGAATCATCATCACCATTTGAGTTGCATTCATGAGCAGCATTTCCGTCAAAGATGGACCTGCCAATTTGAAAATCATCCGGCGAACAGCTTTATCATCCTGTGGATTTATGGAGGCGGATTCGCTGGATATCGCTGCATCTGCATTCATGGCTGGCCTGCCATTAGATGTTCCATCCAGGCAAATACGCTTTTGTATTGTGCAGCATCTGATCGAATAATACCTCTGCATCGTGAATATCAATCGTCACTAGCGGATCGTTGATAAACGCTTTAAATGCCAAGTTCTTGTCCTTTTGAAGAGCCGCCTTCAGAATTAACTCCTGATTCATCGTGTGCTGTAAAACCAGATTATTAACTTCCATCGGAAGCTCACCTGCGTAAACCGGACGCAAGCTGTTTGTAGCGAACACCGCATTCGTTTCTACAACTGCCCCCATGGGAATGCCCTTCATTTGGCCAACGTTAGGCACGTTAATATTAGTGACAAATTGCTCAAGTCCAATGAGACCTTTTAACTGTCTCACTTCTTCTTCGCCTGATGTTTTGAGCGGCAGTTTCTCCTCGCCACTTAGCAGCTTTCCGTAAAAAAGCTCGGTTGCAGCATGCTTTTCAACACGACTTTGAACCGTCGTTAACCCAAACTTCCATGATCGAACCGTCTCTGGATCTTTTAAATACCAAGGAGGCATAAATTCTGCCAAGTGACGGTCGCCCGCAGCAGCAATTACACCATAACGCCGAAATAAATCAAACTTCACGCGGTTAGCCGCCGTATATGTGTTCGTCATCCAAGCATCTTTGTTATGTTCAAATCCAGATTCATAATAGTTATCAACAAACTTACGATACATCGGAAGTAAGTCCCTATTCTGATACGTCGCTTGATCGATCCATGTAAAATGGTTAATCCCCAGCACATTCACTTTCACTTCATCCCTGTGTACACCCTCCATGCCTTCCATATCGCGCAGCATGCGAATCAGAAGACCTTGTACCCCGAAAATCTCATGGCAGCAGCCAATTGCTTTAATTTTCGGAAACACTTCGTAAAGTGTCCGTGTACAGAGTGTCATTGGGTTCGTGTAATTAAACACCCAGGCGTCAGGCGAATATCGCTCGATCGCTTGGGCAATTTCCACATACATGGGAATGGTACGAAGAGCTCTGAGCAGCCCCCCTGGTCCCGTTGTATCACCAACAGCCTGATAAATACCGTATTTCTCAGGGGCATGAACGTCGGATTCCATTTCTTCAAAAGTACCAGGTAGAATCGAAATAAACACAAAATCGCAGCCACTCAACGCTTCTTGGAGCGTCGGATACGCCTTATACGTCCATTTGGATTTCGTCTCTGGATAGTCAGCAACCGAGTTACCCAGTTTTTCATTGTTTTGGGCTTTCCCATAGTCAAGATCATACAACCGAATCGTACCCGACAATTGACCATCCAACGCCAAATCGGCAACCAGATTTTTAGCCCAATACATCGAACCCCCGCCAATATAAGCGATTTGTATATCGCTGACTTTCTCATTAGCAAATTTCATGTTGTTCCTCCTTCATATCTTTCAACACCCACATTAGCTATCAGTATAGAAAACAATTCCACATTAGGGGATGGCAAAAATTAAGTCGGGTTGTGATTTTTTACACTTTGCAAAAAGAGAAACTAAAAAACGCCAGCCCTCTTTAGAGGATTGGCGTTGTATGAAAGATGACAAAATCGGTTATGAAAAACCATTGACCGCGTGCCGTGCTTACAGCAGCCGCTGTAAACGTAAGATCGTAAACCGGTTGCGCACGAACAGCGCATCCTGCAGCGATGCCTCCACCAGCGCTGGCTCCACGCCAAGCTGGTCCGGCGTTACCGGCCCCTGCACCGCCGCGAGCCACGCAGCAAGCTGCGTTGGCGGCGGAACCGCCCGGGCGATGCTCTGCACATCGCCCCAATGCTTCGTGATGCGCGCTTGCAGCGCATGCGCATCAACCCCCATCGCCGACGCATTCTCGGCGATGATAGCCTCGGCCATGGCCCCGTAGGCCGCCCGAATGCGTTCCGCATCCGTCTGCGCACTCGGGGCCTGCCCGTGCGCTAGGCGCGCAGCGGCCTCGTCGGCCGTAAGCTCCAGCAGCGCCTGATAGCGCTGCGCCATGAGCACGGTCGCGACGCCGACCTTCGCGCCGTGCAGCAGCGCCCGGCGGCGCTGCTGCAGAAGCACCATCTCCCAATAATGGGAGAGATGGTGCTCAGCCCCAGAGGCCGGCCGGGAGTGGCCGACCAAAAGCATGGAAAGGCCGGATAGGATCAGGCCTTCCATCAATCGGCGCATGCCCAGCTCGGTGCGCTGCGCAATCTCTTCCAGATGGGCGGTGGTCAGCTCCACCGCCTCCAAAGTCAAGCGAGCACTCAGCTCGCAGTAGTGCTCGTCTAACAGCACGCGGCCGAGTGCCCAGTCCGCGAGTGAGGTGTGCTTGCCGAGCATGTCGCCAACGCCAGCTGCAATCATGGCTTGCGGCGCTGCTGCGAGTATGCCCAAGTCAGCGAACAGCGCCTCGGGCGCAGAGCAGGGAATCGTCTGTTTGAAACCGCGAACGATGAGCGGTGCGCCCACTGAGGCAAACCCATCAACGGACGGCGCTGTCGGCACGGAGAGGAAAGGCCGATTCGTTCGATGGCTTACAAAGCGTACAATGTCATGCAGCGTCCCTGTACCCACGGCGATCAGAACTTGTGAAGTCGTCGACGCGTCCAACATCAATTGTACGATGGCTTCCTCGTCAGCTGCGACTTCGCCCATTTCATTCTCACGAATGACACAAGTGCCAACCTTCACCTGTCCGTCTTCCAGCAGCGAACGCAGCTTTTCACCAGCCACCGCATAGGTATTCGCATCGGCTACCAGCGTTATTTCCTCATACCCTGTTTCCTTCACATAAGCAACAACATCAGCTAAAGCATTTTGAGCTATGACAATACGGCGAATCGGAATCTCATGCTTTTGCCCGCAGGCGCAATCTAGTCTTTTTCCCAACCACGCTTGTAATAATTCACTCATATCTCTCATCTCCTAACTCGTACGTACAAGTGATCCTTCCTCCTATTCTAGCTCAACCTATGCTATAATGAAAGCCATTCTAATAGACTTTTCGCACGAAAAGAGGAGACAAATCCCTCATGCCGATCCAATCCGAAACCGAGCTATATGCACCGATCAAACACTTCTTCGAACAGCGTGGCTATACCGTCCGCGGGGAAGTTAAGCACTGTGACTTGGTGGCCATTCGCGGCGAAGAACCACCGCTTATTGTTGAATTAAAGAAGAGCTTTAATATCCCGCTGCTCATTCAAGGTATTGATCGATTACGGCTTACACAAGATGTCTATGTCGCCTTCGAGCTCCCTAATAAGGGGAAAGCCCCCCATCGCGTGCAATGGGAGGATATTCGTCGTCTTTGTCGCATGCTTGGACTAGGCGTGTTAACGGTCCAATTCTACAAACGCAAACAGCCCACAGTCGATCTTGTCTGTGAGCCTACACCTTATACTTTACGCCCTAACAAAAGAGCTTCTGGCAAGTTAATGACCGAATTTCATGAGCGCAGCGGTGACTATAACGTTGGCGGCAGCTCCCAGCAGAAGCTGATGACCGCGTATCGTGAGAAATCACTCCATTGTGCCTATCTGATGCAGCAGCATGGACCTCTCAGTCCACGCAAGTTGCGTGAGATGACCAGCAATATGAACGTGAGCTCACTTCTGCAGCAAAACTACTATCGTTGGTTTGTCCGACAAAGCCGCGGCATCTATCATCTTACACCCGGCGGCGAGAAAGCCTTAGTCGAGTATGCGCACGTAGTTTCGGCTTTCCCAACGATAACCATCCCTTCGTCTTTATGACCGAATAACTACCCGATGAACATTGGCCTCCTCATTCATCCGCAGCAGTGCCTTGTTCATCCAAATAGCGGCTTGTGAGCCTTCACCCATGGCGATCGTCACTTGTTCTGCATGGACACCCACATCGCCAGCCGCCCATACGAACGGGACGCTCGTCATCTTACTGCGAGGATCGGTCATAATGTGCCGATTCTCCATGCGTTCTGCACCCAGTTGGCGCGCTAGATCTGACTTGACTTCATTCCCTCCGAAAGCAATAAAGCCTCTCTCTGCTTCCACTTTACTGCCATCTTTGAGCACAATGCCCTTGAAGCGCCCCGGTGAATCGGCAATAACCTCGGCAAGGTCTTCTGTCAAATAGGTGATGCCTTTCTTCTTCATTTCCACCAGATGTTCGCTTTTCACCGCACGATTTTGGTGATTCACATACGTTATCATCTCTGTTCGGTAACGCAGCTTAATCGCCATTGCTGCTCCTGCATCTCCTGAGCCCATCACCACCGTACTGCGATCCCTGATCTCATATCCGTCGCAATCGGGACACACATATACGGTTAGTCCCAAGCACTCTTTCAGGTTCGGGATTTCAGGCATACGATCGATCAAACCCGTCGCCAGCAGAAGCGTCTTCGCTTCATAACCTCGGCCGCTTTTTCCCCATAGCTCGAAGCCATCACCGATTCTTCCTTTGGCGACAGCTTGTACAACTTCATCTTGGACAAAAACAACGCCTAGCCGCTCCGCTTGCACCCTGCCTAATTGTCGTAATTGTTCCCCTGATACGCCGTCTGGCCAACCAAGAATATTATGATAGCTCCTACACAGTGTTGAACGCCCGTAACCCGCGTCAATTACAAGTACTTTATGCTCATATCTGCCTAGTTGAATCGCCGCTTGAAGCCCTGCAATGCCTCCTCCGACGATCACAGCATCCACTCTCTCCATGTCCACAGTGCCCCTCTTCTTCAATTCACTACCAACTAGGATAACCGAAATGTGGGGCAATCATCCTTTTCATCCTTATAGAGGTCGTTTACTTGTGATTCTTATTATATCCCTATCGATTCTTAATCGACCAGATCAACCCAAATTGCGTCATTGCAGCAAGCAGCAGGATCCATGGAATGAGGCCGCTATCCAAATCACTACCAAAAGTAATCAGAACGAGAATGGAAATGACCCGCCCGACATTCAAGAAAAATTCCCGAACAACCACACTTTCGACCTTTAATTCCCCTTTAAGAGGAAGTCTCGCTATTAAGCTGTAATAGAAACCTGTCATTGTATTCCCTTGCAGAGGTGCAAAGATCGAGTACAGAATCATAAAGCCGACAACCGACCACACATTTAAGCTTCCTAAAATACAGGAGACACCCACAAGGTAACCCACTGTCGAAATGGTCAAATACATTCTTGCTCTGCCCGCATTCGCGTACTTTGAAATAAAAATCCCCATCACGATACTTAGACTCGAATAAAGGACACCGAGGTAACCAACCAAATCTTCTCGAGGCAGTACTTTGAATAAGAGAATGTTTGGAAGAAACATCATCGTGCCTTGCAGCAATCCCATCCCGAAAAAGCCAAACAACGCTTTCGACCACTCTTGCTTTTTCTTCATAATGAGCCCTGTGTATTTCAAATAATACACACGATGATGCCCGCCTGACGCCTTAATTTTCAAAGAAATTAACGCGGCCAATAAAAACATAAGGAATGCAATCGAGAAGACGATCGTATATCCGCTTAAGCCTTCTTTTAACCGAATAATGAAACCAGCAAGAGCCGGTCCTGCAAGCGTAGCAGCTGTGAAGAACATCATATTGTACGCGAGATAACGAATCCGATTCTGCTCCGTCGACACATCATACATCAGCGTTAAATAGCCAACCCAGTAGAAAGCGCCTGCAAGTCCATTAAATATGGCAAAAAGCACATAATAATCGACCAACCGCTCCCCTGCAATACTCACACTTAAATAGAAGAGACCAATGAGTACGATACCTAGCCGGTACGCAACCATACGATCCTTCTTCTTAATCATATAACCGCCAATGGCGAACCCTATCGGTGTTAGGATATACACGATAATACTGTACGTCCCATTCACGACTACACTATGCGTTAACCGCCACAAGTATAAATTGAGGAACACCCCTGACATGGAAGCTCCGAATTGAAAAATGGAATGAATAATCAAGGAAATAATCGCATCGCGAGACAACTTTTTCTCAAGCGGAAGCGCATTCCCTCTGTTCTGCAGCCATGCTCTAATTTTATAATTCATGGTAATCCCCCAGTCCTCTACATTGTAACAGCCATTGCGCGAACTGTTAAACAGTAAAAAGCCCCAGCATCGGCGCTGGGGCTTGACGTACGTCTAGATTTGGCTTACTTCTTAAGGCTATCCCATGTTTTCTGGAATTCTTCCAACATTTGATCCTTCGTATACTTCTTCGCAACATAACCTTGCATGATATCGCCGAATTTCTTACTGGATGCTTCTCCACCTGGGAATTTGAACCAGTTCCAGCTCAATGTTTTACCAGCTTTGCTGTATGCGATAATGTCTGCTGCTAATGGTCCAAGTACTTTCTCGTCAGCAGGAATTGATTTGAAAGCAGGGATAAACTTGAACTCATCTGTGATGTATTTCTTACCGATATCGGAGCTAACCATCCAGTTCAAGAATTTCTTAGCTTCGTCTTTAACGGCCGAGTTTTTATTGACAACCCAGTTATTCGGTACGCCTACGAACAATTTATCGTTCGCTGTTGCATCATCACTGATCGGCATTGGCAAGAAACCAATTTTGATATCTGGGTTTGTTTTGGAAATTTGAACTTGTGTCCAGTTACCTTGTTGCGTCATAGCCGCTTTACCCGTAGCAAAATCCGTTACTTGTGTATTGTAGTCGGTTTGTAGAGGGTTTTTGTTGCCATATTGCAATTGTAGGTCGAACAATTTCGCCCATTGGTTGAACACTTCGTTACCTGTAATTTTTGATGTACCTTTGTTCAAGCCATCGATGAACGCGTTCGGATCCTTTTGATAAGCAAATGGAAGGTTCACGAAATGGTTTCCAAGTACCCACCACTCGGCATAGCCTGTTTCAAATGGTGTGATACCCGCATCTTTCAACTTTTTAGCCGCTGCTTCTAGTTGTGAGAATGTTTTTGGAAGCTCTGTAATGCCTGCTTTAGCAAATAGATCTTTGTTGTATTGGAAACCGTAACCTTCAAGGTTAAGCGGCTGACCGTATAGTTTGCCACCTTTAGTCATAGGCTCTTTCGCAACATCTACCAGATCTTTCACCCAAGGTTGATCGGATAGATCTTCCAAGTTGTCGATCCATTTATCTAGATCCGTGAAACCACCGTTGTTGAAAATATCCGGTTTGTCACCTGCGTTAAACTTTGCAAGAAGGGCTGCACCGTAGTCAGCTCCACCGCCGACAGTGTCAACTTGAATTTTCACGTTCGGGTTCAGCTTCTGATATTCTTGCACCATTTTACCAAGTTGATCTGCAATCTCTACTTTGAATTGGAAGATTTTAATAGTGACTGGCTTACCGCCAGCAGCAGGTGTTGTTGTAGATGTTGAAGCGCCCGTAGTTGGTGCTGGACTTGCTGTCTCGTCTTTTTTCCCGCAGCCAGCTGCTAGTACGGATAAGGATAATACTGCCGCCATTGAAACCATCGTTAATTTTTTCATTTAGGTAATGCCTCCCTTTAACTTGTTTCTTCTTTTGTGACCCGTTTACTCGTTGTTGACTTGCTTCCTTACATGATTCATTGTAAACACTTACATCGTGCCTTAACACCGAGTATATTGAACATAAAGGTGGAATATCTTGAACTTATTTGAAATTCTGTCACCCTTTTACTGAACCTGCCGTAATCCCTTCTACAATATGTTTCTGTAAGAACAAGAAGAAAATAACGATTGGCAGTACGCTTAAGGTTAACCCAGCAAGAGCTAAATCCCATTGTTTCGTATATTGTCCAAAGAAAGAGAAGGTTGCGAGCGGAATCGTTCGCAGTTCCGGATTGCCCAGTACGAGAGATGGAAGCAAGTAGTCATTCCAAATCCATAAGCTGTTCAAAATGATAATCGTGATCGACATCGGCTTGAGCAGCGGAAATACGATTTTCCAAAACACGCCATAAGCTGAACTGCCATCGACTTTTGCCGACTCCTCAATTTCCAGCGGAATGGACTTGATGAAGCCATGGTACAAGAACACATTTAATGAAACACCAAAACCGAAGTAACAAGCAACCAATCCCAGCTTACTATCCATGAAACCGATTTGACTAGCTACACGTACTAACGGAATCATAATCGACTGGAAAGGAATAACCATCGCAGCTACGAAAGCCAGGAACACTAAGTTATTGAATTTACTAGATTTTCTGACCATGCGATAAGATGCCATTGATGAGATGACCACAAGGCCCACATTAGCCAAAACGGTAATGAACAAAGAGTTGAAGAACGCCTTCGGAAACTTCATGATGCTCCACACTTTCGTGTAGTTATCAAGGTAAAGAGAACTTGGAAGTTTCGCTGTATTCGCTGCAAGCTCAGGGAACGTCTTCAAGGAATTTGCGATAACAAAGTAAAACGGAATTAAGAACAGTAAGGCAACTAGAATGCCCAGCACTTCAAGAGCAAATAATCGACCTGTATACTTTTTGACGGAAGCCATTAGACCTCAACCTCCTTGCGCTTGGTGTACATCACTTGGATGGTTGAAATGATGGCAACCACGATGAAGAATACGAGAGCTTTGGCCGTACCTAAGCCGTAGCGGTTATTACGGAATGCTTCTTGATAAATATTGATGGATACGGACTCCGTGGAATTGAACGGTCCGCCTTTCGTTAATGAGAAGTTCAAATCAAAGATTTTGAACGACCATGAAATCGTCAGGAACAAACAGACTGTCACTGCTGGCATAATAAGTGGAACGATGATGCTTCGCAATACTTGTAAACGTGATGCACCGTCAATATAGGCTGCTTCCAGCATATCCTTAGGTACATTCGACAAGGCAGCTATGTAGATAATCATAAGATAACCTGCACCTTGCCACACACTGACAATAACGATCGCCCAGAAAGCTGTCGGTGAATCGCCCAACCAAGGTAATTCGAAAAAGCCGATATGTGTAAGATTGCCAAGAGTCGCAAATCCTTTTACAAAAATAAACTGCCAAATAAAACCAAGTAACAAACCACCAATTACGTTAGGCATGAAAAAGATTGTGCGCAGCACATTTCTTGTTTTCAGCGCTTGTGTAAGCAATAAGGCGAGTAAGAAGCCTACAAGGTTTGTCAGAATAACGTTCGTCACGGTTAAACGTGAAGTAAAGTTAAAAGCATTGCGATAATCCTTATCATGGAATAGGATTTGTTTGAAGTTTTCCAACCCATTGAATTTTACTTCTGTTGTTACGCCATTCCATTCAGTAAACGAATAATAGATGCTCATCAGAAATGGAATCAAGACTACGATGGTAAAAAATACTAACGCAGGTCCGATAAAAACCCATTGCTGAAGCCATCCAGAAAGCATTCTTTTTGTTTTCACTGGGAAGCCCCCCTTACCATTTTGCTACTATACCCCAAGTATAGAGTGCTGCAGTACCCCAAAACACAGACAATGGTGACGCATTAGGTGGAATTTGTTGACCTCTCCTGCTACAATGTAGGGGAAAATCCTAATACAGAAACCGAGTTGATGAAGTGTGATTCGACATAGTATCCGCAATAAACTCATCTTATTTTTGCTAATTGCCACGTTAATCCCCTTCCTCACCTCCCTTGTTGTGTCCTACTTTTTCACGAAGCAGAAGGTTACCGAGGATACTCTTACGAACAACTCTGTGCTGCTTACACAGGGTAAAACAAACATCGAAAACTATCTGAACGGCCTTGTTCAGGCTTCCTCTACGATTTACACAGGAAGGAATCTGGCTGAGCTTGGTCAATTTTATGATATTATTCAAACGCAGCGTGAGATCGACTATCAGAGCGATAAAGTGATCAAAAGCGGGCTTCAGGTTATGTCACACTCCGTGAAGGAAATCAAACAAATTTACCTGTATGCCTCAGTGAGCAACCGTTCTTATCTCTCTAACAATGACATTCAAGTAGGCATGGTTGGTAAATATGAAGGACTGCAGCCGTTCCCAGCGGACAAGCTTGTCTATTTTGAAACGACACACCAGAGCAACTTATATGGGATGTCGCTTACTGCGTATTCTATCCCAACGCCAGTTATTTCTATGCACCGAAACGTCATGTACTCACCAAGTAATCAATCCATTGGCGAGCTGGTTATTGATTTAAAATTAGACCTTATTTCTGACATTTCCCAAAGTCTTTTCACTCATGATCAAGAAGAGCTCTATATTTTAGATGAAAAAGGACGGATCGTCTTTGGCCCAGACGCAAGCAAATGGGGGCATCCCTTAGGTGACAGTTGGGGAAATGAAGCGATTCAAAGTACGCTTGATAGAGGAAGTTACGAGTGGACGAAAGGTACGTTTGCCGGGATTAATATGTATGAGAAAATGCGTACAGACTATTTGAACTGGACGATTGTCAAACGCATTCCGTATGAACTGTTAACCAAGAATGCTCGCCAGTTGACCTTCATTAACGCACTTATTCTTTCCTTCTCCATGCTGATTGTCATGGCTGGTACGGTCTATATTAGTATTCGTTTCACAGCCCCAATCAAACAGTTAATTCGTTACATTACACGTATTCAAACTGGACAAGCTGGACTAGGTGATCAGCAAAGCGACATTGAGTTAACCCGCGTGGACGAAATGGGAATTCTCGCAAACCGTTTTCACGGGCTTATGCAAGATCTAGATCAAATGGTTATGCGTGAATATCGGTTAGAACTAGCGAATAAATCGAATCAGCTCATGGCGCTGCAAGCGCAAATTAATCCGCATTTTCTGAATAATGCCTTGCAATCTATCGGTACATTAGCCTTGCAGCACGAAGCCCCTAAGATTTACACCTTGATTAATTCTTTGGCCAAAATGATGCATTACAGCATGAACACGAATGAATCGGTTGTTCCGCTTCGTAAAGAAATCGAACATACGAAAGCCTATTTAGAGCTGCAGAAGCAGCGTTTTGAACATCAATTTGATATTGTTTATGCGATTGAGGAAGGCACTCAGACCTTATCTGTTCCTAAAATGATACTTCAACCGCTTGTCGAAAATTATTTCAAGCATGGCTTTAAACCTAGCCAATCGCAAGACGTTGGTCTGTTGCGCATCGAATCTGCAAAGCTAATTACCACAGAAGGCGACTTTTTGAAGCTCACCGTTGCTGATAATGGCATTGGGATGACGGAGCAGCGGATCCATGAAGTCCGAAGTCGATTGAAAACGCCAACTGCAGCAGATGATTCCTATATCGGTTTACGTAATGTTCTTACGCGCGTCCAGCTCTATTTCAATGATGATGCCACATTGGAGATTGACCATGTCCATCCCCAAGGCCTGCGAATTGTCATTCTTATTCCGATGAAAAAGGGAGTTACCTGAAATGAAAGTATTACTTGTAGATGATGAGAAGCATGTTCGTGATGCCATCCGATTGCTTGTGGATTGGAAGCATTATGGCATTGATACAATATTAGAAGCATCTGATGGGGAAGCCGCCATTGCTTTGGTTGGCAGTTCGCATCCTGAAATCATTATGACCGATATGATGATGCCCGGCATGAATGGCGTGAAGCTGCTAGAGTGGCTGCACCGTTATGCCCCTGATGCCAAGACCATCGTTATCAGTGGTCACGACGACTTTTCTTTACTTCGACATACGGTAAAGTTCGGTGGAACGGATTATATTTTGAAACCGATAGATCCCGATCAGTTGAACGAAGCTTTGGACAAAGCCATTCAGACTTGGCTTAAAGATGAAGAACAGCGGCATGCCAGTCGGGAGCTGAACATCGAAGTGAACCAATTCAAGCCGATTTACTGGGACAAGCTGCTTTCCGCGTTAATTGCCGAACCGAACACGTACGAACCTGTCGCTGACCAGCTTGAGCGTGAGCTTCATTTATCCAGACATGTCACGACCTGTCGAGTTGCCATTCTCTCGCTAGATACGATGGAGGCTAGTATCAAGAATAAATTCAGTCAAAATATGGATCTCCTGCTTTTCTCCCTGATTAATATTTGCAATGAATTTCTTGTTCCGCATCAGCGCGGCTACGCTTTCCGACACCTGCATAATTCGAATGAGATTGTCCTCTTTTTATGGTCAGAGCCTTCCCAAGCTGAGGAATTGCTCGCAACGATTAATGATGGGATTCGCACTGCTTTGCATGCCCGTGTGGACTTCGGGATTGGGCGTGAACATAGTTTCCCAAGTCAATTAAAGCTTTCCTACCAGGAAGCGCGCGATGCCCTCCGTCAACGTAATCTGAAATCCAAAGAAACCTGGATTCATACGAATTGGCTGCCTGCCAAAGTTACACCACAAACGTTAACCTTTCACCAGTTTGAAGAGCAAATCTATCTGGCGCTGCGCAGTGGGAATGTCGAGCAGATCCAAGAGATCGTACAGCTGTGGATCGACGCAATCCGAAGCTGTGAAGTGATTACGCCTGAGCAGCTGGAGCACTGGTGGGGAGAATATCGGGTGATGATGCGTCGTTGGGTCCAGCAGTTGCTGCCGAACAGCCGCGAGGAAGAGATTCATCCGCTGCTCCTAGAAGATAGCGTTGCTACGATTATTACACTCGACGAGAAGGGTATCCTCTCTTTGTCTCTCTGGCAGCAAGAGTTAACTCGCAGCCTCGTTCAGCTATCCAAGCTCCATCTTGAGAGTCAGCACAAGGGGAACAATGTTATTTTCGAAATCGCTAGTTTTCTAGAAAAGCACTACCACGAGGATATTTCACTTGCGGATATTGCCAGTCGATTCTATCTAAGCCGCGAGTATATCTCTCGCAAGTTCAAACAGGAGTTCGAAGTCAATCTATCTGATTACTTAGGACAGATTCGAATGAGCAAGGCGAAGGTGCTGCTCTGCAACCCCAATCTGCGCATTTCCCAGGTTGCTGAGATGGTTGGTTATCAGGATGAAAAGTATTTCAGCAAGGTTTTCAAAAAAATGTCGGGTATGACCCCCAATGAATATCGAAAAACAGCGAATTCTATCTAAAGTTCCGAGAAAATAATGGAATATGTTATACTAGTATTTAAGAGGTGATTTTCATGAGTATGCCCATTGAGAGCGCAACGGCGAATTCTTTTCCCCGCACGTCGAAGGCAACAAGGGTCAAGAAGAAAACGTATGTCTACCTATTCGTGGGTTGGGTCATGCTGATCGCAGTCGGAGTAACAGCTACGATGATGTACACGGAGCATCTGAGGCAACAAATATCAACCGATATCGCACAGCAAACCCAGCAGCAATTACAGGTTATTCAGCAAGATTATCAGAAGCAAGTCTCTCAATTGAAGGATAGTGTGACTACCGATATGAAGACTTTGCAAGCCAAAGTAGATTCATTGAATGAACTACTAGCGTTCACCAAAGATAGCGCTAACAGCAAGACCGATAATAGTAATCAATTGTACACACAGCTTGCAGACGTTAAAAAGAAGCTAGATGAGCTGACTAAGAATCTGGATGTGTTGAAATAATGACAGCAAATTCGATTCAGCAAATCAATCGTATGATGTTGCTTGTGTGTGCCCCATTCCTGGGCATGCTGATTTGGCTGCTCTTCGTCTCCCTGCATATTTCTATTCCAGTTAAGTCACCCATAGCGTCAACACCCATCAATCTAGAGCAAGAGACGAATAACTTGAACAGTCTATTGACCAAGGCGAATAATGATGCGGTTCAAACCAAAACCATTATTCAACAGTATTTTCAGCTGTACGAGAAAAGCACGGCAGAAGTAACCGCCATGCTCCAAAGCGCGGCTTCGCAAGTCGTCAAACCCGGACTTATCTATGATGCAAGGATTACAGCCAAGCTTGGTAGCCCTATTCGCCAAGCCACTTCTGGCAATATCGACATTCAGTTGTTCGCTTTGAATGAAAAACATTATTCAGGTTATGCTCTTAAAGTGAACCTCAAAACCGATAAAGCAATCAAGCTTGTGTTAGGGAATGATAAGCTCGGCTCCAGTGAAACGACGTTAGCCGCGGCTTCGCGCTATGGCGCCGTTGTCGGCATTAACGCTGGCGGCTTCGCGGACGATAATCGTGGAAAACGCTATCCGCTTGACACCACCGTGATGAACGGGAAATATGTTAACGGCTTCTTCCCCACCAACAACGACACAGCTTTCATCGGTTTGAACAAGGACCGTAAGCTGATCGGCGGCAAGTTCAGCTCTCAGTCGGAGCTTGATAAGTTGAATCCTCTAATGGGTTCGACCTTCGTCCCCGTGTTGATGAAGAACGGTAGTAAGATGTCCATTCCGTATCAATGGCAGAGCTCACCAGCAAGAGCTGCACGAACCGTGATGGCTAATTATAAGCATGATCAGCTCTTATTCCTTGTCACGGATGGCTACGATGAAAGCGGCAATTCTGGTGCTACACTGGCTGAGCTACAGGACAAGATGCAACAACTAGGCGTCGTTGATGCTTATAATCTGGATGGAGGCGGCTCTACCACACTCGTCTGGGGTGGCAGCGTAATCAATCGTCCTTCAGATGGAAGACTCCGGCCACTCGCTACGAACTTCTTGTTTTTCAAATGACCCAAATTATTCACACAATATTCGTTTCTTTTTTGGGGATGGTTGGGTATAATAAGCCTTAACTATGTGCAAAAATGTTCTTTAACCCTATAGGAGGTGCAGCAATGTTCGGTTTATCTACAACATTTTGGCTCGTTAATTCGGTTTTTCTATTATTCATCGTCGCTATGTTGACGGCTTCCTATAACGAGGACAAAACAAAAGGCCTATAAAAGCCAAGAAAAAAAGCATCGTCTTCTCCAGTTGGAGAGCGATGCTTTTTTCATTTGTTTAACTACTAGGCTCTCGCCTTAAGCAGGTTCATTTCAGTTATACAAACGCCGCAAATATAGCGATCTTTGAATTCACTGACACTTTCCATGCTACCGCAGAATACACATTTCGGACGATATCTCTCAAGAATGATATGGTCTCCCTGCACTAGAATTTCTACAGGATCTCCCTCATTCATTTGGTATCGCTTTCTTAACGATTTAGGTAATACGATTCGTCCCAATTGATCGACTTTACGTACGACTCCAGCTGGCTTCATCATAGGACTTCACCTCTCTTTTCCCAGACGTTTTCTACACTTCCGGCAATTTCACTTCGACCATCATAACCATATCGAGCTTACCGATACTATTCGCCGTAATTCATGTAATTCCTTCTGCCAAAGCCCTAAAAACTTTCTTTTCTTGTCAGAAATGTCGCTTGAGCACTAAAAAACATAGGTCACGAGTATTCCTACTCGAGACCTATAAATCCAGTTTGGCGTAATCCCTCATATAAAATAATAGCCGCAGAGTTGGAAAGATTTAACGATCTTACCGCGTCGGACATTGGCAACCGTATTAAGGTATCTGGATGTTGACGAAGCAGTTCCTCAGGCAGACCTTTGGTCTCTTTACCAAACACGAAAAAATCGCCATCTTGGAAAGTAAAATCGGAGTAACGCAGGCTTGCCTTCGTTGATGCGAAGAAGAATCTATGACCCTCATACGCTGCCAAGACCTCATCGAATGAATCGTGGTAGTCAATCTTTACGGAATGCCAATAATCAAGACCAGCTCGCTTCAGCGTCTTATCATCGGTATCAAAGCCAAGGGGTCTCACCAAATGAAGATGAGTACCAGTCGCTGCACATGTGCGAGAAATGTTACCTGTGTTCGCAGGAATTTCGGGTTCTACTAATACAATATGAAAAGCCATCTCTGTTCATTCACCTCATTCTCTATCCTATTATAACCTGATCTGGAATGCAATTTAACACAGGGTTAACTTTATCTTAATATCACGATGATAGAGGTACGTCATACTAGAGATATCCTTCATTAAAAGGAGATACCTAACAATGAAAAAGAAAATTCTTATTGTTGATGACGAACCTTCAATTTCCATGCTGATTGAATTCAACCTGAAGCTTGCCGGCTTCGAAGTACACTGTGTGTTCGACGGAGAAGCTGTCTTCGGTGCTATTCAATCCTTTCGCCCTGATCTTATTGTCCTTGATCTCATGCTGCCCAAAATGGACGGCTTACAAGTATGCCGCAAGCTGAGAAGCCAGAACAACCTTGTTCCAATTATTATGTTGACGGCCATGCAGGATCTAACCGATAAAATTGCCGGTTTAGACAACGGAGCCGATGATTACATGACAAAGCCGTTCTCACCGCTTGAGCTTGTCTCACGCATCCAAGCGATCCATCGCCGTATTCAAACCTTGCCTTCAACGTCAGAAGAAGCACCGATTGCGATCGGCCAAATTTCCGTCAAAGCAGAGCAACGCGAAGTAACGATGAATGGCACGCCTATTGAGCTTACACCGAAGGAATTTGAATTACTTCTATTCCTCTGCAAGCATCGCGGCAAAGTGCTTAGTCGACAACAGCTGCTTCATGGCGTGTGGGACTATCACTTCCTCGGGGATACGCGCATCGTAGACGTCCATATCTCGCATCTGCGTGACAAGATTGAGCAGAATGCACGTCATCCGGAATATATCATGACGATTCGCAACGTCGGTTACAAATTGACTGAGCCTGTCATCAAAGAGTCTTACGCTTAATGCGCGAGCTAAATTAAAGAAACATCCCAGAACATGAATCATGTCTTGGGATGTTTTTTTGGTTTTAGGATTTTCCTTTCAGCTCTGCTGCCGCTTGCTCAGCTTGCTTATGCTCCAAGGATTCGGTTAATCGCTCTTTACTCATGAGAACTGCTGCAATGACAGCCAAAGCTGTTGGAATCAACGCCCACATAAATGTATAGGAAATCGAGGATGATAATCCTGCTGTAATTTTATCTAGAGCAGGTTTCGGAATTTGGGCACGCATTTCAGGTGCCAGCAATACCCTAGGATCACTAAACGCTGGATTGTCAGCCATGTTCCCTTGCCCGCTTCCAGCGAAAATTTCCTTAAGCTTCGCTGTGAAATCATTCCGTTGAATAATTCCGAATAGTGTAATTCCTAAAGTCATACCTAAGGAACGAACGAACGAGACTGTTGCATTCACTGAACCACGCTGCGATGGATCAAAGTGATGAATTGCCGCATTGGAAAGTACGGAGAAGCTCGCACCGATCCCAACACCAACGACGATCATGCACATTGTCACATACAAGCGGCTTGTATCCGGTTCAAGCTGCGTCAGCATGAACATACCTGCTGCTAGAATCACAACAAAGATCATCATAATGTTCCGGTATGGCATCTTATTCATTAAGAAACCACCGCCGACCGCTGAGAATACGGAACCTACCATCATCGGCAATAAGACGAGTCCAGAATTCGTAGCTGTACCGCCAAGTACACCTTGAATATAAATCGGGATATACACAGATGCTGTGATGAAGCCCATCCCGCTCAATAAACCAAGCGCATTACTCGTCGTAAACAAACGGTTCTTAAACATGGGGAATGAAATAATCGGCTCAATAACTTTTCTTTCAATGAGGATGAAGCAAATCGTTAATACGGCGAAAGCTGCAAATAGTCCAATAATTAAGCTGGAATCCCATGCATATTTGTTTCCACCGAGCTCAAGGGCAAACATCATACTGACAACGGCACCAACAAGCGTAACGGCACCCCACCAGTCAATCTTCTGCTTCGTATGGATCGGTGATTCTTTGTAGTAGACTGCAATAAAAATAAGGGCCAAAATACCAAGAGGAATATTGACATAAAAGACCCAATGCCAATTGATATAATCCGTAATATAGGCGCCAAGCAACGGTCCGAAAATACTCGACAAACCGAATACCGCACCGAACAAACCGCCTAGCTTCCCGCGTTGTTCAACAGGGACGGTATCAAACATGATCGTGAACGCAATCGGAATAAGCGCTCCGCCGCCGATCCCTTGAAGCGCACGGTAAATACTAAGCTGAACGATACTTTCTGCTGTACCACACAGGATGGAAGCAAGCAAGAATACTATTAAACCAAAAATAAAAAACCGTTTACGCCCGAACATATCGGATAACTTACCAAAAATCGGCATACCCGCCATTTCAGCAACCATGTACGCGGATGTCACCCAAACGAACTTATCTAGTCCGCCAAGATCTCCTACGATTGTTCCCATTGCTGTAGCCACAATCGTGTTATCCATCGATGCCATCAGCATCGCCAAGAGCAGACCTGCTAGAACAAAGCCTACTTTATTATTTGTTTTCGTCATTCTTACACATTCCTTTACTATTTCGTTTCGTCTTACCACCTTAATACTGACACAGGCGTACTACATCTTGCGTGATTCTTTCACAATGGCACCCTTCTTTTTCTCCAGATGCATCTTGTATTCAACCAGTTCGACTTCACAACCAGGACCAATGACAACTTGGTTACCGCGGACCACCTTCGCACTCGTATGCTCCAGGTAAATATCATCCCCTTCAATCACCGAAACCATTACCTTTGCGTGCGGTGAGGGTCTAAAGAAGAAGCTTAACGGATGCAGCATACTCGCTTTGCGAATTCTTATTTTCTCTCCGCCGATCTCTCTCACTGTTGAATCTTGGAATAGTCTAATGTCGATATCCCCTGCGTTAAGCAGTCCTCCAATATCAAACATCCCCTTCAAGTGAAACACATCGACTTCGCAATCCCCTCCCGCAGTGACTTGGCCCTTCAAAGTAATCTGGTTGCCTAACATATGGCCTTTCACTTCAATCGTCCCTGAACCAGTAAGTGAGCCAATTTCGGCATCACCACTGATACTCACCGTCCCCGAATTTTTCATTGTATCGCTTTGGACATTACCCGTCAATGAAAATGTGCCTACAATGCCTGTTTTGCCTGCCTGCAGATCACCATCCATCTCTATGGTTCCGATACATTTCAACAGACGGCATTTCATATCACCTTCTACGATGCCTTCTCCAACAATTTTCACACGATCATAGAGGCCACCTGCCACAGTGGAGCTACCTGTAATGTTCAAGTTACTAATTGGCGAACGTTTGTTTGCATTCATTTCCATTGTACCTCAAACCCTCCTCTCTCCGCTACACTTTTTCGCTGTGCTTCACTTTGGATTTCTTATCCTGTTCGAGCTTGACCGTATATTCTATGAGTCCGATCTCACAACCAGGCCCAATCGTAATATTCGCCCCTCTTACTACATCTGCCGTCGTGTACTCCAGATAAATATGATCGCCTTCGATCGTCTGGCACGTCAAATGATTGCCGATAGCTGCAGGCAGAATCTTCAACAAACTAGCAAAGCTAATACCCGACTGCTTACGAATTTGGATTCGTTCTCCGCCGATCTCCGCTATTTTGCAATGACCGTGCAAGGTAACTTGGATGGTATCTGCATTGAGTGTGCCCACTTGCAGCTTACCATTCGCATTAAACTTCTCTGCTTCGCAGCTGCCGGTTATCGTGGATGCGCCGTGTATATCAATATTCTCGCCAATATAATTGCCCTCGACCTTCACTCTACCGTGAATTCGTGTGCGTTTAGCCTTCAAATTCCCTTGAATCGTAAGGGTCCCATTCATTTCCGCAGTTTCCGATAGGATGCTGCCGTTCACTTCCCCACGACCATTTAGCGTAAAATGCGAGCAAATAACGTCCCCTTCCAGGCGTCCTAATCCATCAATTTTCACGGTACGAAAGCTCCCGCCATTCGAAGAACCTATCCCAGAAATCATCAAATTACGTTTCAGTTCCGCTGTCTGCATGGGTACCACCTCCTTACACTGTTGTTATTTTTAGTTTCAACTCTTCAATTTTGTTCGCTACCTGCACGCGGAGCACAATCTTAACACCACGCTCACCAAACAGTTCACAGCCCGTCGTCACAAGGAGGAACAATGTTAAGCCCATCTTACGAATAAAAATCAAATCGCAAGGCTTTCCTTCAAACTTGGCATACTGCTCTTTCATTGTCAGAAGCAGGTGCTTTCCTTCATCAAGGCTCATTTCACCTGATTGTAAGCAATCCTCTAATAAGAAAAGAAACAAAGTTTCTTCAAAGCTGTACACCGCAGTCGCACCTAAAAAGGGGGAAGCATATTCAATCGTCGCTAGAGAAACAATGTTACGCTTGATTAGCTCCAATTTGTCTATTTTTAGATCACTCGGAACGATAGAGAACACATCCGCTAGTTCGTCCAGAGATAGATCATCTTTCATATTTAAAATTTTATCGATACGCGCCAGCATCTGCCCCTTCGGGAAAAACGTTTCCTGTCCCGTAAACGCTGATTTCCGTATAAACCATTCCTCAGGAACTAAGTTTTTCCGTTTCCAGCGATATAATTGACCATAGGATATACCTGTTAGCTCTAATAGCTCTTTTTTGGAAATCAAATCCTCTTCCAACGTACATCCCTCCTTTGCAAATTTAATGTAACATAACATTGTTACGTTGACATCAGCCTTGAGACTGAACCCCAATCAGTCCTGGATACGATTCCATATTTGTAACTCGATTTTTTCGACTTACAGCAGCTACATCGTCTCTTTCTCAGCCTGTAACTCGAATTTTTCGACTTACAGCAGCTACATCGTCTCTTTCTCATCCCGTAACTCGATTTTTTCGACTTACAGCAGCTACTTCGCCTCTTTCTCATCCTGTAACTCGATTTTTTCGACTTACAGCAGCTACTTCGCTTCTTTCTCAGCCTGTAACTCGAATATTTCGACTTACAGCAGCTACATCGTCTCTTTCTCATCCTGTAACTCGATTTTTTCGACTTACAGCAGCTACTTCGCCTCTTTCTCATCCCGTAACTCGATTTTTTCGACTTACAGCAGCTACTTCGCCTCTTTTTCATCCCGTAACTCGATTTTTTCGACTTACAGCAGCTACTTCGCTTCTTTCTTATCCTGTAACTCGACTTTTCGACTTAAGGGCCTTATCACCACCAATTGGCTGAGTACAAACCTCAAAAAAACCACCCAGCAACCGCTGAGTGGTTCATTTCTTCACTTCTATGTTTCACTTCTTAAAATATAAAGTCATCGTCCGTCAAAGCCTCGACGTGAATCGTGCGCACATAACCATTGCCTTTTTTGGAGAAAAAGTCATGCTGCTTCGTCTTCGTGCTCAGTCCGTTCAATACAATCGGGTTGATCTCCTCTTCCGGGAACATCGGTTCAACACCCAGATTCATGAACGCCTTATTCGCATTATAGCGCAAGAATGCTTTCACTTCGTCTGCTAGACCTAGCGGTCCGTACAGACTATCCGTATAGCCTTCTTCATTCGCATGAAGCTCTTTCAACAGCGCACACAGCGTCGCGTACGCCTCATCTTGCTCAGCTGGGCTAAGCTCCGCGTAGACCTCTTGTGCCAACACGCCGATGTACAACCCGTGGATGCTCTCATCGCGTAGAATCAAGTCAATGATTTCGCCGCTGCTCGTCATTTTACCTTGGCCAGCCAAGTACAACGGATAATAGAAACCGCTATAGAACAAATAGCTTTCTAGCAAAACAGACGAAGCCATCGCTAGATACAGCTCTTTGGTCGTATTAATATTTTCATAGTAATGTGAAATCTTATTCGCTTTAAACTGCAAGTGTGGATTGCGCTCCACCCATTGGAACAGCTCGTTGATCTCTTCTGTCGTAGACAGCGTCGTGAAAATCGAACTATAAGACTTCGCATGAATCTGCTCCATCATTCCCATGAAGCTAAGCACAGCTTTGCGCTGAAGCCCATCAACATGCTCGAGAATCTTCGGCATCCCAACGCCGCCTTGCATCGTATCAAGCAAAGTAAGACCGCCAAGCACTTTCATATACAATTCACGCTCAACGTTGCTAAGTGTAATCCAGGACATTTTATCATCAGACAATGGAATCTCTTCATCTGTCCAAAATTGCATAATATTTTGATTCCAGAACGTATTCGTAAAATCATCATCAGGTCGGTTCCAATTTACCGCTTTACGAACGATTGGTTTATTTAGAGTAGGTGCAGTTGTCATGATTGGTAATCCCCTTCCTAATTATACCGAGCAGCTTACACATTCCTCAACGGATAGCTGATTGGTTCGTGTGTAGTAGAGCGATTTAAGTCCTTTGTGTGCCGCATACAGGTATAATTTAGCAAGTTGTCTTGTTGAAACATCACTGTTTACGTGTAAAATGGTCGAGATCCCTTGATCCACATGCGTTTGAATCTCCGAAATGAGGTCAAGAATTTTGAACTGATCCATTTGATAAGCAGATTTATAGTAGAAGAAATTGTCACGTGCCATAAATGGCATCGGATAATATGTTGTTGAGTTCGCATACGTACGTGTCTCAATCGGTTCAACAATCGGCATAACGCTGGAGGTTGAATTTTGAATATATGAGATACTTTGCGTCGGCGCTACTGCCAAACGATACGCATGATAGAGACCGTGCTTCTGAACGTTCGCTTGCAACGCTTTCCAGTCGTCTGGAGACGGAATCGGCATGCCTTCGAATAAACCTTTCACTTTGTCCGACAAGGGGCGGTAATCTATTTCTGTATAACGGGTAAAATAGTTCCCATTCGCATACTCGGACAGCTCAAAGCCTTCAAAAGTTTGCCCGGATTCTTTGGCAATCTCCATACTTTTTTCGATGGAATAGAAATTCATCGCTGCAAAGAAGGTACGAACGAAATCCTTCGCTTCGGCACTCTCATAAGCAATTTTGTTCTTAGACAAATAACCATGTAAGTTCATTACACCAAGACCGACAGAATGCAGCTCACGGTTCGCTTTAGCGACACCTGGCGCATTGCTGATCGTCGTCATATCACTCACCGAAGTTAGGGCAATCATGCCTTCATGGACGGTTTCGCGCAACTTCTTACGATCCATGACATTTGCAATGTTCATAGAAGCTAGGTTACAGCTAATATCGCGAAGAATGACATCTTCTTGCCCGTAATCATTAATTTCAGATGTTTCCTGCAATTGGAATATCTCTGTACAAAGATTGGACATCTTGATCGTCCCAATCCCTTTCAGAGCATGATCCTTATTCGCATTCGTACGATTCATCATATATGGATAACCGGATTCCAGTTGAGTTGTCGCAATTTTGGTCAGCATATCACGTGCCTGCATGACGACTTTCTTTTTCACTTTCGGATTCGCTAGTAGTTCATCATACATCTCATCCATATCAAGATCATCGAGATGCTTGCCATAAGCTTGAAGAACAGTGTAAGGTGCAAAAATATGTAGAGGCTTGTTTTCCTCCGCCAGCTTATAAAACTTATTCGGAACAATAAGTCCGATCGAAAGAGTTTTCAGACGAGATTTCTCATCCGCGTTAATTTTCTTACTATCCAGGAATTCCAATACATCCCAGCCAAAAATGTTGTAATACGCCGCGCCTGAGCCCTTACGTTGCCCCATTTGATCCGCGTAGGAGAACGCATCCTCCATCAGCTTAAGAACAGGGATAATACCTTTCGCTGCGCCCTCAACGCCTTTAATCGTTTCACCGCGCCCGCGAAGCTTGGATAAATTCACGGCAACCCCGCCGCCAATTTTGGAAAGCTGCATGCATGTTGCGAGCACATAGTTGATGGAGTTTAAGGAATCGTCCATTTCCAACAAGAAGCAAGAAACCATTTCCCCTCGACGACTCTTACCTGCGTTCAAGAATGTAGGTGTCGCTGGCTGCAAGCGCTGCTCCATCATGGATACCGCAAGCACGCGAGCTGTCTCGGCGTTTCCGCGACCTAAGTACAGAGCTACAATCGCTACGCGATCTGGGAAATGCTCCAGGTACAACGTCTTATCATCACTGCGTAAAGCATAATCTGTATAAAATTTCGAAGCTGCCATATACGAAGCAAACTTGAATTGATTGTCATGTGCAATTTGGTAGACGCTGTTCACTTCATCTTCGGTGTATTTGTCATATACGTTTTCGTAGAAGTTATTGTCGATCATGTAACGAACCTTCGAAGAGGTATCGGGGAACGTGAGGCTTTTGCTGTGGACTTCCTTCATAAACACTTCTACAGCTTCTTTATCCTTCTCTAATTGGAAGAAACCATCCGTACCGCGTTGCATTAATTCATTATTAAGTTCAATGTGCCGCAATTGCTTGTACCCCCTGAACAAATCGTTCTACATCATTTTTGGTGCCAGATAATTCGAATTTCGTTAAAACGGGAACATCGTAAAGTGCAGAGATCGTATCTGCGCTTTTGGCGAAGCCATCACCCCAGTTGCGATTACCGCTAGCTGCTACGCCTTGAAGACGAGAAGAATTACTTTCTAGGAAAGAAGCTACCTTGGGAGGAATTTGACCAAAACCAGTTGTGTACGTCACGAGAACGAATGGCTCGTCCATCGTCATCGCTTCCTCAATTTGAACTGCAGGCATTTGGAGTTTCGCAATAAAACGGCGAACATTTCCAGTCTTCGAATCGTAAGCAATTATCATAGCTTCCGTCTCCTATCATTTTCAATTCTCTCTATCTTGTGCCAACACGTGCTAGTAACCTATATGTAGTAAAGAAGCTCATTCTATCGTCTGTCACTCGTGGGTGATACTACCCTGTAATCGACAGAATCTGCGTTTTCCAATTAACTCCGTACGCGGTCAAAAAAGCTTAAAACCTGCGGTTTCACTTGGTTTCCGGCGCTATTTGAGCCTTCAGCCAGCAATCTCGCAATGCGCTTTTCATCACGACATCTAGTTGATAGATTCAAATTTATATCAATATATTGTGTTTGTCAACGAGCAAAACGGCCTATTTACATTTCCAAAACACCAGATCCTAGACGGGGCGTGGCTCGATAGGTTTAGAAAAAATATTTTAATTTTTCACTTGATTTTTTCAGAAATGTCGAAATGCCTAGGACCATTATCACCTACTAGATCTAGTTGCAACTTCTCTCTCATTCACCCTCTTTAAACCTTCTCAGAGACCCTCTAGAGGCTTCAGAACACTTCGATTGAAACTCTATGCCTCCGACAAAAAAAAGCTATCCATGCGCACACGAGGGTGCCATGAATAGCTTAACTCAATAACTCAACTGTTGCGTTGTTGGAAATCCGTCATGAATTCAGCTAGTGCTTTACAAGATGCGTAAGGGACTGCGTTATACGTAGAAGCACGTAAACCACCCACGCTGCGGTGACCTTTCAATCCAACGAACCCTTGCTGTTCGGTTTCTTTAATGAACTTCTTCTCCAACTCTTCATCTTGCAATCGGAACGTAATGTTCATCATAGAACGGCTGCTTAGATCCACCGGACCGCGATAGAAGCCATTGCTGCTATCAATTGCGCTATAGATAAGCCCTGATTTTTCTACATTATTCTTCTCAATTACTGTTAATCCGCCTTGCTCCTCAATCCATTTCAACACCAGATTCACCATATAGATGGAGTACGCTGGCGGCGTGTTGTAAAGTGAATTGTTTTTGCTGTGCGTCTCGTAGCGCATCATCGTTGGAATCGTTTTAGGCAGATCTTGAAGAAGATCGTCTTTAATGATCGCAACGGTCACACCAGACGGTCCAAGGTTCTTCTGTGCTCCCGCATAGATCATGCTGAACTTCGACACATCTACCGGGCGGCTCAAAATATCACTAGACATGTCACCAATCAGAGGAATGTTGCCTGTTTCCGGGAAACTTTGGAATTGTGCACCTTCAATCGTCTCATTGGACGTGATGTGCAAGTAAGCTGAATTCGGATCTAGGTTAATGTCGCTCAATGCAGGAATTTTCATGAATTTCTGTTCTTTCGAACTAGCTGCAAGAGAAACTTCTCCGAATAGTGCCGCTTCTTGTACAGCTTTCTCAGCCCAAGCACCTGTCAGCACATAGCTGCCAACCTTGCCAGCCTTCAAGAAATTCATAGGGATCATGGAGAACTGAGAGCTCGCCCCACCTGTCAAAAAGAGAATTTGGTACCCATCAGGAATACCAAAAATACGTTTCAATAACGTTTGAGTTTCATTATGTACTTGCTCATATTCCGAACTACGGTGAGAAATTTCCATGATGGACATGCCAATACCCTTAAAATCAACAAACTCCTCTTGCGCTCTTTGAAGTACTTCGAGCGGTAACGCCGCAGGCCCTGCGTTAAAGTTAAAGGCCCTGTTTCCCATGAGTGACCACACCTTTGCTTTTGTATTATGGCTATGATAGCAATATTCTGATCAAGCATCAAGTAAAACCTCAAACAAGCTCTCCAAGCGCAGGTCGAATACCGCTGTAAATCGCAACCATTTCCTCCAGCTTCATCCGAACAAGACCGCTCGAAGACGGGCATACATAATCGACAACACCGTCTACCATAGGATTCGGTTGAATCCCCCATACGATGCCTCTGCGGCCGCTATACTGCTCATAAACACCTTTCCCCACAAAGCACACGACCTTAGGTCGGTAGTAGTCAATTTTCGCTTTCAAAATACGTCTGCCCTCTCGATACTCCTCCGCCGTGATTTCCGCTGCGGTTAGAGAGGGGCGTGCTACGATATTTGTGAAGCCGTACCCGATTTGAAGGAGATCGCCATCCTCTTGCGGTTTGTAGAGCCTGGGCGTTAAACCCGCTTGCAGCAGGATGCGATAGAATCGATTACTCGGATTCGCATAATGATGCCCCGTTTCGCCAGATCGAATACTCGGGTTATAACCAACGAAGAGAATTTGCAGCCCCTCCGCGATATGATCTGATATTGCCGCTAATTCCAAGCGTGCACCGCCTTCTATCTCTCATTATATGAACTTTAAATTCTCATAAGATTTGCCCAGCACGCTGGTTGTATCTCCTTTTAACCACGAGTCAACTAACGTGCTATAGACGGATCGGAAATCCACCTCATATTTTAAATCATCATTGTCTAGGTTACTCAAGTTGGGATAGGCGCCATACAGCCCGCCTTTTACTTTACCGCCAATAACGAACATCGGCGCCGCTGTACCGTGGTCTGTCCCACCGCTTCCGTTCTCTTTCACGCGACGTCCGAACTCCGAAAATACCATCACAGCCACACGATCCTGTAATCCTTGAGCCTGCAAATCCTGGTAGAAGGCCGTCAGCCCTTCATCGACTTGAGTAAGCATTTGTGCATGCTGCTGCTTTTCATCCGCATGATCATCAAATCCACCCACCTCTACATTGAAGAGTCGCGTACCCGACTTTCCAGCCATTAGCTTCGTCACGAGTTGCAAATCTCTAGCAAAATTCGAATTCGGGTACTCTATTTTCTTTGTATAGGTGGCGGCAAGTGATTGAATCGCTTCGACGCTCTTATAGGCTTCTGACCCTCTGGTTGATGCAACGCGCAGCTGTTCCAACGGATTGGATGCCCCATACATATCCAAGAAGGCTTTGGTTATTCTATTCTTGTCCATGAGTGCCGTCTTAGGATCAAATACATGATAGGATTCCAGGGATTGAATCACGGGAAAGCTGGATTGATCTGAGGCGAATGCTTTGCTGCCTGAACCGCCAATTTGAATCACTTTGAGCGGGTTTGGATTATGCTGCAAGGAAGACTCCGCGTATCTGGCCAACCAGCCGCTGCGGCTCATCTTTGCAGGTTCTGCCGTTTGCCAGATCTCCATAGAGCGAAAGTGGGAACGATTAGGCTCGGGATAACCAACTCCTTGTATAATAGCCATTTTGCCTAACTTATACAACGCCGCTAAGCCCGCGAGACTGGGATGCAGGCCAACTTGATTATTAAGGGTCAAGACTTCTTTTTGCGCATACGCCAGCGTTGGGCGCGTATCATAGTATATGCCTTGTCCATATGGAATCAACGTATTGATGCCGTCATTCCCGCCGCTTAATTGCACAACAACTAGCACCGGGTCATCCACGTCGGATTCGGAACTACCAGCCCATAGGGATTTCCCTGTTTCTGTGAACAGTGCACCGCCAAGCCCCAGGGTTGCGAATAACGCCGTACCTTTGATCAGAAAATCTCTTCTCGTTAATTTCACAAAGTTCCCCCCTATTTCATTTGAGCTTCTGGACTGATCAATACAAGCTGCAATAGACCACGCAAACCTGTCAGCTTTTGCTTCACTTGCGCGTTATGTACAATGGTATCGTCTGCATAAGCACTTAAACTTCGCTGTGTTTGTTCCGATAAATCTGTAATCCCCATGCGCTCTGCATAAATCTTCGCCCATGCCAATGAGGATTCTCCTTGATCAGGTTTCATTTCTGGCGCGCTCAGCTGTTGTCCGTTCATTTGCTTCGCAATACCCTCCGCGAACTGATATCTGGCCAATAAGCAATTCGTTGTGAGCCATGTGGCGCCGCCTCTCCAGCCTGCAACGTCAGGAGGTACGAATAGTTCCTGGCCCATCTTCCGCATCGCTTGTGCATGCCCCTTGGCGACAGAGAGCTTGCAGCATTTGAGAATACCAGCTACATAATCAGCCGGTGTTTTGATGAGCGCCATCCTATGATTCTCTGCGTAGAATTCATCGGATAGGAATAGTTCTTGCAGCACTTCCCCCACGGTTTGCTTTTGCGTGATTAATGCTGCTAGGCTCTGAACCCAGCTATCCGAAGGTGTATCGGTTGCAAAATAGTGCAACAACTTAACAGCTAAGAACAATGGCAATGCTTTTTGATGAAATAAAATGTCAATCACATCATCTGCATCTAACTTACCGCTTTCTCCCAGCAATGTTTTGGCATCGTTATCGTGTTGCTTCGCATTATAGTTCACTTTATGTTCGTTCTTATTGTACGACCAGCCAGTGAACGCCCGCGCCGACTCCTTCACATCCGTCTCGGTATAATGGCCGATACCCAGCGTGAATAGCTCCATCACCTCACGGGCATAATTTTCATTCGGCTTGCCCTTCTTGTTCTGATTCACATCCAGCCAAATCATCATGGCAGGGTCCTTGCCGATTTCAGTGAGCAGCTCTTTAAAGTTCCCCAGGGCATGTGTTCGAAAAAGTTCATTTTGCTTCGCCATAAGCGAAGCATCCCTCACCTTGTAATTCGCCGTCGCGAAATGCCCATGCCAAAACAGCGTCATCTTCTCAATGAGCGGCGTAGGGGAATTGACCATGCGATAAAGCCAATATATCTGCTGATCCACGAGTTGCAACGGGTCTAAGGTCTTCTTACCATCCGTATGAAATTGATCGAAAAGAACGGGATCCGGTGCTTTATCAAGCAATTTCTCACCCCTGACTAAACGCCGAACCGTTTCTTCCCTGCCTAACGACAAGCAAGCCGCAACCTCCTCTTTCGTTGAACCAAAACCTGCACGCCGTAACAAATGAACAACTTCTGTGTTTGTCCACTGGGCTCCCATATTCTCCCCACCGTTCATTTTTTACCATACTGTACCATATAAATGTGTCAAAAGTGTGTAGAAATACAAAAAGGCCAAGTCTAGTGACTTGGTCCTTTTTTGATATGTATACCTATGCGTTACATTTATGCTCGTCCCGAAAGTTGCTCAGCAAGCGTAAGGAAAGATCCGACTACACGACGTATTCTCTTATCGATATCGGGTTGAATGTCTTCGTAACTAGCATCTACACGGAAGCTCTTCCGTTGATCCCCACCAATGGAAATCCATTCCGGACAGTTTATTCCGTGTAGATTGCGGACCGTCGTCTGCATCTGTGTCAGCGAGCTGACAGCAACTGCTCCACCAGAGGAGCTAATAGATAGCACAGCTTTATTCTTGAAATGATCTTGTCCAACATGATCGAGCGCATTTTTCAATACTCCCGACATACCGCTGTGATATTCTGGGGTTGCTAGTACAATCGCATCGGCGGACAGCATCGCATGTTTAAATGCCTCCAAGGCTGGGTGAGTGTCCCCTTCATCTTCAGGCGAATAGAACGGTAAAGGTGTTCGGTATAGATCTAGGAGTGCTACATCATGTTGTTCCTGCATAGCCAACTGCTGAATATATGCGGCAAGTCGTGTACTTGTAGCAGCGCTATGATTACTTCCCGCAACAATCGTAATTTTCATTAATTTCATCCTTCCTTTGTAAACATCTCTCGCTAATTATACCTGACAATTATACTTTGTATATACTTATGTTTAGTAATTAATAAAAAGAAAACTGCTCCTCCATAGCGTCCTATGAAGGGGCAGTTTCTATGATCATACTCTATAAGTGCTAAAGATTAGCAATCGAAGTAAAGGTTGTACTCGTGCGGGTGAATACGGATTGCAACTTGTTTCGCTTCGCCGCGTTTCAAGTCGATGTAGTTATCGATGAAGTCTTGTGTGAATACGCCGCCTTCAAGCAAGAAGTCGGAATCCGCTGCAAGAGCATCCAAAGCTTCGTCTAATGTACCAGGAACGCTGCGGATTTCAGCTTTCTCAGCATCTGACATTTCATAGATGTTAGTATCGAAAGGACCGTATCCAAGAGCACGTGGATCGATTTTCTTTTTGATACCGTCAAGACCAGCCATCAACATTGCTGCGAAAGCAAGGTATGGGTTAGCTGTGCTATCAGGTGTACGGAACTCAATACGGCAACCTTTTGGTGTCACAGCTGCGATTGGAATACGAACTGCTGCAGAACGGTTACCTTTGGAGAATACAAGGTTTACCGGAGCTTCGTAACCAGGAACTAGACGTTTGAAGGAGTTTGTACTTGGGTTCGTGATCGCGATCAACGCTGGTGCGTGATACAGGATACCACCGATGTAGTTGATAGCCATTTCGGAAAGGTTAGCATATGCGCCTTTTTCGTAGAACAAAGGGTTACCTTCGTTGAAAATGGACATATGAACGTGCATTCCGCTACCGTTGTCACCAAATAGTGGTTTCGGCATGAAAGTAGCTACTTTACCGTATTCTCTCGCTGTGTTAGCAACGATGTACTTGTATTTAAGCAGGTTGTCTGCTGTTTTAGTCAATGTGTCAAAACGGAAGTTGATTTCAGCTTGACCAGCTGTTGCCACTTCGTGGTGATGACGTTCGATGCGTAGACCTGCGTCAGCAAGCTTATTACACATTTCGGAACGGATATCTTGTTGAGAATCGATTGGAGCTACTGGAACGTAACCGCCTTTAACTGGAACTTTATAAGCAAGGTTACCGCCTTCTTCTTTACGGCCTGTGTTCCAACCAGCTTCTTCGGAGTCAACTTCGAAGTAAGATTTGTTCATGCCATTTTCGAAACGTACATCATCAAAAATGAAGAATTCGGATTCTGGTGCGAAGTATGCAGTTGTACCAACACCAGTTGTTTGCAAATACTCTTCAGCCTTTTGAGCGATGCTACGTGGATCACGGTCATAACGGTCGCCTTCAGGTGTATGGATGTTGCTCATAATTACTAGTGTAGGGTGTGCTGTGAAAGGATCTACATACGCAGTTTCCGTATCTGGCATCATTACCATGTCAGATTGTTCAATACCACGGAATCCTGGGATGGATGAACCGTCAAAAGCTACGCCATTTACGAATGTTTCTTCATCTACTTCTGTAGAAGGCAAAGAGATATGTTGCGCTTTACCGGAAAGACCAACGAAACGAAAATCTACCCACTCAATATTTTTTTCCTTGATAAGGTTCAACACGTTTTGAACTGACATTTAAAAAACCCTCCCATTTCCGTACATTCAACGTACTTTGCATGATTAATGTTCAACTTTTGCTTGTTTTCTTTCACATATTATATAGCGATTCCTCTAAGACAGTCAATACTTATGTCAGGTATTTTTTAAAGATGTGTAAGCTATGCTTACACAATTTCACATAGTTCTCATATATCCAAAAACAGGAAACGGATTCCCCTATTTCTTGGGAAATCCGTTCTTGTGAATCCGTATATTAGGCCAAAATAGGCTCTTTCTTCGTATCAAACTTCTTACCTAGCAATGGCGCCAGCTTCTCAAGATCATTCAGCAAGTGCGCAAATTGATCTGGGAACAAAGACTGTACTCCGTCGCCTGTCATTGAATTATCAGGGTCCGTGTGCATTTCAATAATTAATCCATCCGCACCAGCTGCAACAGATGCCTTCGTCATTGGCACTACAAGCTCTCTGCGTCCTGTTCCATGACTTGGATCGGAGATGACCGGCAAGTGACTTAATTGTTTAAGCACAGGAATCGCCGATAAATCTAACGTGTTACGTGTGTAAGTCTCGAATGTACGGATTCCGCGTTCACAAAGCATAACGTTCGGATTACCGCCAGCAAGAATGTATTCAGCTGCGTTCAAGAATTCATCATAAGTAGAGCTAAATCCACGTTTCAGCAATACAGGTGTTTGAATCGTACCTAATTTGCGAAGAAGATCAAAGTTCTGCATATTACGTGTTCCTACTTGTAGAATGTCCGCGTATTGCGCACAGACATCTACGTACTCCGGCGTCATTACTTCTGTAATGGTAAGTAGACCATGTTTCTTACCTGCTTCAGCCATCATGATCAAACCTTCAACGCCGACACCTTGGAAGCTGTAAGGACCTGTTCTTGGTTTGAAAGCACCGCCGCGAAGCACCTGTCCGCCAGCCGCTTTCACTAAGCGTGCAATCTCATCAATCTGTTCTGGTGTTTCCACTGCGCAAGGTCCACCCATTACGACTAGTTGTTCGCCACCGATTTCAACACCTTTAATAGAAATAACAGTATCGGCTGGGTGGAAATCGCGGCTAGCCAACTTGTATGATTTCGAAATTTTGACTACTTGCTCTACACCAGACATCTGACGAAGCTGTTCGGCTAACTTCGGATCCGCTTGACCGATGATGCCAATTACTGTGCGATCCTCACCTTTAGATACATGAGCTTGAACCCCTTGCTTCTCGATAAATTGGACAATTTCCTGAATACGCTCATCTGACGTTTTGTTGGATGTAATTGCGATCATGTGATCCACGCTCCTAATTCCTATGATATGGGATAATTTATAATAAATTTTACTAACACACTTCAACGCTTGTTCGCTTCTACGCTTTTATGCTTTTAACCACTAAAGCAAATATACAACGCTTGACGATATTTCGTCAAGCGCAAATTTATTTACTATTCTTTTGTTTCCGCAGGAGCTAATTGATCCTTACGGATTCTACGCTTTTCTTTACGGCGATTCGTATGGTATTTAAGTAGGAGCACGACAGGGAAATAAGCAATAATACCAAGAAAAAGACCAACGACCATCCCACCGACAATTAAATCCAAACCACTGCGAATTATATTAGAGAGCAGATGCGGTAGATGGTGAATCAGATAGATCTTAAAATGCTTCGGCACTAAATATTCCCCGACCTGCTTATTAAGAATGGAAAAAGGTATATAGATGACTTTACCGAACACAAAGCCAATTAAAGCTGCAGGCAAGTTCGCTCTCAATAGATAAACCAAAGGAAAAATAAGAACAAACGCAAATCCTGCTGTCGGTAATGTGAACATCTCAACGAATAGACCAATCGAAAATCCCCTTGCTACCATGGAAGGTCCACCCTTGGCACGTAAAAGAAGTAAATATTTGAACTTAAACCAACGTTTAGTACTTTTCCAATCGTAGCGAGCTTTCATCATTTTCACCTTCTGAGTACTTTGCATGCTAGTTTCAATCCCGTCGAGTGGAATAAGCAGGAACTACACGGTACTTGCTGCTTTGGATTTAACAGTGGGAATTAGCTTCTTCATATTGATAGTACGTTTTATTTCCCAACTGGTTTCATCTTTCGCATCGTAGTTCTCCAAGTAGGTAATTACCTCTTTGGTTATCGGTGTTGGCGTGGAAGCCCCAGAGGTTACGCCGACTTTACGAACATTTGCTAACCAAGCTAAGTTCAATTCGGAGACATCGGAAATTCGGTACGCCATGACACCAGCGATCTCTTGCGAAACCTGTGCCAAACGGTTCGAATTGTTGCTTTTGGGATCTCCGACAACAATAACAAGATCAACTTCCTTGGCTTGCTCCGCGACAGCTTCTTGACGAACCTGCGTAGCCAAACAAATTTCGTTATGAATTTCGGCTTTTGGAAATAGATCTAATAAGCGATTCATAATATGCTTGATATCCCATTGACTCATCGTTGTTTGGTTCGTAATAATAATGCGATTCGAATTCAGCTTGAGCAACTCAGCTTCCTCAAGCTTCTCGATAAGATGAACATGTTCAGGAGCTACGCCGATCGCACCTTCCGGCTCAGGATGTCCTTTTTTACCAATATAAATAATGTCATAACCATCTGCGACTTTCTCACGAATCAAATCGTGTGTCTTTGTCACATCCGGGCATGTCGCGTCAACAACGGTTAAACCTTTGTCACGCGCCATGCGTCTAACTTCAGGAGAAACCCCGTGTGCAGTGAATATAACAGTTCCCGTTTCGACTTTCTCCAAAATCTCTAGACGATTCTCGCCATCCAGCGTAATAACGCCTTCTTCTTTGAAGAAATCCGTGACATGCGCATTATGAACAATCATGCCTAAAATATATATAGGTCTCGGAAGATTTAAATTTTTAGCAGTTTGCATAGCGAGCGCCATTGCATCAACAACCCCATAACAGTAGCCTCTGGGGGATATTCGAACAACTTCCATTTCTTCCACCTGCCTAGCCATCGTATTTCTTCTAATTATATCTGATTATATGGCATGAGGGAAGTTTGCCGGGATCCATATTAAAAATGTACTTCCTTCATCCTTCCTTGTAGTCACTTCAACAGAACCATCGTGTTCATCAATGATCCATTTGGCAATGGAAAGACCTAATCCAGTCCCTGTTGTTACGCCTCTAGACAAGTCAGCCCGATAGAAACGATCGAAAATATGTGGAATATCTTCTTTATCCATCCCTATGCCGGTATCGGATATACGTATGCCAATAAAGGTGTTCCTCCGAATCGCTTCAATAGACACAGTCCCCGCAGGCGTGTATTTAAAGGCATTTTCAATAAAGATAAACAGCAATTGCTGCAAATAATCACGGTTCCCTTGCACAATCGCATCCTCAAGCGCATCTAGATTGCCAACCTGCCATTCGGCCGTATGCTCGAGCAACTGCGCCCTCCGCACCACCTCATGCACTAAAGGCTTGAATTCAATCGGTTGTTTCTCCATGAGAACACCAGCATCTGCCCTCGCAAGTGCGAGCAAGTCGTTGACTAATCTGCTCATTCGCTGCGCTTCGCCGGCAATATCGTGCATCGCCTCTAAGGACATCTGAACTTGCTCCGGCGTCGCCAACGCTTTCGTCCCTGACGTTTGCTTCCACATTTTCTCCAGCAAATCCACATTGCCGCGAATTGTCGTTAATGGTGTTCTAAGCTCGTGAGAAGCATCCGATACGAATCTACGCTGTGCGCGGTACGCTTCATCTAATTCCACATACGTAATTTGGATACGCGACAGCATGCCATTAATCGTATTTGTTAACCGCCCTATTTCATCAAGAGGTCCATCGTAGTGTATGCGCTTCTCTAGATCGTCTCCACTCTCGATTTGGTTCGCCGCATCAATGACACGCTCAATTGGTTTGAGTGCCTTACGTGCCAAAAACCAACCTAACGAAGCTGCAACGATGATGGTTAATATAGCCCAGATGATGAGGGTGTAACGCAGCGTAACAGCCGTTCGCTCGTAGCTGCCAATAGGCACAGCTGATTGCAGAACCCCTATGAGATTCCCCTGGTTATCTGATGTTATCCCTAAGTAATAAATTAGAAAATCCTGATTGAGGATCTTGGTTTTCTCGAAAAAGCCAACTTCATCTTGCTGCTTATTTACCTGCCGTTGCAATTTATCAATCGTCGTCTGGTTTATTGGCAGTGTTTGATCATAATATTGCAAGTTTGCCGATCGGTTATAGCTCTTTAAGGCGATATTATATAATTGTAAAAAAGTATTCGTTGAGTAGAAATCTCGGCTTTCTAACTCTAGATCAACAACTAGACCTTTTTGAGAAAGAGCAATGCTTTTCTGTATACGAGAGGAACTGTTAACGGCTTCCCTCTTTACATCTTGTCGAATTTGATCATATAGAAAGTAGTTCAAGAAGAAATAAAGAACAATACCGAAAAGCAGCATCGTGATGGCCAAAATGCCTGAATACCAGAGCGTTAGCCGCAAACGAAGCGACATTTTAATTTTCCCCTCTCAATACATAGCCTGCTCCTCGAACCGTTTGGATCAAACGTTTATGACCAAACTCTTCTGTCTTCTGACGAAGTAGCGCTATGTAAACCTCCAGAACATTGGACTCTCCACTGTAATCATAGCCCCAGATTTTTTCCATAATAATATCTCGTGAGAGCACTCGTTTGGGATTCTGCATAAACAAATGCAATAAATCGAACTCTTTCGTCGTTAACTCAATCAACTTATCTCCACGGAAAACCTCACGTGTATCTAAATCCAACACAGCATCTTCAAAGCTGAGCCGGTTGTTCATTTGTTCAGGCCTTTCTGCTCTTCGACGAAGTAATACACGGACTCTGGCAAGGAGTTCTTCCAATGCAAATGGCTTGACCAAATAATCGTCAGCACCTAAATCTAATCCTTTTACGCGATCACTAATATCGTCCTTCGCAGTCAACATGAGAATTGGCACCTCGCTGCCGCTTTCACGAATACGACGAACGACTTCCCAGCCATCAATATGCGGCATCATGACATCAAGAATAATAAGCTGTGGCTCTGTCACCAACATTTGCTTAAGACCTTCTAACCCATTCGCTGCCGTCGTGACCAAGTAGCCTTCAAAGGCAAGTCCTCGTCTGAGCATGGATGTGATTTTCTCATCATCATCAATAACCATAATATTTTCTCTCATTGCTCCGCCCCCATTCTACATCCTATTGTAGCAAAATTACCGCTTAGCAAAAAGAAGCAGAGCCTGCAAGCTTGAGGCCGCGGACTCTACTCCTTTCATTTAGTTCTGTATACGTGCAGTTTACTCAGCTGGCGTCTCAGCAAGTGCGTTTTTATCACCAATGGTAACTGGGACTTCCATACGTTTGCCATCACGAATAATACCTAATGTGACTTTATCGCCAACCTTCATCGTTTGAACCTTCGTAATCAAGTCTTGTGAATTTTTGATCTTCGTACTATTTAAATCTACGATCACATCATATTGACGCAGACCCGCTTGGAAAGCTGGCGTCTTACGTTGCACACTGCCAACCAAAGCACCATCTGTATTCGACAGTTTCAATTCACTAACCCAGTCTTTGCCGATATCTTGAAGGCCAACCCCTAAGTAAGGAACTGGTTCTTTCGGAATCGTAACATTGTTTTTCAAATTCTCAAGGACTGAGGAAATCGTACTTGTCGGAATCGCGAAGCCAATACCTTGTGCTTGAGAGCTTACTGCTGTATTGATTCCAATAACTTCACCGTTCAAATTAAGCAATGGTCCGCCTGAGTTACCAGGGTTAATGGAAGCATCCGTTTGCAAGAGATGTTTATATTCGCGAGTACCCTTCTCATCAGGAATACTGATTGGACGTTCCTTCGCACTAAGCACACCAACGGTTACCGTATGGTCGAATCCGTACGGATTACCAATCGCAACAACCCAGTCCCCTACGTTAACGTCGTCTGCTTTGCCAAGAGGAAGGATAGGGAAATCTTTGTCGCCTTCAATTTTAAGCACGGCTAAGTCCAAGTCATAGCTGTTACCTAACAATTTTGCTTTGAAAGGTTTGTCGTAGCCTTCTACCGTCACTTGAATTTCATCTGCACCGTCAACCACATGCTCATTTGTTAGGATATAACCTGTTTTCTCAAAAATAAAGCCAGTTCCCATACCCGCTGGTTGCAGTTGTCCGCTTCCTGCGTCATTTTGACTACTCTTCGGAGTCGTCTGCCCGCCGCCATTATCACCAAAGAATTGACGGAAGAACGGATCATCAAAAAGGGAATTACCACCATTGCTTCGGCTGGAAGTCTTCGGCTTTACAAGTGATTCCACTTTTACAATGGCAGGTCCTGCGTTTTGAGCAATCTCCGCAATGTTACCAGGGCGCACTACATCTAATGCTGCTTTTTTCACATCGCCATTGTTCGAACCACTTGCTACGGCTGTCGCGGAACTCGCACTGGAAGCAAGCGGCTGGTTACCTGAGAACATGTTCGTCTTATCCGCAGTAAACATCAAACCACCGACAACGATCGCCCCTGCCATGAAGGCAGCAAATATGCTCTTGACCGAGGAACGCTTCTTCGCATTCGGATCCCAAGCTGCAGGCCCCTGCGGTGAATTCTCTGGTCCGAAGCTGAAAGGACGAAGTGTCTTAGGAGGTGTTACTTCAACATTCGAAGTTCCTTCCGAGTTGGAGGAAGACGTCGTTAAGGCTTGCCCTTCACTTTCTTCATTAAAAGCAGATTTGTATGGCCCATAAGAATAATAGTAGGAAGGTCTTTCTTTGTTAGCCTCTTGTCCGTCATTCCCTTGCGTATGCTCACGCTTCGTATCTTCGTTGTTATCATTATTCTGCGGCTTGAAAAAGTCGCTATAGTCTTTTTTATTCTCGTCCATGGGTCTTACCTCCATTGATTAAAATGATAAGTGCATGCTCTCTTGAAGGATCATGTTGTTCTCTATGTGTCTATCATGCACTCACAACCTTAAACGAATATTAAAAAACAATAAAATGGAGGTAAAAATAGGACATATTTTAGTGAATCCAGGCTTGTTCAACTTTTTGGAGTACGTTTGCGGCTTCTTTTACCCATTTATCCTCGATCCCCGCATCCGAATCCACGGGTGCTTGGAACTGATCGATTAGCGCGCCTGCTGTTTCGATTTCAGCCTCCGGATCTAGTCCTTCATTATAGACATGCTTTAGCACAAAAGGGGTACCTACTTCAACAAGCGCATCGGTCGCTTCGACATCGCCGTCAATTCTACCCGTGATCACCTGAACCGGAATTCGCAGCCATACTTTATGCGCTTCATCTAAAGAACGATCAAAGTAGCCATGGTCGTAATCCCAACCGCCGCCCAAGTTAAAATCAAACTGTTCAAGCTGGGCACGCACCTTGTCAAATGTTTCTTGAACCTGTTCCAAAGAGGAAGATAGTGGTTTCATAGCTATTGGACACTCCTTAAGCGCTCATATTATTTTACTTACGCATAGAATGTGCCAAATTGACGTTTTTATGTGCAATAATCCCTCTATTTGTTCGATTGTACTAAACCCATCCTTTACGATGAGCAAATATGGCCAATTGCGTACGATCTTCAAGCTCACACTTCATCAACAGATTGCTGACGTGTGTTTTCACCGTTTTGATACTAATAAAAAGTTCTTCAGAAATATCCTTGTTGCTTTTCCCTTCGGCAATTAGGAGGAGCACTTCTCGTTCCCGCGCAGTTAGGCCCTCTTGCTCAGGCAATTCATTGCGTTGTCTAATCCCTCTCGTTAGCGCTTGAGACACTTCCGCATTCATAATCGGCATCCCGCGGTACGCGCTCTGAATCGCATGAATCAATTGATCAGAAGAAACCGTCTTCAACATGTAACTAATGGCGCCAGATTCAACAGCCTCCAACACCTTGGCTTCCTCTAGAAAGGAAGTTAACATGATCACTTTCATCTGCGGAAACTTCTCACAAATCAACTTCGTCGCGCCAATCCCATCTAATACCGGCATCGTTAAATCCATCAGAACAACATCTGGCAGTAACGCATCGTTACCTTCATTCAACTGATCAAAAGCCGCTTGACCGTTCGATGCTTCACCTACAACTTCTAATCCAGGCTCAAGCGATATGTAAGTGCGTAAACCTACACGTACCATGTCATGATCATCAACAATCATCACTTTAATGTTCGGATTCATTCTTATTTCCCCCTATTGCCCAGAAAATCGCGGAATACGCACACGCACACGCGTTCCAGACCCTAATTTGCTATCAATTTCTACTTCGCCGCCTAACTTTTGTGCGCGTTCTCTCATGGTTGACAAGCCGTGGGAAGCAGAAGGAATATCACTTCTTTCAAATCCTTGACCATCATCCTGCAATTGCAGCACATATTGGTGCTCCCGCTCATAGATCGCGAGTCGAACCTGTTTGGCCGAAGCATGTTTAATGACATTCGCAAGTCCTTCTTGAATAATGAGAAAAAACTGATGCTCAATCGCCTCTGAGATGAGTTCAGGCAGTGAAACATCAAGTTGACCCTGAAGTTCATGTGTCCGGCAATATTCCGGAAACCATTTCTCCAGGGCTTCTTGTAAGCTCATATCTTTTAATTCGATCGGTCTAAGTTGTGAAATGAGACCTCGCATCTGCTTCTGAGCGTGATGGGACATCTCGATGAGCTGATTCATCAGAGCTGGTGCAGCCGATGGGTTTCTTTCCAATATTTTCGGAAGAGAAGAAGCTGACATGTGAATAGCAAACAGTTCTTGGCTGACCGTATCATGGAGATCACGCGCAAGTCGGCGCCTCTCCTCCATCACAGCATTTTCTGTTAACTCTTGATCCCGAATTGCTTCGGCTTCCCCTAACTTTTGCAACAGCTGCACACGTTTTTCAATTGAAGTCGCCATGCTGTTAAAAGCATCATACAAGTATAAGAAGGGCTCCACCGGCTCCATATCGATGCGGACCGAAAAATTCCCTTTTGATAGTTCCAACATCGCGACATGAAGTTCATCTACCTTACGCTGCCATCTTCTAGTTGCAATGAAACCTACGGTCAAGCTCACGACAAGTATCGCGATAGCGAACCACAATCGGAAGTCCCAAGAACTCAGTTCCTTCTCGTAATACTCAAGTACGATATAAATACCTGAAACCGTTAATACGCTCGAGATGAGAAAGTAATTCAGCAGTTGCCACTTCATATTGAACATTCGCAATTTATACATGCTCCATCCTTAACCTATCTTCTTAATTGTGATATCACCGATAAACATGCTTGTCGTAACAACGATCTTGTGTTCAGCCTCTTCATAATGGGAGGTTTGCGTTCTAATGTTGCGCAGGAATCCACTCTCTCGACGATCAAGCACCTTCATATCACCGATAAAGGAGCTCGCCAAGACGCGTACCTCTACATCCATGTCATTAGGAATGAAAATCTTCACATCGCCAATAAAAGCAGTAACATGAATCGTAGTTTCTCCACGAGGTATCGAGGCACGCGTTAAATCAATAACCGAGTCACCGATAAAATGTGAGATTTGAACAGGCTTTAATTCCCATGCTTCTTGACCAAGATGAACATCGCCTATAAAACCATGACGGTGAAGCACATTGCCTGAATCAAAATTACGAACAAAACCATCATATTTATGTTGGTGATCGTTATCAAAGCTGTTTGTCTTCGGCTGACTAGCACGACCTGCTTTTTCCTTGGCGTCAATTTCGTCCGAAATCTGCCACTCATCACGCTGGTCATCCAACGGGTAGGTACCGTGAATTTCCTTCAGAACTTCTTTTTCTTCTTCTGTTAGTCCATATTTCACGTTACTTGTTGTGGAATGGTCCCTCTGCTCTTTCGGATTACTCGATAAATCGTTGGACATATTCCAATTAGCGGACTCCCAATTCTTCTTATGATGTGCATGACGCATGCGATGCGCTTCTCTTCGCGCTTGTCTTTCTTCCTCTTTGGCTTTCTTAATAGAAGGCCAATCAGGTGACTCTTTCTTGCCAGGTCTAAAAATCACATGTAATCCAAAGAATATTAATGCAACCGGAGCTAGAAACTTAAACATCTCTCCAATGGATAGATCGGTTAGATTTAAATTTTTCAGTAGAAAAATGGTACCAACCCCGCACATCAGTAAGCTGCCGATGGATCCACCCCAATGGTATTTGCGCTGTGAGACAAAACCAATAAGACCGTAGCAAATAAGAATGGCTGGCCAATACGTGGAAAACAAATATCCGATGTCTACTTGAACGATTCCCAATTGATTTAGTAAAAAGAGTGTCCCCGCGGACACGAGAACTAGCCCCCAGATCACTCTTTGAAGCATATGCGGATTCATACGTTCTTCCTCCATTTGTGTAAAGCGTTGTTAAGATAACTCTAGTTTATAAGATCCAAGGAAATATGAAAAGAGACGTTAGATTGACGGCTCCCTCCGTCTCGAGACTGATTTTTTAGAGGCCGTGATTCCCAAACCTCACATGACTGTCGTATAAGACGAACAATTCGCCTTCCATGTTATGTATTCTTACGTATTCCGTTGACATGCTTATCATCAGAACCGTATAATTGGTGCTGAGAATGCTAGTATTATAAGGAGAGATTACAGGGAATGGATCAAATCCAACAACTAACTTCTGGTTTAGACACGATTTGGGTTGTATTAACTGCTGCTATGATTTTATTAATGGAAGGCGGCTTCGCCTTACTAGAAGCAGGGTTTGTCAGACAAAAGAATGCTGTAAGTATCATCATGAAAGTGTTCGTAGATATCTCATTTGGTGCTCTTATTTTTTACTTTTTTGGATTTGCTCTTATGTACGGCAAGGATGTCGGAGGAATCATTGGTACAACGGGCTTCTTCATGGGAGGAGATCTATCACATATCGCGTTAACGATCTCACATGACACCTACTGGCTATTCCAATGCGCCTTTGTTATCGCTGTAATTTCGATTGTATCTGGCGCAGTAGCAGAACGCATCAATTTCCGTGCTTATATCCTTTATACGATTGCCATGACGGGAATCATCTATCCTGTCGCTGGCCACTGGGTATGGGGCATCAATGGTTGGCTTGGCAAGCTCGGCATGGTTGATTTCGCCGGATCGGCTGTCATTCATGGCCTTGGTGGTTTCTCTGCTTTAGCTGCGGCGATGATTATCGGTCCAAGGATCGGCAAATTCTCGGCAGATGGAAAAGCTAACATCGTCCCTCCATCTAACCTGCCACTTGCCTCTGTAGGCGCGTTTATCCTGTGGTTCGGTTGGTTTGGGTTTAACTCGGGTAGTACATTAAGCGCTACCAACGCTTCCATTGGGCACATCGCGGTCACCACGATGCTATCCGCTGCGGCTGGCTGTGCGGCCTGTATCCTCTTCACCATGATGCGCTATCGCAAAGCTGATCCACCGATGGTTATCAACGGTGCGCTTGCCGGCCTCGTCGGGATCACTGCAGGCTGCGCCTTTGTAAGTGACGCTGCTGCCATCTGCATTGGTGCGATATGCGGTATTGCCATGGTCTACGCAACAGAATTTCTGGAAGCTAGACAGATTGATGATCCGGTCGGAGCCTTTCCCGTACACGGAATCAGTGGTTGCATCGGTACACTCGCAGTTGGCTTATGCGCAAAACCAGACGCGATCCGCGAAGGAACGGCTGGATTATTCTATGGCGGCGGCTTTGATCTTCTAGGTGTTCAAGCGCTAGGTCTACTTACAGTCTGTGCATGGGGCTTCTTCATCACTTGGGCATTCTTGAAGCTCATTAAGCTCATTGTTCCTTTACGTGTAACTCGCGATGAGGAACTAGTTGGTCTAGACGTTGGGTCACACGGTGTTCCTGCGTATAGCCAAGAAGAAGGATTCTTGGATCTGCAGAACCTGAAGAATAACCAATAATAGGACTACATAGAAAAGGACACTGCACTCGCAGTGTCCTCTTCCTTTTATGAAAATATATTTTCGAATTCGTCTGGGAAAGTGATATCTTCCCCTGGCTTCGAATTATTCATGATTTGTCTCGCTTGCTCGATTTCGGCACGAAGCTTTCTTACTTGCTCCATCGGTTTCTTTACATAATGGATATACTCAACAGCAAGATGATGATCAGGCTTCTTACCGGAGAGCATGCGCCGAAACGATGACATGGTTTGATAAGCCCGTTCTTCCTTCATTCTCTTAACTTCATAACGCTCAACAACCTGCTCAATTTCACGAGCCTGTTGTTCTTTCCGCGTAATAAAAGCTTCCAAGAAGGGAAGTACCTCCGCAGCTTTCCTTGGTGTTCTTAAGGGCTTTCCATCCGATCGTAATGCTTGTAGCATAATCCGTCACCTATCTCTCCGTGTCAAGATTTATAACAGTAATCTTATTTTACACTAAAAAGAGCGGTTTGAGAACTATTAATTTAACACTAAGTCGATTCCAACGACACCAATTGGATTTCCCATGTCATCTATGACAGCTTTTGATAACGTAATACATGGTTTTTTCGTAATAGCTGACACGTACTCGTCCGAAATGAAGAGTTCACCAGCCATCGCGCGCTTCCACCACTCTCTGCCTTTGGCATTCACTAGGCCTGCCTCTGGTTCAGAGTAAATAAAGGTGCCATCACCACGATTAGACCAAATCGCTTCAACTCCTGCAGTTTTCTTCAAAATGCCATGCAAATGGGAAGTATGCTTATCTTCCAGCAATGATCTGATGTCAGGTACGCGAACAAGCGCGTTCAACAATTGCTTCATTTCTTCAATATTCACATGAACGGTTCCCGCTTTACTCTTCAGGCCAACTGCTTGGATTGCTTGGATGAGCTCTGCAGAAGAGCGATCTAAATTCTGATTAATATGCTGCAATCTCGATACCTCATGACGCTGCTTTTTCATCTGATCCAAGGTATGCTCAACACTCGACATTGTATCTTCCATCAAGTCCACAACTTCCCCTAGTGATGACCTTGTCCCCGAAACCAGAGAAGATTGGTGCTTCGTTGAACTCGTGGTGCTTGCCACTAAGCTATTGACGTTAAGGATCAACGAGAAGATCGTATCAATCTTGCCCTTCATCACCTTCATCTCATCAATCCCGTGCGTAACTGAGGCTTTCTCCTCAGCAACCGCTGCGACAACCTGCGATACGCCGCTCTCAATGTCAGCGAGAAGCTCAGAAGACTTCTGAACGGCTTCATAGCTTTGCGCAGCTAGCTTCTTAATCTCCTGGGCTACGACCGAAAAGCCTCTTCCATGTTCACCAGCTCTAGCCGCTTCGATAGATGCATTTAAGGCGAGCAAAGATGTTTGAGCAACGACTTCGGTAATGAATGTATTGATTTCTTCAATCTTGGAGGTATGTGCTGTTAAATCCTGAATTTTCTTCTGCATCGTATCATTGTTCACGTGCAAATCATTCATTACTTCATCTGTCGCATTTAGGGAGCGACACACATCAACTACTGTATCTTTGGTTTGTTCACTTTCACGATGCATATGTAACGACGAATCCAAGATCTGATCGGCAGCGGCAGACACCTGCTGAATCGCAGCAAAGGCCTCTTGGAGCTGTCCTGCGGCATGCTGGCTGCGCCCCTTCAATTCCTCTTCGCCTTGGATAGAAGCATCCGCAATTTGAAGCAAATGACCAATGGAGCGATTCACTTCTTCAACTGCCGCAGCTAAACGATCCGCAACAACTTGCGATTCTTGGATAAAGGTACGAAATTGCTCTTCGTGATCAAGCGTCCCCTGCTCTCGAGCTTTGCCTGACGCTCTAGAACCTAGTAATGCGCTTACACCCATAAGCAGGAAAATAGCGACACTCACCACGGTAACCCACTTTGAAGCTGAAAAAATAGCGAATGCATTCAAACCAATACCAATAACGATAAAACCGTAGAACCAAGCTTTCTGCCTTGAATCCGTCCACATGCGCAACCGGAACTCCTCCCAAAAGGAACAAAATGTTAGTTTTTGTTACATTATATCGTAGGAGGGCGGGAAAAGAAATGAGAAAAACGGAGACCCTCTCGGATCTCCGTCTTTGTTATCAGCTATTTTTTATTTATTTTGGTTTTGTGTGTTGTTTTGTTGCTGCTTGTTAGGTACCGCTACTTCAGTAGCAAATTCAGCGTCTTGCGCTGCTTTCTTGTTGTTCTTGTTCTTTGCCATGTCAATCACCTCCTGTATGAGTATCTTTTCCCAAACAGGATTTTTTATGAATTTATTTTTTACCAATTTGACGATTACAGTGCTTTAGCAGGTGCCAAAATTTCATCTTTTAGCTGCTTCCAAATGACCTCTGTCACTTTGCCATTCCCTTTTTTCACCACAAAAACTTTAACGGTTTTCTTACCCCATTCTTTATAAACCTGGTCCTTCGTGTCAAAATACAGATCGATTTTCTTCCCCTTAATCGCACTTCCTGTATCCGCAACAACCCCATAACCATAGCCAGGGATAAACAAAACCGTCCCTAATGGAAACACCTTCGTGTCTGCAGCAATCGTTGACAAAGCTTTATCATCACGTTTGACTTTAATACCTGAATATGTAATTCCATAGGTAGGATGATCTGGGGTTTTCCCCGTCGATTCTTTGCCTGCAAAGTACCCTGTGGCAGTCACTTCAACTGCTGTGTATTTCGACAAATCTGAATCAAGGTTGGGTACAAAACGGTAACTCACTTGCTGCTGATGCTCTTGAGCTACAGGCAATGCCACAGGTTCAACGAGCCCTGGCTGTTTACCTTGCTGAACTTGTATATGGGTATCGGTGATTGCCGCCCTGTCTGTACCTGAATGACTAACCTTCTCTTCTCCGAAAATCACGACCAAAACGGTAAGCACCATCCATGCCAAAATCCATTTGGATTGTACCTGCGCATCGGTTATTCTCATTGTTTTAAGCCTCCCCCTACTAAAGTAGGCTGTCCATTTCCTATCATCAATAAACCTCCACATCTAGATTCCATGTTTAACATGTCCTTCTTTTAACTACTTATTCACCAACTTTCCCTATTTTGAACACAAAAAAGCCGAGATGTGTTTTCACATCTCGGCTTCCTACTCATGATTGATTATAGTTTTTGATTAATCTCATCGTTAATCATGCTAATGACTTGATCAATTGGCTGCGTACCTAAATCCCCTTGACCGCGTTTACGAATGGACAAGCTGTCATTCTTCACTTCATTCTCACCAACAACGAGCATGAAAGGAATTTTCTCCAGCTGTGCTTCTCTGATCTTGTACCCTAGCTTCTCATTGCGATTGTCTGCTTCAACTCGAATGCCCGCGGCTCTCAATCTGTCTGTTACTTGATTGGAGAACTCTTCAAATGCTGGAGATACCGGAATAACTTTTGCTTGTGTTGGCATCAACCACGTTGGCAGAGCACCAGCGAAATTCTCTAGCAAGAAAGCAGTCATACGCTCCATTGTGGAGATGATTCCTCTGTGGATGACGACTGGACGGTGTTTCTGACCATCTTCCCCTGTGTATTCAAGCTGGAAGCGTTCTGGCAGCAAGAAATCGATTTGTGCTGTCGAAAGCGTCTCTTCTTTTTTCAACGCTGTCTTGATTTGAACATCTAATTTAGGACCATAGAACGCTGCTTCACCTTCGGCTTCAAAGAACGGCAAACCAAGCTCTTCAACAACCTCACGAAGCATGCGTTGGGAAGTTTCCCACATTTCATCATCTTGGAAGTACTTCTCCGTATCCTTCGGATCACGATAAGAAAGACGGAAACGGTAGTCCGTGATTCCGAAATCCGCATACACTTGACGAATTAAAGTAACAACGCGGGAGAATTCTTCTTTGATTTGATCCAAACGGCAGAAGATATGAGCATCATTCAACGTCATTGCACGAACACGGTGCAAACCAGTCAGTGCGCCTGACATCTCATAACGGTGCATTGTGCCCAGCTCAGCAATCCGAACCGGAAGGTCACGGTAGCTGCGCATATCACTCTTATAAACCATCATATGATGCGGACAGTTCATCGGACGAAGAACCAGTTCTTCATTGTCCATGATCATTTTCGGGAACATATCTTCGCTGTAGTGCTCCCAGTGCCCAGAAGTTTTGTACAATTCAACGTTCGCAAGTACAGGTGTATACACGTGTTGGTAGCCTAGACGCTCTTCCAAATCAACGATATAACGCTCCATTGTACGTCTTAGCTTCGCACCATTTGGCAACCAAAGCGGTAAGCCTTGACCTACTTCACGCGAGAATGCGAACATTTTGAGCTCGCGGCCTAGTTTACGGTGATCCCGCTTCTTTGCCTCTTCAAGCAAGTGCAAGTGCTCATCCAATTGTGCTTTCTTAGGGAAAGCAGTTCCGTAAATACGTTGCAGCATTTTGTTTTTGGCATCTCCGCGCCAGTAAGCACCAGCTACACTCAACAATTTGAACGCTTTAATGCGTCCTGTTGACGGCAAATGTGGTCCGCGGCAGAGGTCAAAGAATTCACCTTGATCATAAATTGTAAGAACGGAATCTTCCGGTAGATCACGGATCAATTCTAGCTTGAACGGATCTTCCAGCTCTGTGAAAATACGGATCGCTTCTTCACGTGATACTACACGGCGCGTAATTGCCAAATTTTCATTGGAGATTCGCTCCATTTCCTTCTCGATTTTGATCAAATCTTCAGGGTTAAGCGGAGTTTCCAAATCAATATCGTAGTAGAAGCCGTCTTCAATGACAGGGCCGATCCCTAATTTGACTGCTTTATTGCCATAAATGCGCTTGATTGCTTGTGCCATCAAATGCGCCGTGCTATGACGGTACATTTCTAGACCTGCTTCGCTATCGAGCGTTAGGATTTCAACGTCAGCATCATTGTCCAAAGCGAAGGATAAATCAACGGCTTTCCCGTTAACTTTACCACCCACTGCATTTTTTTTCAGACCGGATGAAATGGATTCCGCTACTTGTTCAATGGTCGTCCCTACTGCATACTCTCTCACTGCGCCATCTGGTAATTTTACTTGTACAACCATGTCCTTGCCTCCTATTGTGTTAGTAAATTGAACGCAAAAAAGCACACTACATCCCATAAAGGGACGAGTGCGCTCAGCTCGTGGTTCCACCCTAGTTCGATTCGCTCCTACCTAAAGATAAGCCGAATCCTCATCAGCATTCGTTAACGGGAATGATTCCGGTACTGTATAGTATCGCACCTGCAAGTCAGGTCGAATTCCACAATACGGCTACAAAGGGGTAAACAATCCGATTTGCTGAAGGAGATTGCAGCCTGGTCTCCTCTCTCTGAGCAGTTCATACAGAAAGTTCATGTCTTTGATACTAACGCCTTCGATCACTATTATAAATGGCGAGAAGGGCAAGGTCAAGGGGATAGTTGATCCTGCTTTTTGGCATCTCCAAGATAAAGGTCGCAAGTTCGGCAATAACTGCACACCGATGTACGGTCCTCAAAGATCTGTCGGATTGTTTTAATAATCGTCAATTCAGGATCCCGTGTATGAATATAAATGTTCGCAGGCGAGACCGTAATCAGTGTACTCACGATCATATCCTCGAAATTAATATCCTTCTCCAGCATTTCCATTCGGAAGCTTGCATCAAATTCGTTCGCATCAATCGGCTCCATACGGTCATTTAAAATAACAAACTCGTGGCCGCCTTTATGAATTAGATGTGCTGCAGGAATTTTGGCCTCTTGAATATACACGAAATATTGCAGGAGCGAAATAAATTCCTGATATTGGCGATCCATCATAAATTCATCAATCGCATATTCAGCAATTTCCCGCAACTCTTCCTTGTATTCCTGAATGCGAAATTTCAGAAACCCATCCAGGCTGAACTGTGGATTCTCCTCAAGCAAAATGACGATCTGCTCCTTCAGCATTTGAATGCGACGAAGCCGGCTTGGGCTGCTGTTCACCAGTGGTAATCCTTCCAAATCGCTTTCTTGCTTCAAGGACTGCTTACAGTAGCCTTCAATAGCTTCGATATCCGACTGCTTTTCATATTTAAAATCCTTTGTGATTAGATTACGCAATATGCCCGATTCCTTGTCCGCTACGATGTGGCTCGCCAGCACTTCAGCCAGACAAGATCTCACTTGAGCTTCATGGATAACAGGATCGTGGATCACACTTCCAGCTTCTGCCTCCACATAAATAAAAGCACGTGTTTCACACCAAGTATAAGTAGCCTTTAAACCATTTTGGGCGATATGTAAATGCTGCAGTGCTTGATTCAACTGTGCACTCAGCGAACGTACATAGAATTCCTCAACATGAATAAGGGTAATTGCAAACAGTTCCATGTGCTCACTCCTTCCGTCTATGCATCCTCCTCTTAAGAGTATATGGTCGAGAGGATGGAGATATACAACCAACAATTTGCCATTTGCGGAAGGGTTATAAATGCAAAAAAGGAGCAGCACAAGGCTGCTCCTCTCATAAGAAAGGATGGCATGTTACAACTGCTCTAGCAGAGTCTTAACCAGTAAGAATGGGAGAGCACCGATAGAGATGAAAGCAAAAAGGAATCCTTGCATAAAATTTTTAAGCAACTTCACAAAAATCACTCCGATCTTCAATCTCATATTGTGGTGTGCCTTCATTCTACTCCTATTGACCATTGGTTACCTGAAGCTAAGATTAATTTTCCCTTAAAGAGGTGCAGAAAGTTGAAATACACGGGTGATTTTTGAGTAACTGACGACAAAAACGCTTATCTATTCAAATCCCACCAGTGGATTAATCGTAGATAAGCGCTGCCGTTCATATATGTTTAGTTCTGCATTACAAAATCACGATCAATCTTCACATTCTCATCATCAAACACGCGTAGAATTTGATACTTGGTGTTCCGCTGCGCAGGGATTTTGCCTGCTTGACGGATGATGTCCAGTGTTGAAGACACGTTAACTTTGTGCGTAGTACCCGCCGCGGACACAACGTTCTCTTCAATCATAGTGCTGCCGAAGTCGTTACAACCGTAGCTAAGCGTCTGCTTGCCTACCTCAGGTCCCATGGTGACCCACGAGGATTGGAAGTTTGGCACGTTGTCCAGCATAATGCGGCTAATCGCTAATGTTTTCAAGTATTCTTCAGGCGTCACTTTCTCCGCCTTCATATTCGTGTTGTCCGGTTGGAACGTCCACGGAATGAATGCCAAGAAGCCTGGTGTGTTCAGCTTCTGCAGCAACACATCGTCTTGCGCATCGCGGATACGGAGCATATGCAGCGCACGTTCTTCCATAGATTCGCCAAAGCCGATAACCATCGTCCCGGTCGTGTGCATGCCAAGCTTGTGCGCCGTCTGCATAACGTCCATCCAATCGCGCCAAGAGCCTTTCAGCTTGGAGATCTTGCGACGCGTACGGTCATCAAGGATTTCTGCTCCGCCGCCTGGCAAGGAATCCAAGCCCGCTTCGTGCAATTGACGAACGATTTCTTCTAACGATAAACCGCCGGAAACATCTTTCATTTTCATAATTTCAGCGGGTGAAAAGGAGTGCATCGTAATATCAAAACGGTTCTTAATTTCGCGTAAAATGTTCGTGTAATAGCTAAATGGCAGATTCGGATTCGTGCCACCTTGCATCAGAATTTCGGTACCGTCAACATCCAAAGTCTCTTGGATCTTCTGGAAAATCGTTTCATCCGGCAGTACATAACCTTCCTTCGAACCTGGTGGTCGGTAGAACGCACAGAATCTACAATACACATCACAAATATTCGTGTAATTGATGTTACGCCCAATCACGAAAGTCGTTATCGGATCTGGGTGCCACTTCTTCATAATCTGATTGGCGGTGTCGCCAATTTTCTCTATTTGATCGGATTCGAATAGCGTAATGCATTCTTCTACATCAATTCGTCCGCCTGCTTGTGCTTTATTTAAAATGCGATCGATCGGTTTCATTGCAACTCACTCCTTTACTTTCTGAAGGCTCGTATCCATTAATCGTACCATATTCAAGCCAAAAAAGCAGCACAGGGCTGCTTTTTCCAGACGTTATTCCTTTGTAAATATGAATAATTTCTGAATACAGTAACGCTTAACCGCGTAGAGCTTGTTCCAAATCTTCAATAATATCTTCGATATCTTCCAGTCCTACGGAGTATCTCACGAGACCATCCGTAATACCGCGCAACAAGCGAACTTCCTTCGGCATCGCCGCGTGTGACATCATCGCAGGGTACGAGAGGATACTCTCAACAGCACCTAGACTCACCGCAACGAGTGGAATCTTCACTTTGCTTAGCAATTTCTTCGCTTTCTCCCCTGAACCTACATCAAATGAGACGACAGCTCCGTAACCGAGCGATTGCTTTTCATGAATTTCTCTACCTGGGTGGTTAGGCAAACCTGGGTAGTAAACCACATCAATATCCGGCTGCTCAGTCAGCCATTGTGCTAATCTACGAGCACCCTTCTCGGACATCTCCATACGAGCTTGCAAGGTTTTCATGCCGCGAATGAGCAGCCATGAATCTTGAATGCCGAGCACGTTCCCCATGCCGTTCTGAATTTGCTTCATACGACGGCCTAAACTGTCATTCGCAACAACAGCTAGTCCAGCCAACACGTCACTGTGCCCGCCTAGGAATTTTGTCGCGCTATGAAGCACGATGTCAATGCCTAGCTCAATCGGACGCTGATGATAAGGCGTCATGAACGTATTATCCAGCATCGTGAGTAGATCATGCTCCTTCGCAAAAGCAGCGATTTCACCGATGTCTGTGATGCGAAGCGTCGGATTCGACGGCGTCTCGATGAAGACAGCTCTTGTATTCGAACGAAGCGCCGCTCTCACTTGAGCGATATCGGTCATATCCACGAAAGTGGATTCCACACCCATGCGATTCATAATCGTTGTCAACAAACGATACGTACCACCGTACACGTCTTCCGTACAGATGACATGATCCCCTTGAGATAGCAGCATCAATGCGGATGAGATTGCCGCCATTCCAGAGGCGAACGCAAAGCCTCGCGTTCCGCCTTCCAGCAAAGCAATATAATCTTCCAACGCCTGACGTGTCGGGTTACCAGAACGCGTGTAGTCGTACTCTTGGTTGGCTTCCAAATCAGCCTGATGAAAGGTAGAAGCCTGGTACAAGGGCACACTCGATGCCCCTGTCGCTTCATCAATTTCAGCACCAAAGTGGATTAGTCTTGTTGCAAATTTGCCTTGCGGCTGGCGTTTGTCTTTATCCGAGGAATGGCTCATGATTGTGGAGCTCCTTCCAATTCGGCTTGTGACGCCTCAAGCGCATTCGACAAATCTGCAATCAGATCATCGATGTGCTCGATCCCCACGGAGAAACGAAGTAGACGGTCGTCTACACCGATTTGCTGTCTTATTTCCAGCGGAATATCCGCGTGTGTTTGTACCGCAGGGTACGTCATCAAGGACTCCACGCCGCCTAAGCTTTCAGCGAAAGCAATGAGCTTAATGTGACGAAGAATCGGTTCGATCAATCTCGCATCTTTCACTTTGAAGGAGAAAATCCCTGTGTTCCCGTTCGATTGTTTGTTTTGAATTTCATAACCCGGATGAGACTCTAATGCTGGGTAGTACACGTCTGAAATCAGCGGATGCGCAAGCAAGAAGTTGGCAATAGCTGTTGCATTCTGCTCATGACGCTCCATGCGCAGCGCAAGAGTTTTCATCCCTCTCATTAAAAGCCAGCTATCCTGAGGTCCAAGTACCGCACCAATTGAATTATGAAGGATAGCCATCTGCTCAGAAAGTTCTTTCCCTTTTGTAACAATCAAACCAGCTAACACGTCATTATGACCACCCAAATACTTCGTCGCGCTGTGGATAACGATATCCGCACCAAGTTCAATCGGACGTTGTAGGTAAGGCGTAAGCAATGTGTTATCAACGATAGAAACGATGCCCTTTTTACGGGCCCAAGTACACACAAGCTCAAGATCAGTAATCATCATCAACGGGTTCGTTGGCGTTTCAATAACAAGACCCTTCGTATTTGGCTGATAGGCACCTTCTAGGGCATCCAAATCATTCGTGTCTACATACGTAGCCGTTACACCGAAACGGGACATAATTCTTTCTAATAACCGATACGTACCACCGTATAGATCCAAGGATACGATTAAATGATCCCCTTGGCTGAAATAGGCGAAAATCGTTTGCAATGCTGCCATACCTGAAGAGCAAGCAAATCCTGCATCTCCGGATTCAAGCCCAGCAATGGCGTCTTCTAGCACTTTACGGGTCGGACTCTTCGTGCGAGCATAATCAAATCCTGTGCTCTGTCCAAGCTTAGGATGGCGAAACGCAGTTGCTTGATACACTGGAAAGCTTACAGCACCTGTAACAGGTTCTTCAATTGAGCCAATTTGAGCGAGACGACTTTCAATTTTCAACAAGGGAATTCCTCCTCAGGATGTGGGTACGAATATTTTTACAATTGCGAACTTGCCAAGCTTTCATTAATGTTCACTGTCAATTCAAAAGGCGTTTCTTGATATACATAATAGTTCAGCCAGTTTGAGAACAGCAAATTCGCATGGGCTCTCCAAGTGTTGTAAGGCATTCTACTAGGATCGTTATTCGGGTAATAATTGTTCGGGATATCGATCGGCAGCCCTTTCGCCACATCGCGGTCATATTCCCATTTCAAGGAACAAGCATCATATTCCGAATGTCCGGTTACGAAAATATGTTTGCCATCGCGCGTTGCCACAATATAAACGCCTGATTCCTCGGATTCAGATAAAATTTCTAAATCTGGACATCGTTCGATATCTTCACGAGTAATATCGGTGTGACGTGATTGTGGAACGTTGAATACTTCATCAAAGCCGCGCAGCAACTTCGTGTTCGGAACACTCACCGTATGTGGGAATACACCAAACGTCTTTTTCTCAAGACCATATTTGCGTACGCCGAAATGATGGTATAGTCCTGCTTGCGCTGCCCAGCAAATATGCAAAGTGGAGGTAACATTACGTTTGCTCCATTCAAGGATCTGTGTTAGCTCCTCCCAGTAGTTCACATCTTCGAAGTCCATTTGCTCTACGGGTGCGCCAGTTATAATCATACCATCTAGCTTATCATCTTTGATATCATCAAAGGTTTTGTAAAACATATCTAAATGTTCGAGAGATGTATTTTTGGAAGTGTGGGTTTTGGGATGCAGCAGCACGAACTCCACTTGCAGCGGCGTATTTCCGATCAAGCGCAACAATTGCGTCTCCGTTGTTTCTTTGGTCGGCATTAAGTTAAGCAGGGCAATGCGAAGTGGACGTATATCCTGGTGATACGCGACAGATTCGTCCATGGTGAAGATGTTCTCTTGGTTTAAAATTTCTTTGGCAGGCAGGTTGTCAGGAATCTTGATCGGCATCCTGTTCACTCCTCTTCTTTAATTTAGTTTAGGTGGAAAATATCTATAGAAACGCAAAAATGACCCTCTCTGGGATCAGAGAAAGGCCATGGAAAATCAAAGTCAATGTCCTTTCCTTATCTCCCAGATTCGCTGTAAACAGCGTTTCCGCAAGAATTAGCACCGTGCTCCCCTTTTTACAAAGGTTTGTCGGTTGCCGGGTGTCATAGGGCTAGTCCCTCCACCTACTCTTGATAAGAAAACGTAACGTATGCGATTAGCATTATCATACTATAAATTAAGTGAAAGTCAAGATGGTACTGCTTGTATTTCTCATTAGAAATATTTAAGATTTAGCATTTGCAGTAAAATAAAAAGGTATGATACAATTTGTATCACACGGACTATGTTTCAACAATTGAAGAGAAGGTTATATAGGTAGGATAAGCTGTCGCACTACAAAGCTCATTTGATTCCTAATCATAGCAAAGAAATGAGGGCTACTATGTCAACCCAAACCTCGGATAATTTCTCAGCTTTCGCTTCCCTACATCGCTACTTCGCCTTAATTGAAAGTGACAAGCCTACACTTGAGCAAGCAGCAATTGCTGTTTCACAGCTTCCTCTCGTCTACGGCGCTGTCAATGAAGATGACTTGATGAAGCGCGGCGGCCCTGAACTGATTCAAATGTACACGGACATTAAAAATAAAATCCTGAATGCCGCCAAGTAAATTTTGGCGGTTATTTTTTTGACACCGACCTTGCCTATTTCCCATAAGCTATCTAAACGACAATTCCCTTTATTCATGTAACTTTATGGCTTGAAACGTGATATATGAACGGGTATACTAGACAAGTATTCGACACGGACGGAAAAGGAGGGCATACGCTTGGACGGAGAACCGAGGAGTAGAACCTGTAAAGTCATTAGTAAACAATTTCAAAGTGTAGGAATGAAGTCGGTTATTCCATCATCCAGAGTATTGCTCTTCTAGATAGATGAACTAACCGGCTGATTCCATTCAAAGGGGTGGGCAGATGAAAACACGGTTGGTTCAAAATGGTATTTTTACGTTAGTTGAAGATGTGACCACTGCGCTATTACCTCCAAGCCAAGGTTTCTATTGGATTGATGCGGGGATCGAGGATTTAGAATTATTACAGCCTCTGTTCCATTTGCATGATTTGGCCGTAGAAGACTGTCTGAGTGAGGAAGAACAGCGTCCAAAGATTGAATTTTATGATTCTCATTATTTCATTGTGATTAATAGCATTCGTTTCGATGATGAAGAAATTTTCCTTCGTGCACTTAATTTATTTCTCAGCAAACATGTCATCATTACCGTAACACGACAAAAAATAAATGAACTTCGCGCGCTTAAGCCTTTCCTTTGGGAAGAAGAAGTGAACAGCGCCGATCGATTCTTATATCACTTGGTCGATCTTGTTGTCGATAACTATGTAGCGGTCGGTGACCGGATTGAAGCTAAAATAGAGAAACTGGAAGAAGATATTCTCATGGCGACGAAGAAGTCCCACTTGAATGAGATTATTGGTCTCCGTTCTGAGATTCTATGGCTGAAAAAGATGCTGGTGCCTCAACGTGACGTCATCGGGACGCTGGGCAAAAAAGAATTGAGACTGATTGACCATCAGCTCCAAAAGTATTTCGGCGACATCTATGAGAATGCCGTCAAAATCGTGGATACCTTCGATACGCTCCGCGATCTCATGGGGAACTTACGAGAAGCTTATCAATCCAGTTTGGCGAACCGCGCGAATGATATCATGCGTGTGTTTACCGCGTTGACAACAATCTTCATGCCATTGACGTTTATTACCGGTGTGTTCGGGATGAATTTCGATAACATTCTTGGTCTGCATCTAACCGACCATGGGGATGAAATTGTGCTAGCCTTCATGGGTGTACTCGGCATTGCCATGTATATCCTCTTCCGTAAGAAAGAATGGTTATGACCCTTTCCGATTTAATAAGATGGTGACTTCAAACAGCACGTTGCTGAGAAGTCACCTTTTTTATATTTCACTTAGGCTAGTTTAATTTTGACAAACTTCCGTTTCCCTACTTGCAGAATATCACCATCTGCTGGCGTGATTTGTGCATGAATGTCGGTTAGCTTCTGTTCGTTGATTTTGACAGCGCCTTGCTCCACACTCCTTCTTGCTTCCCCATTCGACGCTTGCAGAGCTAGATGAACCAACAGCTTGATAATTGAGATCCGTCCTTCATCCAAATGCTCGGAACTTAGGTTAACCTCCTCAATTTCATCAGGTAAAGACCGTTTCTGAAAAACAGTGATGAAATGCTGTTCGGCTTCCTCAGCCGCTTGTTCTCCGTGATACATCCCCACATACAATTTGGCCAGCCTCAGCTTGGCATCTCTTGGATGGATTGTACCCGCAGCAAGACCTTGCCGCAGCTCTTCTAATTGCGAATTCGACAAGGCTGTCGTCAGCTCGAAATATTTGAGCATCAGTGTGTCCGGAATGGACATCGTTTTGCCGAAAATATCATTCGGTGACTCATCGATTCCGATGTAGTTGCGCAGGCTTTTGCTCATTTTCTGAACACCATCCAGCCCCTCAAGCAAAGGCATCAGAATCGCCACTTGACCTTCTTTGATCTCATAAGCACCTTGAAGCGTGCGGCCCATTAAGATGTTAAACGTCTGATCGGTTCCACCTAATTCGATGTCACTTTCCAAAGAAACTGAATCGTAACCTTGCATAAGCGGGTAGAAAAACTCGTGTACATGAATCGGCTGATTCGCCACATACCGTTTGGCAAAATCATCTCTTTCGAGCATGCGAGCAACAGTTACCTTTCCAGCTAGTCTTAGCACATCATCAAAACGAAGCTCACCTAACCAAGAAGAGTTGTAATGGAAAGTTGTTTTATTAAGATCCAACACTTTGGCTAACTGTGTTTGGTAGGTTTCTGCATTACGTTTGACATCTTCCTCTGAAAGCTGTTTACGCGTCTCTGATTTCCCCGTCGGATCTCCGATTCGTCCTGTAAAATCACCAATAATGAGCTGAACCTCATGGCCCAAATCTTGAAATTGACGGAGCTTCTGCAGGACAACGGTATGTCCGATATGAATATCGGGTGCTGATGGGTCTAAGCCAAGTTTAACTTTGAGGGGAATCCCTGTCACAACAGCCTTCATTATTTTCTGCTTTAGCGCTTCCTCGGGCACGATGTCTGCTGCGCCTCTTTGGAGAATACTTAATTGATGTTCCACTTGATGTTGTTGCTCTTCCGTAAGCTTATCCCATGAAACCATACGATCCCTCCGTTCAATTGGTAAAAAGAAAACAAAAAAGACAACCACCTCGTCCACAAAGGGACGAGAAGGTTGTCTCGCGGTACCACCCTAATTAAAGAGAGGGGTTCCACGCTTAACAGCATGTCACTTCTCTTTCACTTAGAAGAATAACGACAATAAAATTGCCGGGTGTAAGCTACTGATACTCGAATGAGTACGTTCCCTCCACCAACTCAGAACTGTAATTCGGAAAACATGCTTGCATCGGTTTGCACCTTCCACCGACTCTCTGCAGCAGCGGCATTTCTCCTACTTGGGGCATCGCCCGTGTTCGTCATCGCATTAACGGTTATTAGATTATTGACCATTTAATCATATCCGGTTAGTTCTTGTCAATACACCTCAACTAGCGGCTTGCGACGTAAATCTTTCCTTCTCCCTGCGAAAACGCAACCGAAGCAGACGCAGCCATTCATAGGCACGATCAAGCTCTTTTCCTTTCAGTTCATCCGTCCCCGTAAGGTTCTTTAGAACTGGTTTCAAATAGCGGTCACCTTCAGATTCATACGCATTCCACGCCTTAATTTGCTCTTCTTCAGGGATCGTAGCAAGCTCTGCCTCCACGAGTGGATCCATATCATAGCCTTCACGATCCAATTCTTCGACCCACAGCAGTAATTCTCTTCGCGGCATCGTTAAATTGGCTTGAAGATCGGCTAAGCTGCCGCCCCCAGCAACGATTTCAAGCAGTTTACGTTTACTGATTTCGCGATCTTGTTCGATTCGCAGCTTCTGTTCCCTCTGTGCGAGCAGCCAGCTTTCGAATTTCATCGTATCCACATAGTTGGCTACCCAATCCAGCGGGAAACCGTTGGTGCGTGTGCTTTCACCGATTAGATTAAGCAATTGCTCTGCGTACATAGCGGTTTTTTGCTCACCGAAACCAGGGATTTGCTGCAGCTCTTCCTTGGTCTGAGGCAAGAAGACCGAAATCATCCGTAGAACGCGGTTCGTTGCAAGAATATAGGGAGCTTTCTTCTCACGACTGGACTGTTCGCGGCGCCATGTACGCAAAGACTCGTACATCACATCATTCGGATTTTCCTCACAGTAATACGTTAGCATTTGGGTCATTCTCGCTTTGCCAGTAAGCCCGTTCGTCAGATCTAATTCTGTGTGAACTAATGGCCGGAAGCCGCTCCGAATCTTCTCGCGTAAGCCTTGACGAAACGCAAATAGCATTTCATCCCAGCTAATGCCTTGGAACCATTCATCCTGCTCCAGCTTACCAACGAAGTCAGGTTCACTCCAATACACGCTCCAAATCCCTTGCTCCTCGACAATTGAAACCTGCGCGGAGATCACTTGCTGATCCCCCGAATTCTTCTCCAACGTGTTCAAAAATACAATGTTCATCGCTTTCCATGCCTCCAGACGTTTTTATGAAATGAGTGTGAGAAAAACGAAAAAGCACCTCTACCGCCCACTAGGGCAGAAAAGGTGCTTCCCATTTTCAATATCCAAATCATACCATGTTTGTCAGTTAGGCGCAAGACTGTTTTGCCCGGCACCTTTTATCGGTTATAATGGGTGCATACTAGAAAGAGAATGGAGTGTCCTCATGTCTGATTATGACTTTTTATATGATCATCAAGAAGAAACAACAACACGATTTGTGTGTTTTGTTGGTAATGCCTTACACCGTTTTGACCTCGCTATCATGACGACTACCCGTTATTACGGGAAAAAGCTAGTTATCGATTTACAATCAGGACGCAGTGCTGTTATTGGGCCGGACGATTTGGACGAAGAAGGCTACCTCGAGCATGTGTTTAAGATCAACGAAGAACAAGCTCAAGAGCTTACCGAATTTTTATCCCAAATTATTGGATCCATACATTTCACGGATATTTAAGGGATTGGCGGGGGACACTGGAAAAAGCATAACCTGAAAAGGAGGCTTATCCATGCCTAAAAAGTCATCACAGAATAACCACGTAGAAGGATTAGGCTTCCTCTCAGAGGACCGCCTCGCCGCGTACACGGACCTCAAGACTGTAGAATCCCAACGGAACGATATGATTCCTGAGGAGTTCCCAGAAGGGGCCTACGGCACCAGCATGATGTCTGAGTCACTTGGGAAGAGCACCCCTTGGCGAGAAGATCAACGTCCGACTAACCGATTTGCTTATGAGAATCGCGAACTGCACGAAGGTATTACAAGGGACTATCCGGGAGCAGATGATGCGAACGGCGAGTCTACTGAGGGCTTGTCCTAAGAACAACGAAACGCCACGAGCACCCGTCAAAGGGATGTTCGTGGCGTTTTTGTTCAATTCTCTATTTGCCGAGCAGTTCCAAGTGTCTGCCGATATGATGACGAAGGCCTTCTGCGAAGGTATCTTCTTGATCAGCCAATGTTTGGAAGAATTCGTCCGCAAATGTGCGGCTTCCGTCTTCATTTTTCGCTTGAAGGAGCAGACCATACGTAATGTGCAGCAATTGACGCGCATTGTTCTCTTCCATGTAATCAGGCAGCTGAGCATCCGTTACATCACTAAGCAGAGCAATTGCGCTAATATCTGTCGTTACGTGGTAGTATGCTGTCGCCTCGACGAAGTGATCAAGTGCGTATTGGTGCATACGGCGATAAAGCGTAGGATTCACTTTCGCTACAACACGTACCGCTTCCAACCAGTTCGTGCCCGCTGTTTTGATGTGGAATAAGCCATTCGTGTATTGCCCAATCAACGGGAACACACTGAATTTATCACTGCCGGAATGGATGCTTAGCTTGTATTCAAAATGAACAGCAATCGCAGCATGACTAGCTAGCTCACGCTCAAATTGTGCGATGTCGCCAATGTAGTCGATCCCTTTTTGAAATTCACCGCAGAAACGTGGCGCCATGCTGAAAATGGTAACACCGCGGTCACGCAGCTCATTGGCTACCAAGTAATGTGCCTCAGGTGATGTCGGCGTCGCTGTTTCATCAATGGAAATCTCGAAATCAACCGCACGATCAAGTGTGACGATATACTTGCGGTAGATCGCTTCCATGAAATTAATCGCTGCATCATAGATCAGTACATCTTTTTTCAAGGCTTCAGCCGTGTAAGCAAGTGTGGCTCCTGGAACATTAGCTGCCGTTTGCAGGTAGCGTTCTTCATAGCGGCTGCGTAAGCTAGCTGGTAGTTGCTCGTATTTCGCTGCAATTTCTGTTTCAGACAACGATTCAATGGTATTGTCGATGTTTTCGGAGCAATCCAATGTCAACATCGTAAAGCCAAGACGCAACGCGTACTCGATGTCCGCTTCTTTCTTCAAGTGGTCGCCGTCAGCGCCGTATCCGTCTGTGTATCCTTCTTGCAGAACCGCATAAGCCGCTGCATCCAGAACATCCTCATAGGTGCGGCCAGTTAGAGCAAGCTCACGAATACTTTGTTGAGCAAGAACTGGACGAATATCTTTACCGCGAATCGTTTGGATATGACCAGGACTTGCAATACCAAGACGATCACCTAAGCCCATTGTTGCTACTTGTGTACCGAAGGCTTGTGGAGCTGTGTAAGGTAAAAACTGATTGATTACCAGTCGGTTTGCATGTGTTAATGGTGCTACTTTTCCGCCTTCTACAACTTCACCTTGCAATTGGTCGAACAATTCTCCGGAGCCTACGACGATTAGCTGCTTGCCTTCTGTTGTGCGTACCATCAGCAATGTTGTATCTCCCACTTGCGTTAAGGAAGAAGCATACACTTTAATTACCTCAGATGAGAACTCGTTTACTTTTCCTGCGCGTACTGCCTCTATAAGTGCGTTCACGTTTAATTTCCTCCTAATTTTGCAAGCGTTTGCTAATCATTCTATAGCTTCATTTTATCGCAAGTAAGGAGCGTTTTCTCATCATCTATTCCTATTTTTAGCGAAAACTATTCATATTTTTCACTAATTTCATGCTATACTTCAGTTACCTCATTTCCAAATAAGGAGCATACTCATATGTCACGTACCGTCACCTTCGGCAATGAAGATGAAGGCCCCTTTTACATTCAACATATTCATCGTTCCGGTCCCTTCGAGAGAACTCAGCACATGCATGAAATGTATGAGCTGTATTATTTATACGAAGGTGAACGTATGTATTTTATCCGGGATAGATCGTATCTCATTCTTCCGGGAGATTTGGTTCTCATCAATCGTCGTGAACTTCATGCCACTTCCGATTCAGATCGATTAGGACATGCAAGGGTCGTCATCAACTTTAGTGACAGCCTTTTGGAAGGTAAAAAAGATGAAGCTCCCTTTCTACTCGACGCCTTCACACATGCTACGCCAGTACTGCGGTTAGATTTGCTTACTCGGCGGCTCGTAGAAGACATTCTCGGTAAACTGCTTTATGAAGCGAAGGAGCCACATATTGGGCAATCCTTTGCCATTACGCACTATCTGATTGAACTGCTTCTATTCACGGCACGTTTCGTTCGTGTACACCCAGTTACTTCACCGGAACATGTTTCGCCTTTACATCGAAAAATATCCACCATCGTCCGATATATCAATGACCATTCTGCTGAATCGGTGCGATTGGAGGAGCTTGCTGAGCAGTTTGAAATCAGCCCTGCTTATTTAAGCCGGATGTTCAAAGAAATCACCGGATTCTCACTTGTTGAATATGTGAATCTCGTGCGCGTACAGGAAGCTCAGAGACTTCTGGCCACGACGAGGCTAAAAGTCATCGTGATTGCTGAGCAAGTAGGCTTCGGCTCCCTCGTGCAATTTGGGCGTGTATTCCGCCAAATGACGAAAATGACACCGCTTCGTTATCGGCAGTCGGCTAGTGCAATAGTTAGGTAGAACAAACCATTTTTTCGAGTTACGTTACTCCTTTGGCCACTTTCAACACGCGCAACTCGATTTTTTCGAGTTACGTTAGTCCTTTGGCCACTTTCGTCATGCGTAACTCGATTTTTTCGTGTTACGTTACTCCTTTGACCACTTTCGTCACGCGTAACTCGATTTTTTCGTGTTACGTTACTCCTTTGGCCACTTTCGATACGTGTAACTCGATTTTTTCGTGTTGCGTTACTCCTTTGGCCACTTTCGTCATGCGTAACTCGATTTTTTCGAGTTGCGTTACTTCTTTGGCCACTTTCGTCACGCGTAACTCGATTTTTTCGAGTTGCAAATCGAAGCACATGAAAAAGCCCGCATCATGCGGGCTCTACTTACAAGCTAATCCAAACGTTTTACTCGTATCAGCCTACTTTGATAATCCCCGCGCAAAGTCAAAGGAATGCCTAAGTTCATGAGTGTTGAGCCGTGACGGACAAACGGTTCTCCTCCATCCAATCTCACCTCATAGGAAGCATGGGGCACAAGGTTTTGTAAAGGTAAATGCCGAACTTCAGCGCCAAAATGCTGCGATTGCAAGAAAGTAAATACTACACTTTCACTTCGATCCGCGCTATTGTACTGACAAGCAGCTACATTCGAATCTCGCAGCGAGGACAGCCTATACAAGTCACCTTTTAAAATAATAGGCCTGATCTCCTTGTACAGTTCTACATAGCTCTTCGCTTCCTCTAATTCTGCTTGCGACCATTTGCTAATGTTCGCCCCAATGCCCAAGCCGCCCATCATTGCACTATGGAATCGGTACGATAAAGGAAGACTCCTCCCGTTAAAGCCATGCGGCGACTCCGTCACCCAACACATCATGACAGATGGACTGTAGGCGTAAGAGAATCCCTCCTGAATCGCTAAACGATCACGCGCATCGGTGTTATCACTAATCCATGCTTGGTCCGCATAGCGCAGAATACCTAAATCAATTCTCGCGCCGCCGCCCGCGCATGTCTCAAATTCCACATCAGGGAAGCGATCCCTTAATTCCGCCAAAATGGCATATAAATGATCAACATGTTTGATCCAAATGGCTGCATTAGCATCCTGCCCCGAGGCAATCGTACCTGGCTCTGTCACAGTTCGGTTCATATCCCACTTGATAAATCGGATATCATAGGTAGTAAGCAAGGTCGTCATGAAGTCGAGAACGAATTGCTTCACTTCAGGCAGCCCCAAGTTCAACAATAATTGATTGCGCAGCTGCGTACCTTCGCGTGTCGGAAATTGATACACCCATTCCGGATGCGCTCGGAACAAGTCACTGTCCGGATTGACTGACTCCGGCTCGACCCATAACCCGATTTCCATGCCCAGTCCCTTTACGTGGTCGATTAACTCCTCAAGACCGTTGGGGAATTTCTCCGCATTGACATACCAATCACCTAAGCCCGCTCGATCGCTATGGCGCTGGCCGAACCAGCCGTCGTCAACAACGAAACGCTCCACTCCCAAACGAGCAGCTTGGCCAGCAAGCTCCTTTTGCCCTTCCACGGTTACAGCGAATTCCGTCGCCTCCCACGAGTTGTACAGCACTTTGCGTAGTTTACTAGTCGGCAGCACGCAATCTTTTTGGTACCGGTGCAGATTACGGCTCATCTGACCAAATCCACCAGATGTGAATCCGCCGACAAAGACAGGCGAAGCATATACTTCCCCCGATCCGAGCATCAAGGGGCTATCAAAATCGTTCACGCCTCCAACAATTCGCACATGCCCGAAAGTCGTTTTCTCTGCAGCGATTTTCCAATTGCCGCTCCAGCCAAGTGCCCCGAACCACACGTTCCCCGATGTCTCGTCCGCTTTGCCATTATCAATGGCATACCATGGATTAGCGTGTGGACCCGTGAAGCCTCTGCGCGACTCCAGTACTTTTTTACCTTCGGATAAGACTGTCGATCTTAATTGATACTCGCCTGCCCAGCGACCTGTCACATGCGTCATGCGGTAATCAGGCAGAGCCTGTACCGTCCAAACAGCTGCCATGATCTGCTCAATGCGAATGGACTCGTTCAGCCCATTTTTCACCTGTACGTATCGCTCAATGAGATCATACACAGGCAACGCCTTGTAATGAACATCAACTTCTAACGAATAGTAAGCATCCACCATCCGCAATACGATTTCATTTTCGCTCACTAATCGATGTCCCTCATACTTCAGCTTCAAGTCCCGAACACCGTCTGCAAACGAAACTTTCATCGCCGGTTCAGCATAATGGCAGCCGCCCCAGCCTCCATACTCCTCTGTCTCCCGATCGATTTCCACATCGAAGGAGCTGTGTAACCTGCTCACCAGTAAATACCCGCACTCCGAAGCCTCAATGTGTTCTCCCCAATACAAGTGCTGAATGGTACCTTTCTCATTGATCCCAAACACATACGATGATTGATCAGTGCGAATTTCAAAGATGTTTTCTTTTTCCAAATACGTTATAGGCACCTCAATTGCCTCCTTGTTACTATCCTTTGATCGCGCCAGCGGCAATCCCTTTAATGATGAATCTCTGCATGAATAAGAAAAAGATGATAATCGGAATCATACCCATAACCGCATAAGCAAAAGCCAGATTTAAGTCACTGCTGTATTGACCAAAGAAAAAGTACTGCTGCAGTGGAATGGTGCGGTAACTTTTATCCTGTAGGTAGAGTAGTGGAAGTAAGAAATCGTTCCAAATGTACAACACATTAAGTACGAGAACCGTTGCTGTAACCGGCTTGAGCAATGGCATCACAACACGGATAAAAATACCTGGTGTCGAACAGCCATCTATTCTAGCGGCTTCCTCAATTTCACGCGAAATTCCTTTCACGAAACCTGTGTAAAACAGTACGCCCATCTGCACACCGAAACCGCCGTAGATCAGCGCTAGCCCCCAATGTGAATTAACAAGATGAAATGATTTTCCAATTTGATACAACGGCAGCATAATGACTTGAAAAGGGACCATCATACCCGAGAGGAACAAAATAAAGATAAAGCTATAAAACGGCTTATTTCTACGCGCTATGGCATACCCAGCCAGTGCTGAAGCGAAGATAATCAGCGTAACGGAGATGGCCGTTACAGCTAAGCTGTTTAACAGTGCTGCGGGATACTTGGATGTACTCCACGCATGCGTGTAATTCGCAAAATTCAAGCTTGTCGGCAATGCATAAAAGGAATCGAAGGTTTGCTTCGCTGTTTTGAGCGACATCAGTAATGCGACATACATCGGAAACACAAACAGAATAGCTAGAATTGCAACCGCAGCGAACGTGCTGTATCGCGTTATTTTCATTACATTTCCACTTCCCGTCTTCTGAAAATGGATAATTGCACAATCGTCACGATCACCAAAATGACGAAGAAAATCATCGATAACGCCATGCCATAACCTGCTTTAAAGGAGTTAAACGCTGTTTTATAGACAAACGTTGTAATGACCTCCGTAGCAAAGCCCGGCCCTCCCTGCGTGGTTACCCAAACAAGATCAAACACTTTGAGTGAACCCGTCAACACGAGCAGCAGATTGATCGTAATCGAGGGCGCAAGCAGTGGTAATGTCACATGCCAGAATGCTCGACCTACGCCAGCCCCGTCCATTTTCGCACTCTCTACAAGCTCGCTCGGAATTCCCTGTAAACCAGCGATATAGATAATCATAGGTGCTCCCACGCCCTGCCACAGGGCTACAAGAATCAATCCGAACAAAGCATGATCCGGATTGCCAAGTGGACTGGTCACATCTAATCCGAATATGGTCAACAGTTTAGGAAAACCTGTGCTGAAATTGTATTTCCAAATAAATGCAGATAATACAACAGAGAGAATGCTCGGCAGGAAGAAAATCGTCCGAAACACGTTCTTAAACTTCAAGTAAGAATCCAGAAGCAATGCCAGTAGAAGAGATAACACATTCACAAGCACCATTAGAATAAATGCATATTTAAACGTATTTCCAAGCGCGGCCCATACGTCCGAGTCTTGAAAAGCATGCACGTAATTTTCCCACCCAATATACGTCAGCTTACGTGAAACACCGTCCCAACTTGTGAATGAATACCGCGTGCCTATCACAAATGGAATGAGAACTGCTAACGTAAATAACAGAATACCCGGAATAAGGAACAGAACATACCAGAACTCACCACGGATCATTCGTTTCATATTTCCCATAAGTTATTCCCTTTCTCATGAATAAAGGCATAGGCAGAAGCCTATGCCTTTATAACGCTTTTGTTATTTGTGGTTTTTGGCAACCCAGTCATCGAGATCCTTAATGATTTGTTCAGGCGTTGCTTTCTTGAAAAACACCTTTTGAACATATTGTGTAAATTGTGAGTTCCAATCAATTGTCGAGGTAATAAAGGATTGAGAATCATAGGTTAACCCTTTATCAAAATACGGCTTAAGATCATTAACTGCTGGCGCGATGTCTGTTGAAGCGCCTTTGACAAAGCTAAGCGAGTTAATATTTTTCACCCAGGCATCTCCGCCCTCTTTACTGGCCATGAATGAAAGGAATTTCAACGCTGCTTCTTTATTCGCTGATTTGCTGTTCACGGCAAGAGAGGCATCAGGGTTAAATTCAAGCTTATTCAAGCTTTCATCATTGCTGAACGGATATGGGAAGTAACCAATGCCTGTTTTGTACAATTCCGGATTTTTCTTCTGAATATCCGCTAATGGCCATGTACCCATGTACATCATACCGACATCGCCTTTGGAGAAGAGGTCAACAACACCGTTATAATCGACACCAAGCTGATCCTTGTTACCGAGGTCAAACAACTCTTGCGCATGTGCGATAACCGTTTTGGACGCAGGGTTGTCAGCGAATTTCGCTGTGCCCTTTTCCACTTTGCTGAAGAAGTCCGCTTGTTTCTCGACCAAGACCGTGTTACTCGGCAGATCTCGGCTCAACCACATGGCTAACGTCCAGTTGTCTTTCCAGCCAAGGGCGAAAGGAGTTTTGCCCGCTTCCTTTATTTTTTTAGCAGCAGCAATCATCGCATCGTACGTTCTAGGAACTTGGAGCCCAAGATCACTGAATATTTTCTTGTTATAAAATACGGCAATCGGTGTAGCGTTAACTGGCATAATATAGTTTTTGCCGTCAGTCGCTTGCGCTTTCAGTATGCTCGGATCGAAGTTGGACATGAAATCTTTCCCTGTCAAATCTTCGAGATACCCGCCGTCATGCAGCAGTTTCGTATTGCTTCCCGCATTTAGCGTAAATACATCAACGATGTCGCCGCTAGCTATTTTCGTTTTGAGTAACGTGTAGTAATCATCATATTTAACGGGCTGTACCTCGACTTTGATGTTGGGGTTTTGCTTTTCGAACTGCTCGACGATTTTGGCTACTCCGTCCGTAACATCACTTTTGAAATGCATGAAAGAAATCGTAACAGGCTTCTCTACTTTGGCTGTTGCGGTAGCAGCAGGCTTCGTCTCACTGCTTGCAGCTGGCGTTGCCGTACTTGTCGCAGTGCCGTCGTTGCCGCAAGCTGATAATAAAAGGGCCACCATCGTTGCCGAAACACCTGCACTTGCCATCTTTTTCATATCTTTACCCCTCTTCCTCGTTTTCGGTTTAGAACTGTGAGCTCTCGTTCTGAATCCTATCTTACCCGTAGAAAGAAGGAATCGTAATAAAATAAATTGTCGTTCTGATGTTCAAAATTTTGGTGTGAAGGATTTCGCCCCATGCCTCTCTCGGTATTCCGATGGCGTTTGTCCCGTGAATTTTTTGAACACTTGGCTGAAATAACGCTGATTTTCATAGCCCACAAGCTCGGAAATTTCACTGATTTTAGATTCAGACATGTTAAGCAGCTCGCACGACTTTTCCATCCGTTTACGTGTCACGTACTCGATGAAATTTTCAGAGGTCACCGATTTAAACTGCTTACTTAAGTAACTCGGATCGAGATGAAAGCGTGTGGCGATGTCAATTAGACTGATGTCTTCAAAGTAATGCGCATCCAAATAGGCAGCAATCTCGTGAATAGAATGAACAGATGGCGTCATTCCCTTGCTCGCATGGTACTCCTCGATAGCCTCAGTGAACTGGCTAAGGAAGTCGCTAAACTGACTGTGATTCACGACACCTGAGATCGAACGCGCATCGAAAAGCTGTGGATACGATATCACCATGTCTGCCATTTCAGCAGCGGCGATCTCTGTTAGTTTTTTAAGTGCCCGCTGACCCTCACGGATGGTCAATCCGCTTAATTTCTCCGCCTTCAAAAGGATATTCCGCAGCAGCTCGCGACTCTCGCTCCCATTCCCTGCAGCAAACGCTTGCTGTAGACTCTTCAATTCAAACACCGTTAACAACTCCGACACAGATGGCATCGAAGCAACGGGTAGTTCTGGCGAGCTCAGAGAGAAGCTAGTCGCATGCAGCACATTGCTTCTCAACTGCTCATTAGCCATGTCAAAGGCGTCCGGCAATCGTTCCAAATTATGAAATACACTGCTCAAACCTGCAACCACGTCAAGCTTCAGCATCTGGTTGATCACGTTATGAAAGGTTACAAGTAGATCTCGAATTTGCGACTCCTTGTAATCAGACTCGGGTATGTACAGACATAGACTCATCCTGTCATCTGATTTGTAGATGTACGGAGCAGCATCCTGACTGGCTGAGGAGATCACTTCGGACAATATATTTTCGATGCTGTACATCAACAAATCTGCATTGCCATGAAATTTCATCGTTGAAATGTCATGGAATTTACGAAACATACAGAGCGCTAATCTAAAACTGCCTCTAGCACAGGATATCGAAAGTTCCTCCGCTTGGGACTGAATATCCATCACATTCGTGATACGACGACTGGTCACATGCTGAAGAAACACCTCTCTGCGGAGTTGCCACATGTCTTGCGTGAATTTCTTTTGCTGCTGCAGTGTCAAATGGTTGTGACTTGCCTCCATAGCCTTCACCAAAGCGCTCTTCAAATCCGTTAAGGAGATCGGCTTCAGCACGTACTCACAAGCCTGATACGTTACTGCAGCTTTCATATATTCATACTGGGAATACCCACTAATGACGATCACCTTAATCTCCGAATAGTTCGTGTACAAGGCTTCGAGAAACTGTTGACCGTTCATGACCGGCATATTCATATCTGTCACAATAATATGTGGCTTGCTGATTCGCATAAGCTCCAATGCTTCTTCTCCATGCCGCGCTTCCGCGATGACTTCCACGTCCAGAGAGAGTTCACTAATCATTTTACAAACAGACTTCCTACCTAGCGATTCATCATCCACGACCATTACTTTGTACAAAGCTGTCACCCCCATTAGGATTGTAAGGAATTCGTATACGAATCGTCGTCCCTATGCCCACTTCACTCTCGATGTCCAAGCCAAAAGGTGATCCATACACCAATCTTAATCGTTCATGAACGTTCTTAAGCCCGATGGATACCCCGTAGAAGACGTCAGACGATTTGTTGTCAAAAGACGATCGGAGCGCAAGCAACTTTTCCGTTTCAATGCCCGGACCGTTATCTTGAACTGCTAGTACTACGGAATCCGAATCCCGCAGCACACGTACACCAATCCGAAGGGACTGCTCCACCTCCCGCTTGCTGAACGCATGCACAATCACATTCTCGATAATCGGCTGCATGACGAAGCGAATAATAGCACAGTCCATCAGATCAGAGGCGACGTCGAACTCGATCTGCAGCGTTTCCTCGAAGCGAAGCTGTTGGATGTACAAGTAATTATTCACATGCGCAAGCTCCTGACCAATGGTCGACGCTGCATTACCTTCGTAGAAGCTGTACCGAAACATGTCACCTAAAGCACGACACATCTCGTGAATTTCATAATCGCCGATAAGTACAGCCTTCCCACCGATCGTCTGCAGCGTATTGTACAGAAAATGCGGATTAATCTGCATCTGTAGGGCAAGAATTTGTGCTTCTTTATTGAGCAGCTGCATTTCGTATTTGGATTCAATCAGCTCGCGAATTTTATCCGTCATGAAATTAAAATTGCTCGTTAGCTCCGAAATATCATCGCGATAATTGGTATTCTGCTGCAGACTGACATGAAAGTTGCCTTTGCGAACAGTCTTCATCGCTTTTCCGAGTAACTTAATAGGTCTAGTTATGTAATGCTGCGCAAGAATAGAAAGCAAGGAAATGCTCAGCATCACAATAATGAACGCGCCAATCGTCGTAAGCAGTATGTTCCTGCGGTTCTGTTCCAGTTCAGGGTTCGGATACACGATCGAAAGCGCAATATTGCCATAATTGAGACGAGAGGTACCGACGAGTAAATCTTTCTTCTTCATGAATGCGATATGCTTAGGATTATTCTGCGTGTTGAACTCCGGCTTTTCGTATTTGGGTATGATATCTGCATATTGGCCATTTGTCTGATAAAAAGGTTCCCCGCTTGCGTTCTGTAAGACGATGACGTTCGGTGTGTGATTGTTCTCTTCAATCATTTTCGCTAATTCTTTACTTTGTATATAAAAAACAAGCGTACCGAACTTCGTTCTGTAGAACGGATCATAAATAGGAATCGAGTAAACAAAGAAATCCTGTTGCAAGGTGATGTCTTTATACGTAAACATAAGCGCTTGCTGAAATGGCAAATCGAGCATCTCCTTGTAATGAGGAATGCTCTGATCTATTTTGACAGACTCATAGCTGGCTGCTCTTGACCATGAGTCTTCCAGTTTATTTTCTTTCCCGAAAATCATGATCTTAATGATGTCTTTGTTTTTATTTTGAATGAGCAAATCATAATTTTTGATGGATTCTCTGAGTAAAATGATTTCCGCATCATTATAATTGGCCCCATGCTCCATGAGATTTAGAATGCGTTCGAAACCATATATTTGCAAGGCCGACGAAGAAATATTACTAAAATATTGATCCAAATACCCCGATAAATATGCCGCATTCTGGTCCGAGCTTCGGAACATCGAGTTTTCCAGAGAACGGGTACTCGACTTATAGAAAATCATGGAGAGTACAAGCATGGGGATCAAGGAAATCAGGACACTGCTCCATACAATTTTGGTGCGGATGCTCCGATTAATAAATAGCCACCTGATCATGCTATCCCAACTTCCCCTGTTGTTCATCTTAAAATGCAATCGATTATACCACATTGTAACATCAATCCTGCTTCTTACAATTCAACTTTTTGTAATCTTCATGTTCAAATTTTTGAGTAAGTTAAACAGGTACCCAATGTCTAAACACTTCTTGTAAGTGTTTGGGCATTGGGTACCTGTTATTAAAACCTCATGTTATTTTTTATTTTTGTCTAAAATCGCAGTAGCATCTTTACGGAAAGATGTTGCTGCTTCTTGAACTGTTATTTTCTTGTACATGATTTTCTCCGCGGTATCTTTAAGCAGCTTCTCGATCTCGATGGAACCGACTGGGTTCGGAGGATCCATCGGTGCGCTGTTTTTCTCAGCCCACGCCACGTAGTCGAAAACTTTTATTTCATTCGGGCTTAACAGCGGTTTCAATGCTTCTTTCACTTTGGATGCTACGGGTACTCCGCGCTCACCTTTAATGATTTTATTCGCTTCAATATCATTAATCCAGAAATCAATAAATTTAGCAGCTTCTTCTTGTACTTTGGAACTACTTGAGACGGACCAGTACATACTTGGTTTCAAGAATAATCCTTTATTGGCATCTGGACCCGGCATTGGCTGCAGGACAAGCTCACGTTTGGATGCCGTAGCTAGACCAATGAACTGATTAGACCAACCATTGGAGGAAATGGAATTACCCAATGTCATCTCGTCATCTTCCGGTGTACCTTTCTTTTGTGCAGCTTTATCAAGCGCCAGTACGCTACCAGCGTCATAATATTTCTGAGAGCGATTGAAATAATCAACAAATAGTTTATCGTCGGTATAACCCAGTGCTGTACCTTCTGCGTTATACATTTTTTGACCAAGTGTACGCAGGTAATAAGGGAAGAAAACATCATCTCGGAAGCCGCCCGTGATTTTGCCCGCTGCTTTCGCTTTGGCCGTAATCTCATCCAAATCATTCCACGTCCAGTTCTTCTCCGGAGGCGTAATACCTGCCTTTTTCAGCATTTCAAAGTCCATCATGCTGGTTAAAGCATTAACCCCTAAGTTCATAGCGACGAGTTTCCCGCCTACTTGACCACCTGAAACTGCATTTGGACTTACGTCGTCCACATTAAGAATTTTACTCTTCGTAAAAGGTGTCAAATCTGCTAATTGGTTTCTTCCACCGTATTGTGTCAAATATGAGATGTCCATCTGTATAATATCTGGCAGTTGATTTGCAGCTGCTTGAGGAGCAAGCTTCTTCCAATAATCATCGAAAGCCGCATATTCAGCTTCAATTTTCACATTCGGATGTGCTTTCTCATACATTTCGATAACTTTCAGCGTATAATCGTGGCGCGCTTGACCACCCCACCAGGCCATACGAAGCTTTACTGGTTCCTTACTTGCACTTACTGTTGCACTAGGAGTCGTTGCTGTTGTTGGCGCTGTTGTAGCTCCTCCACTTTGGTTACTAGAAGTACCCGAAGAACAAGCGGTTGCTGTAAAAATCATGGATAATGACATTAATGTAACTACTGCCTTTTTCATGGTTTTTCTCCCCTTTGTACGTACATTTCAAAACCGTAATCGCTTACATTTCTATTATCTGCTAAAAATTAACATCCCGTAATTAAAAAAACCGTCTTCTTTGTTCAATTTTCCGTTTACGCTGTGCGTGAACTCAGCAAACTTACTCCCGCTTCTACCTCTACTTCTACTTCTACTTCTACTTCTACAGACAAACCTTTCTCCACCGCCCCAAACAAATTAAATGGATTTTATGTCGTTATTATTGCTGATTCGCGCCATTTCGGAGCCATAGATGGATTTCATACAGTTAATTTCTACTAAAAACCACCAAACGAGCAATTCTTCTCAAATCAGCTGTACAATTTCCATTTATTTACTATAACTCTAACAAATTAGCAAAATTAACTGTATATATTACATTAAATTTAAATCTAGCTACTCAACTGACCACACTACTTCTATCTACTCCTACCCAACCCGCTACCAGCATGCCACGAATCACACACTATTGAATAAGGGGCTTGGCTTTTCTAGAAAAAAAGACAGTACCCAATTACAGGCACTGTCCCTTAACTTGATCGCTTATCCGATCAACCTCACTAATCCTTTATACGCAATTTCATCGAATTTGCTAATGACCTTCTCCCGATCCATCGCCCACGCGCAATCTTCTAACGCACAAGCAACCGGCGCATCCAAGCGAATCGTTGCCAGATCCAGCGAAAGATGCAACATCTCCAGCTCCGCTTCGATCTTCGCACGCACACCCTTCGGAAGCGCAGCTAAGTTCTCAAGGATACCAGCGATATTCACATATTCGTTAAGTAACTTCGTTGCTGTTTTCTCCCCGATCCCTTTAACCCCTGGATAATTATCTGCGGTATCACCCGTTAATCCCTTCAGATCAATGATTTGAGCTGGGGTTAGGCTTTTCTCCTCCATGAGCGTTTCTAGCGTGTACACCATGTAGTTGGATTGCCCTTTTTTCATAATGATAACTTCGGTATTCTCATCCACGAGCTGGAGCATATCATGATCACCCGTTAAAATTTGCACTTTTGTCTCCGGGCTGTATGTACGAGCCAATGTGCCGATACAATCATCCGCTTCATAGCCAACAACGCCTACATTCGGAATATTAAAGCTGGCTGTCACTTCTTTGACCAGATCAAATTGGGGAATTAATTCTTCAGGAGCAGGACCGCGATTCGCTTTATAGGCGTCAAATTTCTCCGTCCGGAAAGTCTTGCTTCCCATATCCCAACAACACACGACATGAGTCGGTTTGAATGTGCCGATCGCATCAAGCAAATATTTTAGAAATCCGTAGACACCATTAATCGGCACACCGTGATCGGTTCTCATAATATAGCCACTTGATGATGTTGCATAATAACCGCGAAATAATAAGGCCATGCCGTCTACGAGCAGCACAGTTTCAGATGAATTTTGTGACATTAATAATAGCTCCCATTCCTGTGAAGATATGAATTCATTACAATCAGTATAGCACGGCATACCGATTCCCGACACGCAAAAACCCGCCATCAGCAAAAGTTACCAATGACGAGTTACACAGGAATCTATTCAAATATATCTTTCAAAATCTTCAACAAATTTTAAGTTCAATCATTTCCTGGCCATAGATGGGCAGCGATAGAACACAAGCACCCGCTTGCAATTCACGTCCTGTGAATGTTCCTACTTCGCGGTCGGTGAATAGCAGTGTCACTTGATAGGTAAACTCTGGATTGACCCAAGGGATATAGACAACACACGATTCGGATTCTACGTCTCCCCGTAGTGCAATCACAACACCTTCGCCACTGGAATTCAGTTTCCCCCACCAATGCCAATCCTCGTCAGTCGGCTCCGGAACTCCGCTCCACTGAAAGTTACGGTAAATATCATAATCCTTTTGCAGCCTTCTTAACAGGTCAAACCGCTGTTTATAATGGTTAAGATTCTCCTGGGTCAAAGAGGCCAAATCTCCGGCAAATAGCTGGGGTGCTCCCATCAACCAACTGCAGATTTGTCTATCCTGAATTTGCGTAGTCAAGCTGCCTCGCACATTCACAGTTGCTGCACCATAATATTCAATACATTGCAACGGTAGTCCGCGGTGAGCATACAACTGAACGCGTGCTTGGTAACACCCCGTAATCAGCTGCTCGCTAAGCTGCTTCGGATCATAGTCCCAATCCTCACGATAACGCTCCTTCCAATGACCTACACCCGAATAATCGTTAGGAGGGATGTGATACGTATCCGCATGTTGCAGTGCCGCAAGATCACAAGGAACTCCTGGTGTTCCCCAATAGATTTCATGGGTTATTTCTAACGTGATGCCCGGGCTTCCTGCTCGAATACGATCTTGCGCTGCTAGAAGGCCGCGGAGGCCGCGAAGCAAGGATTCCTTTCGCGTTCGGCTCTCATGGCCTTGTGCGATATCGCCGAATTTAATATTGGTGAAGTCTTGCTTGTAATACGACACGCCATATTCTTGGGAAAGACTCACAAGATCATCCGCATAATAGTCTCGCCACGGGCTTGTAAAGCTCATCCCATAACCACCTAATCGTTTGAGCCACGGGACGCTGAGTCCGTCAGGAACATCTCTTAGATCCTTTGATTGTTCATCTCGGAATGTGGACACCCACAGTCCCAGCTCTAGACCAGAAGCCTTTATGGACGCGCACATGCCTTTAAAATCAGGAAACAGCGCGAAGTCAGGCTCAGTACCCAAGCGCCCACGCTGCCAACCATCATCAATTTGCATGGTTTGAAATCCTGCTTGGACTGCCAAATCAGCTAACTCTAGGATGATGGGCTGGTCAATATTGGGGCCGAAATTGGACCATGTACACCACAGAGGTGCGATTCGTTCAATGGGAGCACGTGCCAAGTGCAGTTCATGTCGCAGGAAGGATTGAAACTCACTTTCTATGGCGCGATCAACTGGCTTGGACAGACCTGCTCCCGAATCCCATGTCTTCCCAGCGCATCCATAATAGAACGTTCCTTCGCTTTCGAATTGTTCTCCTGGTCCAAGAACCCACTCAAAGTAGTCTGGGTTATAGCCCATCGCCCCAGTGCCATCTACATAACGAAGCGCCGAAGGAATCTCGCTGCCTAGAATAATACCTTGCGTATGATCCGGGCTCTCAATAGCCAATATACTGGACTGCGCGCCTCTACCAGATGGTGTATATTCCGTTGCAGGATGGCAATTGACCAAACGTAGATGATCAATCATGACTTCATCTATCTTAACCCAGTTGGCACTTTCATTGTGCACAATCAACTTCTTACGGATGGCTGAATGATGTGGAAACAACTCATAGCGAAGAATAATTCGAACTTGACTAAACGTTGGATCCTCCCAATCGGTCAACTCCACGTTCCAACATTCAATGCCATTCCCCTGGATCTCCGTTGTGACCTTCTTAGAACGAGGATATAGTTGACTCTCCGCGCTGCCATCAATAAGGAGTGCATCACTCCAATTCGCATCATCCGCTTTCCATTCTCCCGTATCGGATACAGCCAATTCATCTGTCTTACCAAATGTAGCTGTCGTTTCTATGATGCTATCCTCGCTGCCTTGCATCCCCACTGGTGGCTTATCCGTTGTCCGATAGCGGAGAGATACCTTAAACTCTTTCCCTGCGTCCAGCCACTCGGTTCCATCTACAAGTAAACGTGAAGTAACAACCCCCGTCTCTGACAAATCAAGAATACGAGTAAGGAGTCCGCTCTGTAAAACGACTTGATAATAATCGGTATTAGGCATACTTATCTCTCCTTAAGAGCATGGCTCTTCCTAACCCTGTACTTACAGCCATTTCTGATATTGCTTCGGTGTTTCTCCGTATTTCTCCTTAAAAATGCGAATAAAATGGTTCGCGGAGCTATAGCCTAACTTGCTAGCAATTTCATTCACGGCAAGCTGTTTTTCTCTTAACAATTTAACGGCTTCCGTAAGCTTCCGCTCCGTCATATATTCCGTGAATTTAACCCCTGTAATTTTCTTAAAAAGCTTCCCTAAATAATTTGCACTTACTTTCATGTGATCAGCAACCATCTCCAAGCTTATATCTTCGAACAAATGCTCTTCGATATAGCCTTTCACCCTAATTTCAAGATTATGGTCGATGCTCATCTTTCTATCTTCAATGGTTGCAATAGCCGTTTGAATTAATTCATTCGCCCATTCCGTAAAGCCATGAATATGTGGAACTTCCTCCAGTTTTTCTCGAATGTCATAACCGAATAGTTGCGTTGAACTAAACCCCATCGACTTCACAACTTTACGAATCGTCGTTACGATATCGGATAGCAAGTTTTTGCAATAGGTGATTGAATAGTGGTCATTTCTGATATCTTCGGACATCATGCTAAGTAGTTGATAAGCTTTTTTACCATCACAGGCACGAATGCAATCTTCAATTTCATCCAAAATGACAACAGAGCTCCCTGTACGCTTTCGAGCAGCAATATCCAGTTTGGCATACGATATAATTGTCTCTTCCGGAAGTATAAAGGTATAGGAAAGTGCCTCCAAGGCTTCGCGGTAAGACGCGGAAACAGGACGAACATCTCTGCTATGTTCGTTACCATAGGCGATCACGAAATCACTTTCATACACGGCTTTCACTTTCTCTTCTACATAATCAATCGCTGCGTGCTTCTCATTCACCGTGCAATTTACAATACCAATAATTCGACGACCATAATCTTTAATGGCCCAGATTTGAAAGCCAAGGTCCTGTTCCAACTGCAATAGATCAATGAGATGATACGAGAGCAGCTGTTCATTCTCAAAATCTTCCTTCTGAGGTACCTTCACAATAAAACAAAAAACTTGCTCCCAACCAGGCTGTATATCCAGCATATCCGCAAGGTCTTCACGATTCATTGGGAGATCGTCATGCAGCAGGCTCATAATGAGGTTGTGTCTAATAATTGGCTTATTGTTCTCTACTTTCTGATGTAAATCACTTAACACACTGCGTAAGGGTCTATGCGCGCGGCGACTAAGCAGAATCGTTAATGAAATACTCCCGAGCAGAAATAAGATCCCAATTGAAAGTGTCCAATTCCTTAATTCATTCGCCTTTTTGTAAAAAACATCTGTATTAGCTAAAGCCACATAGCGCCAACTGTTATAATCGGAGTGAACCGATGAAATCATCCTAGATTTTCCAGCGATTTGATTGATAAACATTGTGTTTTGATCTGAAGCTAGCACTTTCTGAAGCCAACCACCTTGATCTTTCTGGATATCCGCGATCCCATTCGTATCTTGGTTATCCGCTATGAAGTTGCCTTGATCATCAATAATAATTAGCACACCATCCGCTGCATTCATAACAGACTGCAAGGATTTTTTGAGCGCGCTCTCATAAATATTAATGGCGACAATGGCTTTGCGATTTCCGAAGGCAGCAAAATAAGGAACACTCCGAACATGCGTAATCACTTTCTCAGAGCCCTGTCCTTGAATGGGACGAGGAGGCATCCAAGAAATTTGCACATCATTCTGCTGAAACCAATCCAACCACTCTCTCCTTGAGCCGATGTCACATGTACTTGAACTCAGAAAGCAAAATTTATTATCATAAAATAAAACATTGTCCGTTTTATAGTAGACATCAATGGATTTTACAAAATTCAAATCTCTTTGAATAAAATCTAATTGGGAAACGATCCCGATAATCGAAGAGGAATCATTACGAATGGTATGGCTCATGGGGTAGAGCAAAATAGAGTCTTGTCCGCCATCTACAGCGCTGCGATTTAACGTAGAGATACTTTCCTTCACAAATTGCTGATCGATGGATTGCCGAAATTGAACAACCGTCTGTTGGTTAAATTTCTCCAATTCATTGGTGTAAGCCTTTGCAAAATATTGATAATAAATGCTGACTGGCACAACCGTAATCAGTATAACCGTAAGTATATTCGACCAATATAACCGGGTGAAAACCTTTTTCTGGATCAGTAGAGTTTGTTTCATTGCCCCTCCACACTTCTTCTATCCGTTTTCAGTTCAGTATAGCAAGAAATGGTTATGGATTGAAGAGGCTGGCTAATCTGTCAGCCTCTTCCTTTGGCATAAATCTATTCTATTTCCCTAGCATTTTCTTATAAGCTTCGTTGACCTCTTTCTCAATCGCATCTCCACCATTCGCTTTAAACGTTTTCACGTAGTCATCGAAGCTGTCTGGGCTTGCTTCGCCTAAGATGATCTTGAAATACGTTTGAACGGTCAACTTTGTTAAATTCGTCGCATATTTAACGTGCGATTCCACGGAAGGAACTGCCATATTCAAATAGCCTTTGGGTTTAACCTTATCGCCGAAATCATAATTGAATTTATCCATGCTTTTATCGAATTCCGGTACGTTAATAATATTAAACACTTGCCCGCCTTTTTTCATGAATTCAGCCGCTGGTACGGAAGCACTTAAATTGATGAATCTTCCGTTCTCTTCCTTCCAGGCTTCGCCTTTCCAGCCTCTGAATACGGTTTTGTAATATTCGATATCCGTTGCACTTGCTTCAATCATTTTCAAGAACGTTTCCACTTTACGTGGGTCTTTTGCTCCTTTTACAGTTATGCCAAGTGTCGTTGAATTCACACCCCATTGTGGTGTACCCGATGCTCCTTTAGGCCCAACTGGCGCTTTACCTAGTACTATTTCTCCCGTTGGCTGCGACTTTTTAAGATTGACATATTGTCCGCCGCCTTTATCCTCCGGATTGGCAGAATCGATCACATTTCGCCAGTGATAGAACATCCCTTTCCCTGTGAGCCCAATGCGATTGTTATAGAAGGCTTGGGAGTCAAAACCGTAACCCCCTGTGTTCTCCGATGTGATCATCTCCGGATCAATGAGATCCATTTTGTACCATTTACTTAAAAGAGTTAACGCTTCCTTCATTTCCGGTTGAATCGCAGCGAAGGTGATCTTGCCGTCTTTCTCCATATAGATCAAATTCTCTTTGTTCTGAACAGCTGCACTTTTCACTTCTGTGAGACCAGGAGATCCAAATGCTCCAAGGATGGCTGGAAGGGCAAAATCAGAAAATCCGTACGTATCCTTTTTCCCATTGCCATCGGGATCATTATTGCGAATTTTGACTAGCGCATCTTCGAATTCTTGTATGGTTTCAGGTACCTTCGTAATGCCAACCTTGGTAAGCCAATCTTGACGCCAGACCAAGACAGTCGGATAGTCGCCATTCACATTCAGACTCGGCAGACCATAAATTTTACCCTCGTACTTAACCGTATTCCATAAGTTATATTTATCAATGAGCTTGGCATAGTTCGGTGCAAATTTACGAATGGTTTCATCAGCAATCGGAGCAAGCACACCATTGGACACATAGGTACCCACAGGGCTTCTAACCTGCATGACATCAGGCATTTCTCCAGCAGCCAACTTCACGTTCAAATTATCATTCCATTTCTGCGAATCGACGAACCAGAACTTGAATTTGGCATTAAATTTCTCGGAAACCATCTGCACGACTTTCGAATCCGGATCTGGTTCTGAGAATGAATTGTAGGCGAGCCATTCCATGACAACCGGTTCTTTCAATGCACTCGCTGCTGCTTCTGGTTGTTTGGTGTCCAATGCTGTTGTTGTCTCTTTGGAACACCCTGCGATGATGCCAACTAGTATGGTTGTAGCCAGAACCACTGAAAATCTTCTACGCATGAGTTTCGACATATAAACCCTCCCTATTCTAATTATACGTTAAACCCGCAAACTACGGGATATAACCAAGCCGATACTACCCTTTTATGGAGCCAATTAGCGTCCCTTTCACAAAATACTTCTGTACGAACGGATACACACAAAGAATTGGGAGAATCGAAACGACCAATGTGGCCATCTTCATTGTCTGGGTATTGACCACCATCTGACTTGACTCTGTTCCAGCCGCACTGAGTTCGCCATCAAGAATAATTTTCCTCAGAATTAATTGGAGGACTTGCTTCTTCTCCGTTTGAATATAGAGCATGCTATCAAACCAGGCATTCCAGTGATAAACAGCCGTGTATAAGGAAACCGTGGCGAGCACAGGTAGCGAGAGTGGTAATATAATTTTGATCAAAATCGTCACATCATTAGCGCCATCCATCTTGGCTGACTCTTCCAGAGCCTCAGGAATCTCATGCACGAAATTCCTCACAATGAGCAGCAGAAATGTACTCACCGCTCCAGGTAAAATTAAAGCCCACATACTGTTCATGAGTCCTAGATTTTTCACTAGAATGTACGAGGGAATCAAACCGCCTGAGAAAAACATCGTAAGCACGACAAATCCTGTCCAGAAGGTGCGATGTGGCAGTGTTTTTTTGGATAAGGGATACGCCCCCAGAAACGTCAAACTCACTGTCAACAAGGTGGCCAAAATCGTCCGCATGATCGTGTTCCCGTAGGCCGTCCAGATTAAGGAATTGTTCATTACTTGCTTGTAGCCCGAGAAATCGAATTGGGTAGGAATAAAGTGAAAGCCATAGCTATTGATGACTTGCGCTGGACTCATGGATAACGTCACGACCTGCATAAAGGGAAGTAAAGTGATTATGGTCAAAAGAAGGAGTGACATATAAACGATAGTCATGAAGATGGCATCTGATAATCGGAATGATGTACGCGTCATAAGCGACTCCTTTCTGTGTGTATTGTCTTTCTAGAATATCGTCTCATCACTGAAACGCTTCGCTAAGGTATTCGTAAACAAAACCACCGCTAACGCAACTACATTCTTGAATAAGCCAACGGCAGCGGCATAGCTGTAATTCATCTTCGAAATCCCCTCATTGTAGGTGTAGGTTCCGATCACATCCCCGACACTCATGACTTTGGCATTAAGTAAGTTATAGACTTGATCGAAATCATCACTAATGATCTGTCCGGATGTTAGGATGAGTAGAATGACCACGACAGGTGCGATCGAAGGCAGTGTAATCCACCATATTTTTTGAATTCTGTTGATACCGTCCACTTCCGCAGCTTCATACATCTCCGGATTAATCCCCGACATGGCAGCTAAATAGATGATGGCATTAAATCCGATGGTCTTCCAAATTTCAGTGCTCACCAGAACAGAACGGAACCAATCCACACTGGCAATAAAAAAGATTGGCTTATAATCCAACATGGTTAAGACAACGTTGATTGGTCCTCGGCTTGGAGATAGAAATTCGATAATAATACCAGCTAACACGACCCACGAGAGGAAATAAGGTAAATAACTAACCGTTTGGACGACTCTTTTGAAAATAGTAAATCTCACTTCGTTAATCATCAGTGCGAGTATGATGGGGGCGGGAAAACCAAATAACAACTTATAGAAATTAATAATGAGTGTGTTTCTAAGCACAGGTAGAAAGTACATGGAGGTAAATAGATCTTTGAAGTTATCAACGCCAACCCATTTACTTCCCGTTATGCCTTTTAAAATTTTGAAATCTTGGAAAGCAATGAGGACACCATAAATAGGAGCATAATGAAAAATCAGATAATACAGTAATACGGGCAATAACATCATGAAAAAGTATTTGTGCGACATGTATTTCTTAAATGATATCTGCACCCTCGCCATCCCCTTCGGATATTCTTGTTAGCGTTTTCATTTATTTCTGGACTCACTATATCGTCAATAATTATCCCGTTCAATCGCCAATTTCCGTTAAAATCCCGATTTTCAACACTGATTCATCATGATACTGAAAATGGTGAAAATCAACAAAATAGCGATTATTGGTTCTTCGCTCAATTCACCTTCACGTAAACACAAAAAATAGGAGTGCCCCACGGTCATGATGACCTCTGGGACAACTCCTATTTCATTAAACCAAGCTTATGACAATTAGCGGCTCGTATGCCACTTAATTTCTTGGATGAATTCCGTTAGGGATTCGTTCAATCGGGAAGAGATTTCATCATCGAGAATCGCTTGTCCTTGTTCACCCCAAGTTACTTGTTTATCAAGCACGTACACACCTTGCAGAATGTTCTGCGCGCCTAGGACAGACAACACGGGTTTAAGTGCATAATCAATGGCTAGCAAATGTGCGTAAGTACCTCCAACCGCTAATGGCAATACGATTTTGCGCTCAAGTCCTTTCTGTGGCAACAGATCTAGGAAAGCTTTCAATACACCTGTATACGAAGCTTTGTAGACGGGTGTAGCTACGAAAACAGCGTCAGCCTCTGCTACTCGTTTACTCGCATTCACAATCGCCTCGCTATCAAACTTGGCATACAACAAATCCTCAGCAGGCAGGTCGCGAACCTTGATCCAATCGACTTCCAGTCCAGCTAGTTGAAGCTCATTCTTCGCAACTTCGATAACACCATGTAAGCGTGAGGTTGGGGTTGGACTTCCTGAAATGATGACTACTTTCGCCATGTGATTCACTCTCCATTTGCAATTTGTGGGTGAAAAAAGAGACTCGCCTCCATGTGTTCGATACATAGTGGGAGTCTCCTGCTGTTCGGTCGACTTATTTTAATTCATAGTAATTCACTTGGAATTATATTACCATGGCTTATGAGGGACGTCAATCCGTCGACTCAAAAGAAATTCCAGCCCGGCATCCATCTTAGAAAGAACGAATATTTCGATGGAATAATCATCCCCGATAGAATCGGGTAAAACAGTGCGAATAGCACGAAGACGGCGGCTAAGTAGCCGTAAACCCATCTTCTTTTGTGCAGAGAACCTTGTTCCAAGTAGTCTTTGATGTAATAAGTTAAGATCAGGACTAGGAACGGCACCATGGCAAAATAGTGGTAAATAAACGTAAGTCGCGGCACCAACATCCACGGTAAATATTGCGAGCAATAGGCAATAAGCAGCACGCGCAGCAACTTATCTTTGCGCTTTATCGCGATGTAGAAGGACATTAACACCGCTATGAAGCCAGGCCACCACACCAGTGGATTGCCGAATGAAACGATACTCGAAAGCATGCCCTGCGGCATAAGCTTCGCTTGGTAATACCAGATTGGACGCAGCATCATCGGCCACTCCCACCAAGGTGAGGAGAACGGATGTGTGGCAACCAAATCCTTATGATATTTGTACATATGTACTTGATAGGTTACAACATCTTTCAATTGATGCCCAGGACCTGGAACCATCATGAAAGGGATATAGGATAAGGTGTAGACACCTAACGGTACGATAACAAACATGAGTACACACCAAAGTATTGTAAGCAATGTGTTTCGTACGAAAAGCTTCTGTACCCGTTGGAGCTTCGTCGATTCCTCTCCTGATAGAAGATCTTCGTAAACCGCGGCGCTCTCATCAACTTCAGGTTCATCACGCCTATTCTCCCTTAGTACTCGCTTAGCAAATTGGTACTCTCTGTACCGCTCGAAGAGCGAGATAAACAACAGGACGGCTAAGCCGGCACCGCCATAAATAACGATCCATTTGGAAGCCGCACCAATGCCGAAGAATAATCCGGATAGTCCCAACGGAATCAGGGTCGTCCAAAGCTTTTCACGGAAGAAGCTCAGTGTCGTATACCGATACATGAAATAGAACATCAGCATGATAAAGAATACACCGTACACATCAATCGTGGAAATTCTGGTTTGCGCAAAGTGCATGAAATCAAAGCTAAGTAAGAAGGCTGCAATAAAGGCATATTCCGAACGGCCGAACATCCGCTTAGCGAACACATACATAATAGGAATCATGCCAACACCGAATAGTGTGCCGATAATACGCCATCCAAACGGATTTAAACCGAACACATAAATACCGATAGAAATGAATATTTTGCCGAGCGGCGGGTGCGTGCTTTCATACGGCTCGATCTTGTGAAGATGCTCATACGCCGTTCTTGCATGATAAATCTCATCGAAATAGGTACCATTCATGTAAGTCGGTGTATACGGAACAACACTCGCTTCATCAAATAAATGGGCTGTACTCCCCTTATCGGAGGCGTCGACATCGACTTCCTTTACACTAGCAATCGGTAACGACGTCGTTCCTCCATCTCCGAAAATGCCAATCTCATGAAGATGCAGCTTAGCGCTTTCTTGCGTGTCGATTACAATTTTCACATAACGAGCTGCTTTATTGGCTTCAACCGTATGCCAGGTGAACACCTTCGTATGGTCCGATTTAACAGCCATCGCATCTTGCCACTGCTCACCGTCATTCGAGAACCAATAGGAGTAGGTACCTTCCCCAACCCCAGCAAAACTATTAATACGTGTAATCTGATGCGGTCCGCCGAGATCTGCAATGACCGTTTCTCCGCCACGTGTAGGCTGCCAGAACGTAGTGGGATCTTTGTGCCCGCCGAGATGGAACAGCGCAATGATCGTATAAACCACCACAAGTGCGCCTAGATATAAAACATCTTTACGCGAGAAGAAGCGTCCACGCATACTTCTTTCTATATGATCCTCTGTCGGATGGAAAATCGCCTTCCATAGTGAGGTCTCTCTGATATGCGTTGCTTTCACTTCGGGGTCATCTTCCACTTGAAACATGTCTACCTTGTCGTTGGCCGGAGGTATTGTCTCCTCCACATTGCCATCTTGATCTGATTTCACGAAAAGCCTCCATCCCAATATACATGCATAGACAAACATCATAACATTGATCCACGAAACCGTCAGCATCAATGGGTTATATCGCGGAATGTGATAGTCTTGATGAAAGCTTCGCAAGAGGACATCACCGATATTAATAAAATGCGTGATACTGAAGCCGATAAAAAGCCACAGAATCCGCCGATCCTTCATATAAATAAAGCTCGTTAAGGCTAGCAGTAAGCCATAGTGCAAATAGCGCTCGTGCATTTTGGTCATACACATAAACATTGCCGTGATAAATAAGAAGGATATGTACAATACGGCTCCGCGCCGCTGCTTACCCAGCCAGTAGAGTAGATAGACGTATAGGATGGACAGCACCATCAAAACAAGCCCGATCCACTTATAAGACATATGCCAGAAGCCGCTGTTAATGTCCACAAAATTTCCGCCAAGCAGTGCAAACAGATTAAACGCGTTGAGCGAAGCATAGGGATAAGAAGCTAGCGTGCCCGAATACAACTCAATCATCCAGCCATAACCTCGGCCAATTGCAAAAGGAAGGGAAAGAACAGCCATTGTAGCTAGTCCTGTCAAAACACTCAATATCCAAACCATCGCGTTGCGTGCACGTATCACATCAATCAATAAGAAGATACCAAACAGCAGCGCTTGAGGTTTAAGTAAAAGAGCAAGTGCGATAAAGAAGGCCGCTTGAGGCAATTTGCCTTTCATTTGCATCAATAAAGTGGCCACAATAAATAACATAAAAAAAGAATCTACCTGTCCCCATACCGCAGAATTTGCCCATATGGCAGGGTTGAAAGCAAATAGAGCAGCAATCCAGAGCGCTTGCTTCCATGTACGTGCCCCTTCGTGTTTGCTGATCGCTAGTCGAAACAGCAGATAAACCGTTCCAAGATCCGCAAGGATTGCGGGCAGTTTAAGGATGATTAAGGAGCTGCTACTCTCCCAAGGAATGGACAGCTTATGATGTAAAAAGCCAACCACATATAGGACATACATGTAGCCAGGAGGATAATCCAAGAAATAATCTTTGGCATTCGTATATAAGTCCTTTAACCCTACCGTATAGGCGCGATCTGCCCATGCCATGAACGTTCGCACGTCCGTATCATAGCCCACCCATGTAGGTGCCAAAATAAGTCTAAGTATGAGGGCAATCAGAAGCATGAATCCTAATAAAACGAATGTAGTGGGAGCTACTCCCCTTTGCTTGAACCAGCTGACCATGCGACATCTCCTTAGCTATGAACTATTCTCATTATACCTGTCCACACTGTTGCAGAAAAGGAAAAAAGCACTGACGCTAGGTCAGTGCTTGGGTTCAATCTTTTCGATGCGCTCACAAATGTCATGCAACCACTCATAGTCTCCTGTAATGGAGGCGCAGAGCGATAAATTTTCTAATTTTAATCGATTCCACACATAAGTCGCATTCGCTTCCATGCACAGCATTAATTCTTCTTGCTCGCCTCGAGTTAACTCTCGGGCTCTGCGTAGTGTCCATAATTCCGCCATACGTTGATGAACGGCTAACATCGCTCTTAGCCCCCTGCCCGGTGAAGTCGCTTTCATTAGCTAGTATGGACAAAGTAAGGAGACTCGAAACAAAAATTGGTTATCTCAAAAGAATGAAATATTCCGGGCTAGTCAATGGAGTCTACCTATGTGTCCTACTCTATTTGTCGTCATTACTTTTATATGAAAAGAGAAAGCAAGAGAGCTCGTCCGCTCTCTTGCTTGTTGTGTTGCTTCAATCGGGTACAATTATTAAGGAATATGAACGACAGCAATTTTATCAATTGGGAAATAGAATACAACACCGTTATTATTAGCAATGACAACATTACCATTTTGGATACCAAGAAATCTTCCTTGATGATTCGGTGTAGTACCTGCATGAATTGTAATAACTGTACCAAGTCCAACATGAGCCAAAGTAGCATATACAGAGCAACTCATTGTGTTTTCCTCCCTTCAAACTTTATATGATATCGTATGCTAGTTTCAGACTTTTGATATAGACGGATGCAGAAGTAGATGCGTATATTTTAAGAGTTTGGTATAGAAACGCAAAAAAACCTTTCTATCTCTCAACTTGCATTGAGATAGAAAGGTTCCGCCCGTCTCCAATTATGCGGAAGATACTTCTTCTGAATCTGTTGCCGAATCCGTGCCTTCTAGGAAGAATTGCACGAGTTTTGCATGCTTTTTCAACGATTTCTCGTGAATGAGGTTGATTTTCCCATTATCCAACGAGCCGAATACATAGATCAACTCTTCATTGTCATGTGACCAATCAAAACCGTCTAGCAGTTGCAAAGACTGCGTCCACTCTTCGTTATATTCACCATTCGGGAATAAGAAACGATTAGCATACAGGGCGATACTCTCCTGAATCACACGATTCGCGGAGGTATATTGCGCTAATCCTGGCTGCTCTGGCATCATTGGCAAGATCGTGTTAAAGAATTGATGCAAGATTTCCACATAAGTCGATGGATCATGTCGAATCTTACGTTGCAGTTCATAGGAAGGCTGCATTCTACCTGAGAACAGCATCGTCGCTGTCGCGTACAACCAGCTGAAACATGTAAAGTTACGGTTGAAGGAGGTCAAGTTACTGCGTCTCTCTACACCCGCTGCCTTCAAATACACGTTGTGGTCTACAACTTGTTGGATAACCAGATTAAGCGGATCGATGGAATCGAAGGAATGTCCTAGTTCCTTACTAACTAGCTGCACTTTGGAGTTGATATCCCCGAATAACTGCTGCTCTTCTTCCTCCGTTAAGCCGATATAGATTTGCACAGCAAGCTGTGTTTCCATCAGGTCCAAACGTCTACCCTCAAGTTGATTAATGGTACCTTCTGTTTCCTCAACCTCTTGCTTAATCTCCGCATCGTCACTAAACTTCCGTTGTTTAATCTTCAGCAGAGCCAGCTTCTTCTCATAACGGCGCACTTCTTTTTGCATCTGATCGTTCACATAACCCAGTGCTAGAATACGATGCTGACCATCTAAAATGGATAGTTTCGAGCCATGACGCAAGAGGAACTCCTTCGCTCCTTTGGAGAGCTGGTTCACCTCGCGAAGCGATAGCGTGACAGGACCGAAGAACACATGGTCCAACTCACGTTCTTGCAAATAAGTTGAGATCTTCCGGCGCTGCATATTACTCAGCTTCCGTTGAACCATCGGATCAATCATCGTATAGTTCAGCAAGTCCTGAACGCGCAAGGCTACAGTCGCAAGACCGAACCTTTCGCAGAAAGGATGGATAGTCATTTTTAGGCGTAATCCTTCCATTAGCTCACGTCCTCCTTATTTGCAAAACTAGCTTTATAAGCGTCAGCATCACTGATTAAGAACGCATTCTGCTCTTGATAGAAGCTTTTAATATGGTTGTAAGCCTTCATAATCCGCGTGCGTCTTGGTAGACGGTCTTTTTCTTCCCCAGCATAAATGCTGTTCCAGTTCACATGCGGCAATATTTTCAAAGCATGCTCAAGCGCATAGCGATTAAAGCTGCCTGTTTTCGTTGCTTCTTCGTGCATGAACAGGGCTAACGCAATTTGGATATTCTCAGACCAGACGATTTCACCCTTTGTCGGTGACGGCAGGTGAGTCAACAAACCGTTAAAATAGCCGCCTGCTAGGGAAATAAGCTCCTGCAAATCTTTATCGGCATATTGATAATTGTTATTGCGGGCAGCTGATTTCATTCTACCTTCAAACAGGCCCACTAGAATCTCAATTAACAAGTGGTAGGAGAACAAATACTCCGGTGATTTCCCACGCTCGGAGAACATGTCGACAGTCAACTTCTGCATAGCTGGTGCTTTGGCCGCAAGCTCAGTTGCCGCAACATGATAGAACCGGCGCTGATCGCGAAGTACGGCTAAGTTCCCACCAAGCTTACGAGGAAGCTTGTTAATGTCTGAGAACAATTGACGTTCTTGACGCGCATTGATATCCAGATATGTCATGGTCGAGATTGGGAACGCATATAAACGGCGTAGTTTCTCCGTAATCTCTTCCATTTTATCGTATTCACGACGATCTTTCGCACGTGCCATCTGACTTTGCAATGTTTCCATAATGCGCTGGAAAGCTGCCAAACGATGTTGGCCGTCAACGACATACAATTTCTCAATTGGCTGTAGTCGAAGAGCCTGATTATCCTCATCATAATGCCCTGCGCCTCTTGCTGAGAAAATAATGCCAGGGAAATAGATAGGCTGGCGATCTTCTAAATATAGATTCACATAGTCAATTAACTTGGAGAGGTTCCGCGGAATGATCGCACGTTGTACTTCTAAATCCACCTCAAAAATAGAAAATAGTTTGCTAATAGGTAGTGTCGCTGCTATTGTCGCTTGACCGAACGTTTGGCCTAAAATCCCGGGAATCTCTACGTACGATGACGGCTTCTGTTCAGCTAACAACTCCGATAGTGAAGAAATGGCATCCATATGCTTACCCCTTTCAACGTATAAATTTTCTCATAACCTTACACCTAAATATGTCTCTCATTCTCCTATTTTTGCCAAAATATCTAACTTTCATTCTAAGGATTGAAGCCAAGCTCCTATACGCCTTGCTGCCTCAAGTAATCGAGCCTCATCTTGCACTAAAGCAATACGGACAAATCCTTCTCCTTCAGCGCCAAATGCATCACCAGGAATAACAACTACACCTGCTTGAAATAACATTTCCCGGGAAATTTGTCGAGACGTCCAACCTTTGGGAATTGGAGCCCAAATAAACATCGTTGCTTTCGGTGGTGGAATAATCCAACCCGCATCATTTAATGCCGAAATAAAACCATTTCGTCTCTTCTCATACACACTTGAGACAGTGTGATCGTTTTCCATATCTTCTTCTAATGCTGCAATACCAGCTGCCTGAATGGCCCCGAATACGCCGTAATCAATATTTGATTTGAGCGTCTTAAGCGCTTTGACCGCATCAGCATGCCCTGTTAGAAATGCAATGCGACAGCCAGCCATATTGAAGCTTTTGGATAAAGAATGGAATTCAATGGCAACCTCCTTAGCACCTTCAATTTCCAAAATACTCATAGGCTTATAGCCATCAAAAGCCATTTCGGAATAGGCAAGATCGTGTACAACAAGCAAATCCTGCTTCTTGGCATACGCAATTAAATGCTCAAAAAAGGCACGATCTGCAACAGCAGACAACGGATTGCTTGGATAGTTAAGCAAGATGAATTTCGCCTTAGCAGCCACGTCATCTGGAATGTCCTCTAGTTGGGGTAAAAAATCATTTGCTGCACGCAGCGGTAGTAAATAGGGTTCAACACCTGCAAGTACAAGACTTGCCGAATATATGGGATACCCTGGATCAGGGACAATGGCAATATCCCCAGGATCACAGAGTGAAAGCGCTAAGTGAGCGAGCCCATCTTGTGAGCCCATCAGGGTTAGAATCTCGGTTTCTGCATCAAGATCCACCCCGAAGCGAAAGTTATACCATTTAGCAACAGCTTCGCGAAAGGCTAAACTTCCTTCCGAAGTTGGATATCCGTAATAAGCAGGGTTGCGCACGGCCTCAGCCATCGCTTCCAAAATGCGATTAGAGGGAGGCAGGTCAGGACTTCCTATACCTAAATCTATGACGTCCACCCCTTGGTTCATAACCTCTCTCTTCCATTCTGCTACTTCCGAAAAAATAGCCGAGCCTAGCTGTTGCAGTCGCTTAGAACCTTTAAATGTCATGGATTGCTTCCTCATTATATGAAATATGATGTTAGGTAATGATACCGACCTGATGAACGAGTCTTATCATATAGAGTAAAAATAAGATTAATACCAAATACGAGATCCCAAACTTCCAACGCGTCTTAACGGGTACTTCATAATAACTCTCTTGCATCCCTAGTGGGGAGTACTCTACTTGAACCTGGAGACCTAGATGCAAGCCGTCCTCTTTATTCATACGTTCTGCTTTTACCAATTGCACTCTCTTCACAATCGCTTGTACAGGCAAATAGGCGTGCCCTTCAAATCCAATTGCTGGCCATGACATATGTAAGGTTTGTCGGCCTGCACCTGGTCCTTGCAGCTCTGAATAGGTGATATAGTCCAAGTCACGCGTATGACTCTCACCTGGAATCATATAACCTTGCTGCAGCAAATGATTCGCAGGAAATTCGAATCGTGTAGCCACGGTTACACGTTCTTCTTTATGGCGATACCGCACATATTTCTTGTACAAATCCCATGCAAACATCGCCCAAATGATCAAGAAAATAATCTTACTCGAGAAATAACTATCCAGATACACAATGAGGATGAGCCCGCCAACTAAACCAACCAACCATAACCAGCGTGTTACGGCTGTTGCGATTCGTCCGCCGTCCAAGGGATGTATAGGCAGCAAGTTGATCAGATTCAGGTAAAAAGCAGCGTAAGCAACGGAAACGATCACAGCTGAATCCAAATACACACCAACACCGAAAGCGGCAACACCTCCGAGAGTCCCTAAAATAGGACCTCCAAAGCCTATGAAGGCTTCTGTTGCTGCATCAGTTGGATTTTTCTTCATCGTGATCAGTGCACCGAGGAATGGGATGAAGACAGGTGCAGAAACGGGTAACCCCTTCATCTTCGCAGCAATCACATGACCTAACTCATGAATAAGAATCATAAGGACCAAGCCAATTGCAAACGGCAATGGCGCTAAGTAAGCGTAAGCCCAAATCGTGATAAACATGGAGATGACAGCGCCGCCAACTTTCCCAAACTTCAAAGCGGTAAGCAGCAGCTTGCCCTGTGATAGGAGGACAGCGATAAATCCGCCAATGGCTAGTGGTGACTTCTTACGTGCTGGTTTCTTGTCGTCTGCCACGTCCGCATCACCCTTTCGCCCAAACGTCCTTAAATGCATCTTCTTTAAAGCCAACTGTTACTTTATGACCATCCGTTACAATCGGTCTTTTAATTAAGCGACCATTCGAAGCAAGTAATTCTAGCATTTGTTCTTGTGACATGCCGGGCAGCTTGTCTTTCATATTCATCTCTTTGTAGACTTCACCTGATGTATTGAAAAACTTCTTAATTTCTAAACCACTTAGCTTAAGTAATTCTGCAAGTTCTATCGCTGAAGGCGGCGTTTCAAATAAAGGGACCTGCTCTGTTATTTCAATATCATGTGCTTTCAGCCACTTTACAGTACTCCGGCACGTCCCACATTTATCGTAACCATACACTTTAATTCCCACGTTGTAATAACTCCTTTATGCTGTATGTTGATGAAATAGAACTACTTAAAATTTTGGGCTAATTGTAAACGAAAGTCAAGTAATTGCAAAGAAAAACCACCCAAAAATTGGAATGGTTTCGGTTTTATTACCTTTTTTCATCTAACCATTGCTCAAGTTCCGACAAATCGACAGGCAAAGGCGCGTTAAATTCCGTCCATTCCCGTGTTCCAGGGTGTACAAAGCCCAGTTTATACGCATGAAGCGCTTGACGATTTAAGCGTTCGCTAGCTTCTAGTTCGGCTGCAAACTCCCCATACTGAGGCAATGTGTACATCTTATCCCCCAGCAGTGGATGTCCTAAGTGTCGCATATGCACGCGAATTTGATGTGTACGCCCTGTTTCCAGCCAAATCCGGACAAGAGCCGCCTTCTCAAATTGTTTCACGACCTCATAGTGGGTCACCGCACGGTATCCGTCCGGCCTAACAATACGCACATGCGGCTGATCGTCATCACGATCAATGGGCTCATCTATCGTCCCTGTAGGCGCAGCAACTGTGCCCCAGACGAAGGCAAGGTACTCTTTTTTCACGAGATGCTGAATCATTTGCTCGGAAATTTGTTGATGCACATAAGGAGTTTTCGCTATTGCGAGCACGCCTGAGGTTTCTTGATCCAAACGATGTACAGGGCGGAAACGACACGTAATCCCTGCTTGCTGCCAATGGTAGACAACCCCATTTGCAATCGTATTTACATAATGGCCATGCGTTGGATGTACGATAATCCCCGCGTCCTTCGCCAAGATGAGCAGGTGCTCATCTTCATGCAGAATGTGCAGCGGAAGTTCCTGAGGCAGAATATCCTCCGACTGCTCCTCCTCCATTCGAATTTCCACTCGGTCGCCAGCCTTTACTTTAATATTGATGTACTGCCTTTCCCCGTTTACAGTTATCCCACGTTCCGTTAGTTTGATGCGGGACAGCAGTTTACGTGAGACCATCAACCTTTTTTGCAACACCGTTTTGAGAATGAAGCCTTCTTCCTCTGTCGGAACAATGTATACTAATGGTTCATAATAACTCATGATTTACGTTTAAACACCTCAGCGCTGCGTATATATTCCACATCTGCAATCCCCTCACGGAAGTTCGCTGTGCGAGCAATTGTGAAGAACAAGTCGGACAATCGGTTCAAATAACGGCGCACTTCAGGATTAATCTCCTGTGTGCGTGCCAATGTTACGACAAGACGCTCGGCTCTTCGACATACCGTACGACATACATGCAAAGTCGAAGATACCGTCCCGCCTCCTGGCAAAATAAAACGTGTGATGTCCGGCGTCTCAGCATCGTATTTATCAATCCAACCCTCTAACGCATCCACCATTTCTGCGGTTACCTTGTAGGGACGCAAATCCTGCTTTAACAGCGCAAGATCTGAGCCGCAATCAAACAATTCATGCTGAACCTGCAGCAAATCAGGCAACAAGTCTGGGTATTTGTCTGGATCCATGAAGCTCATCGCTTGACCTAGGAAGCTATTCAGCTCATCTGTCGTCCCATAGGCTTCGACGCGATCATCGTCTTTATCCACACGACCACCAATCACACTTGTTTGTCCCGCATCTCCAGTACGCGTATATATTTTCATCTCAGAACCCCTCCCGCCCTCGTAGAATGTGTTACATCCATCATCTCATAGATTCGCGTCATATCCAAGTGAGCTCGTACGTGCTCAGCCAATCGATCAAACGCCGCTTCTCGGCGCTCTTTATAACGAAGTCCTTGTGAGATTGGAGTTAAGCCTTTATGTAAACGAATTTGATTTAACCAAGATCTGCGGAAATCATCGTTGTGTAGAATACCATGGATATAGGTTCCCCATACACGTCCATCTAACGTAACTGCTCCGTCTGGATGTAAGCTGGATTCGGTGGATATGGAGGCAATAGCGTCGGTTTCAGCAATTTGGAATGGAGCAACAAGATCTTGCAAGTACTGTGTCTGTCCCATATGGATCTCATAGCCATCGATTGGGAGTTCCGACCCTTGCTCTGCAAAAATCGTGCTAACGCCTTGTATCCGTATGGTTCGTTTATCCGGTGTGAACACCGTTTGTGTCGGCAGCAGCCCTAAACCTTCGAGCTCAGCGTGCTCGGATTCATACTTACCTGGATCCGAAAGTGTAACCCCAAGCATTTGATACCCCGCACAAATACCAACGATCCAACCGTCTTCCTTTTGAGCAAAAGAAATGAGTCTCGCAGCTAGGCCTGATTTCTTCAGATAGTGCAAGTCTTCCATTGTATTCTTACTTCCAGGAATCAGAACAACATCCGGCTCGCCCCATTCTGCTAACGAATCGATATATCGGAAATGAATGTCGGATTCTTCTTGCAGCGGATCAAAATCCGTGAAGTTCGAAAGGCGAGGCAGGCGAATGACAGCAACGTCCAACTGATCATCTTGTTTGCCCTGACGGCTCGGCGATCTTCTGGTTTGTGCACGTTTGGAATCAAGTGATGCCGAGTCTTCGTCCTCAATACCAAGCTGCTGTAAATACGGGATTACACCGAGTACTGGCTTCCCCGTGCGCTCTTCCAACCAATCCAAGCCTGGCTTCAGCAAGCTGACATCTCCGCGAAATTTATTAATGATAAAACCCTTCACGCGGTCTCTTTCCTCTGGGGTTAATATGTCAAGCGTACCCACAATCGAAGCGAAAACTCCGCCACGATCAATATCAGCAACCAGCACGACAGGTGAATCTGCCCAACCAGCAAGTCGCATATTGACGATATCACGATCCTTGAGATTGACCTCAGCTGGACTGCCTGCCCCTTCCAGAACGACAATGTCATGCCCACTGCGTAGACGTGCCAAGGCATCCTTCACAATAGCTTCCGCTCGTGGCAGGTAAGATTCTCTGTATGTCCTAGCATCCAAATCTGCATAGGGCTTACCGTGAACAATCACTTGTGCGACCATGTCTTGCTTAGGCTTCAACAGAATCGGATTCATGTCCGTCGTTGCAACAATCCGGCAAGCATCAGCTTGCACACCTTGCGCTCTGCCGATCTCTTTACCATCAAACGTGATGTAGGAGTTGAGGGACATATTTTGCGATTTAAAAGGTGCGGTCAACCAGCCGTCCTGTACAAAAATACGGCATAAGGCTGCCGTAAGAATACTTTTGCCCACATCGGAAGCTGTGCCTTGAATCATGAGAACCGCTGATTGTGATTCACTCATGGCTATACCCCTTTCCTAGATAAGTCACTCATCATCTTTCGTAAGGCTTGGAGTAAACGCTCATTATCCTCCCGAAGTCGTATGGCTACGCGACAATAACGTTCATTTAACCCTTCGAATAACGAAGCATCCCGAATCAAAATCCCTTGATGACCCATATGTTGTTGCGCTTGTTTGATATGAATTCCCATCGATTCAGGGAATGAAAATAGGAGGAAATTCACATCGCTCTGGGCGACTTCCAGACCTAATGCTGCTAGCTGCTCGATAAGCCAAGGCTTCTCGACGCAGAGCCACTCTCTCGTGGATTGTTCAAAGGTCGTATCTTCAAGAACTTTTGAGCCAATTCGTTGCGCGAGATAATTCACGCTCCACTGTACCTGCTGCCCTCGCAGTTGCTGTATAAGGTCAGGGTGGGCCACCATAAAACCTAAACGAATACCTGGAATCGAATAAAACTTCGTCATCGAACGGATCACGACCAGGTCGTGGCTTGTTGAAGCAAGCTTAAGCAGCGAATGCTCCGACTCCTGAGGAACAAAATCCATAAAAGCCTCATCGAGAATAAGCTTCCGTTGACTCTGGAGCAGATTGGTTATCACGCTCTGAGGAAGTAGTTTACCTGTCGGGTTGTTGGGATGCCCTAGGAAAAACAAATCAAGGGCTGGCAGCGCTGCTTCGACATCCTGCCATTGTAGTTCGAACTGATGTTGAGGGAGTAAAGGGATGTTGGTTACCAGACCCCCCGTTTTGTGAACTGCCTCTTCATATTCGCTGAAGGATGGCCTTGCAAGTCCCGTCCTCTTTGGCTTCACTACACGAATGATCAAATCAATCAGCTCTGCAGCACCATTGCCAACTAAAATACTATCCGGGTCAATTCCGTATTTCAGTGATAAGCTTCGGCGGAGCTCACGAACAGCCGGATCTGGATATTTGACAATATCTTGCCAGTTCGCTGTCAGAATCTCTTTGACCACGTCAGGAGGCCCAAGTGGATTCATGTTCGAGCTGTAATCTAGAAACTGCTCCTTAGGCCGATTGAAAGCTTCCTCCGCCGTCCACAGATCACCTCCGTGACCGTAACGCTCTAACATCATAGTCATTCCTTTCAAGTAAAAATTAGAGCCGCCACCTTACATGCCAATGAGGATGATAACAGCAAGCAAAAGCAAGCTCTCCAGCAGCTCATTTAGCGCACCATACGTATCTCCGGTAAGTCCGCCAAGCTTGCTGCTGATATAAGCTGCCATCCCACTTCCTACAAGCATAGTCATGATCAAAAAGCTTAGGATCATGCTCCAGTTGGGTAAGGTTGTTAGGCTGCTGCTGTTGAAAATCAATAGCGTAGTTGTTAATAGAGCTACTAAAAGGGATACCGTGACATGCGTGATATTAACGCCACGGAACAGGCTGCCTAACCCCGAATTCGGCCGTGCGTAAGGCCACATGCGAATGGCTGCCACCATGAACCAACGACTCCATATCGGTACGACGGCCAGTAGGATAAGGAGACTTCCTCGTTCCGCTGCATGGTTCGCATCCAACATGGTATGAAGCAAGGAAAATTTTAGTAATACATGCAGGACACACACGATAACGCCCATCGCACCAACGCGGCTATCCTTCATGATCTCGAGCATTTGCTCGCGGGGGCGATGACTGAGAATCCCATCTGCGGTATCCATTAGACCATCAAGATGCAGTCCGCCTGTGAGAACGACCCAGAGTGTCAGGAGCAAGACCGCTGCTGGCATGGTTGGCAGTACGTGGGATAGTAGATTGCCAGCGAACAGAAGAATGAGTCCGATTACAAAACCAACAAGGGGGTAAAATATGGAGCTGCGCTGAAACACGCGCTCGTTATAATCAATCTGCACCGGAATCGGCAGACGCGTTAGGAATTGGAAGGCGGCTAGACAAGCTCGCAGCCAATCTACCCAAGCATGAGTATGACGCATAGGAGTCCTCCCATCACTACAAAACTGACGCCGTATAGCATGCTCACGGCGTGCACAATATCCCGCTGCGTACGCGGGCGCAGCGGCCAGCCCAGGCGGGCGCGCTCACTCGCCGCGCCGCCATAGATGTTCAGCCCGCCAAGCTCGATCCCGAGTGCCCCGGCTACCGCCGACTCTGGGATCCCGCTGTTCGGGCTGGGGTGTAGATGCGCGAAGCGGCGGATCGCCGTCGCCGCGCGTGGTGCTGAGAGGCCCGGCTTAGCCAGGGCCACGAGGACAAGCAGGATCCCGGTGAGCCGCGCCGGGATCCAGTTCATCGCGTCGTCCCAGCGGGCCGACGCGGTGCCGAAATGACGGTATCTGTCATTTCGGTAGCCGACCATCGAATCCAGCGTATTCGATGCACGGTACAGCATCGCCAGCGGCGCACCGCCGATGAGTGCGTAGAACAAGGGCGCGATGACCGCGTCCACGATGTTCTCCGCGACCGTCTCCACGACGGCTCGCGTGAGCTCCTCCTCGTGGAGCGCATCGGTATCCCGGCCTACAATGTAGCCGGTGTACTTGCGAGCATCCGCGAGATTGCTCTCGCGAAGCGGACGGTAGACCAGATACGCGGCGTCCTTTAATCCCTTGATCGCCACCGTTGTGGAGATCAGCCAGGTTGACACCGCATACCCTAACCAGCGATGAATATCGTTTGCAAAATGCACGAGTACAAGAACGACAACAAAGCTCAGTGTGATTGTAGAAAGCGTGAGCAGTGCACCTTTCATTCGCAGCCATCTGGGTTGTCCCACTAGCCCATTCTTTGTCTCTTCTTTGGGATGCAGTCTATCCTCGACCCAGCGTATCCAGCGGCCCATTATAATAACAGGATGAGTGGGCCATTTGGGATCCCCAATCATCCAGTCCAAAGCAATTGCAGCTGCCGTCATCCAGACGATTTCCTGCCATGTATAAATCCACATTAGGTCTTCACCATTCCATGCTTGCTCAATTAGCTATCAGTCTAACCTATAAGCTCTACTCTTTAGTTCGATCGGGATACCGACCGTAACTAGAAATACTTGCTGACACACTTCTGCCAAACGCTGATTCATCCGTCCAGCCAAATCTCTAAACTGACGGCCGAGCGGGTATTCAGGCACAATACCATCACCCACTTCATTCGTAACTAGGATGAGTTGTCCACTGTAGGAGGACACGACTTCCACGAGTTCGTCAATTTGCATCGTAACAAGTTGCGCTGCATCGCTCATGCCTTCATAGTGTAGAAGCCAGTTCGTTAGCCATAGTGTCAGACAGTCCACTAACACCACAGCCCCCTCACTCTCGCTGCTCTCATTCTGCTGTTGGAGACAAGCACTCAGCGCATACGGCTCCTCCCGGGTTTCCCAAGGGAATCCCGATTGAAGCCTCATCTGCTGGTGCAACCCCACCCGCTCCCTCATTTCCTCATCGTAGATGTGGGAGGTTGCGATGTACACCCCCTGCTTGCTGCGATGCATCGCCAGCTTCTCTGCAAAAGAGCTTTTGCCGCTGCGCGCGCCGCCCGTTACCAGAACCGCCATCGTGTCCGCCTCCTTCTCTCTGCTAGGGCCATTACCCTCGCGATACGCCTGCGCTTTCGAAGGTCGCCATTTCCTGCATGATCTTGCCTGCGGCATCGATCAAGTGGAATGCGAGCACAGCGCCCGTGCCTTCGCCCAGCCGCATATCCATCTGCAGCATCGCTGCGAGGCCAACCGACTCGAGCACCTTCGTGTGCCCCTGCTCCTGTGATAAGTGCGAGGCGAGCATGTAGGACGCGCTTAGCGGGGCTAATCGGCTCGCCACGAGCGCTGCGGTCGACGAGATGAAGCCGTCGACGACAACCGGGCAGCGATGCTTCGCTGCACCAAGGATCACCCCAACAAGTCCGGCGATCTCTAATCCGCCGACCTTGCTCAACACCTCAAGTGCATAATCACCGCTTGAGCCTGCACTCGCATCTGCATTTGCATTTTCACTTGCACTTGCACTTGCACTTGCACTTGCACTTGCACTTGCACTCACATCCCGCCCAGTCAAACCATTCACATCCAACGCCCTATTCACAACCGATTGCTTATGCACCCAAGTAGCGTCATCGATACCTGTCCCACGGCCTACAGCAAGACCAGCGTCGACCCCTGTTAGTGCACACAAAATAGCCGCACTCGCCGTCGTATTGCCAATCCCCATTTCGCCGGTAGCGAAAAGACGATACCCTTTTGCCACTAATTCGTCCACAATTTCACTGCCTGCTACGATCGCTTCGATCGTCTCCTCTAGCGTAAGAGCCGCTTCCTTCGCCATATTGCGCGTGCCTTTACGAACCTTGCGCGATAAGAGATTCGGATGCTCCAAATCCGCATTGACCCCCATATCCACACAAATCACTTCAGCCCCAGCATGTCTTGCTAATACATTGACAGCAGCCCCGCCATACAGAAAATTAAGCACCATTTGCGGTGTCACTGCCGCAGGAAAAGCACTGATGCCTTCCTCACAAACACCATGATCACCGGCCATGACAATAACCGCTTTTTTTTCGAAAGTCGGCATTACCTCACCCGTGATCCCTGCAACTTGACGTGCGATATCCTCTAGCTTTCCTAAGCTTCCTTGCGGCTTTGTTAATTGGTTCAAGTGATCATTTGCTTGATGAGCAGCCTCCTGATCAACGGGTTCAATCGCGTGAATTAACTGATGTAATCGGTTCATCATCTTCCTCCTCTGGTCCTTCATTATTTCCCAGGCTGTAATATAATCTGCGGAACCTCACTCACTGGGTGTTTCAGTACAATCGGCTCGGTTCCATACACGTCGGCAATTTGTTCACTCGTAATGATATCTGCTGGCGTTCCAATCGCGGTTACCCGCCCCTCATGCACGATCATCAATCGTGTACAGTACTGCGCAGCCAAATTCAAATCATGCAACACAGCGACAACCGTAAGCGCCGATTCCTGCTGCCAGCTTCGGATATAATCCATCATTTGTATCTGATAACCGATATCTAAAAAGGTCGTGGGTTCATCCAACATAAGCAAGCTTGGTTGCTGTGCCATTACTTTGGCCAGTGCAACACGTTGGCGCTCTCCTCCACTCAGTCTCTCAATAGTTCGATCAACCAGCGATTCCAACTCAAGCTTTTTAATAATCGCATCTATGAGTCCATTCGATTCTGTTAGATCCTCGCCAAGCCAATTTTGGAATGGATAGCGCCCCATCTCAACAACTTCACGCACCGTAAAACCAACAGGGGGCAACGCATCCTGCTGAAGCACTGCGAGCCATTTAGCCAGCTCTTTTCGCGAATAAGAAGCTACCTTCTTCCCCTGCAAAAGCACACTGCCCTGCCTAACAGGATCCATGCCGGATAACAGTCGTAGTAGCGTAGATTTACCGCTGCCATTCGGTCCAATAATTCCAAAAAACTCCCCTTGCCCAACCTCAAAGCTTATATTCTCTAACACTTGCTGCTCGCGAAAGCTCTGAAAAAGCTGCTCCACTTTAATCATCGTCATCTACCTCTTAACGTTTTCTTATCTTTATGGAGCAGATAGGCAAAAAATGGCGCACCCAGAAACGCCGTAATGACTCCCAAAGGAATTTCCGTAGGACTGAGGATCGTTCGAGCCAAGGTGTCCGCCCACAACACATAAATCCCACCACAGATCGCAGATAAAGGAATGATTAGTCGATAATCAGGACCAACCAACAGTCGCACCAGGTGCGGTACGATTAATCCAACAAAGCCGATCACTCCTGCCACAGACACGGCTGCAGCCGTAATCAACGTCGATGCAATCAATACGATTAATTTCGTTCGCTCCACATGAACACCGAGATGAGCAGCTTGACGCTCCCCAAGTGCAAGTAGATTTAAGGATCTCGCATAGCATAACAGAATCACGATGCCTATTACGAGATAAGGTAAAATCATATACGTATATGACCAACCGCGCATCGCTAGACTGCCCATCAGCCAGAAAATAATTTCGTTTATCGTTTGATTCGAAATCGAAACCAAGAACGACACGATCGCGCCTAGAAAAGCTTGCATCACAACACCGGATAATATCAATGTCTCCATCTTTAGCTTTCCTTCAATCAAGGCCAGCTTCAGTACTAAAAATAGGGAAATCAACCCCGTTACGAATGCCACAATCGGAATCGACCATTGCCCAAACCAGGCATATTGCAGCCCAAAATAAATAAGAAAAGCAGCCCCTACAGAAGCTCCTGAGGATACGCCCAGGGAGTACGGGTCCGCGAGCGGATTGCGTAGAACCCCTTGAAAACCAGCACCTGCAATAGAAAGTACAGCCCCCACTAGAATCCCTAGTAACACGCGAGGGATCCTTACTTTATTAATAATTTGTTCCGAAGATTGCGGCCAGTTCACCTCGATGTGACTTCCTATCCAAGGCAGATGCTTCGCTAGAATCCCCACAATATGTGAAAGTGGAAGATGAGCTGACCCGATGGATAAACTCACCACAATAGAAAGAAGAAGGAGTATAACGCCTACTCCTCCTCCAAGCATCAATTTTCTTTTCATTATTTCACCAATTCAGGATAAATCCCTTTCGCCATTTCCAGCAACCCATCCGTCAATCTCGGACCTGGGCGACTTACGGAGTTCTGGTCGAGACCTATCACGCGTTTATTTTTCACGGCATCAATGGCATCCCACCCACCACGTGTGCGAATAATTTCTTCTAACGGTTTCTTCGTCTTGATGTCGACGATCCCATTTGCGAACAAAATGACATTTGGATTTTGCTGAATGATCTTCTCTTCACTGATCTCATACCAGCCTGCTTTATCGCTAGCTACGTTAATTCCACCTGCGATTTTGATTAACTCATCCATGAACTCCCCGCTTCCAACAGTCCAACCAGGAGCAAACTCCATGTACACTTTTTTCTTATTCTCTTGCTTCACGTCTTTTACAGCATCAACAACCTTCTGACGATCCGCTTTCATCTTGGCGACAACTTTCTCCGCTTGCTCCTGATGATCGGTAATTAATCCGAATGTTTGAATATTGTTTATCGCATCGTCTAACGTTTTAGGCTCCACTTTAAAGACATTAATGTTCATCTCACGCAGCTTCTCAACCGATTCTGCTTTCATAGAAACACCAGTGAAAACTATATTCGCATTTGAAGCAATGACCGCTTCCATATTTGGTTTCGTGATGCTGCCCAATTTCGGCTTAGCTTTAGCCGCTGCAGGATAATCATCAAAATCTGATACACCAACAATATTCGCTTCTAGTCCAATCGCAAACAGCGATTCGGTCTCCGATGGTGACACGGATGCGATTCGTTCTGGTGCTTTGTCAAACGTAAACTCTTTTCCTGTCGCATCTTTCACTTTCAACGGATACGTCGTTTTCTTCGCAGCCGCTGGAGCTGGTGTTGCTGTCGTTGTTGGAGCTTTTGTTCCCGCACCGCCAAGTTTCGATGGATCCGTAATTTCTGTTTCCTTTTTCGCACATGCTGCCAATGAGATCGCTGTCGCAACCGCTAATGTAAGAATAAGACTTTTTTTGAACTTGCTCTGTTTCATCACTTAACCCTCTTTTCATTAGTATGAATCTATAACCAAACAAAAAAGTCCCCTTGTTCACGAGGAACAAAGGGACGATAAATCGCGGTATTGGGCAACGAACACGCATACGCTGCTTCCTGATTTAACGCGATCCTTTTCCTCGAAGGATGTTGTATCGGCACTATAGGCAGGTATCCTGACTCTTCAGTCTTACGTAAGACTGAATTACAGTGGCGGGACCGTGCCGGATTTGAACCGGCTTCCCCTAAACTAATAAACATCCAATTGGAAGCTTACTAGTACCTATAGTTGCAAATTATTTGAATACGATCAAGCTATTGTCGATTATAGGCGCTCTCTTACTTTTGCGCAATGATCTTCATGACTTTCAATGCCTCGTCCATTTTCGGAGCATTCTGTGGAATGAACGCATATAATCCTTTGCCCTCATAACCTTGCTCTTTCATCCATTTATTTCCAGCGAGCGGAATGCCATACAAGTGCTTCTCCGCTGCTTTGCCTTCTTCTTTGATTTCGATAACACCATCTGGGTAATCCGAAGGATTAATTGTATTATCCAATGACACAAATCCAGCTTGATTACTCAAGCCCTTGAACTGTTCTTCTCCCAAAATAAAGATGCCGTTACCACCAGCAGCCAGCTCAACAATCATCTTTTCCAATGAAAAAATAGGAGATGTATTCAACTTTACTGTAGGAAGCTCTCCAACCTTATCTTTCAAAGATAGTTCCAACTTCTCCGCCGCTTCACTTGGAAAACCGTTAGGTCCCATCATAAATACCGATACATCTGCTTTTGGTCCACCACAAGCGGTAAGCATAAGCATCATTCCGAGCATGACAACGAATAACCATTTTGCCTTCATGTATGTAATTCCCTCCGTCGAGTACTCTCTCTTTTGTCGATAGTCGCCAGAAAAGTCGGTTTTCACCGACTTTTCTTTCCAGATGTCATATATTCATTTATTTTTTGATCCAGCATTGTGCTTAATTCAACAACCGCATCAGATGTCATTTCTCGACCTTCCATGACCATCTGTTCCATTTTTTTTCGTAACGTGTTGATCTCTTCTTCAAGTACAGTCAGGGAATGTTGCTTCTTGGCATTTCTGGTCAGCCATCGCTGTCCAAACTCTTGCTCGCGAATTTGAAATTGCTTCTGAAAGTTAGTAAGCTGATACTCCATAAAAGCCACGCTCATCCCTCCTTACTCTTAGAATACCAGTTTTCGTCTCCTATGAACATATGAATTTATTAAGAATATTATAATTTCCTCAAGAAATTACCGATTCTCTCTAATGCTTCATTCAGTTGGGAAACACTATAGGCATAAGAGCACCGCAGAAAACCTTCTCCACCTAATCCAAATACATCACCAGGAACAGCAGCAACCTTAGACTCATACAACAGACGTTGCGCAAATTCATCGGAAGTTAACCCTGTAGCGACAATACTTGGGAATGCATAGAATGCGCCCTGGGGTTCATGACATTCAAGTCCAACTTCCCGGAAGCCTCTGACCACCAATCGTCTCCGTTGATTATAGGATTCAATCATCCGGTCTTTCTCTTCCAGCCCATTGGTTAGCGCTTCATGCGCAGCTACTTGCCCCATGACTGGTGCACACATGACGGTATACTGGTGAATCTTGGTCATCGCTGAGATAAGCTCTCTATGTCCGCATGCATATCCCATCCGCCAGCCTGTCATGGCAAAAGCCTTCGAAAACCCGCTAACGAGAATCGTCCGATCCTGCATGCCTGGAACTGCTGCGAAGCTCACATGCTTCTGACCATACGTCAATTCGGCATAAATTTCATCGGAGATGACAATCAGATCATGCTCTTCAACAACTTTCGCAATCGGCAGCCAGTCCTCATATGTCATGATGCCCCCAGTTGGATTACTAGGATAGCAGAGAATTAATATTTTGGATTTCGGCGTAATCGCATCGCGAAGCGCTTTCTCCGTCAGTTTGAACTGATCCTTTGCAAACGTTTCGATACCCACTGGCACACCACCGCTGATCGCAGTGATTGGCGAATACGAAATATAACAAGGCTCCGGAATTAGAATTTCGTCTCCCGGTGTAATTAATGAGCGAAGTGCTAGATCAATAGCTTCACTACCACCCACGGTTACGAGTACTTCATTGGATGGCTCATATTTTACTTTAAAGGAAGTATACAAATAGTTCGCAATCGCTTCACGGAGCTCAGGAATACCTGAGTTTGGCGTATATTTGGTTCTGCCTCGCTCTAAGGAATGAACTGCCGCTTCACGAACGTGCCATGGTGTTGAAAAGTCAGGTTCACCCACACCTAGCGAGATGATATCCTCTTTACTATTGCTTACGAGGTCAAAAAACTTCCGAATTCCAGACGGTTTCATCTCTCGTACCGCAGGGGCGAGGTAGTCCTTCATTGATTTTTTGCTTGATTGAATCGTAGTCTCATCCTTGATCATAGCGCTACCTCTCCCTTACGGCGATACAAGCATTCGGTGATCATCTTCCTGATCTTCGAAAATAATGCCGTCTTGTTTGTATTTTTTCAAAATAAAATTCGTTTTTGTAGAAAGTACGCGGTCAATTGGTGACAGCTTATTAGAAACAAAAGAAGCCACCTGCTTAAGCGAGCTGCCCTCGATCTCAACGAGCAGATCATACGCACCAGACATAAGATAAACCGATTTGACTTCTGGATATAAATAGATCCGTTCCGCAATCGCATCAAACCCGCGTCCGCGCTCCGGCGTAATTTGCACTTCAATTAGGGCGGTAACCTTTTCGTCATCTACTTTGCTCCAGTTCACGACTGTCGCGTATTTGACGATGACCTTATCCGCTTCCATCTCGCTTATCGCTCGCGCAACATCGGCCTCCGCCGTTCCTAACATGGTGGCGATCAGATCCGCGCTCCTGCGGGCGTCTTCCTTTAGTAAATCGAGAATTTTAAGCTTCAAAGTATCCATGGTTAAACCTACCTTTCTGAGATATGTTTCATTCATCCATTCATCTTACAATGAATCGATGTCCTAATTCAATTACTGATCGCGGAGAAAGGCAGAATATTTATATATATTTGAAAATTCCACTTCGATCGACAAAATAAAAAGCCATTGGATGACCTCCACATGGCTCTTATCCCTCAATTCAACACCTACAAAATACAAAATTAAAAGAGATCCATACTTAAATACCGTTCACCTGTATCTGGCGCAATACAGAGCACTCGTTTACCCGCCCCTAACTTCCTTGCCACTTGAATCCCTGTCCATACCGAGGCTCCAGCTGAAGGACCGACTAGAATGCCTTCCTTACTCGCCAAATCTCTCATCGTTTGGATGGCATCCTCATCCGACACTTGCACAATTTCATCATAGACGCTGGTATTCAAAATGGCCGGAACAAAGCCTGGGCTTGTACCCACCAGCTTATGTGGTCCTGGGCTTCCTCCAGATAGCACGGGTGACCCCTTGGGCTCTACGACATAAATCTGAATATTCGGCAGCTGTTCCCGTAGGACCTCACCTGTTCCTGTAATCGTGCCGCCCGTTCCTGAAGTGGCGACAAAGGCATCTAGGCGCCCTTCCATTTGCTGCAAAATTTCCGGTGCTGTCGTAACACGATGAATACTCGGATTCGCCGGATTCTCAAACTGCTGGGGGATGAAGCTGCCAGGAATTTGATCCCTTAGCTCCACAGCCTTAGCAATTGCACCTGGCATCCGCAAAGCTGCTGGCGTGAGAACAACTTCAGCGCCGTAGGCTTTCAGGATATTTATCCGTTCCTTGCTCATATTATCCGGCATAATCAAAATCGCTTTATATCCCTTAGCCGCCGCGTTCATCGCAAGTCCAATTCCCGTATTTCCGCTTGTTGGCTCTATGATCGTCGCTCCTGGCACAAGATGACCAGACTTTTCAGCCTGCTCAATCAGATTCCAAGCAGCGCGATCCTTCACGCTTCCGCTCGGATTGAAATACTCCAATTTCACGTACAGCTCCGCGGCTTCCGGCTCTACTAATCGTTTAACTCTCACTGCGGGGGTATCTCCGATCAGCTCTGTGATGCTATTTACCATTTTTGGCGGCATTGGTGCCCCCTCCTCAACCCATAATCATACTACTCACATTTTCATGTGGAAACCTAGTCCCTGTCAAGACTTCGTTGCCCGCAGCTGATTTCTGATGAATACCCAGGAGAAGAACGTCGAGCTTCCGATTACCAGCATCAGTACGTTGATAACAAGGGGCTCCTTGCTCCAAGAAATGACACATATGAAAAGCAGAACTCCCAATACGCGCCCCACATTCAGTGACAGCTCACGCAAAACAATGTATTCTTCCCTTTGCTTCGCACTCTGATCATCCGATCCAATCAAATCAAAGACAACAGAAACCATAGGAATAGAGTACATTGGGAAAAAGAGTGCTGACCCTATCCCAAACATTAGCAAGGTACTGAACGTTATGGTCCAGAAGAACGGTAAAATGACGAGCACAACCATGACCGAGCCAATGAACATACTCATTTTGCGAAAAGAAGGTCGAATAAAACGCCCTGCTGCCCAGAAGCTAACTAGCGCTACGGATGAAGTAATTAGAGCGAAATTCCCTAAGCTGGCTTCACTTGAAGTCGATATGTACACGAGCAAACCAATCATAAAGCCAAAGACACCTTCACGGACTCCTTGAAAAAGCAAAGCTAGACTTACTCGCTTCCACGGTGTTTCCGGTTGTCTTAGTATCCGTAATGGCAGCAGCCATTCGTAGGTACCACTCAATTTTCTTTTCTTCAGAAAAAAGCTGATGACTACGCCTAACAGAAATATTCCTAGCGATATAGAAAAGATAAGCCGATATCCCGTTCCATCACCTAGATTGACAATGAGTAGCCCCGAAATCCACGGAGCAATGATACCCGCGCCTGCGCCCAAAAGGCCGACCCAACCATTGAATCGATCTCGGTTATCCGGATCTGTCACTTCAAAGTAAACGACATTGAAGGCTATCCAGAACAAGCCTACCGAGATCCCTTGTACCATGCCTAGCCAAACAAAATAGTGGACACTGCTAGTCCCCATCCAAAGCACCAGCATGTAAAAACAAGCTGAAATGGATACACCCACACGTAAGCAGTTCATTTTATTATGTTCTTTCACCCATTTCCCAGCTAACCAAAAGGTAATGGCCATCGTCAAATGGGTCGTTAAAGTAAACCATCCGATTAACGTAAAATCGTTTTTGGCTTTCCAAAGATACACGCCGACGAATGTGCCTGATAGCGCATTGGCTCCGCCAAATAACGCGTGAACAACCAGCAAAAGGATCGCTTGAGCATCCAGCTTCCCTTTGCTATTCACAGTCGTTTGATTCGTTTGCATAAGCCTCCTCCTCACTTAGATCCATGTAAGCTCTTGTTAAGCTTCCCCTTTGAAGTGAAAATATGAGGCGAATACACGCAAAAAAACCGAATCCATGAGGATTCGGTTCGTATCTGTTGCTGTTATTCCGATTTGATCCGTTCAACCATCAGTAATCGGTCCGTATCTGAGAGCACTTTTTCCACTCTGAAGCAAGAAGGACATACATAGACATCCGTCGTAAACGGACCTGTCAGGAATGCACTTCCTAGCGTCTTAGGAATCGTTGGCGTAAAGGAAGCTCCGCTCGTCACTTCGGTTCCTGCAAGAAGCAAGAATTCATGACAACTCGAGCACTCTGGCGCTTCTTCCTGCTCATCTGTTAATTGTTGAACTTTTTCGCCATACTTATCCAGCGGCTCATCGGAATCATCCCAAGCCAAAGATAAATCCTCATCGGACTCAGCGTATTCTTGTTCATTAAAACGCAGCTTCTGACCTGTTTGTTTCACCTTCAGATCAATGCTCCGGTAATCATTCAATTCGTTAAAACAGTGTGGACATTCGTCTTCAGGTCCAATCTCGGGATCCCATACGATCTCTGTTTGGCACCACGGACATACAACTTCTTCATTGCTACTCATTACGAAATCCTCCAGCTAATTGCTTTATGCATATTTCCATACATAATAAACCCCTGCCGCTACAAATACAAGCGCTATAGCAAACAAGGTTCCCCACAGGTATTTCATTCTTCAAGCCTCCAAGACTATGTATGATTCTAAGTTACACATGCTCCGACCACATAGGATAAGGACACTGATAACGTTAAGGACAAGAAACCAACCGCGCGATTGTCCTTCTTAATTTCCTCATCAATTTTAAAATAAGGCGTTAAGAACTCAAAAATAAAGTAAGCAACCAACAAAAGCACAAACCCATAGCCAGCCCATATAAGAGAGTTAATCATGGTGTCATTGTTTAGAATGGCAAAGCGGAACAAGTTACAAATCCCAAAAATTTTCCCACCAGTTGCCATAGCAACCGATAAATTACCTTTTTTAATCTCAGCCCAATCGTCGTACTTCGTAACCATTTCAAAGATGGTAAGGAAAACAACAAGCGCGACCACTGCTACTGCAAAAAAAGCAAGCGTTGCTAAATACGGGTTACTTAACAAGACATCCACCTCTTCGTTCATATCATCTCCTGCCTTCCTTTACACAAGTAGAGAGACTTTAACGATTAAAGATCCCTTAATCCCTATATATGGTAGTAGAGACTGAGTATGACTCAGTCTCTCGCAGGTACATCTATTATAACATTAGGATTGTTTTTTTTCAGCAAGCTTTGCACGCATTGCTGCCAGTTCATCATCAATTCCGCTGCTGCTTGCACCTAGCTTATCCAACTCATCATCTAAGCTGCGGTTTTTGGCGCGAATTTCTCCGCTTGCTTGTGCTTCAGCTTCCATTTGAAGAACTTTCTCGCTCATGCGATCAAATCCTTTTGCTGCATTGTCTGTACCAAAACCAGACATCGCTTGGTTGATTTGTTTTTGCGCTTTTGCTGTTTCAGCACGAGCAATTAGCAAATCCTTTTTGTTTTTCATTTTGGTGAACTCGTCTTTCATCTCCGTCAATTGAGCACGAAGTTGATCCGCGTTCGTTTTGGCAAGATCATATTGACGTTTCAACTCATCACAACGACCTTGGTGCTCTTTCTTATCTTCCAGTGCGCGGCGGGCCAAATCTTCATTCCCTGCTTCAAGGGCTTTCATAGCCTGCTCTGTACGTTTCGTTACCATTTCTTCGGACTCTTCAACTTGCAGCTTGAATTTCTTCTCGATAGCAATTTGCTTCGCTACTGCAGTTTCTGCTTCCAAGATATCTTCTTCCATATCACGTAAAAACTGATTTAACATTTTTACAGGATCTTCTGCCTTATCCAACAAATCATTGACTGAAGCCATAGTCATATCACGAAGTCTTTTGAAAATTCCCATCTAAAATTCCTCCTAAGGTTTAATACTCTTCTATACCTATTTCATACGCACTATCAAAGAATGAGTTTCAAAAAGGATACAAATTTATAAAGTTATTTCAATTCGACAACTGTAACCCCAGCTCCACCTTCATTGTAATTACCCATGCGATAGCTTTTCACGTGTCTGTGTCGACGCAAATATTCTTGCATCCCCGTTCGAAGCACACCCGTGCCTTTGCCATGAATTAAATACACTTGGCCAAAATTGCTCAAGAAAGATTCATCTAAGAAGCGGTCTGCCTCAATCAAAGCCTCTTCCATATTCATGCCGCGCATATCCAATTCCATTTTGACATTATCATCGCGAGTCCGCTTCAAAGTCGTGGCGACTTTCTGCGGTTGCTTTGATTGTGGCGCATTGCCGGTTTTCTCAAGGTTGGATAACTGAACTTTCATTTTCATAATACCTAATTGAACATTAGCTTCGGTTGTTCCCACAAGCTCAACAACGTGCCCTTTTTGTCCTAATGAAATGACCCGGACTTCATCCCCTGCCTCAATGCGCTCAGGACGCTTCTTCAAAGCACGCACTTGCTTGCTGCGCAGTTCCGGTGTCGCTTGATCCAGTCGCCGCTTCGCCTCAACGAGCTTGTGGTCCTTGACGCCTCCAGCCTCTTCCAGAGCCATTCGACGCAAATCCGCAATAACCTCATCAGCCTCACGGCGGGCTTTGACAACAGCTTCGCGAGCATCGCGCTCTGCTTTCTCTAGCAGCTTATCACGTTGCTCATCAAATTTGAGCTGCTGAGCTTCCAGCGATTTACGCATCGCTTCGGCTTCTCTGCGCAGCTCCTCCGCAGCATATCGCTCGGATTCCGCGATCAGGCGATTCTCCTCGAGCGAAGCGATCATAGATTCTACCCGCTGATCTTCCTCACCGACTTGTGTGCGAGCATGTTCAATAATGCGGCGGGATAATCCGAGTCGCTCCGCTATCGCGAACGCATTACTACGACCTGGCACGCCAACTAACAAACGATACGTCGGGCTTAGGGTTTGGATATCAAACTCCATACTCGCATTAATCGTGCCTTGCTTTTGATAAGCATATGCCTTCAACTCCGAATAGTGCGTAGTTGCAATAATACGGCAGCCAATTTGATGGATATAGTCCAAGATCGAAATAGCTAAGGCAGACCCTTCAGCAGGATCCGTACCTGCCCCAAGCTCATCAAGCAATACTAAGCTTTTCGGCGTCATATCGCGCAAAATACTGATAATATTCGTCATGTGACTTGAAAAGGTACTTAGGTTTTGCTCAATACTTTGCTCATCCCCGATATCCGCATAAATAGCATCGAAAACACACAGTTGCGTGCCTTCCTCGGCAGGGACAAACAGTCCTGACATCGCCATCAGACTCAGAAGACCTACTGTTTTAAGGGAAACCGTCTTACCTCCCGTATTCGGGCCTGTAACAATAATTTGCGAGAAGTCATTGCCCAGCTCCAAATCAAGTGGTACCACAGCGTCTGCTGCAATAAGCGGATGTCTACCTTTTTTGATTTTAATAAAGCCGCGGTCATTCAATCTTGGCATAGTAGCCTTGAGCTCTCTAGCTAGGCCAGCTTTGGCAAACGTAAAATCAAGCTCCGCCAACTGATCAACATCCATAACAAGCACTTCTACTTGTTCGGCAACTAGCTCAGTCAATGCACGTAAAATCTTCTCGATCTCCGCTTCTTCTTTGAACTTGAGCTCACGAATTTTGTTATTTAATTGCACAATCGCATCTGGTTCAATGTAAAGCGTCGCCCCTGAGGCTGATTGATCATGAATCATACCGCCAAAGCTAGAACGATACTCCGACTTCACCGGAATAACAAAACGGTCATTCCTAATCGTAATCAGCACATCCTGCAGCATCTTCTGGACAGAGGAGTTACGAATCATCTGTTCCAGACGCTCGCGCACTCTCCCTTCACCCGTTCGAAGCTCACTTCGAACACGCCCAAGTTCAGGGCTTGCTCCATCCACAACGACAGCATTTTCATCAATACAACTATTGATTTTATCTTCTAATTGCTTGTTTTCAGTCAACAATTCCACTTGAGATTTGAGCATCGGAATTGCATATTCCTCATGAACAGCTAGAACAAACCGCTTCAATCTACGAGTTCCAAACATCGTCGTCGAAATTTCAAGAAGCTCAGTTGGATTCAGCATACCGCCGATTCTAGCTCTGTGTAGAGGTGCCCGAATGTCTCGGATGCCGCCAAAAGGGGCATTTCCTTTGAGCCGCTCAACATTAACTGCCTCGTCCGTTGCTTGCAAACGAAGCTTAACCAGTTCAAAGTCTCCTATAGGCTCCAGCTTTTCTGCGGCATCTTTACCGAGCGAAGTGGACGCATGATGAGCTACTTTATGTAAAATTTTCTGATATTCTAGTGTTTTTATTATTTTCGGATTCAATGTTCCAACCTCTTTTCTCTAACCTATATTATAAACCAAATGGATCCTGATTAGCTACGGAGACAATGATTATATGGAAGATACTGCCCACCATAAATAACACAAAGTTGGATACACTAAGTTGTGCATCTAATCCTCTGCCAAAAGGAATTGCAAAAACGTCACTATCAAAGCATTCTGCTCAAAAAATCGCTTCTAGTCATTGGTGTTTGACCATGACAGAAAGAAGGAGGTTCACGACATGCATCTTCTTGGACATCTGGTAAGGTTTATTGTTTCAGCTTTGGTTTTAATGTTTGTAAGCTGGTTAGTTCCAGGATTTAAAGTCGGTGGTTTTTGGAGTGCTTTTTTCTTAGCGCTAGTCATCGCTATCGCGGCTTGGATCATTGAGGGAATCTTCGGCAAACAAATCACCCCATTCGGCAGAGGAATCGTAGGTTTTATAGTGAGCGCATTAGTCATTTGGGCTGCTCAGTTCATCGTGAATGATGTTTCTACGAGTATGATAGGTGCCATTCTTGCTGCTTTAGTCATTGGGATCATCGACTTATTCATTCCAGTGAAGACCCCTTTCGAACAAGGGATCACAGGTAGAGAAGATCGTCGATAAACTTATCAGCTTCCATAGCTGATAGCTAAGGTAAAGCCCAAAAAAAGGTCGGCCTGCAGCGTTCTCACTCGCCGGGCCGATCTTTTATTTTTGTGGTTTCACTAGTTTGTCACTGTAATTTGGAAATAGGTCGTGTACAATAATGAGGAAATCATTATGTATACGGAGGGGTACGCATGAAAAAACTTACTATTCTTTTGATGGGACTAGCAGTCGTCATTGCCATCACAGCATGTGGAAACAAAGACTCCAAAACAACAGAAGCTACTACCACACCAGCGGCATCTGCACAAACTAGCGCAACGCCAGCTGCATCCACTACAACACCAGCTGCGTCTGCCTCAGCTACATCCGGTGCTCAACAAGTCGTATTAAAAGCTACCAATTTCCAATTCGACAAGACTGAATACCGCATCAAAAAAGGCGAGTCCGTCACAATAACACTCGACAACTCCCAAGGTATCCACGGAGCAGCTATTAAAGAGTTCAACATTAATCTTAACAACGGTAATAAATCTGTTACTTTTACACCAGATAAAACAGGTTCATTCCCAATCAATTGCTCCATCATGTGCGGATCTGGCCATGCAGCAATGAAAACAACACTTATTGTTGAATAATTTATTGTTCTTATTGGATAAGCCTTATCACGAAATTCGTGATGGGGCTTTTTCTATATTCAGCCTACTTGAAAATACCGCAAAAAATGAGGATACAAGTAAACAGAAAAGCAAGCATGCATCCATTTTGCGAACAAGTCAGTATCTGCTAATCTAACATTCCTAGAAGTCTTAAATAAAAACTTGTCTAATACGCTGGTACTCTTATTTTGTTTGGCACTTTCCCTTTCTAACCTCTGTTGCTCGCTTTCGACTTCTATGGACTCATCAATTGGTTTAACCAGCTTTTGTTTCCCCATACGTGCGTATTGCTTGTGCAAGGCTAATTTAAGTTTTTCGAGTATCAACTTAGCTGTGCGGTAGTTCACACTCAACAAGCTTGCAAACACTGGAATTGAATAGGTCATCTCGTCTTGTATCAAAATTCGGATAGCTTTAAACCAAATTAATAACGGTAGCTTAGATTTATGCATAATGGTACCAGCTGTTATCGAAATCTGTGTCCGACACTCCTTGCATTCCAGTAGATTGCGTGTCTTTATTTTATAAAATGAATCATGATCACATCTTGGACAAAAGAAACCGTTGGCCCATCGACTTTTTATTAAGAAACTTTCACAATCTTCTTCTGATTGAAAAGCATTATTTAGTGAGCCTATAAGTTGTATATCCATTATCAGACTCACACCCCTATACCGAACATTTGTTTCTATACCCTAATTATATCGAACATTTGTTTCCAAGTAAAGAAAAATTTGTTTGTTTTTAAGCGATGCAGTTCGGATTTTTGTATTTTCTGAGATAACTACACTAACATTCGTTAGGCTTACGTAGGGATGTAAATATAATAAAATCAGTACAGTAATGGAGACTGGCTATAAATGTCATCTTTTGGAGAAACGGTGGGTGCAAGTCAATGTATGGGAATGTCGAAACTTGGAGTTGTAGATACTTCAGAAAATTTGTTTTTGCGATATACTGCCCCCTCCAGTGTCACCCGATCGATACACTCACTCATCCTTACATCCATGGAAGGAAAAAGAACGAGAAGGAGGGCGAGCAGGGGTTCTCTTCTACTTGAAACAAAAAGAAACTACCGCTCTTTATTTCAAAAAGGCAGTAGTTTCTTATAAGGATATTCCTTGTTTCCACAGGTCATGGAGTTTGCCCGCAACTTGCGGCAGCTCAGTAATCAAATAAGGAGCGATGGATGAGTTTGCTAAAAGCTTCTGAGGACCATCGGAAGGAATAATGGTCATGACATTAACTGCTATTACGATGATAAGCAGCGCCTCAGCCAACCCTAGTAATGCGCCGCTCCAACGGTTAATTGCGTTGAGTCCCGGCGTTTTAGCTAGAATATTTAATGCTCGTCCAATGATCACCAGCGCCAGTTTAACACTGAAAAATAGTAACGCAAAGGCAATAGCATTTAGGATGTAGACATCTAAATTGAGGCCTTTAACGATGAATTCATATTTCTCATAATTTTGATACGTTGGCAGCGATATTGCACTTTTGAGTAGAGGCGCTAAATCTTTATAAAAGTAAAAAGCAACAAGATAAGCAAGGATCATACCCGAAATGGATACAATCTGAGCGATAAATCCTCTAAAATAGCCAATTAGGAGTCCCAAGATAACAACCGACATTAAGACATAATCTAATGTGTTCAGTGTCACTTCGATCTACCCAACCGGGCTATCCGCTTCTACAAGCTCAATCCACTCGTTGTATTCGATTTGTAATTTAGCATATTCCTCACGCAATTTTCTGTACTCTTCTTTGATAGCTACCAGTTCTTCTTGCTGTGCTTCATCATTCATATTCATTTGGAGAAGATCTTCTTTCTCCTGTTGAACTTGGGCCAAGATACGTTCTTTTTCTTCTTCAAACTGCTGTGTGCGTGTACTTCGCTCAGTCTGCATCTGCGCAAGCAATTCTTCTATTTTGCCTTGATAATGTTGAATGATTGCTGCTTTTTGTTCCTCAAGCTGTTGCTGAAATGTTGTTTGTTGTTCTTGGAAATGACCTTCTAGATCCCCTTTTTCCACCTCAAAGCGTCGAAGCTTCTCTTCTTCTTCTTCCTGATAAAGCAACGCTAGTGAGTCTATATCTTCTTGATAAGAAGTAGCTGCAACCTCGAGCTCAGCTTGATGCTTTTGTTTAATGGCATGAATTTCAGCGTGATGGCCGCGTACAATAGCCGCAATTTCATTATGATGCTTCTTTGTGTTAGTGGCTGATTCATCGTCGTGAAGCTCAGAGAGCGATTTCAACTCTAACTGATGTTTCTCTGAAAAAGAACGCAATTCGTTTTGGTGCTTTTCCGAAATTGTATGTAGTTCGACCTGGTGGTTCTTTTTGATGGAAGCCACTTCATTTTGGTGACTCTCTGTTAAGGTCGCAATCTCGAAATGGTGCTCATCTGTTTGATTGGCGATTTCATTTTGAAGTTTATCTGCGATTGCAGTTAACTCCGTTTGGTACTCTTCAGAAATCGTTTCAATCTCACTTAGATGACTGTCTGAGATCGCTACTAATTCGGCTTGATGTTCTTCAGTGAAAAGAGAGACTGCGGCTTGCTGTTCTTCTTTCAAGATTGCTATGGCTACTTGTTGTTCCTCGGCCATGAGATCTATCGCAAGCTGTTGTTCCTCAGCCATGCGGGATATCGCACCTTGATGCTCGTCCGTTAGGGTCAGAATAGCTGCTTGATGCTCTTGTTTTAACTTCGCTAGTTGGGTTTGATGTTCAAGTGCAGTAGACGCTTGTGCGTCTTGGTGCTGCTTGGTTAGAGATTCAATTTGTGCTTGGTAGTGCTGGTGGATACCGTCGATATCAGAACCGCTTTGCTTGGACAGTAATGCCAGTGCTTCTTGATGTTGAAGTTCTATGATTTCTTTATCCTCAAGATGTGACTGGATAAGTAATTGTTTCTCTTCTTGCAGCTTGTCTAGCAGAGTTTCATTCTCTTGTCGATGTGTGTCGACAATAGCAGACAAATCTGCCTTATGTTGTTCAGCCAACTTCAAAAGTTGTTGTGATTTCTGTTGCTGAACTTGTGCAAGCTGCTGTTTACTTTGTTGATGATGTTTCTTTTCTTGATCTAACTGCTGGTTTAACTGTAGACCTTGGTTCTTCTCTTGGTCGAGCTTCTTATTCAATGCTAGGCTTTGGTTTTTCTCATTTTCAAGCTGTTGGTTTAGCTCTAAACTTTGGTTTTTCGCTTGTTCCAGCTGCTGGACTAGCTCAAGACTTTGGCTGTTCTCTTGTTCAAGCTGCTTGCTTAGCTGCAAGCTATGGCTCTTCTCGTGCTCGAGTTGCTCCTTAAATTGGTCTATTTGTTTGTTCACTTGATCTTGTTGTTGCTTCGCTTTATCGATCTGGTGTTTAGCTTGATCCATCTGTTGTTTGCTTTGAACTTGCTGTTGTTTAACTTGTTCAAGCTGCTGCTTGGTTTGATCTAGTTGTTGCTTGCCTAGCTCGTACTTTTGTTTCATTTGCAGCATCTGCTGATTCGCTTGTTCTTGTTCCTGTTTTACTTTGAGTATTTCTTGTTTCTGTAGTTTTTCTTGCTCTGTAATTTGTTGCAGCTTCCCGTTCTGCTCAGTTAGCAGTGTTTGTTTCTTGTCATCCTCTTCTTTTAGTTCTTGATACCTTGATGTAAGCTTCTCGTAGGCGATTTTGGTCGCTTCCTGCTCTCTCTGCATCTTGCTGAGTTCTTCCATAATTTCATTCATTCGGAAGCATTCATCTGCCATGTTGACTGCCGCTAAAACAGCGATTCGCTGCGAATCCAAACGAGGATATCCTTTGGCAATACGAAACATTTGATCATTCACATATTCAGCAACACGCTTCATGTGATTCGTGCTAGTATCTGCTTTGAGTTTATATTGGTGTCCATATATATCAACAGTAATTCGTGTTTTATCTTCAATAGTCAATTTAAAATCCTCCCTTAAGATGAAAGGCTGGCCCTATCGAGAATAATTTCGATAAGACCAGCCTATATTCCTGCAACCTATAAGGAAAGTTACACTATTTTCTTAACTCTGCCTCAAATTGTTGTTCAAGTGTTGCCACAACTTTGGCATGCAGTTCAGTTACCTCTTCATCAAGCAATGTTCTGTCCGCATGACGGTACACAAGTGCGATTGCTACGCTCTTACGATTAGCACCTAGGCGCTCTCCTGTATAGATATCAAACACTTGAATTGACTCCAGCAATTCCCCTGCAACTTCGGAAATCGCTCCCTCCATAAGTCCAACTGGGACGCCTGTATTCACCACAACTGCAATATCACGCCCGATAGACGGATAACGAGGTAACAGCTTATAAATAATCTCCTCGCCAGCCGCTTCCAAGATAGGTGCTAGTTCAACTTCAAGCACATACGTGTCGTCCAGATCACGCTGCTGTTGCGCAGTCGGATGGAGTTGGCCTACACGACCAATCACTTTTGGACCTTCAGCGGATGCAAGTAAGATCTCAGCTGTACGACCTGGGTGGAAGCCTTCTGGTGCTGCTGATGTATATGTCAGACCTTTAATTCCAAGGTACTCAACTAAGCGATCGAAAATCCCTTTGATGTCGTAGAAATCAACTACTTCTGACTTCTGAGCCCAGTGAGCTTGGCGACGTTTACCTGTCAGTACGATAGACAGTAACAGCTTTTCTTGCGGCAGAGCCGTAAGTGCTGCTTCATCCGTAATGAACGCTTTGCCCATTTCGAAAATAGCGACATCATCCATTGTACGATTGCGATTATAGCTAACAACATCAAGCAAATGCGGTACTAAGCTAGTGCGCAGCTGACTGCGGTCTTCGCTCATTGGCATCGCTAGTGAAATTGGCTTCGCAGTCGGGTATAGGCCAGGAATAGCATCTACTTGCGCTTGTGGATTCACTTCAGCACTTGCATCGCCTTGTGAACGTGGGTTGGTGAAGGAATACGTAATGACTTCATTCAATCCGCTTTGCGTTAAGATATTCCGTGTAATCCGGCGAATCGATTGCTCTTTGGATAGTGACCCAGGCGTCGTAACACCGGTCATCAAGGTTGTCGGGATGTTATCGTAGCCGAAGAGACGTGCTACTTCTTCGATCAAATCGACATCACGCGTAATGTCTCCGCGGCGGCTCGGCACATGCACGAGCAGCTTGCCTTCGCCAGCTTGCTCGAATGTGAAATGCAAGCGCGAAAGGATTTGCCCCATCTCGGTCAAGGATAGCGCTGTACCGAGATAGTTGTTCACGCGGTCAGCCCCAAGCTCGATGCTGACCGACTTGTGTGTTCCGCTAGCGGCTTCTACGATGCCGTCAGCGACTTTACCACTTGCGTATTGCGCAATCAGCGCAGCAGCACGGTTCAATGCCGGAATCACGGATTCCGGGTTCACTTCTTTCTCGAAGCGAAGGCTCGCTTCTGAGCGAAGACCTAGCTGGCGCGATGTGCGGCGCACGGAGCTGCCTGCGAACTTTGCGGATTCCAGAAGGATCCGCGAAGTTCCATCGGTCACTTCGGAGTTGGCGCCGCCCATAACTCCGGCAATCGCCACAGGCTTCGTGCCGTCCGTCACGAGCAGCATGTGTGGCTCTAGCGTACGTTCCACATCGTCAAGTGTAACGAGCTTCTCGCCTGCTTCAGCGAGTCGTACGTCGATGTGTCCGTTGTTCAGCTTCTCCGCATCAAACGCGTGAAGCGGTTGGCCGTACTCTAGCATCACGAAGTTCGTGATGTCGACGATGTTGTTGATGGGGCGGATGCCCGCAGCCATCAAACGGTTCTGGATCCACAGCGGAGAAGTGCCCACGCGTACGCCTTCGATTAGGCGAGCCGCGTAGTGTGTGCACTGCTCCGTCGCTGTGATCTTCACGCTGATGCGGTCCGCAGCTTTCACGCCGGCAGTGCCTGCCGCTTGAAGATCAGCTTCCGCATCAGGCAGCTTAACTTCGCGGCCAAGGATCGCCGCGATCTCGTAAGCAGCTCCGAGCATGCTCAAGCAATCGGAGCGGTTCGGCGTCAAGTCGAGATCCATGACTTTGTCGCTAATTGCCAGTACATCTAGAATGGATTGGCCAATTTCGGTATCCTCAGGCAACACCAAGATGCCTTCTTGAATTTCTTTTGGAAGCAATTTGTCGTTAAGCCCTAGCTCTTTCGCGGAACAGATCATACCTTGGGATTCCACGCCGCGCAGCTTCGCACGTTTGATTTCCAGTCCGCCCGGAAGGACTGCACCGATCATCGCGACAGGAACCTTTTGTCCAGCGTCAATATTTTTGGCACCACACACGATTTGCAAGTCTTCGCCTTGCCCTGCATCGATCACACATACACTTAGTTTATCCGCATCTGGGTGCTTCTCGCGGGATTTAACAAAACCTACAACAACGTTCGAAACCCCTTTGTTACGATCCTCAACGATATCTACTTCGATCCCGCTACGGGTTAATTTTTCAGCTAATTCCTCGGCTGTGAAGCCTGTTACGTCAACATATTCCGATAACCATTGATAAGAAACTTTCATGCTTTTACCCTCCTTTTCCTAATGCTTACACATGTAAAAATTGCTTTAAGAAACGCAAATCATTCGTATAGAAATGGCGAATATCTTCGATGCCATATTTCAACATAGCAATACGCTCAACACCCATACCGAATGCGAAGCCAGTATATTCTTTCGGATCATAGCCACCCATTTCAAGAACTCGCGGATGAACCATACCCGCTCCGAGAATTTCCAACCAACCTGTTTGCTTACACGTACGACAGCCTTCGCCGCCACACATCGCACAGCTCACATCGACTTCAACACTCGGCTCTGTGAACGGGAAGAAGCTTGGACGCATGCGAATTTTCGTCGATGGGCCATACATTTCTTGCACGAATTGAAGCAATGTCCCTTTGAGATCACTCATGCGAACATTGCGGTCAATAACCAGACCTTCAATTTGTTGAAACATGTGAGAGTGAGTCGCATCGTCGTCATCGCGGCGGTATACTTTGCCTGGGCAAATGATTTTGATCGGAACTTCGCCCTTACGCTTCTCCATTGTTCTTACTTGAACAGGGGAAGTCTGGGTACGCATCAAAATCTCTTCTGTAACATAGAACGAATCCTGCATATCACGAGCCGGGTGATCCTTTGGCAAGTTCAACGCTTCGAAGTTGTAATAATCTTGTTCGACTTCTGGACCTTCAGCTACGGTGTAGCCCATCCCGATGAAAATGTCTTCAATTTCTTGAATCACTTTGCTCAAAGGATGCACAGCACCTTGCTGTGAAGGACGTCCCGGCAAGGTTACGTCGATCATTTCAGCGCGAAGTCTGTTTTCTGTCTCTTGCTTCGTGTATGCAGCTTGTTTCTCTTCAATAACAGACTCAATTGCTGCGCGAACATCATTCGCTACTTGGCCGATGACCGGTCTTTCTTCTGCACTTAACGCGCCCATGCCGCGAAGAACTTCCGTTAATGGTCCTTTTTTGCCCAAATATTTAACTCTTAAATCGTTCAGCTCCTGCTGACTTCCAACGCCGCTTAGCTCCTGCAGCGCTTCCTGCTTCAAAGCCTCTAACCGCTCTTTCATTGAAATCCCTCCTGATTTAGGCCTCTGAATCGCCCTTTATGAAAACACAAAAAAGACTTTCCGCTCCCTCGCAAGGGACGAAAAGCCGTGGTACCACCCTAATTAGATTCGTCTATGTCCAGTTGACAAATAAACGAGTCTCACTTCATTCCAGATAACGGACGATGTGTCCGGTTCCCTCTAATGAGAAGCTGCTTAGTGCTTCTGTTCAAAGGACTGCTCGGGAGCGAACTTCCACAGCCTGATTCTCGGGGCCAGCTCTCAATCATCGGCTTTCCCTCCCTGTCAAGAAGCACTGCGTACTCTTCTCCGTCAAAGCATTTCCACGTATATGTACCAGTTATTATATGCAAGATACAGAGGATATGCAAGTACAACCAACCTTTGTTTCTGAAAGTTTTCAGAAATATCCTGTTGACTTCATGCAACGACAGGTTTATATTTTACTTAAACAATTTAAATATTACTCGATTTAATTATTATATTGTTTAATTATTAGACAATTCGAACAATTTGCAAGGGAGGTTATGACTTGGAAGATGATTTGAATGAATTCACCAATCGCTTCCGTACAACATTTGAATTAGCTCACCGCAAAATCTCACAAAGAGTCCTTGCGGAGTTGAATTCAGAGTTAACGGCTCCCCAATTATTCATGTTAGCGATGATCTCTAAAGAACAAACACCGAAACAATCTCAGCTTGCTGATAAATTGGGGGTTAAACCAAGTGCTATCACAGTGATGATTGATCGACTTGTTCAGAGCGGGCATGTGATACGTAAACATCATGAGACGGATCGTCGGATCGTGCTGGTTGAAAACACAGCTGAAGGAGCTGCTGTTCTTGCTAAGGCTACCGAAGTCCAGAAGAAAGTAATTGCTAGTGGATTATCTCAGCTTCCTACGGATGAGCTTCATATTTTCGTAAGTGCGTTCGAAAAATTCACTTCATCTTATTAATTCATTTTATTCATCAAAGGAGTGATACACATGGACAATATTCAAAAAGCAGCACCAAAGGAACTCTCGGATTCAGCTGCACCTGAGCTCAAAAACCGAGGACTCTTGCTCACTGGTTTGATCATCGCCATGCTCTTCGGAGCGTTGGACGGTACGATCGTAGGAACTGCAATGCCGCGTATCGTTGGGGAATTCGGTGGACTAGGGTTAATGACCTGGTTAACGACAGCTTACATGTTAACATCAACCGTCGTCGTGCCTATCGCGGGTAAACTGGCTGACTTAATTGGCCGCCGCGTCATTTATGTAACAGGACTTATCATCTTTATCGTTGCATCTGCGCTTTGTGGTATGTCACAGAACATGACTGAACTTATTTTGTTCCGTGGTTTGCAAGGTCTTGGCGGTGGTATCATGATGCCAATGGCCATTATCATTATCGGGGATTTATTCACAGGTAAACAGCGCGCTAAATGGCAAGGTGTTTTCGGAGCGATCTTCGGTTTATCCTCTGTTATCGGGCCGCAAGTTGGTGGCTGGATCGTAGATGCTTGGGACTGGCGTTGGGTGTTTTACATCAACCTGCCTGTTGGTATTCTAGCTGTTATTCTGATCTCTATTGCCTTACCGAAGCATAAATCAGTAGGGAAAGTTAAGTTCGATATTCCAGGTATTGTGACCATGATCGTCGGTGTTGTGAGCTTACTTCTTGCTCTTACGTTTGGCGGAAGTGAGTATGCTTGGGGCTCTTGGCAGATTATAGGTCTGTTCGCACTAGCTGTTGTGTCATTAGTTGCCTTCGTATTCATTGAAAGTAAAGCAGATGAGCCAATCCTTCCTGTTCGTTTGTTCAAAAATAGAACTTTCTCCACCATTAACGGCGTAGGCTTCCTGATGGCGGTTGGTATGTTCGGTGCTATTATGTTCGTTCCTCTTTTCATGCAAGGGATTGTTGGTATTAGCGCGTCAGCTTCTGGAACTGTCATGACACCGCTCATGATTACAATGATTGCTGCCAGCGTCGTTTCTGGCCAATTGATTGATAAGATTGGTGTTCGAAGACAAATGTTCATCGGTATGATCGTCATGGCTGTTGGCTTTGTATTCCTTAGCACAATGGGCATTTCTACTACGAAGTTGATCGCATCCAGCTACATGGTTCTTCTTGGTTTAGGAATGGGGCTTGTTATGCCGATCCTAACGCTCGCTTTACAAGAAAGCTTCCCTAAATCGGAGCTAGGTGTTGTAACATCTTCCAGCCAATTTTTCCGTCAAATCGGTGGTACCTTCGGGATGACGATTCTCGGCACTATTATGAATCACAAATCAACGATTTTGCTTGAACAAAATTTAGAGCCCGTAGTGAAACAGTTCCCCGCGGAAGTAGGCAGTCCGTTAATTGACATGATTCATAAGAACCCACAAACTCTCTATTCCTCCCTCTTAAGCCCAGAGGCGTTGGCTAAATTGCCAAAAGAATTAGTAGAGAGATTGCCAATCATTAAAGATGCGCTTGTTTCCTCTCTACATCAAGTGTTTATCTACGGACTGGTATTCGTACTACTCGGCGCGATCCTTACGCTATTCGTTGGGAATATCAAGCTTTCTGACCGTAAATCGAAGAAAAAAGAAGATGGAGAAGATGATAACCAAGTTTCCCCTCATCTTGCTCACTAAAAAAAGCTCCCTTCCTCTACTGAGGCTGGGAGCTTCTTTCATATTAATCAATCGTTCCTATTTGGCTAAGCGGAAATATCCGAAATACAGCTTTTCCAATAATATCTTTCTCCGCTACAAATGGTGTCGATGGCCACAAATGGGAATCATAACTGTCGTTGCGATTATCGCCTAAGAAGAAATATTTCCCTTCCGGCACAGTCACTTGATGGAAAGTATACGTCATAGGCGCTTGGATATAGGGCTCGTCTACTTTCGCTCCATTTCGATATAAGGCACCATCTTTGATCTCAATCGTATCGCCAGGCAGACCAATGAGACGCTTCACATAGCGGTCTTCATTCCCTTCAATCGGCGGCCAAAACACAACGATATCACCGAATTCAAAGTCGGTTAACGGCTTCATTTTCTCCACAATAAGCTCGTCTTGCAATTGTATGGTTGGCAGCATAGAGCCTGTTGGAACTGTCATCGCTTGCGCAACATACGTATTGACGACAAGCGCGATAATGATTGCGAATGCGATCGTAGGCACCCATTCTTTCAATAGGCTAAGCACATACTTTTTGACCAAAACACCAACATCCTCTCGTAAAAGTTCATTCCCTCTTTACACCATAACCCATATATGGAAAGCTTACATTAAGATGAGATAAACTTTGTTAATAGAACCTGTTAGCAAGTCGTTTCAGGAACCGAAAACTTCAACTAGCTAAATGTGGTAAAATAACAGGTAGTTGTATAATAATTTGGATACCCTATTGAGGAGAGTGGCACGACATGAAATATCGTAGACTTGGCAAAACAGACCTGAAAGTTTCCATTGTTGGTGTTGGCACCTGGCAATTTGGCGGTGAGTGGGGATTAACCTATACGCAAGCAGAAGCAGATGCGATTCTAGATCAAGCCGCTGAGCTTGGAATTAATTTGATTGATACGGCAGAGTGCTATGGGGATCATCTATCTGAATCCTTTATTGGTAGTTATTTATCCCGCCGCGATCGCGATAAGTGGGTTGTAGCTACGAAATTCGGTCATCATTTCCATGATTTATTTACCCGGACTGATGAGTTCAGTGCTGAATCTGTTGTCAAGCAGCTGGATGCTTCCTTACAGGCTTTACATACGGATTATATTGACTTATACCAATTCCATTCCGGACCTGATGCATTATTCGATAATGATGATCTATGGACAACCCTTGATAAACAAGTCCAAGCAGGCAAAATTCGTCACCTAGGCACGTCGATCGGCAGCAATGCCAATATTCATCAGACTGCCGCTTCTACAAAAGTGAACTCCAAAGCGATTCAAGTTGTCTACAATCGTTTGGATCGTGCTCCTGAAGAGTCCGTCTTCCAGTCCTGTATCGAACAAGATCTTGGTGTACTCGCACGTGTACCGCTAGCAAGTGGTTATTTAAGCGGGAAATATAAGCCAGGTGCCGTATTCAGTAACACGGACGTTCGTCACCGTCACGATGCGGAAAGCGTCAAACAGAAGCTGGAGGAAGTTCAGCGCATACAGCAAAATGAAGTACCAGAAGGAATGGATATGGCGAAATGGGCACTTGCTTGGTGCTTGAAGCATGATGCTGTCACTTCCGTTATTCCAGGCTGTAAAAACCCTGAGCAAGTGATTGCGAATGCTGCGGCAACTGAGCTTATCAGCGACAATCATCCGCAAGCTTGGAAAGCCTAAGGAAGAGGAAGGACGGACTTCACCATGCCTCACCTACAGCACGATGAAACCTGGAAGAAGATGCATACCCATATCGACGAGTGGGTGGCTAGCAGCAAAACACATACCAAAGAAGGTCATGTCGCTTCCTATATTCCTGAATTAGCGAACGCTTCTGGGGATATTCTTGGTTTTTGCATCATGGATAGCGCAGGGCAAACCATCACAGCTGGTGATTCTGAGTTTCGTTTCACCCTGCAAAGTATTTCGAAAGTTTTTTCACTGATTTTAGCTCTCATGGATAACGGCGAAGAGGTTGTCTTCTCCAAGGTGGGTATGGAACCGACGGGCGATGACTTCAACTCCATGTTGAAGCTCGAACTCATTGAGCCAGGCATTCCTTTCAACCCTTTAATCAATGCGGGGGCGATTGCTATCTCTTCTTTGATCGGAGGGAATACGCCAGATGAACAGATCGATCGTATCCTTCATTTCTTCAGGGATATTGCTGATAATCCTGCACTTGATATCAATCAAAATGTGTATAAATCGGAATCCGATACAGCTCATCGGAATCGTTCTTTAGCTTACTTCCTGAAGGATAATGGCGTTTTGGATAAAGATGTTGACGATGTGCTGCGTGTTTACTTCAGTCACTGCTCCGTTGAAGTGAATTGCACGGATCTGGCCAGAATGGCCCTTGTTCTGGCGAATAACGGTGTGGATCCGATCCGCAAACAGCGTCTCATCCCGCGGCGCTTCGTGCAAATCGCCAAGACCTTCATGTTTACCTGCGGCATGTACAATGCCTCTGGCGAATTCGCGATGAATGTCGGGCTGCCTGCGAAGAGCGGCGTGTCCGGCAGCATCCTGACGATGGTGCCGGGACAATACGGCATTGGTCTCGTCGGACCGGCCCTCAATCGCAAGGGAAACAGCACAGCTGGTGTACATCTTCTCGGCATACTCTCGCAGGAATTCGACTGGAGCTTATTCTAAAAAGGCTCGCAAACAAAAAGAACCTTCCCTTTGACTACGTTTCCGTCGTTCAAGGGGAAGGTTCTTTCCATTCACACCGTACTTTTATTGCATCGATTGTTTGACTCGTTGGAGAGCTTCAATCAACTCATCCACTTCATGTTCACTCAGCCGAATCGTCACATAGTTGGGTGAAATGCCGCCGTCGTTGATCTCAATGAGCGCCGAATCATCTTTGTCATCTAGCTTGACTGATAGGTTGTCTTTATCTAACATGTGAACCCAAGCCATAGTTGTGATCCTCCTCGTCCAGTGAATCTGCTTTGTTTATCCTCAATATACGATAAAGTCTTTGGTGTAGACAGTCTCGTTATCATCTGTATCCATGACACGCATTTCTAGCTCCCAATTCCCTCTAAAAGGCAAATACGGCCCTTCCGATTTGTAGCTAAACTTGGCAAATCCGTACGATTCCTCTTCCTTCGTGTCTTTATAGATCGTTAACGGAATAGAAATCGGCGCGATCTCCTTGTCATCCTTGTTATGCAAAATTAAGAGTACCTGCTTCGGTTGACCTGATTTCTCAGGCAGCCATACCTTGGCAACGAAAGCATTGTTTCCGGGGATTTTCGGCGTAATATCGACTGAGACATGAACCTTCTCCCCCATTTGATGCCACTGCAGCGGCTCATTAGCTGGGATCGGCGCCATATACGTAAGCAGCCCGACTAGGACAACAATGATGACCATAAGCGAGAGATCTAGCTTAACCCAAACGATGGATTGATTTACTTGTTTCCTGCGAAGGAAGAGGCGAATTACGAACCCAATTAGGGCAACTAGGACTACCACGCCTACTTTCACAAGTAACAGAATTCCCCACGTAGTGTACGTCAAATATTCCAAACTCGGTAAAAATAACAGAACAGATAGAATCCCTGAAACGGTTAAAACAATAATCGAAATCAGTGCGAATTTCGAAAATTTCTGCATGTAGCTGCCGAGGTCCATCTTGTTATGACGCCATTTGGCATACAACAGAATCAATCCGCCTACCCAACAAGCGGCAGCAACGAGATGAATAAAGTCGAGCCCAATCGTCGCCCATAGTGGAGAGAAGGAGGCTGCGTGGCCGCTAAAGCTTTTGACAGCCAATAAAGCAATTGACCAACCCACATCAATCCAGGCCAACCTCCCCAGCAAAACAAAGCCTAGAAAGGATAATACAAGTAGCAGTACCCAAGAAATTCCGATATTCGTGGCACTAAGCAGCTGCCATATTTCTTCGACACCACCGCCACCTAGCAGATCTTCGATATGCGTGAAAATCAACAACAATAGAGCAACAATGTGCGCGCGTTGAAGATTGAGCGTCCACGTAGAAACGAACTTCTGTGTTTCCTCGCCTTGCGGTCTCATCAATCGCAACCAGAAAGCCCATCCCGTCAAGGCTAACAGCATCAAGAACCACAAGCCGCGAGAGGCGTATTGCAGTAATCCTTTTGTCGTTAGAGGTCCCGAACTATGATCATGCCCCGTATGAGCCGAAGGCACATCGAGGACATCTTCTTGTGGAGGATTCCCGACCGTAATCGGATAGCTCCCACCTACTGGATGACCGTCAGCTGAGATGACGTGATAACTAATTAAATACACACCTTCTGCCAGCCTCGGCAAATCCAGTTTAATGCCCATCTGATCCTTATTCATGACCGCTTTTCGATTGGTCGTCTCTGTTCCATTATGATCATAAACTTTGATATAAAAGAGTCCGCTATCTAATTGTTCATTGAAAGTAACGGAAATTTGCTGTGGTGAGGTTTCGAGCTTCGCTCCCGCTTCCGGCACTGCTTCGACTAATGAGGCATGCGCAGAAACGGTTTGAGGCGCTATGGCCGTGCTCAGCAACATAATCGCCAGTACAGCAAGCATGACGGCAGGCAGTCGCAAGAACCACTTGGTTCGTTGATTGAATAATCCCATTATCCCTATCCCTCTAATCCGCTATTGGTCTACGTCCAGCAAAACCATCTTGCTCACCGTGATAATAACGAATCTGATCCTCTCCTTGCTTCCAACACAGCAATACTTCTTGTCCATTCATTACCGATGGAAAATCCACAAGTCCTGAATCGATATCCTTCAGCTCAATGCCCGTCTTTTGAAAGCTTTGGATAAGCCCACGCGCTTCAATTTGCAGAAATTCCAGTGCCGCTTCCATGACAAAAAAGGGATCCTTTTCCCCGCTCGGCTTCTCTGCGTACTCATTCTTCTTATGGCGTAGTTCCATATATTTATCCTCAAACTCGCTCTTCAAGGCTTGCATTTTCTTCAGTTCCTGATTAACAAAAGGTAATAAACCATTGGCCTCTTCCAAAGAGAACCATTTCTTCTCAGACATAACGCACCTCCATGTCCTTATTTTAGCAAAAAAGCGGAAGAACTACGAATTCTACTCATGTGTATGAGGCTTATCGTGAACGTGATGATGATGTCCATGGCTGTGACCGTGCTCGTCTACATGTGTAACAGACAGCTCCGCGTAGCCAACCCCTTTTAACACTTGGATTCGTTGCTGCAGCTCTCTAAGCTTCTGCACTTCACCGCGAACGACGAGTATTTCCAAGCATTGCTGATGGTTTAAATGGATATGCATCGTTGAGATGATCGCATGATGATAATCGTGCTGAAGCTCCATTAACGTAATGGGCAGATCTCTAATCTCATGGTCATACACCATGACAATCGTTCCGGCAACCATTTCCTCTGGCTGCATACTGCTTGACGTTAAAAGCGCTTTGCGCGCGAGATCTCGGATCGCCTCCGAGCGATTATCATACCCCTGTAAGGCAATTAACCGATCGAATTGCTCAATGAGTGATTGTGGCATCGAAATTCCAAAACGTACCAGATTGTCTTTCTCCGACATTCTTCTTACTCCTTCATAAATAGCTTTGTATCATCTTACTGTATCAGAAAGTGCGGAAGTCGCAAACCTCCGACACCGAAGATTCACCTATACACAACCTACTGCAGGCAAACAGCAAAAAAGAGAGGCCATATGCCCCTCTTACTTAGTTCAATTTCATCAGTTGTTTGACGCGGTTTTCTAGTTCTACGAGTGAGAATGGCTTCGTCATATAATCATCTGCACCCATTTGGAGTCCCTTCGCTACATCCGAGGCTTTCTTTTTGCCCGAGAGCATGAGGACCTTCATCTCCTTGGTGAGCTCGCTAGCGTCTGTCTTGATCTTCTCCAATAATGTAAATCCATCCAGCTTAGGCAGGATGCCATCCAAGATGCACGCATCGAAGGCTTGATTAGCCAGTAGGTGCCACGCTTGCTCTCCATCTGATACCTGGGTAATCACAATCGGCAAATGCTCCAATTGGGAAGTCAGGATCGCTCTTAGAATGGGATCATCATCAACAATTAAGAGCTTCTTCTTCTGCAGCTGAGCATTCGCATGTGCGACGAGCTTCGTAAATTGTGCGCCCTCATCCTCTAAGTCCGCCAGTACGATGCGATTCTTGCCCTGTTGCTTCGCTTGATACATCGCGTCGTCAGCCTTCGCAACCCACTCTGCAATTAACATGCCTACTTGCCATTCGGCAACACCAGCTGAAAATGTGATCGAGAACGATTGGCCTTCATTTTTCGCTACAGCTTTCACACGGACTTTATCTAGAATATCTTGCATGATCGCTCGGGCCTGATCTACAGTCGTATTCGGAAGTGCTATCACAAATTCTTCTCCGCCAAAGCGGGCCAACAAATCCGTCGACCGCAAATTCACCTGCATTAAATGTGCCAAACCTTGAAGAACCAAATCACCTACGTGATGACCGTACGTATCGTTGACACTTTTGAAATTGTCGATATCAATGAAAACAAGCGATATTGGCGCTGGATAGCGTTCAATACGCTGCAGCTCCAACCCAATTTGCAGATCAAAATATCGACGATTAAACACACCTGTCAGCGGGTCACGGAAAGCTAACTGTTCAAAATTCCGCGTCCGTTTGAGGAGACCGTAAATACGTGCTGCCAATTCTTCATATTGGAATGGCTTGGTCACATAATCATCTGCTCCCAAATGGAAACAACGAACTTTATCGCTGACATCGTCTCGTCCCGATAAAACAATCAGCGGCAGCCACTTAAGTGTAGGATCTTCCTTCAAAAACTCAAATAGCTCATAGCCCGACTGCGGATGCATCATCAGATCTAACGTAACGAGGTCATACGTATGTTCTCGAAGCAACTTTTTAGCCGATTCCACATCAGCTGCCTCATCCACAACACAGTCATCGAGTTGCAACCGTCTTGTCAAATAAGAACGAAGTACATCGTCATCATCAACTAATAAAATACGACTTTTGAGAGTTCGAAGCATCGAACCTGTAATAGGGTCTTGCTCCTCATCCATCTGAATTTCTGTTAAGCCAATGTCCAGTTCCATTTTCAATTGTAGCAATAGGCCAGCCGTTCGTTCTATGCTTTCAGATACAGGGCTCGTTGATTGAAGTAACTCATCGTCCTGCTTCTCAATGGCTAATGTCCATTCCCAATTCCTGACCAGATCCTCGGCCAATTTACCAATTCGCACAAAACCAAATACAGGCGCACTGCCTTTAAGTGTGTGTGCAATCCGATAGCAATGCTGCAAATCCTCTAGGATTGGCTCCGTCTGAACGGCAGTCAGCAAGGACTGCAGCTGCTGAAGCTGCTTGTCATATTCACGAATAAAAATCTTTCTACCCTGCTTGAGGATTCTTGCTTCGCGATCCGACTCTGAACCTGAATCTTTGGATCTCTCTAGGTTTCTATGGCTCATAACAGACAATCACCCTTTATAAGCTTAATTAATCGGATTCCAGCGACTGCTTGTCTAACCTATCGTTGCAACAGCTGCCCTATCGTGTCTAATAATTGAAGTGGACTGAAGGGTTTTACAATGTACGTGGTGACACCGGCTGCCTTCGCTTTCTCTTTATCTTTCTCCAAGGCCTTGGCTGTCAAAAGAATAACCGGCAAGTCCTTGTTCACATTATCACTTTGTCTCAACCAGGAACATACCTCTACACCCGTGCGTTCCGGCATCATATAATCCAGAATGATTAAGTCGTAAGCTTCCTGGCCGAGCTGCTCGATTGCTTGTTGGCCATCCTCAACCTCCGTGATGACGTATCCCTCATCAGATAACGTTTCCGTCAGCAGAAAGCGAAGCGCCAGTTCATCGTCAGCTAGCAAAATTCTGTAAGATGACATGTTCTCTCTCCTCGAGTCCATCTAAATTAGTACTAATTATAGCATCATATCTGAGGGCAAGATAGGAAAATGTCGGAAAACCGCGAAAGAAATCACATGTTTTTGTGGTGCAAATGCTCTTTCCACGAAGATCCAGATATGGCTGGAAGTCCGCGCGGACTTGTGTAGCCATACACCCAGCCTTCTCGCTCTCCGTTAATATCCTGTACCCACGTTCGCTCGTATTCATTATCCGGATGCCCTGGACTGTAGTACGTTTCCAAAATGTCCATGGCGGCTAGTCCTTCTTCTGTAACTTCAATCCATTCCCCTATAACCACTTGATCATCCTCACCTGTCCGAACTAACGCTGGATAGGGTCCAACATCATACAATCGACCATTAATCGCCCCAGGTTGCACAGCTAGTAAATACGGTGAGACAACAAAATGATTACTTTCTCCTACAAGTAACGTTCCATACACGAATACAGCTATCATCTCTATACCCTCCTGATTCTCTACATGCTCTATCTACATGTTTTCGGCGCGAAAACCATGGATTCCTACAGGTTACGATAAAAAGGAAAAAAGCAGCATCACAATGGATGCTGCTTCTATGCCTGATTGGCTGTTAATTCTCTTGTTTTTACAATAATTTTACGGATGCTGTCTTCGGATAAATGAAACACTTTGATCAGCTCTAAAACCGTCGAACCTGTTTGGTACAGACGGAAAATCTCACGATTTCTCCGCTCAATAATGATGCGAGTGCCGTTATTTTCTCCCCAACCTGCACGTTTCTGCTCTTTCTTAGGGATATACACGATTTCGCCTTGGATATATTCTTGTAATTGTTTTAATAGGTTAGGGGGAAGAACATCTTTCCCGTTCTTATAACTCATGGATGAAAACCTCCTCAAATTGTGCAAAGCTTAACTTTGACTGATTTGCAGAGAGTATCTTCATCGCCCCTTAACCTCCTACCATTCTCAAAAATGGAATAAAAAAAACACGATCATAATCGTGCCTGTCGGTTGTATATGCAATTATACAATTCAGGTGAACGGTTATTCCACGAATGATATTCAGTTAGGAGACGAGTACCTCTGCGGCGGCCGCAACATTCATCGCTACTGTCATTGTCATTGTGTACATTAAAAAGCACTCCCTTCACCGTAGTTTATTGTTGTGTTCACTTCGTGTTCACAATTTTCATTATATGTAAAAAGCTTCTCGCTGTCTACTCGTTCGTAAAAGTTATGCGAGGGCCTAGTGGCCCCCGCTTGGAACAGTGACCCCTGCTTACGCAGAGATCACCTCTGTTTGCGTTGTAATCACCTTGATCACTCCTTTCCGAAGGAATTAGCCGGCCGGCTACATATCTATTAACTCATATTATGGCGCCGCTCTCAAGTGAAAGAATGGTTATAGGGATTCTTTCCTTGTTGGGGGAGAACTCCCCCCTCTAAGGTGAGGGGGGAGTGAGGATTCTTGGGGCGGCGAAAGTGGCAGGCTCAGATAACATACTAGTCTGACTTGGCGCGATTCACTTCTTGAGACGGCGATTTTTGCTGGCTCAGCAGGTTATCAGCAGTGAGTGCACTCTGAGACGTCGAAAGTTGCAGGCTCGGCACTCTAACTAGTCTGAAGTGGTGTGATTCGTTTCTTGAGACGTCGATTTTTGCTGGCTCAGCAGGATATCAGCAGTGAGTGTGCTCTGAGACGTCGAAAATGGCAGGCTCAGATAACATACTAGTCTGAAGTGGTGCGATTCGCTTCTTGAGACGTCGATTTTTGCTGGCTCAGCAGGATATCAGCAGTGAGTGTGCTCTGAGACGTCGAAAATTGCAGGCTCGGTACTCTAACTAGTATGAAGTGGTGTGATTCGCTTCTTGAGACGTCGATTTTTGCAGGCTCAGCAGGCTATTAGCAGTGACTGCTCTCTGAGACGTCGAAAGTGGCAGGCTCGGTACTCTAACTAGTCTGATTTGGCGCGATTCGCTTCTTGAGACGTCGATTTTTGCTACCTCAGCAGGTTATCAGCAGTGAGTGCACTCTGAGACGTCGAAAGTTGCAGGCTCAGCACAAGTAATGGTACTGGCTGGTAGCGGAGTTTGAATTACAGGAATATGTATCGACTTGATGGGGAAAGTTGCTTTACCGAGTTATTCATGATGTAGGAGGAGGAGGAGACTCTGAGGGATACAAAAAAACCTAGCGAAATCGCTAGGTCCCCAGCGGCATGACTGCGATGCCGCTTTGCGTAAGCAGCGCGCGGATATCGCGCGCGAATTCCACGGCGTGCACACCGTCGCCGTGGATGCATATCGTGTCCGCGCGCATGCTCAGGTCCTCTCCCGTACGGGAGAGGACCCTGCCTTCGCGGACAAGCCGTTCCACCTGCGCCGCAGCCTCGGCGGCGCTCTCAAGCAGCGCCCCCGGCTGGTCGCGGGGCGTCAAAGAGCCGTCCCGCTGGTAGCTGCGGTCCGCGAAAGCCTCGCTCGCGGTCCGCAGCCCCGCGGCGGCGCCCGCCCGCAGCAGCTCGCTGCCGGGCGGGCCATACAGCGTCAGCTCTGCGCTGACGCTAGCCGTTGCAGCCGCAATCGCGGCGGCTAACTCATGGCGCTTCGCAGCCATGTGGTAGAGCGCGCCATGCGGCTTGACGTGCTGCAGGCGTCCGCCTTCGGCGTGGACGAACGCCTGCAGCGCTCCGAGCTGATACAACGTCAGCTCGTATGCCTCTGCCGGCGTGATCGCGATCTCGCGCCGGCCAAAGCCCTGAAGATCGGGCAGGCCCGGATGGGCCCCGATCGCTACGCCCTTGCGCAAGCACAGCTGTACGGTGCTACGCATGGTTGCTGGATCGCCTGCGTGGAAACCGCAGGCGATGTTGGCCGAGCTGACGTAGTCGAGCAGCTCCGCGTCACGGCCGAGGCGGTAAGCGCCGAAGCCTTCACCCATGTCACAATTCAAGTCAATGCGCAACATCGCGCTCACTCTCCTTATTTTTTCAGCCCTCGGAACCAAGTCTGCATGCCTGTCTCCAACAACTTCAGATCCATGGCTTGCAGCAGGAACTGCTCCTGCGCTTCGCTATGTGTAACCTCTTGGAACTGCAGCATCCCTCCTGGCTTTACTTGCGCGACAAGCGGGAGATCTGCAGAGATCACATGACCGATGCGAGGATATCCCCCTGTTGTTTGACAATCAGCAAGCAATACAATCGGTTGTCCACTTGAAGGGACCTGGATTGTGCCACAAGCCACAGCTTCCGAAATCATCTCATAAGATATACCCTCGATAAGCGCAAGCTTAGGCTCACTCGACAATCGATACCCCATTCGATCTGATTGCGAGGTAACCTGAAAGCTTTGAGACAGCAAATGCGACCAGCTCTCTGGCGTAAAGAATGATGCTTCCTTACCTTTAACGATCCTTACGACTGGATTATCGCGATAGTCTGGACGAATTCTTGGACTTGCGGACCTAGCTCCAAGCTCAACAGCGTTAATGAGCTGAACAGGCGATTCATCTTTCTCCATTTTCAAGACGTCCCCAACCCGAAGAGCTCGTCCCTCATATCCACCCATGCCTGCTCTCAGATACGTACTATGACTTCCCAGAGCGTCCGCAGCCATAAATCCGCCATGCACGGCTAAATAGGCTCTACAACCCTCTACAGCGTATTGGAATTGAAGTTCACTTCCAGCGCGAAGAACGAAAGGCTGCCATAAAGGCGCTAAGCTTCCATCCACCTTCGCTTCCATGTCTGCACCGCAAATGGCAACTACCCTATCACTCTGGGTAACTAGCGTGGGACCGCTGAGTGTCATTTCCAATGCCACTGCTTCATAACCATTGCCCACCAATAAGTTGGCAGTTCGGTGAGCAAACCGATCCATCGGTCCTGCCACAATGACACCATATTTTCGATAACCGTAGCGTCCCTCATCTTGTAAGGTGGATAATAGACCCGGTTTTATGACCTCAAAGCCCATCGCTTGCAGTCCCTTCTTCTATCGCTTGAAACTCCCCCGATGTGATCGCCACAAATTTCACTTGATCGCCAACCTTGAGCAGGGAGGGTGGATCTGTGTCTGGACGAAACAAACGGAGTGGCGTTCGACCAATAAGCTGCCAGCCGCCTGGCGTTTCAAAAGGGTAGATGCCTGTTTGTGCCCCGCCAATGCCTACAGAGCCAGCTGGAATTCGTGTCCGCGGCACTGATTTACGAGGTGTCGCAAGCCTTTCATCCATACCCCCTAAATAGGGAAACCCAGGTGCGAAGCCTATCATGTACACCGGATACACGCGAGATGTATGCCATGTCACGATATCGGCTGTACTCACCTTATGATAATTCGCTACTTCCACGAGATCAGGCCCATAGGCCTCCTCATAGCACACAAGAATATCTGTGATGGCACCTAACTGGCTAGCTGTACCATCTGTATAGCTTTCTAGCAACTGCACAGTATGTTGCAAGACATAATCATACGGGTGCCAAGCCGCAGCCCACTGGGATTGTCCACTTTTTAACACGACTTCGGAAGCATAGTTATAAATGCGGAAAGCATCATAATAGATTGTAATGGTTGTATAGGCAGGGACTAGTTCTATGGAGCCCTCCTGCCAATTATTTTCCAGATAATTCGCTACCTGCCTGACCAATTGCAGATTCGTTAACGAAATGTCCGACCCAAGTCGAATCACGATAGCCGAGTCTCCAAGCGGATGGCATTCGTAGACTAATTTTGCCATGCAAAATGCTGCTTTTTCAACCAATTTGCGCAAACCTCAGGCCAGACATACGCTTCTGGATGATCGGCTGCAATGCCAATTCCGTGACGTCCTGATTCGAAAACATGCAGGTCGAATGGAATTTTATTGCGACTTAGCGCACTAGCAAAAAGCAAGCTATTTTCAACTGAAACCGCTGCATCATCCGCTGTGTGCCACAGGAAAGTTGGCGGTGTATCTGACGTTACTTGTAGTTCATTACTTAAATGCTGGACTAAATCTTCACTAGCATCTGCGCCTATCAAATTGATTCGTGAACCTTGGTGCGCGTTCACTCCAAGTGAAATAACCGGATAACACAGCACCATGAGATTTGGGCGGGAACTTTGATGTTCAATTGGATCTTCAGAAGCCTGATCTCCTGCATCGAAGTGCGTGCCCGCAGTAGCTGCCAAATGTCCGCCTGCAGAAAAACCAAGAATACCAATGCGGTTCGCATCGACACCCCATGCTTCCGCATGGTGTCTGACAGTTCGAATAGCCCGTTGCGCGTCATTTAGAGGAATAGGATGTTTATACGGAGCTACACGATAGTTCAACACGTAAGCGGATATGCCAAGTGCATTCAGCCACTTTGCGATGGGCTCACCTTCATGAGGGGCACGTCTGCCGTAGCCTCCACCTGGACATACAATAACTGCTGCGCGAAGGCCATCCCCCTCTGCTGGATATAAGGTTAAGCTTGGACAGCCTTGATTTTCCTCACCTTGACTATCTTGTACAGCTCCTGGCCACAATTCAATCGTTGTCCCTGCGTTCAAGTTTGAAACCCCCTCATTGGATTAACGTACTTAGTTAATAATAGCCAATCCTAATCAAGTAGAAAAGCATCTATTTCAACATTGAAGGAGCGATTTGATATGATGGTAGTTACAACTGAAAACATTGCCGGGTATGAGATCACAGAAGTTCTAGGTAGTACATTTGGTGTTGTCGTGCGAGCCCGCGGCATTGGCGGGGATATTATGGCCTCTTTGAAAGGATTAATTGGCGGAGAAGTCACACAATATACGCAAATGGTGGAAGACGGCCGACGGCAAGCTATGGACCGACTGGTCAAGAATGCAGCAGCCATGGGCGGAGATGCGATTGTCATGATGCGGTTCGATAGTGGGGATATTGGTCAAAATATGAGCGAAATCGTCGCGTATGGCACAGCCGTCCGGACGCGAAGGCTATGAGCGGGAACTCCTCTATTTTGCTTATATACGGCTTGTGGATCGTAGGCTTTCTTATATTACTTCTTCTCGGTTATCTCGTTTACGACAAACGTTACAAAACGGATGGTGCCGCGACACCTCAATCGCCTCCAAACGGCTTTGTTTTTACAACTGAAGTCTTCATTGATCCCCAAGACGGTTTCACTTATCGGGTCTATTACAACCCTCGAACGGGTGATCGAGCTTATATTCGTGAGAAATAATCGCTGCACAACATAAAAAGCCTTACAAAAGCTGAGAATCGGCTTTGTAAGGCTCTTCTAATTGAAGGACGAGCTACGTCCAAATGACTTGCCAATTGTGGTTAACGCTTGCCTCGATGGTACCTCGCTCCATAATATACCCTGCCAGCAGCTCAGCTACATCCGTTGGGATATCCTTCACAACCGGTTTATTCTGGAACATCGCATAATTACCTCCGCCAGCAGCGCGGTAATTGTTCATGACCACCTCGAAAGATGCTTCAAGATCAATCGGTTCCCCTTTAAAATCCAACTGTACAACTCGGTTCCCAACAGGACGGGCAATGTTCAGCGTGTAGGAAATTCCCTCCCACATATCATAGTTGTAATGGGCAGGCTTCGGTTCCATGAACGCTTTACTTACCTGAAGAACGCCATCCACCAATTCAAAATACTCCGCAGACTGTTCCAAGGCATCCTTAATATCTTGTCCTGAGATGCGAATGACCTTCAGTGTGTTCGGGTAAATATAGTTGGACACAATATCTCGCATGGTAATATCCGAAGGAAACCCAGGAGAAATATTATCAAACAGTGCCGTGTTGGAAATTTGTGCACCTGACAGCTCCATTTGGACTTTGTTAATGAACTCAATCAGTGCATTATCAACTGTACGAATCTGCATAGGATCTTTCACGAGCATGTCTCCTGTAAGCTTCCCGATGGGTTGATCCAGCCATAGCTGTGTTTTCGCCTCGTAAGAGCTGATCTGCGTGAGCAGCACCGTGTCCGCTTCTACTTTGTCTACAGATAGAAGCTCAGATTGCTTGGAAGCAATACGCCAATTCCCTTCCACCTGATCTAGCGCGATGTCCACCTTCCCAAGCGTAACGCCAGCTGTACCAGGTTGAACAATGGTAACTCCATTAATTTGAGCCCCAGCGATACTACGATGCTGATGACCTGTGAGGAGAACATCGATTCCCTCTACTTCCATACATAGCTGATACCCTTGATTTTCGCCTGTTAACGGCTCAGTAGGCTCACCGGTTACGATATCTCTTTCGAATCCGCCATGGTAGGAAACCACAACGACATCGACATGTTCTTGCTCTCGCAGGAATTGCACCCATGTACGAGCCGCTGCAATAGGATCTTCAAACCGTAAGCCGACAATATGCTTCGGATCTTCCCAGTTTGGGATATAGGGTGTCGTGATTCCGAGAATTCCAACACGTACGCCATCCGGAAATTGTTTAATCAGATACGGCTTACCGAAGAAAGGCTCACCTGTCTTCTCATTCAAAATATTCGCACATAACCAAGGAAAATTAGATTCACGCACTGCTTTTTGCAGAACATTCATGCCATAATTGAACTCATGATTTCCGAGTACTGCCGCATCATATTTCAAATAATTCAAACCCAGTACCATAGGATTCATTGGTTCATTATCTAATCGTGCGTGGTGGTAGGCGAGTGGTGTACCTTGAATGAGGTCGCCGTTATCCAAAACAATCACATTTTCTTTATGAGCACGTTCTTGTGCAACTAAGGTTGCAATTTTCGATAATCCGACATTATTGTGCTTATTATTTGCGTAATGAATGGGAAACATATTCCCATGGAGATCGCTTGTTTCCAAAATTGTAATGTGACTTCTTAGTCCTTGATTCGTCTGCGTCAAGCGTTTCACTCCATCCTTTATATTGTAAAGTTTTACATATCATTTGTCAGTTTAACAAATACTTCACACTATCTTCCATATCTCTTATGATAATGTTATAGTACATCATAGATAAAAAGTAAATATTTAAACGGAGGTCAAAAAGACATGAAAAAATTAACATTACTAAGCTTGTCCATGGTTGTAGCTGCAGGTGCACTTGTTGGCTGCGCGAAAAAAGACGAAACTCCAGCTGCTTCATCAACTGCAGCAGCAACTACTGCGGCAACTGCTACTCCAGCTGCAGCAGGTTTTGTTCCTAAAGAACTTAGAGTACAATTCGTACCTTCCCAAAATGCAGAGACACTTGAAGCAAAAGCTAAGCCGCTTGAAAAATTGCTTGGAGATAAATTAGGAATTCCGGTTAAGGTTTCCGTTTCCACAGATTACAACGTTGTTATCGAAGCGATGTCTTCCAAACAAGTTGATGTTGGTTTCTTGCCACCAAGTAACTATGTTGTTGCCCATGATAACCGTAAAGCTGCTGATCTTCTTGTACAAGCTCAACGTTTTGGCGTTGATGATGCAACAGGTCAACCATCGAAAGATCTTGTTGATTTCTACAAATCGATGATTGTTGTCAAAGCTGATTCCCCAATTAAATCCGTAGCTGATTTGAAAGGTAAGAAGATGGGCTGGCAAGGTGTTACTTCCGCAGCTGGTTACGTTTACCCAGGTCTTGTGTTGAAACAAGCCGGCGTTGATCCTGTGAAGGATGTAACTGGTGTTCAATTCCAAGGACATGACAAAGCGGTAATCGCACTTCTTAATGGCCAAGTTGATGCAGTAGGCGTGTTCCAAGACATCCGTGCCAACATGGTTAAAGATTACCCAGATATTTTCAAACAAACGAAAGTTCTTGCTTTCTCCGATAAAATTCCAAACGATACAATCGCTGTTCGTTCCGATATGGATGCAGCTTGGAAGAAGAAAATTCAAGATGCTTTCATCGCGATCGGTAACGATCCAGAAGGTAAAAAAGTGATCATCGATGTATACACACACCAAGGTTACGTAGCTACAACTGATGATAAATTCAACATCGTTCGTGAAGCTAACAAAGCAATGGGCTTGAAATAAGTTAAGCTAAGCTTACACAACTACACTATGAAACCACCGCAGCATGAGCCTTGCTTCCATGACGCGGTGGTTTTTTCCTTCTAATTTTACATTCTATACCAGACTTTCCTTGCATATTATGAATGTGGCACGCCCGTCCAAGCTCTTCGTTTACTTTTAACCATCAAACGTTTACTAAGTCGGTCGTGTCATAACTCATTGTGGGGTGAAAAACAGGATGTACGAAATGCTGATCATGCGTAAATCAGAAGTCATAATTCGGTGCGGCACCGATGAAGTACACGGAATCATTTCACAGTATTACCCAGAATTTCAGCTGCTAAAAATAAACAACATTATGGTCCCAATAACGTTAATTGATCAAATTGAACTTTTAGGACCCGACGAACCGCTCTTACCCGCTTCTCATCGTCTTCGTGAACCTCGTTTCCTTCACTTGGTTGCACAAGGTGGAAATAGCAAGTAGGTTTGGCTACTGGTCTTGCATGAATGATAAAAGGCAGTTCTTGAAGGTTGCGACCTTCAGGAGCTGCCTTTTATTTGTGAGACTAGTGGGTATTCTAGACGATTCGTTTTCTTAATGATCCGGAGATATAGTCAATGATCGAAACAGTGACGATAATCCCAATCAAAATGATACCTACACGCGGCCACTGCCGAGCATTCAGTGCGAAGATCAACGGTGTCCCGATCCCTCCAGCACCAATGACCCCAAGCAAGGTTGCGGAGCGAACATTGATTTCAAAACGGTACAGTGTATACGAAATGAAATCCGGTATCACCTGTGGAATGACAGCGAACGACATCCGTTGCCAGAAGTTCGCACCAACAGCTGTCATCGCCTCTGTAGGACCCATATCCATGTTCTCAATGGCCTCGGCATACAATTTACCAAGCATCCCCACGGAATGCAATCCAAGGGCCATTACGCCTGCGTAAGCGTTCGGTCCAACGGCTTTAATAAAGATGAGAGCCATAATGATCTCAGGAATTGTTCGAACAACACTCAAGAACAATTTCCCTGTGGCCGAAACAGCACGGAAACGACTCATATTCGCCGCAGCCCAGAAAGCAAAAGGCAGACAAACAATCGCGGATACGAAGTTTCCTAAATAAGAAATCGATAAGGTTTCAAGTAGGGAACGAAGTAAATCCTCGCCTTCAGGGATATACACATAAGCCCAGTCTGGGTGGAATAATCCACTGATCATCGCTTTTGTAAGAATCCAAGTCGTTGGCTGGAAGCCTGTCAACTCCAAGCCAGTTAGAGCCCATACAATTAATCCAACTACAGCTAACCCACCAATGATTTTGTACGTGTTCGCACGCGATTCGCTCATTGGCTTGGCACTGCCTTTTAACAAATACGTCCGGAATCGTGTACTCACCAAATCAATGATAACAACGATAAGCAGCGTATAAATAACAATGGCACAAGACTGATCATAACGGAACAGATCTAGTGTATTTTTGAGCAATAATCCGATACCGCCTGCGCCAACCAAACCAAGGATCGCAGAGGCACGAATACTTACTTCAAAGGTATACAGAAAATGAGCCAGATACGTCGGTGCAACTTGCGGAAGAACCCCATAACGAATCAACTTCAGCTTGTTAGCTCCAACTGCAGTCATCGCCTCAAGCGGACCTGGGTCGATCGCCTCGGTTGATTCATAGGAAAGCTTTGAAATAATACCGAATGTGAAGAAAATTAAAGCTAATGTACCTGCGGTTGGACCAAAGCCTACTAATACAGCAAACAAGGCTGCATAGAGCAGATCCGGAATGGTACGAATCAAATTCATAAAAAAACGTGCCGGGTAGTACAGCCAAGGTGACGTTGTTACGTTACGAGCTGCTAGCAAAGCCATTGGAAATGCGAATAGAGCCCCAATGACCGTACCCAGGATGGACATTTGAATCGTTTGAGCCATCGGCTTCCAAATGTCTGCAAAGAATAGCCAATCTGGCGGAAACATTTCTGCGATAAACTTCAGAATCTCCGGCGTACCCGTAGCTAATCTTGTCAACGTTGCATCCGTTTGATAAATACTACCAATCAAGAACAGCACCATGATCGCGATGATCATGTAGAACTTCGTGCGTGGAGGCTTTTTGACGGTTGCTACACTCATCCCTCCTGCACCCCCAGCAGTTCATCCTTCTTGATGGCGCGGCCATAAATCTCGGAGAACACATCATCCGTCGCATCAGCAACAGGTCCATCGTAGACGACCTTACCAGCACGAAGTCCGATAATACGTGTTGCGTACTCACGAGCCAAATCGATAAAGTGAAGGTTGACAACGGTTGTGATACCGAGATCCTTGTTAATGCGTTTCAGGTCATCCATAACCTGTCGAGTTGTAAGCGGATCTAGTGAAGCAACAGGCTCATCCGCGAGGATAATTTTCGCTTCCTGCGCAAGTGCTCTTGCGATGGAAACACGTTGCTGTTGACCGCCGGACAATTCATCAGCGCGTGAATACGCTTTTTCTCGAATGTTCACACGCTCCAATGCTTTAAGCGAAAGCTCAACATCCGCTTTTGGGAACAAACCAAACATCGTACGAAGTGTGGAATGGTAACCTACGCGACCGGAAAGGACGTTACGAAGTACCGTGGATCTTTTTACTAGATTAAACGTTTGGAAAATCATCCCTATGTCTCTACGCATCCGACGCAGTTGTGCGCCATTAGCTGATGTAATGGATTTTCCATCGATTAAAATCTCACCGCTCGTCGTCTCATGCAGACGATTAATCGAACGAAGCAATGTCGACTTGCCAGCCCCTGATAAACCTACAATAACTACGAACTCCCCTGGGTGTATGGTAAGGTTAATGTCATTTAAACCAACAGTACCATTTGGATAAACCTTTGAAAGATGCTTAAACTCGATCATATTCGTCCTACTTTCTTTTACTCAGTTTCGAAGTACTAGACAGACTACTTTCAACGAACAGTGGGAAAATCCTTTTTTCTATCATTACCTTTAGAAAATATTCATATTCCATTGTTCACCATGCACAATAAAGGACTACATAGTCCATTTTGGACGAGTGCCCCATCCAGAATTATAGCCGAATTTTGGAGTGAAGCCTATACCTGATAAATTGACAAAAAAAGGGCCCATGCGCGCTCGCAGAGGCCGTTTCTTCTATCGATTGTACTTAGCGCCCCAGCGCTCCTCGATCTTCATGCCTCTCCAAACGGCAATCGAAACGATCCAGGCGATGACGAACATCCCAACCAGAATAAAGCCTAACGTACCAAAATCAATCGCTTGCAGCCATGTCCAGAATGCACCTTCCATACTGAATTCTTCGGAAAGCACCTGTCCGAGCTCAATCACACCAATAATTAATGCGGCAACCACCGCGAGTGCGGTTACCGTCAAATTGTAATAAAGCTTGCGCACTGGGGTGTGAAACGCCCATTTGTACGCTTTTGTCATGAACATGCCGTCCGCTGTATCGAATAGGCTCATCCCAGCAGCGAACAAGAGAGGCAGTGAGATGACGCCGATAAACGGGATCGCATCCTTCGCCGCGTGCGCGGATATGGCCAACAAAGCGATTTCACTGGCGGTGTCAAAGCCTAATCCGAAGAGAAAGCCTAACGGGTATACGTGCCAGCTTTTGGTGATGAATGAGAAAAGTGGCTTAATGAGGCGTGCAATAAACCCACGTGACTCTAATAGATCCTCAAACTCGTTGTTGTCGTACTCACCGCCGCGAAACTTCAGAAACATTTTGTACAAGCTAATCAAAATCAATAAATTGATGACACCGATAATGACGAGGAAAAGTCCTGAAACAGAAGCACCAATCACACCGCCGAAACGTTGCATCCAAGGGAGCTCACGTGCCGCCCATTGCACCGAGAATGCGGTCACAATAGCCATGACGAACACTACTGAGGAGTGACCCAATGAAAAGTAAAAGCCAACGCCTAACGGATTTTTCTTCTGTTGGACAAGCTTCCGTACCGTATTGTCAATAGCTGCAATATGATCAACGTCGAACGCATGACGCATCCCTAGCGTGTAAGCTAATAGTCCAATCCCCCAGAATGCAGGAGATGATTGGGCAACGGTGTATAAACCGATCAGGCCGAGTACGTGAAGCAGGATAATAACAATCACATATCCGGCCCAGTTCTTTTTCTCCTGCAGCAAAGATTTCCACATAGTAAAGCAAACACACCCTTCCCATTCGTGTTACGATTAACTAATAATGTAGCACACACGTGCGTGAATTGAGAAGTACTGATCCGATTATTTGTACAGAATTCTAAATCAGATCTGATATAATAGAAACCGTTCCAATTCTAAGTCCAGCAATTCCTTGTTACATCCTATATCTTCATTATTCTGAAAAGGAGCTGATTTACTCCATGTCTATGCGTAAATACAAGCTTTTCACGGTTTTATTACCCGTATTGATTATTGGTGGATTTGAATATATCCGCCATGAATATTTACTCCGCTATTTAACAATGGAAGCTGGCAATTTCACGATCACGGTCATTACTTTGTTCTTATCTTATCTCTTCGCTTCCTGGATGTTTAGTAGCATGGAACGCAGCAATGAGCAAATCCTACATAGCGAAGCCCGTAGAGCGGTCTTCGAAGAGCGTGAGCGATTGGCAAGAGAGCTGCATGATGATTTGGCGCAGACGCTTTTCTTCCTGAATGTAAAACTGCGCCAGGGGGACATCGAAGAAGCGAAAGCCGCTGTTTCCGAGATCGACAATTCGCTGCGGCAGGCTATTTTCAATTTGCGAACACCGCCAGAAGAAGGCACTTCTTTTGGGCAACGCATCCAAACTTTCCTAGCCAACTGGAAGTTAGTCAGCGGCATTCACCTTCAGGTGACCGTGCAGATCGAAGAAGATAGCTTCACGCCAAGTGAAGAAGTTCAACTCTTTGGCATCATGCAGGAAGCTTTTACAAACATTCGCAAACACTCGATGGCAACAGATGCCACATTTCATTTAGAAGCTACACCCGATCGTTGGCGGCTACACGTGACAGACAATGGCTGCGGTATGCAGCTCGACTCGGATGCGGATACAGTTAAAAAGAAGAATACGACCTACGGCATCGACCTTATGCAGAAACGTACTTCCGAACTTGGCGCTACTTTGGAGCTTCGGAGTGAGAAAGGCTGCGGTACAGAAGTGATCGTACTTGCCGAAAGAAAGGTGACTAGCTGATGCAAGAAACGATGCCGTTTCGTGTCCTTATTGTTGATGATCATCCCCTAGCTCGCAAAGCAATACAAAGCATGCTGGCACCCTGCTCTGATTTCTTCATCGTCGGAGAAGCCAGCTCAGGAGAAGATGCCATTCGTCTTTGCGGAGAGCTTGCCCCTGACGTAGTCTTAATGGATATTCATATGTCGCCCATGGACGGCTTACAAGCCACACGTCACATCAAACAAGCCTACAGCGGGATACGCATCGTTATGCTCACGGTTTCGGATGATGTCGCCGATCTTTTCACGGCATTGCAATTCGGGGCTCAAGGGTATTTGCTCAAAAATATGGACCCCGATGAGTGGTTGAACTATCTCCGTGCGCTGCTCGATGATAATTCCGAGGTGGCTCGAGGCATGGCGGACAAGCTATTTGGACGCTTCCGCTCACCAGCTGGCGCGCACACGGAAGGTCCAAGCCCTCATATGCTCACTTCTCGAGAACAAGAAATTACTGCTTATGTCGCTCAAGGGGATAACAATCGTGTCATTGCCGAAAAGCTGCTAATCTCCGAACATACTGTAAAAAATCACATGAAAAATATTCTCGTGAAGCTCTCTTTAGAAAATCGCGTGCAACTCACCGCTTTCGCTATTAAACATGGGTTGACACGGAAATGACATAAACCCCTAAACCGTCCCGCAACGAGGTAGGCATGTCTCCAAAATTGAGACAACATCTGATGGAAATCCCTTAAATGCTACCATTTAGACAAAACTAGTCGAAAAAATAGCCCAGTCGAGTCATACTCTTATGCTTGTCTATCAGGTAAGATGGACAACATGGTAAGAGTTGAAATTGAAAGGGGAATATGTTTCCATGTTTAAAAAATTTGTGTTAACCGCAAGCTCGATGATGATCGCCTCCATGCTTCTTGTGGGAATTGCCAGTGCTCACGTCGTTGTATATCCGAAAGAAGCTACGCAAGGCAGCTATGAAGTTTTCACCGTACGTGTACCTTCCGAGAAGGATAGTGCAACCGTTAAAGTAGAGGTTAAGTTCCCACTTGATTCGGTCGCTGTTTCTCGTTTTGAACCTAAAGCTGGATGGAAGTATGACATTGCGAAAGACGCTGCTGGCAAAATTACCGGCGTTACTTGGACAGCAACGGGGGATGGACTAAGCGCAACTGAATTCGGAGATTTCAGCATGCAAGGTAAAGTAGCTGATGCCGCTACTCAAATCATCTGGAAAGCTTACCAAACATACAAAGACGGTTCTGTTGTGGAATGGGTTGGCGCAAATGGATCAGACAAGCCTGCTTCAGTTACAACCGTAAAAGCAAAAGCTGCTGCTGGCGCAACGACAGATAGCCACGGTAATGTAACGGCGGGTACTGCTGCTGCTGGAGATAGCTCCGAGTCGAATACGTCACTTTACTTATCTATTGCTGGTTTAGTGCTTGGTGCAGCTGCATTGATTATCGCGTTAGTAAGAAAACGGGCATAAGCACACTTATGATCCTGTAGAAAATAGAAAAAGACTTCCATCAGATCTCGTTGATCTGATGGAAGTCTTTTTTGGTTGCTTGTGGTTGCACCTGCGCGGCTGAGATAACTGCAAAAGCACATCAATTTCGGCTCTTTTTCCTCAATTATCCCGAATAAATGGAAAATATGAAGTTAATTTCGACTAAATCGCTACACAAGCTGATTTCGCCCGAAATTAACTGTATGTTCTCCAGCTATTTCATTCAAATCAAGAATACAGCTGGAATTAACTGTACGATTTCCATTTAATCAATGAAACCGACTATCTCTCGTAAATCCGGAAATAGTACTCATACGGATTCTTCTCGTTACGCTCACCTTGCTCAGACGATACCAGTGTCCAAGTGGACAAATCGAGATCGGACATAAAGGTATCCGCTTCAAACTCATCCTCAATGTATGTGATGTACATACGATTCACATGCGAAGCAAACAGTTTGAAGATCTCTGCTCCTCCGATGACGAATAGCTCCTGATCAGGAAACGCGTCGATTGCTTCGTCTACCGAGTGAATAACTTCGCAGCCCTCGGCTTGATAAGCGGAATTCTGCGTGAGAATGACGTTGCGTCTTCCGGGAAGCGGCTTGCCGATGGACTCATACGTTTTGCGTCCCATCAGGATGGGGTGCCCCATCGTCACGTTTTTGAAAAATTTCAAATCACCTGGCAGATGCCAAGGCAGTTTATTATTGACGCCAATGGCTCGGTTACGATCCATAGCAAATATAAATGAGATACTCATACGCCGAAAACTCCTTTCGTTACAACAACTTCCTTAGATCGCAATCGGCGCCTTAATGCCCGGCAGCGGTGTGTAGTTAAGAAATTCAAAATCATCGAATTGATAATCGAAGATAGAAGCTGGCTTTCTTTTGATATGAAGCGTCGGCAGCTCTTGTGGCTCTCTCACTAACTGTTTATTCACTTGTTCAACATGATTCTGATAAATGTGGACATCGCCGCCGTTCCAGATCAGATCCCCTACTTCGAGATCACACTGCTGAGCAATCATATGGGTTAACAGGGCATACGACGCCAGATTAAAAGGCAGACCCAAGAACGTGTCTACGGATCTCATTTGGAACATACACGATAAACGACCGTTCGCTACATAAAATTGAAACGCATAGTGGCACGGCGGCAAGGCCATGCTATCCACTTCCGCAGGGTTCCAAGCGCTAACTAAGTGTCTACGCGAATCCGGATTCGTCTTGATTTGGTGAATCAGCTTCTCAATTTGATCGATAATTTGCCCATTTGGCGCCTGCCATGTACGCCACTGTGCACCGTATACGCGGCCAAGATTTCCCTCTTCGTCAGCCCATTCATCCCAAATTGAAACACCATTATCGCGCAAATATTGAATATTCGTGCTGCCGCTTATGAACCACAACAGTTCATGAACAATAGATCTGATATGCATCTTCTTCGTTGTTAAAAGAGGGAAACCTTCCCTCAGATTGATTCGCATCTGACGCCCAAAAACAGAAATCGTTCCTGTTCCTGTGCGATCTCCCTTTTCAACACCTTGATCTAAGACATCCTTAAGCAATTCTAAATATGCTTTCATACTTTAATCATTCCCCACATTTTCGACATATCTTCTATTATAACATCATCCAATTCGACAATTCATCTCAAATTCCACCCGTATACAAGAAAACCAGGTTTGTTCATAATTAAATATGGATTACCAACTATTACCAAGGAGTGATTTTATGTCCAAAAGGATCTTATTTCTAACTGGTGATGCTGTAGAAGTATTGGAAGTATACTATCCCTATTACCGTGTATTAGAGGAGGGATATGAGGCTGTGATCGCATCTCCCGTGAAGAAAGTGCTTCGTACCGTGGTTCACGATTTCGTAGAAGATTGGGAAACGTACACCGAAAAACCAGGACATCTTCTCCCCTCCCACGTCGCTTTCGCCGATGTTGATCCCAGCCAGTTCGATGGGCTTATCATTCCTGGTGGCAGAGCTCCAGAATACATTCGCTCGAGTGAAGATGTGCCACGCATCCTTCGTCATTTCCTTGAAGCGGATAAGCCTGTAGGTGCCATCTGTCATGGTGCACAAGTATTCGCCGCTCTGAAAGATAACTCCCTCTTCGAGGGTCGCACGTTGACCGCGTATAACGCATGTCGCTTGGATGTTGAGGCACTTGGCGCGACCTATACAACCGATACGCTTCATGTCGATGGCAAACTCGTGAGCGGTCATGCATGGCCGGATTTACCAGGTTTCATGCGGGAATTTTTGAAGTTACTGGCCTAATCAATTTACATACAAAACAATAACAAACGGGGCCGTCTCGTAAGTAGTTACGCTACTTGTGAGACAGCCCCGTTTTCTCAAATCCTCATTTACTCCGCGACCATCCGATTGGTCAGTGCCCCGAGCTTTTCAATCTCAATCGTCACGATATCCCCATCTTTCAGATATACCTGCTTATCTAGCGGATATCCTAACACAACACCTTCTGGTGTCCCTGTCAAAATAATATCTCCAGGCATTAAGGTCATATGCTGTGAAATGTAACTGATGATTTCATCGCAATGGAATATCATATCTGATGTATTCGAATGCTGCCTTACCTCTCCATTTACAATCGTTGTAATCGCAAGATCATTCGGGTTGCCTACTTCATCAGCCGTCACCACATAAGGACCGATAGGGGCAAATTGATCACACGATTTTCCCAACAGCCATTGTGGGGTCCTCACTTGTAAATCGCGGGCTGACAAATCATTCGCATTACAGTACCCGAAGACGTGAGAAAGCGCTTGTTCCTTCGAAATATATTTCCCTTTTTTACCAATGACAATGGCTAATTCCGCTTCATAATCAACTTTCACAGAAACCTTGGGTAACGAAATCTCTTCACCATGACCCGCTAAGGCGTTATTGAACTTGTTGAACAAAATAGGAAATTGCGGGATCTGTGCATTCGTTTCCTCCGCATGTCTGCGATAATTAAGGCCCACACAAATGATTTTATTCGGATGCGTGATGCATGGTCCAAGTGTTAATGTAGATTCATCCAATAGATAAGCGGTTTGATCTGCATCCGAAACAAGAACTCGTTCTATAAATGAAAGAAGATGATTTAAAGCCTCGGCACCACCATCAATAACCTCGTGAATGGTTGTTGGAATCGCGTTCTCTTCCGTTACTGCGGAGAGTGCCGCCACAACATCGACCACGCCTTGCTCTATTTTGACACCTAATCGGTAGCTATCTTGATAAAGAAACGAAACGAATTTCATGTGCCCATAAACTCCTAACTTTAGATTAATTAAATAAGTTCCTTCAGCACCGACTCGATGATTGTAAGTGTTGTGTCGATGTCCTCATCGGTATGAGAATAACTAATATGATTACGTTTAATGTTCATCGGCATTTTGAAGATGCCTTTCTCGATCAACTTCTTACGATAGGTTATGTATAGTTCTGCATCATTTTGCTGCAAATCCGAGTAATTCTTCGGCTCGCTATTCATGAAATACGTCGTCCATACGGAACCGAAACCTGCCACATATGCCTCAATGCCAAGTCGTTCATGAATACCACGAATGCCGGAACGCATCTTCTCGCCCAACCGGAAAATATGCTCATGCACCGGTTCGTTCTCCATCAGTTCAAGCGTTGCAATCGAAGCGGCCGTACCTACCGAGTGCCCGTTATAGGTGCCTGCAAACCAGACGTCGCCGCCTGGGTACGTATTGAAACGCTGCATATATTCACGCTTACCCGCTACAGCGGCGATGGGATAGCCGTTCGCCATCGCTTTCCCCATCGTTGTCAAATCGGGAGTAACGCCTGCAACCTTCTGATAACCGCCAATATCATGGCGGAAGCCTGTAATCACTTCATCAAAGATGAGCAGTGCACCATGTGCCGTACAAAGCTCACGAAGCCCTTCCAAGAAGCCAGGCTGCGGCATAACACAGCCGATATTATGGGGAATCGGCTCAACAATCAGCGATGCGATTTGCCCTTTATTTTCACGGAAGGTTCTCTCCACATCATCAAGATCATTAAAGGTACAGACCAAGGTATTGTCAATCGCTTCATCTAACATACCGGCAGATCCCGGATCCCTTTTGCCTATCATGTCCCAAGAACTAAGCATGTTGCGAGCGACATAATCGTGCCAGCCGTGATAGCATCCTTGAAATTTGATCAGCTTGTTGCGACCTGTAATCGCACGGGTTAGGCGAATCGCGTGATAGGTGGCTTCAGATCCTGAATTACAAAAGAGCACCTGCTCAGACGATGGGACGTGCGTACAAATTTTGCGCGACAACTCCACTTCCAGATCCGTACAGCCAACGCCGTACAAATCCGTTCTCTCAATAGCTTCAATCACTTTGCGATTGACGTAAGGATGGCTGTGCCCCAAAATAATCGGGCCGAATGCACCTTGATAGTCGATGTACTTCTTGCCATCTGCATCATAGATGTAAGCACCCTCACCTTTCGTAAAAACCTTCATGGGATTCACATTACGAATGGACGTATGTACCCCGCCTGGCGAGTACAATTTTGATTCTTCATATAACTCTACATTCTTTGACATATGTTATTCCTCCTGAAAAATGTTATAGGGATGCCGTCAGACCAAGTATCTCTGGCGTATTGCGATGAATGATGTCTTCGATGATCTTCTCTGGAATGTGCGGCATCTTCGTTCCTTCGACCAAGTGATTAATATTCCGAAACGAGTCAATGGTTTGTTGGGTAGTGAAAAAAGGATAATCGGAACCAAATAAAATCTTATGTGTGACCCCATACTCCATGGCTGAAACGAGTGCGTTATAGAACTGCCATGGTCGTGAACCTAATGCCGACAAATCCATATACATATTGGCATTTTTGCGAACTACAGCTATACATTCATCCACCCAAGGATGACCCATATGTGCAATAACCATTTTCAGAGAAGGAAATGCACGGGCAATCGGATCTAATGCTGCTGGCCTAGACGCATCGAGGTATCCTTCGGGTACAAAGGACGTTCCTTGATGCCACATAATGGGCAATCCCAATTCATCCGCTTTGGCATACAACTCAAAATGACGTTGCTCACCCGGGTAAAAATTCTGATAAATCGGTCCCAGTTTAAGTCCGCTAAGGCCATATTCTTTGATAGCCTCTTCTAACAGTCTAGCTGCAGATGCCCTGTTGGGATCGATGCTCGCAAAGCCGAATAATCGTCCACGATGCTTAGCTACATACTCAGCAACAACCTGATTAGGTACTTGGATGCCGGTAGCAGGAGCGTCAAAAGCAAGCACGATAGCTCCATCAAAAGCACGTATATTTTCTTCATGCATCTCTGGCGTTGCGAGGATATCCATATGTTCACCCCAACTGCGCTTTACTGCAGCTAGGAAGGGTCCATCGGTTTGACCAGGAAGAAATAAATGCGTATGACAATCAAAGATCATCTGTTGCACCGCCTTTTTGCTTTTTTTGGGCATCGTAAAGAGACCGTACTCCATCCGGCTATAGCCCTATCGAGTCGATCTGTTTCATTGCTATATGTTAAAGGAAATCATTTATCGTTTATTAGCCTCATCCAAGTGAGAATCTTTACGTGACTGCAGTGAAGGGGATGAGTCCTCTTCCTCCATAAAGCCCTTGGTTCCCTTCTTAAACTCCCTCAAGGTCTTACCAAACGCACGACCTAATTCAGGCAGCTTCTTGGGACCGAACAATACCAGCGCAGTTATAATTAGTAACATAATAGTTGAAGCACTAAAATGCGGCACATAACTCACTCCTTCTGGTTAGACGAATTTTGACCAACAAGATTGTGGATGAAAGGCGTTCTCACACTGAACTAACAGTAAGACGCTCTTCGATATGAGAACACAATACCTCTTCCGTTTCCAAGCCAGCCCAATACATTTTGAGCTCTTGGTTTATATCCGATAGCTCTCTTGCACTAATAGCTAAATCTGTGAAATAGCGAAACCCAGGGATCGTTTCGCGAAATAGCGAAAATCGGGACGGCAGATAGCGTTTTTCTTCCCCTACCCATTCTGCGGCAGATTTTCTGGCGGGAAGACTGTATGTGTGCTGACGAACGAAAAGTTGAGCCTTATAGCTAGTTAGATATTCCACTAACTTGACCGCCGCGTCCTTCACCTGTGACTTCCGATTGACAGCAAGTCCCGTGTTAAGCAGCATTGTCATTGGGGTACCAAAATGCGGTACAGGCGCGATGTCAAAGGACAGCCTCTCACCCAGCAGGTAATTTAAGTAGAAGTAACTGGTCATGATGATCGAGGCTTTGCCTTTGGCTAAGAGCAGTTCCGATTCACCCGTAGTAATCCCTTCTGATAAGGAAGGAATACTGTGCTTCATCTCCCCACAATAGCGAAGCGCATCCATCATAGCTGTGCCAGCTAGCTTAAGTCTGCCATCTTCATGGCGCTCAAACTTCCCACCTTTTTGCAACAGGAGTAACGGCCAACGATTGGACGAGTATAAGTCGCAGTGAAAGCCGAGGCGTTCATTCGGAATGGCCAGTCTCGACGAATATTCGATCAAATCCTTCCACTGCCAGGAGCTATCTGGTTCAGGCAAGTTCGCCGCATGGAAATGCTCGCGATTGTAACATAGAATAAGTGGGGAAAAGATAAACGGCTGCACGAGCTGTCGACCATCTGCCACAAAGGCATCTGATAAAAATGAATACAGCTCTGGATTCCGTTCCGTCGGCTCCAGCATGCCTTCTTCGCCAGTTTCCACACACTCCTGGAAATCTTTAAAGTTCATCATGACCACGTCGAGGAGCCCACTGGACAAGTACTCGCTGATATAACTGTAGTTATTGCTTGAGGTAGGAACGGCTTGCACCCGAATATGTGGGTTTTCCTTTTGAAAACTGGATAGCAACCTATGAATATCCGCCTCATCGGTAACGGAACTATGGAAGCCAAGCTTCACGGTTACGAAAGCGCCTTCAGGCGCACCGACAACCTTGGTACCAACACGAGGGATCTTCTCAATTAATTCCTCTGCAACAAGAATATCCAGCCCTTTACGAACCGATTGATTGCTTAAATTGTATTCCGCGGCGAACGTTTTCTCGGAAGGTAAGTATTCCCCTACCGACCTCTTTCCTGTCAAAATATCTTCTCTCAATGTGTTGACGAGTTCGCTTAGGCGCGAGCGAGAGGAGCTGCGAGTTGTCCGTTTTTCCATCTATAAACCTCATTTCCATCCGATACACTGACAAGATCAGGAAACATGGGTACTTCCTGTATCTGCATTGTTATTTGTATTATAGCAACGACCCACCATCACATGTCAATGTACATAAGGTTTCAACGACTATTGCCAATTAGTATGAAGTGGTAAAATTGCCCACGCTATGTTTCACGGTATCACTTTCTGCTGGAAGGGCAGTCCGATTCACACCCTCTTCCACACAAGAAGTCATAAAGAGGTAATTCCCGCTGCCAAATGCGTTAGCCGATACGTCATACTTCCCTCCTGTAAATTGGGAGCCGATCGCCTTCAATTTATTCATCCCACCTTGAATGGAGAAATGTGCTGTACTAGCATCCGAGGCAACACTCGTATAGTTTCCGAAATTCCAAGTAACCACATTCGTTGTATCTACACTCTTCAGAAACGCCTTCTCCCCATTTACTCCGCTAAGAATTGCGCTTCCGTCAATGGTGATCCATTGGTCAGGCTTACTCTTCGCATTGTTAACGTCCCCCACTTTGTCCCAAGCACCGGTGAGCAAGAAGCAGCAATCCACGAGACCACCACCTTGCATGATGATTTCACGCGTACCCACCTTCACAGTACCTCCTACCTGAGGCAGGCCTTTGAACCACGTATTAATGAGTGTAAGCTTATTAATACTTCCAAGCGTGACCTCTTCAATGTTGTAGAATTCACTATTGAGGATCGTCAATTCCCCATTGCTCGGCGTGTACCCCACTTGGGTCGTCCCACTGCGAATCGGACGGGCGATTTCGTAGCCCTTCAGCATGCCGAAGGAGCAGCTATCAATGATGTTCTTCCTTTTTGCACGCGAGGAGCCTTTGGAAATCGTCACCATCTCTTGCGCCGTACATCCCCTCATCTGCAAGCCGTCCATATTCACCCAGAATGATCCTGAATTAGCCATTTTCACCCCAGGTTTGGTATACGTTACGACGGCATGGCAATCCTCAAGTGTTAAGTCAGTTAACCGCTTGTTCGCGACAATTCGCGATGCGATATGCTTCTTGACGGTCACGCGCTTCGCGCTATCCCCCCAAGTCGTACCGCTGTTGGCAAAGGATAAAAGACCTGAGTTATTGATGTAGGTCAGATCATGTTCATATTGACCGTGCGTGACGAACGGACCGTACTCATCGCCATCCCCATGACAGTTCTCAACCATACAATAAGCTGCGCAGGTAAAATCATTCAAGTGACGTGCATTGCTCGTATTGCAATCTCGGACATGCCCGTACAGCACGTTGATCTGCTGCGTCAAATAGCCAGTGCCGCCCCAATCGCGTTCTTCTGGGTTCATCAATTGACAGCGTTCTGTCACATAATGCGTGTTGTATCTCCGCATGACAACTGGCCAGAACACTTTGCTAGCTTTGATGCCCGATGCATCGCATTCAACAGCGAATTCATAAGCAACCGGATTCGATCCAATCTGATCCCATGTCGGGAATGGTCTGAGACTAGTGCCGTTAAGCGGCACAGGTATGCCGATAAAACTCATGTTGCGCACATGGCAGCGGAAAGCTGGGTTGATTTTTTTGTACGTAATCGGACGTCCCTTAGCCAGGAGCCAGCCTAGCTTATAGTTGAATCTGACGTGGGTAGCATCAAAAATCTCCGTTACTTTGATGAGGTAATCGAGCTCACGCTGGGCACCACCAGCCGCATTATTCTTAATCTGTGCGTGCCACCAGCTATCCACCTCAAAGATGGACGAATCAGCCACCTCGAATATATCTGAATATTCAGATATATCTTCCGTCAGCGTAACTGTTTGCGCCACACCAGTTACGACACCTTGGAAAAACATGACCGCTCCGAACGGATTGTCTAACGTGTTCAGTTCGATTCCTTCGGTCGTGACGGTGTGGCCGTGGAAATCAATTTCGATGTCACTACGGTGATACACATGGCGCTTCACAAAATTAAGGTCCGAGTGTGCTTCGACACGGTGGATTGAAAGATCGTTGATTAGTGCATCCAGCGCATTATCTGCATTTTGACTCGTATCGAAAATACCAAACCACCGGAAATCGCCTACACCATGATGTACGACTTCAAAGCAACCTTCTCCTTTGGGCGGTTTGTTTCCCTTGCCTGCATCGTTCGACTCGCGTCCATTACCGCCAATCGTCGGCCTATGCACGGTACCGCCATTGTCTGCCTTGGTACTGTCCGCTACATAACGAACCAGTTTGCCGCCTCCATCACCGCTCTTATTGTAACCACCAACGAACAAATGCTGGCCATCCCTCAACTGACCTGGTGGGAGAGATTTTAGTTCAGCCACATTGTTAACTAGCTGTACGCGTTCGCCATCCTTAATGTCTTTGCCATCTTTGTCATTCGACGACCCGTTATCCGCCGAGGCGAATCTAGGACCTAAGACACTGCCAGCCAACATGACGCCGCCAAGCCCTATCGTTGCCAAAACTTTACGTCTACTGATAGCCTCATTTGACTTACCGTTCGTTTGATTCTCCTCGTTGCTTACGTCTGTCGCATTCGATTTTCCCTTTTTGTCATCTAGGAAGAACATCGTTGAACAACTCCTCATCGTAAGGGGATAGGTAAGACAAACACATACTTATACTCGCTATTTGCGAAGCTCTGGCGGCAGTAGGAAGTCGAAATCACAGCCTTCATCCGCTTGCAGTACTCGTTCTAGGAACAGAAGGCCATACCCACGATCGTAGGCAGGGGGAGGTGCCTGCCACTTCGCTTTGCGTTCACGTAGTGTTTCTTCATCTACATGTAACTCCAGCTTGCGCATATCGATATCGAGCTCAATCTCATCGCCATCCTGCACGAGCCCAAGAGGTCCACCGATGGCTGCTTCAGGAGCAACGTGTACAATCAAAGTACCGTATGAAGTACCGCTGATGCGGGCATCCGAAATTCGCACCATATCCCGTACTCCTTGTACCAGCAACTTCTTCGGAATCGGGATTTGCCCGATTTCTGGCATCGCTGGTGCGCCTTTCGGTCCAGCGTTCTTCAACACGAGTACACTGTTCGCATCGACGTCCAAATCTGGATCGTCAATCCTTGCATTCAGATCGGCCGGCGATTCAAAGACGACAGCGCGTCCACGGTGCTTTTTGAGATGCGGGGAAACGGCCGTTTGCTTGATCAGCGCACCGTTCGGCGAGAGGTTTCCGCGTAGCACCGCAATACCGCCTTGCGGAGCAATTGGCTGCTCAAGCGGATAGATCAGCTCGCGGTCAGTGACCTTCACGCCTCGCAGGTTCTCGCTAACAGTTTGACCCGTAACGGTCAAACAACCCCCATTGAGCAGCGGTTCAATTTCCTTCATTAGAGACGGCACGCCGCCCGCTTCGAAGAACTCTTCCATCTGATATTTGCCGGATGGGCGAACGTTCAGGATAAACGGTGTCGTCGCGCTAATTTCGTCAAACCGCTCAAGCGGTAACCGGTAGCCAAGTCGTCCAGCAATCGCCACCAAATGGATAATGGCATTGGTTGATCCTGCGCATGCCATCGTAACTCGAATCGCGTTATCCAGCGATTCTGGGGTAATAATGTCTCGCGGTCGGATATTGCGACGGACGAGTTCCACGATTTGCTTTCCCGTCTGCTCCGACATATGGCGACGCCTAGAATCTGGGGCAGGAATTGCTGCACAACCAGGAAGTGCCATTCCAAGCCCTTCAGCGATTGCCGCCATTGTACTGGCCGTCCCCATCACCATGCAGTGACCATCACTGCGGCAAATGGCATTCTCGGCGATGGTGAGCTGTTCGTCAGAAATGTTGCCCGCTTTGTGCTCAAGCGTAAACTGATAACAATCGGTGCAGGCGCCAAGCGTCTGGCCGTTTAATTTACCGTTCAACATCGGTCCGCCGGTTAGGACAATCGCTGGAATATTCGCACTCACAGCTGCCATCAGCTGCGCTGGCACTGTCTTATCACAGCCGCCAAGGAGCACGACACCGTCAATCGGGTGCGCTTTAACCATTTCTTCCGTGTCCATCGCCATGAGATTCCGAAGCAGCATCGTCGTCGGTTTCACGTAGGGCTCCCCGATCGAAATAGTCGGAAATTCCATCGGCAGACCACCGGCTTGCCATACACCACGCTTCACATAGTCCGTCAATTCCCTAAAATGAGAGTGGCATTTGTTCAACTCGCTGAATGTGTTACAAATACCGATGACCGGCTTTTTTAAATCGTCGTCCGTGTAGCCCATGGATTTCGTAAATGAACGATGGATAAACCCCCAAAGCCCTGTGTCGTTAAAATATTTTTCACCACGAAGTTGATCTGCCTCATTTACTCCATGCTTGTTGTCCTCATCTGCCATGTTACTCTGTCCTCCTTGCACGCAATCCTGATGTATGGTTACAAACGTTTACAAATCACAAGCATTGGCGAGATGACCTCCGTCCACAACCAGTGTCGTGCCCGTTATGTAGGATGCTTCGTCTGATGCCAAGAATAGAAACGCATTCGCTACTTCCTCAATGGTACCGAGTCTGCGCATCGGGGTTCGTTCCGTCAAGGTAAGTGTTACTTCGGATTTCTCCTTCAGTTCGCGATCAAGCGGAGTGTCAATGAAGCCAGGTGCAACGCTATTCACACGAATGTTATTCTTGGCCAAATCAACAGCCATCGACTGGGTTAGCAAAACAACGCCACCTTTGGATGCATTGTAATGAGCCAATACGGCACTTCCAGCCAAGCCATTTTTCGAGGCCATATTGACGATCGAACCGCAAATCCCATTCGCGATCATCCCCTTCGCCACACGTTGGCTCAGTTGGAACGTCGCATTTAAATTAATGTTGATCACCTGCTGCCAACGAGAGAGCGGAATGTCGATGAACGACTCACGTGTAGCAATGCCAGCGTTATTGACCAGAATGTCGATGCCATCCCAGTAAGCCCACGCTTGTTCAGCAGCTTTGTCCACTTGCTCAGGCACACTCAAGTCACAGACGACCGTTGCAACATGAGCCGTTTGTCCCCTATCTATCGCTTGCTTCCGAATTGTGTCAGCAGATGCTTCAAGCTGATCCGCCCTGTAATCAAGCAATACGACACGTGCCCCTTCTTGCACGAATTTCTCTGCAATACCTTGACCAATGCCTCTGGCACTACCTGTAATCAATGCCCGTTTCCCTTGCAAACGCACGCGGAAAACCTCCATTCTATAGATTGCAGGAACACCACTTAAGTCAGACTGACGAAACGGAGGTGCATCCGCCAGTCTGAGTGGTATCAGCCTCATACAAATTGCCGTTTAGTTATCCGATTTGAACTTGATTGTCTTGCCTTTCGCTGTGGAAGTAAGCTCAGCATAGTTATCAAAGATCGCTTTGCCACCGAATTTGGTCATCACTTCTTGGCGATATTGCGGCCAGTTCGCAGCATCCTTCTCTTTATACAAGATTTGAACATGCAGTTCATTCATGCGTTTGCGCATAGCTCCGATATCCATGCCTTCTTTGACCGTAAGAGCCGTACCGACAGATGGAAGAATCTTGTAAGAGTTAATTTTTTCAACGATTTTCTTATCGCGCTCCGTTACTTTAGGGTCAATGATATTTAATCCAAACACTTCCGGTTTACGCGGTGTAAACCAACCATAGACTTCAATAAAGTTGTTATTGTCGATAACGTCTTTTTTATAGGCGTCTTGATTGACTTCGATGTCTTTCCCATTGCGTTTGTAATCTACGTTTTCCTTCCCGTAACGCGTCAACAAGAAACCTTCTTCTCCAGCGAGCCAATCTAGAATTTCAATAGAGCGCTGTACTTTGGCATCTGAGCTTTTGGAGCTGAGTAAGAACGGATTTTGTGGAATCGTTTCTACCCAAGTACCGGTTTTTTCCCACGGATGGAACGGCTCCCAGTCTGCAGTTGTTTGACCTGCTGCCTTCGCTTTCATTTGCAATCCAGCTGGATTGTTATCGAAGGCAAGGTCTCTGCCTTGACCGATCACAATACCTGCTTTCCCTTGTGCAGCTTTGTCAAAATGTTGGCCATACTTGTTCAAGAACCAGTCTGGATCGACAACTTTCATATCCAGTAGTGTCTTAATATCCGTAAGCACATTTTGCATGCGGATATCGGTACGAACGTCAATGAACTGATCATTTTCTACATACGTATCTCCCGCAAAGCCGTTTTTCAGGAATTCTGGGAAGTCCATCGAAATGCTTGCACCGCCGCCTGCCGCTGTAAAACCATACGTATCGTTCTTGCCATTACCGTCTGGATCATTGAACGTAAAAGCTTTCATGACACTGACAAGCTCATCGTAGTTCGTTGGCATTTTCAAGTTAAGCTTATCCAGCCAATCTTTCCGAATATAGAAGGTACGGTAGTAGCTTGTTTCGTACGGCACGGGAGCACGCTTGAACGCACCTTGTACCTGATACGACTTCAAAGTAGCTTCTGATACCCAATTTTTGAAGTAGTTTGGCATTTTAGCTGGTGTAACAATCCCCGTCAAATCTCTTGCAACACCATCTCGGATGTAGTTATTGGAGGGTACGCCGTCTGCGTAGAAAACATCGGGAATGTCACCAGAAGCTATCATCGTATTCAATTTATTGGTATAGTCCTGGCCAAATGGCAAGTAGGTCATTTTCAGTGAGACATTGAATTTCTCTTCAATCGCTTTCTTCACGAAGTCTTTATCGGCTGAAGGAAGTTGGGCGCTTGCATCTGCGATAACCATCCAACTCAGGTCTAGCTTTTCCTTCTTGGCATCTGGGCTCGACGACGTTGTCGCCGACGTGTTCGCTGGGGAAGTAGAAGCCTCCTCTTTCGAACTCGTACATGCGACAAGGACCAGCGAAGATGCTAATAATAGCGTAGTTACTTTTGATAACGTTTTCAAATGAAAGACCCCCCTGTTCGTTTTAGAAGAATGAGAACGCGTATGAAACTACTATCAAGCCATTTTACTTCCGTCAAATTATTGAATACGAGTCGTTGCTAGCAAACCATTGCAGACCTACTTCCCGTTGTCACCCCCTCGTACTTAATACGCGACTGGCTTACAGCCAATTGGCTGCTGTTAGACTTATCCTTTGACAGCGCCTAACAGCATGCCTTTGACGAAATATTTTTGTAGAAATGGATACACGATAAGAACGGGTATGATTGCCACCACAACAGTTGCCATCTTGATGGTTTCCGGCGGCATGGTATTTAAGGAAGATTGAGAAATGGCAAGCTCCTGACTAATGGCCGGTGACACAATCATATTCCGCAGCACAACCTGTATCGGATATAGACTGCGATCATTCAAATACATGACCCCGCCGAAGTACGCATTCCAGTGATTCACACCATAGAACAAACCAAGCGTTGCCATAATTGGCATCGAGAGCGGCAGCACAATCCGCATAAGTGTACCAATATCGCTGCAGCCATCCACTTTCGCCGCCTCTTCAATTTCATAGGGGAGGCCTTCGAAGAAGGTCTTCATAATCAGAATATTAAAGGACGATACCAGACCTGGAATGATAAGTGCCCATAATGAATCCATCAAGCCCGTGGCTTTCACCGTCAAGTACATGGGGATGATCCCCCCTGAGAACAACATCGTAAACACGATGCCCATCAGAACGATATTGCGCCCCGGCAAAAATTTCTTCGATAGCGGATAGGCCAACATCGTCGTAATGGCTAGATTACACGCTGTTCCAACGACCGTAACGAATATCGATACTTGCAGAGCTTTGGGTACTGTATTGCTTGAAAAAATCGTTGTGAATGCTTCGAATGTGATTGCATGCGGTACGATGACAAATCCGCCGTTCTTGAGCACTTCCGTATAGGGTGTGATGGACATAATGAAGACAAAGTAGATTGGAAACAGCGTTGCTAAACAGAAAAGTCCGAGTACGGTGTAAAGAACGGCATCTACAATGCGGTCTGATTTGGTTTTCTTAAGTATGAATGGCATAACGATGCCTCCTTTACCAGATGCCGGACCCGCCGACTTTTTTGGCCAATTTATTCGCTCCAATTACGAGCACCAGCCCGATTACTGATTTGAAAACGCCCATTGCTGCTGGAACACTGAATTCCATTTGTTCAATCCCTCGGCGGAAGATCCAGGTGTCGAGAATATCTCCCACATCGTAAACACGTGCGTTCAAGAATATGTATACCTGTTCGAAACCAGCATCCATAATATGTCCGATTCGCAAGATTAACAGTAAGATGAACACTTCACGTATACCCGGGAGCGTAATATGCCACAATTGCCGCCAACGGCCTGCGCCATCAACAACCGCCGCTTCATATAATTCATGGTTGATCGAGGCCAGTGCCGCCAAATAGATAATGGCTCCAAAACCAGTACTCTTCCAAATATCCGAGGTAACTAGCAGTGAACGGAAATAGTCCGAGTTGGTCAACACATCAAGTTCTCCCCAGCCCATATCTCGAAAGAACGTCGTGACTAGCCCCGCACCAGGCGCAAAGAATGAAAACACAAGACCATACACTATAATCCATGATAAGAAATGAGGCCCGTAGGTAATCGTTTGTACAATCCTTTTGAACCAAGGAGCACGAATTTCATTTAAAATAAGGGCCAGCATCACATCAGGCAGCATGTTGAACAAAATACGATACACACTGATCAGCAGCGTATTTCGAACGAGACTAGGAAATTCTGGCGATGCGAAAATGGTCCGAAAATTATCGAAGCCAACCCATTCACTGCCCCATAACCCCTTCATGAGGTTATACTTCTTAAACGCGATTACGAGTCCGAACATCGGTACATAGTGATAAATAATGTAATACGCAATCCCCGGAACCATAAGTAAGTACAACCATTTGTATCGGAGAAACGTTTTCCAAATATGCGTGGTCATTCGTCTTCTTCCTATGGGTTCACCAGAAATCGACTTCACACTTGCTCGCATACCCCATCACCTCCTTTATTAATTGTTAAAGGAATCTGCTACTCCGGCGGGATTGGGTTGTTCATAGCGCACGACAATACCCATCGATTTCTGTGGCTTTTCAAAGCAGTTTTGATACATGGCGGGTAACTCTTCGAGTGCGCACTCATTAGTAATCAGCGATTGAATATCAATCTTTTTCTGTGCGATCAAACGTAAAAACTCCCCCATATTCCTGCCTTCCGTCCAACGAACATAGCCTATTGGGTAATCGACCCCTTGCTGCTCATAGGTTTCTTCATAGCGACCAGGACCACCCGCACGTGAAATATGAACACTCGCTTCTTTCATGAAAAGCAGATCCCTATCAAATTCCGTTCCAGTATCCCCGACGATCACAACGCGACCGCGGTCCCGCAGCCAACCAATTGCATCATCTATCATACTAAACTTCCGGTTGCTCGCACAAAGCATAACCGCATCTGCACCTTTACATCCTGGATCAGATTCCACAGCTTTCTGAAGCTCTTCCTTGGTGCGGCATGCAATGGCGCCAATCGCCTCAAGTGTTCGGCAGCGTTCCTCCATCAACTCTAGACCAATGACTTTATAAGACGCTGCATGCGCAATACGGGCGATGACTTGCCCAAGTATGCCTAGCCCCGCGATGATAATCGTTTCTCCGAAGCTTAGTTTGGCTTGACGCAAAGCATGAATTGCAATAGCACCAATGCCAACAAATGCCGCTTCCTCCTGAGTCACAGCCTCTGGCACGGGTACCACTAGATGCTTGGGTACAAGCAGGAGTTCCCTATGGGCAGGTACCCCATAACAAGCCACGCGTTGTCCAGGGATGACGTGTGTAACCCCTTCCCCTATCTCCATAACAATGCCACTGGCACTATAACCTAAATTGGCATCCCCATTATTAGTTATCATCATCAACTCTGTGCCTACGCTAACGACTGAATATTCCGTTTTCACTTTGACAAATTGAGGAATCATTTCCGGGTTCGGAAGCTCCAACACTTGTGCTGACCCATTGATGCCCTTTACTGCTTTCATAACCCTACCTCTTTTCTGATTTATTTCTAATTTGTAAAGTACACCACAACAACTTTTTTTGTAAGTTGTGGTTTGTTTCTGATGTTTTTTATTATAAGGAGCTAACATATGTGTTGTCAACAACTTTTTAATTTGGAATCGCTTACAATGTTAGATAAACTTACATAATTTAATCGTTTCATCGCAAATATATAACATTAACATGACATAAAAAGAGCCTATCTATGAAAAGACAGGCTCCAACGATTATTCAAATATGACCATGTTTCCCTCTTTATGTTTCACTCTATCCGATTCAGCTGGAAGAGATGATCTATCGACTCCCTCTTCTACGCATGCCATCATGAGCAAGTAAGAATCCTGGTTGAACGCATTCTCCGCAATTTCATACTTACCGCCAAAGAAACGAGAACCTATGACTCTCATTTTATTAGGGCCGGTGGGTATGCTGAAATGCGATGTCTCGGCATCCATGGCTAAGCTTTTGTAATCACCGAATACCCACGTCACGATTCCTGACATTTCTTCACGCTTTATATAAGACTTTTCGGCATTCGTCCCAGTGAACATAGCGCCGCCATCAACTGTGATGGACTGATCACTCGCCCTCGTCAGATCTTCATCAAATGCGCCCATCACTTTCATGCCGCTATTCTCACAACCACCGCCTTGCATGACCACTTCCGAACACCATACTTGAAGGGGTTTTGCTTCTGGAGAAGCGCCTCTAAACCAGGTATTCATCAGAACGAGTTTGTTAATACTGCCAAGGGAATTACCATCAACGTTGTGAAATTGGCAGTTCTGCATCGTGAAATCCGTCGTAACTGGGCGAAATCCCACTTGGGTATTAACGGGCGCACGAGCGATTTCAGCCCCCTTCGACATGCCAAAGGAACAACCGTCAGCCAGATTACTTCGCTTTGAACGTGATGAGCTCTGCGAAAGTGTAAGCATCGTATCCGCCGTACAGCCTCTCATTTGCAACCCATCTGCGTTAGCCCAGATCGTACCGGAATCCACCAATCCTTCTTTCCAGACAGCATGGACATCCTCCAGGGTCAAATCCGTAATTCGCTTGTGCGCAACTACGCGCGAGGCAACGTGTTTCTTCACGGTGATCCGTTTCGCACTATCCCCCCAAGTTGTGCCACTGTTGGCAAACGACAGCAAACCTGAATTCCCGATAAACGTGAGATCATGCTCGTATTGACCGTGCGTGACAAAAGAACCATGTTCATCGCCATCACCATGGCAGTTCTCCACCATGCAGTAAGCTCCACACGTGAAATCGTTTAAGTGACGGGCATTGCTTGTATGGCAATCTCGGACATGACCGTACAACACATTGAGTTGCTGTGTAAGATAGCCCGTTCCACCCCAAATCACTTCCTCTGGATTCATTAACCTGCAACCCTCCGTCACAAAATAGGTGCAGTAACGCCGCTCGATGACCGGCCAGAAAACCTTCGTAGCTGTGACATCGCTAACGTTGCAAGCAACAGCGAATTCATAGGCAATGGGATGTGATCCTATTTGATCCCAATCTTCAGATGGTTTTGCGCTCGTCGATCCATTGTCAGGCACAGAAACACCTATGAAATTCATATTCCGAATGTGGCTGTGTAAGACAGGATGCATTTTCTCATATGTGATTTCTCTACCCGCAGCAAGCGTCCATCCGAGCTTATAATTCACGCGAATATGTCGAGCATCAATAATTTCTGTAACCTGCAACATATAATCCAGCTCGCGCTGCGCATAGCCTTCGGGGTGATTTTGAATCCTAACGACCCACCAGTCTTCCACCTCAAAAGACTTCGCATCGAGCACCTCTAGCACATCAGATTGCTCTGGTAGATCAGCAGAGAGTGTAAGCGTCTGTGTATCGCCCATTGCTTTCCCCTGAAAAAAAATAACGGCTCCAAATGGATTGCTTTTCGCATTCAGCTCGATTCCGACCGTTGTGACTCTATGTCCTCCAAAATCGAGTTCGATATGACTTCTGTCGTACGTATGACGTCTGACAAAGTTCAGATCTGAATGTGATTCGATCCGATGAATAGAGAGATCCTTCACCATCGCATCCAAGGCGTCATCTGCATTTCTTGATGGGTCTAGAATGCCAAACCAGCGAAAATCCCCAACCCCATTATGTACAGTCTGCCATCGGCCACTCCCGCCATGTCCGGGATCATGAATCGTGCCGCCATTGTCGGCTTGGTCGCTGTCATTCAACCAACGAACAACCTTGGAACCACCGTCTCCCTTTTGATAATACCCATCCACATAGACTAGCTGCCCATCCTTAATCGTATTAACTTGAAACGCTAATAACTCTTCCAGATTCGATAGTTGGATCATGATATATCCTCCGTTTACTTCACTTTGCCTTCCAAGCCAGCGTCAAACAAAATTCAACCCTCCCGCATGCGGGAACGGAACGGGAAACAGTTGAGTCAGCACATCTTTCAGTGGTTCAGGAACGTTCAACTCAGCTTCTGGATCAAACCATACAGCAACAACCTCTTGGGCAGTCAAGCTCGCCATTTCCTTGCCATCCAACAACACAACAGCCCCATCTTCCGGCGCTTGCTGAATCAGCAATCTTGAAGCAGCGGCAGGCGCTTTCTCTGACAAATACGGCAACAACTCACTGAACAGCCGCTCCGGATTAACGATATGCACTGTACCATGGTTCCGCATCCTCTTAGAAGGGAAATCCGAGAGCACCTGGAGCAGCCTGGTTTCATACCACATCACCGGGATTTCCAATGCGTCCAGCTCCTGCTCTTGCAATGCAAACTGTAGAATAGCCGCTAACGCTTCCGGGCTGCCGCCCCACTCTACAACAAAAGGAGCCTCCTCTTCCACCACTCTACCCTGCACAGGCATGGCAACGATGCCATAAGCCGCGATTCGGTCACATTCAAACGCTGCGTATACAGCATGATGCATATGATAACAGCTGGCGATAGCCTCACTATCCATCAAGATTGGGAGCTCATTCACGCCTTGTACATAGCGAACTTCACGGCTTTCAGCCGCAGCATGAAGTCGAAACCAATCATCTGTATGCACACGTCGAATCTCGATACCGGGATTCCCAATGAATGATTGATATGTCGCATGGTCATTCGTTATTTCGTAGCGTGTGACCCGCCCAAAGTAATGGCAACCGCTTCGCATATATAGCGGACCATCCCCCGAAACCAGGAGCATACTCGCACCAACACGTTTGGCGTGCGTATGTACGACTTGTAACATGTTAGAAGCGATCTTCTGTCCCCGATAGTTCGGGTGGGTGCATACAGAACCTAAAGACAGCACATTGAGTTTAGCAGCCGAGACTTGTACAACAGATGGAACAAGCCCCATGAAAGCGACAAGTTCCCCATTTTCAAATGCGCCGAATGACTGATTAAGGCGAGAATCAAACGCATTCGGAAATGCTTTTAACATCGATTTCTGGCTTGCATCTCGAAAAGTCTCATCCGAGAGACGAACCGCTTGCTCCATTTCGTTTGCGCACACACAACGAATCTCGATCATGAAGTATCCTCCCTGGTAATCCGGAATCACAATCCACTTTCACACTGATTCTCTTCTAGTTTACTTTTGAAATAAAATACGTCGAATTAAGTCATATCTGGTTTGTTTCAGATTTGTTTTCAAATCCATAATTGATTAATTTCAGTCTGTTGTCAATCTTTTTTTAACATAAGTCTGTAATAATTGCCACCTCGCAGCAAGGTGCTTTTTCCTGCGGATTATGATACATTTTGTACAGAATATAAGAAGAGGTTCGCAAACTCCCTCTCTAAAAAACTATGAAATGAGGATTTACCCATGGCAGGCAGAAGTAATGAAGATTTGAAAGACATTACGTTGTTAGGCAATCAAGGAACGAAATATATTTTTAATTATGACCCTACACTCTTAGAAGCATTTGATAATAAACACCCGGACCGGGCTTATTTCGTCAAATTTAACTTCCCTGAGTTCACTAGTCTTTGTCCAGTAACAGGACAACCGGATTTCGCTACACTCTACATTTCGTATATTCCTACGATCAAAATGGTCGAAAGCAAATCCTTGAAGCTCTACCTATTCAGTTTCCGCAACCACGGTGATTTCCACGAGGATTGTGTCAATATTATTATGAATGACCTCATCGACTTGATGAACCCACGATATATTGAAGTATGGGGCAAGTTCACGCCGCGCGGCGGCATCTCCATTGATCCTTACTGTAACTGGGGTCAACCAGGTACGAAGTATGAGGCCATGGCTGAGCATCGCTTGATGAATCATGATCTGTATCCAGAGAAGATTGATAACCGTTAATAAATAGAAAAGCCTCGATCATTCCCAGCTAGTTGCTGAGAGTGATCGAAGCTTTTTTTAATTTATTTATCCTTGTCTTTGTCCTTGCCCCGGATTACCTGCAAGTGATAAGTCTTCACTGACGAATTTTCTGCGGTAACGACTATCGTAATCTCATTTGCACCTGGATGCAATTTGATTGTTTTAGAAGGAGAGCCGCTTGCAACAGTTTCTCCGTCTACGGTCACAGTAGCCGTACTGTCTGAAGTGATAGGTGTGAATTGGATTTTAGAATTGCTAGTTGATACATTGACAGTTTGGGTCGTTAGCATTGGATCAAATACAAACGTTCCTGAGCTAATGGCTAGGTTACTCAGATTCGCATTATCAGAGAGTAAACGTGTAACTACTAGATGATAAGTCTTCGTCGACATATCTTCTGCAGTAACTACAATTACAATGACATTCTCACCAACATTTAAATGGATAGCATTGGAAGGTGATCCGCTAACGAGGGAAGCACCATTTACAGTTAATGTCGCCGCTCCGCTCCCTGTTGTTGGTGTAAGGATAAGCTCAGATGTTGTTTTCGGTACAGAAGATACATATTCCGTCACTGCTGCATCAAATGCAGGGCTCAAAGTACCTGCGCTAATACCTAAACCACTTAATGTGTTGTCCGTGGAAGGCCAAATTTCCGATGCCGTAACGCTAGCAGCCTTATCGTAATTTGTACCTATATTGTTTAATCGATTTTTACTTAGCAGAATGTTGTCGCCAGCTTGTAATTGAATTCCATTTGTATTACCAGTAATCACATTTCCTTCAATTTGTACATTCTGAGGGTCACCCGCTCCGATAAAATTAGCATTCTGGTCTCCTCTATCGTGTTCGAGTAAGATCCCCCAGTAATTGGATGCCGTATTATTTCGAACGATGTTATTAACAATACGGGTTCCTGGTCCATTCAAAATATTGATTCCTACCGCATTCTCAACGGAAGTCGTATTTTCAATAATGTTGTTCTCAATTAACGTATCCGGTGTGCCCATTGTAATAACAATACCTTCTCGCGAATTACGGATTACATTGTCATGAATATGGTTTTTAGGACCGGATTTACTATGGTTAGATGGCGCAGTCCCTCCTGTATTGCCTAGTCCTACACCACCGCCTGTCAAAATATTCTCAATGGTATTACCATACACTTCATTCAAGTATTCCAACTCACCGTGGAGATCGATGGCGTCTAATTTGGTATTGATATAATGGTTGTTTCGCAGAACATTATTGTGTGCCACATTCTGAATAAGGGAACCGTGACGTAAATAAGGACCCTCAAATGTGGAATCTTCCACAACATTCCAATACGTATCATTATCAAAACCAAGTCTGTCTACCTTCGGCATCCCTTGAATGGAGGTTCCGTAGCCTGCTCCGCCGCCTCCAAGATCTGTTGCGTTACGGAAGGTACTACGGCGTACGATCACATCGTGACTGTTCTCAATACGGATTGCCATTCGTCTAAAACGTTCCACGGTTACATGATCTATCGTCACGTTATAGGAGGGGATCTCACCATAGTTAGCTACAGCAATGCTGCTGTCAGGACCACCTGCATCGGGATTATTCGTCGCATGCTCTAAAGAAAAGTTTCGATTCCAAGTCGATGTGATCGTCAAGTTAGACACGACAATATCATGTTGGCTCGATGACTTCACTACGGAACTATTTTTAATATCATCGATGCTTGACTTTAATATGGTACCAATTTCACTTTCACCGCGTACATTCACACCGGACTTCAGCTTCAAATTCACAAAGCCATCAGGCGAAGTGATTAGGTTATACACGCCATTCGGCAAATAAACTTCATCCCCTGGTGCAGCCGCATTAATGGCATTTTGAATCGCAACACGGTCATCATTTGCATTATCAGCAAGATCCACACCATAACTGGTTACATTAATCGTTGCACCTATAACAGGATTAGGCGTATGCAGGACATGCGCACTACCATCTGGATGGGTCAATCCTGCTTTAGCGAATGGAACCGTACCCGCAGGAGGTGTTGGTGTAATATTCGGAACAATAGCAACCGGTGTATCGCCTGTTACATATGGCGCGTAGATCATAACATCGGTTAAGCTTGTAAACGTGCTGCCATCAGAATTTCCATGCCCAACAATCCTTACGAAACGGGCATTCGTATCGGGAATATCAAAAGCTTGCATATTCGCTGTGGTTGCGCGACTGCTTCCACTAAATACATTTGTCCACGCTATTGCATCATTTGAGGTTTCAATATCTATCCGAGTAGAGCGGAGATCTCCCTTATAAAAAGCAATTCCTACATAGCCAATCCGCTTGGTTTCGCCTAGATCAAACATTACATATTGACCATCACCCGAGGCTGACCAACGACTAAATAAATTATTGTCTAAGGTGTTGCTTTCTACATTTCCGTCGCTGCTGCTTGCGTTAACTTCAACGACTGGAATTGGCGAAACCGGCGCTGATAGTGTCGTTGTGTGGTAAGTCAACGGCGGCATGGAAACATTTCCAGCAATGTCTACTGCATAGACCGAATAGGAGACACTAGCATTGGGAGTCAAGCCATGTGCTGTATAAGTCGTACTGCCTGAAACCGTTGCTGCAAGTGCATCATTTTGATAGATCTGATAACTAGCTACCGAGCTATCATCGGTTGCCGCTGGCCAAGCCAATTGAACAAAATCAGTTCCAAGATTAGTCGACTTTAGTGCAGCATCTGTTGGCCACTCCGGCGGGGTGCTATCACCTTGTACGATGCGTTTCACAAGAAGCTGCGTTTCTGGATTAGAAACGGATGTATTGTCTTTTGAGTAGAAGTTAACGGATTTCCCTGTTAGCAACGAATCAGCGACTACAAACGTCACCACGCCATCCGCTAAATGACGTCTCACATAATCAGAGACATCAATATCGTGATAGATCGGTTTGGCACCATTTAACGTTGTAATTGTGAATTGACCTACTCGCTCCATTTGCGATAGATCTTTTTGAGGGACAGTCGCATTGTTCCAAGTAAACGTGCTTTCCTGCCATGAATTATCGGTTAGGCCGAATACTTGCAAATCTGCTGTAGTCAGACTGCTTCCTAATTTCGCAGAAACTTGCAACGTATAGGTATAACTCGGATCAGAAGCTGTTGCGACATCAAATTTCATATACATTTGTTTCTTTTGCGAGCTTGTTGAAGAGATACTGAATAACCCATCCGTGGATCCATTCTTTTTATCGTAGTTCGTATCTGCAAAGGTTGGTGAAGCGGCATCTCCGCTCTTCCACTGAATTGCTGCGTCAGCTGACGGGGGAAGTGCTTTGACGATGACCTCAACATCCTCTGCCATCCCTGCTACCGGAAGGAGCAAAGACAATATCATAGAAAACATAAGCATGATTGCGAACTTTTTTTGGACATTTTGAAATTTCATTGTGCAAAACTCCTTATCGTTATATTTCTCCCATTGTAAGCGTATACAAAAATGATCATACTCGCTTTCCTCGTAAATGAATTGTCATTTATTTAGGTTAGGGAGTGGATAATTTGTGATTTCACATCAAAAAAACCTCTATCAAGGCCATTCCTCGATAAGTCATTGTACCACCACTTTAGTGGGCGCCTGCCGGCCGCGGAAATGCTCTTGCGCACATTTTTTGTGCGCTAGCGAGCGCCTGCCGGCCGCGGAGCTGCTCTTGCGCACTTTTTTTGTGCGCTAGCGGGCGCCTGCCGGCCGCGGAACTGCTCTTGCGCACAATTTTTGTGCGCTAGCGAGCGAACGCCTGCGGCGGAAATGATCTTGCGCACTTTTTTTGTGCGCTAGCGAGCGAACGCCTGCGGCGGGACTGCTCTTGCGCACATTTTTTGTGCGCTAGCGAGCGAACGCCTGCGGCGGAACTGCCCTTGCGCACATTTTTTGTGCGCTAGCAGGCGCCTGCCGGCGGAACTGCTCTTGCGCACATTTCCTGTGCGCTAACGACCGCCGCCGCAGGCGGAACTACCCTTGCGCACATTTCCTGTGCGCTAACGACCGCCGCCGCAGGCGGAACTACCCTTGCGCACATTTCCTGTGCGCTAGCGGGCGACCGCCCCCGGCGAACTGCTCTTGCGCACATTTTTTGTGCGCTAGCGAGCGCCTGCCGGCCGCGGAACTGCACATTTCCTGTGCGCTAACGGCAACCGCCCCCGGCGAGCTACCCCCTCCCACACAAAAAAACCGATCCAAAAAGATCGGTTTTTTTGTGCAAATCCCTAGTACAACGGCTGCGGTGTATACACAGGCTGCTGCGGGCATTGTGGGTACGGCAAAATATCTCTTACTTGATTGAATGTATAATGTTTGGTAGCAAATTGCGTATGGTATAAATACTCAATGACGTAGATCGAGCCACCTTGTACACTGCACAGAATACCAGAAACGCCAGTACCATCCATCAGGGATATGCCTACCGGCCTCCCGATTAAGGCGTAAGCTTTTTGCTGAATGGGCATAAGTCATCATCTCCTGATGTACCCTATGCCATCCTCCGCCCAAAGGTTCAACCTCATTGCAACTTTTCCACGCCTACCCGTCCGGAGAAAAAGGTAGCCCCACCGCCCATATCCGCCACGCGATCTGGTGTCAGGACATTCACGCGCGTTTTGCTGCCTGGCGTATCAGCCCAAAGCCCTTGACTGACAACTACCCCCCGCTGCACATCGCGACCAGCCATAACGACCAACTCACACTCGCCGCGCTCGTTCCACACACGTGCGAGATCGCCGCTGGACAAGCCCAAAGCCGATGCATCGTCTTCATGCATATGCAGCTTCGGCACTTTCTCCATGCGAACATGCTTCTCATTATGCGCAAAGGTTGAATTCAAAAAGTTATGATTCGGCGCTGGAATGAACATAAATGGCAAATCACTGTCCTCAGCAAGCGGCACATACGTTGGAAGTGCTGGAAACCCCTTACTCGCCATCTCCGCCGAGTATAGTTCGATTTTGCCACTAGGTGTCCGCAGTTTCCCGGGAAATAAGGGCAGAGTCGCCGCCTTCATGAATCCCGAATCCAATAAGGCATCGAATGAAATGTCTGCTAAAGCTGGATTTCCTGGGTGATTCAAGGCCTGACGAACCATGTCCTCATCGCTGTCCCGCAGCGCTTCATCCTCGTAGCCCATCTTCGCTGCAAGCAGTCGGAACACATCTACATTCGCTTTGCTCTCACCATAAGGCGCAATCACTGGCAGCTGAAGATGCACATAGTGATGCCAATAGGAGCGATAGAAGTCTGTATTTTCAAAAGAGGACGTCGCTGGCAGCACAATATCCGCATACTTGGCTGTCTCGGTTAAAAACAAATCATGCACGACGGTGAATAAATCCTCCCGCTCCAGCCCTTCTTTCACCTTATTCGCATGAGGGGCGACCAACGCAGGGTTGGAATTATACACGTACAACGCATGGAGAGGTGGGTCTAGCTCTAACAATGCGCTGCCAAGCAGATTCATATTGATTAATCGAGCTTCCTTCGAACGCAAATCTGGCCTTTGCAAGGCAGCAAGGTTATGCTCCAAATATGCACCATTTCCTTTGATTGCACCGCCGCCCTGATGCAGCCACTGTCCAGTTAAAGCTGGCAAGCAGGCAATTGTCCGCACACACATGCCACCGTTATCGTGGTGCTGTATCCCATTCCCAATACGAATAAAGGAAGGAGATGTCTCGCCATATAAGCGAGCAAGGCGATATATGTCTTCCACAGGCACACCTGTAATCTCAGAAACGCTGGCTGGATTATATTGCAGCACGTGCGCTCTAAGCTCCTCATACCCTAGCGTGTACTCCTGGAGGAAATCTTCATCCGTCATCCCCTCAGCGAACAGAATGTGCATCATGCCAAGTGCGAGAGCCGCGTCCGTCCCTGGCAAAATAGGAATGAACCAGTCCGCCCAGCGTCCTGTTTGGTTCTTATGCGCATCAATCACGATGATTTGTGCGCCATTTTTGCGGGCTTTCTCAGCCAGCATCACCTGATGCATATTCGTGCTGACGGCATTGATGCCCCACATGATGATCAGCTTCGCATGCACCGTATCCTCGGGATCGGTCCCATAGCTGCCGCCCATCGTATATTTGTACCCCTCGGTGCCTGCCGATTCGCAAATCGAATACATCAACCGGCTGGCTCCCATCCGATGGAAGAAGCGACGATCCATGCCTTCCGTCCCAATCCGCCCCATATTACCATAGAAACTATACGGCAGAATGGCTTCTGGGCCTTCCGTGGCAATAACTTCCTTCCAGCGACTCGTGATTGTATCCAATGCCTCATCCCAAGAAATCCGCTCAAAAGAGGCCTCTTCCCCTTTGGGACCGACACGTTTCATGGGGTACTGCAGCCTTTTATCATCGTAAATACGTGCCGTCATGTTGCGAACCTTGTTACAAATCGCTCCCTGTGTCACGGGGTGATCAGGGTCTCCTTCTATTTTGACAATCTTCCCCTCTTCTTTATGAAGCAGCAACCCGCACTGATCTGGACAGTCCAGAGGACAGACAGCTGGAAAAATTCCTTGTTGTTTATCGGTCATTGTCGTAGTCATCGTTGCACGCATGTTCTTCTTTCTAGCTCCCTTCCACATACCTCATTTCTTTACTATATACCGAAAAGGATTGGAAGTGAAACCGTGCACTTTTAGTACAAATGTTCAGCTGACCAATCTCCCTCTAACGGATGAGGACTCAACTGAGGTAGTTTTAATGCTTTAATCGCTTGTTGTAAATAGTCCCCATTCCAACGAATGTCCTGTATTTTGGGCAATGCGGGCGTGTGAACAGCGTTATCCTCTTGATTGAGCTGTACGAGCGAATTCATATCTTTTGTATAAAAAGAAGCGTCCCATCTGACTTTGGTCATAATGGCAACAGCAATCTCCACCGGGATTCCCTTCATTCGAGAAATCAGCTCTGCCGCTGCATCGGGATTCTTGCGAATAAAGGCGTGTACGCGGAGATGTGCCTTCAAATAAGCGATAGTATCTCCTTCATGATGTTGAACCCACCTTTCGTCTGCGACGACGCCCGTCAGGTAATCTTCCCCTATCCCTTCTTGAAAAAGCACGTTGCCCACTCCGTGATAGTTAACCAAAGAAATATAGGGCTCCCACATGGCACATCCTGCGATCTTCCGTTTGACAATCCCCGCCATACTTTCATCCATCTCTTTGTGGATAACTTGATTTTCGTTGCCCCCTAGTGATTGGAGCAGCTTAGATAACCGTCTACCTGCACTTGATTGTGCCGCCGACGTCAGTGACCAACTGCAAATTTCCGAAATATCACTGGGCGCAAGTCCTTTGCGCAAAATGAGTGATATCCCCTGTCCACCGGACGTTTTACCATCAAAAGCGATAAGTACAGGATTAAAAGCGGGGAACGTCTGACGCAGCGAAGCACTTAGGACAATCGGATAGTCCCCTAACGAAGCAATCTGAATGCTCCCGCCTATCATCCCTTGCAGAAGGACCGCACCATTCGCACCATCAAACCATTTCACCTGAACGACACGACTTGGATTGGCAGCGGTAAGCTCTTCTTCTAGCCAGCCTAGCTCCTTCATGATGAGAGATGTCCACATATGAGCTGTTCCACTCTGATAGCCAACCGTTAACGTAGGGCTTTCTTGCGTAGATACGGTAGATGATGCTCCTGCTGTAAAGACAGGATTCTGTAAACTTACCGCATGGAGACGTACCCATTGCTCTAATTCTTTCTTATCAATTAAGATCTCTTTACCAATTTTCACAAAAGGAAGTTGCTTTAATTTACGCCACCGGTCAAAGGTCGAACGGCTAACGCCAAGTAAATCAATTGCTTCCTCCAAGGGTATCAGATTGAATCGCTGCATAGACATCAAAGTCACCTCGATTAGGTTCATAATGGTCATTCATCGTCATTCCTGTTCATGTGTCGCCAATTTATTGACAGAAAATGGGTGAAATCGTATATTTCATTATAGAAACTAATACAGAGTAAGTCTATAGGAATTATAAGTTTAAAATCAGAAATTATCGTAAGGGGGAATTGGAATATGTTGACCATACCATTGAAAAGAAGTTATGTGACTGCACTGTCTCTCGTCCTTGCCTCATCCCTAGTCGTATCCGCTTGTGGTAACAAAGATCAAACCGTTTCAGCCAAAGGCCAATCGCCAGAAGTAACTGAGCTCCGCTATCAAGGAGGCGTTGGATCTGTTACGTATCCCGAATTAGCTGAAGATTTAGGCTACCTCGCACCCTTGAAACTGAAATTTATCGGCAATACCATCAGCGGCCCACAAGATATTCAATCGGTCGTAACCGGTGATACGGACTTTGGCGGTGCCTTCAATGGTGCCATCGTGAAACTGATCGCTGCGAAGGCACCGATTAAGCCGGTTATTTCTTACTATGGTGTCGATGATGCTACGTGGACGGGATATTACGTGCTGGAGGGCAGTTCCATTAAGAATGCAAGAGATCTCATCGGCAAAAAAATTGCCGTGAATACCTTAGGCGCACATCATGAATTCGTCATTAAGGAATATTTGCATAGAGCCGGCCTTACGGTAGATGAAATCAAACAAGTCACACTCGTTGTCGTGCCTCCTGTTACGACCGAACAGACGCTGCGCGCTGCGCAGATCGATGTAGCTGCACTCGGCGGGGTACTTCGAGATAAAGCTGAAGAGCGCGGAGGCATTCGTCCATTATTCAAAGATAAAGATTTGTTTGGCACTTTTAGTGCCGGCAGCTATGTGCTGACAGACAAATTCATCAAGAACAATCCCAATGCCTCTCGTAAGTTTGTTGAAGCGACAGCCAAAGCCATTGAATGGGCTCGCACAACACCTCCGAGCGAAGTTGTGGCACGTTATGAGAAGATCATTAACGCACGCGATCGCAAAGAAGACGCCTCTACCGTTAAGTTCTGGAAAAGTACAGGCATCGCAGGAAAAGGGGGACTCATTTCTGACAAAGAATTCGACACCTGGATCCAATGGCTTGTCAACGAAGGTGTGATCAAAGAGGGACAACTGAAAGTCAAAGGCTTATATACGAATGAATTTAATCCTTTTGTCAATGAGAAAAAGTAAATACCATCGGAAGAAAACGTGAAGGAGGCAAAACCATGACAGCTAAAATTAGCATTCAGCATGTGCAGAAATCATTTCGTATTCAGCGAAACTTGGGGCATCTGAAAGAAGATGCACAGCCCATCTCCGCCTTACAGGATATTAATTTGGACGTCAAGCAAGGAGAATTCATGGTCATTGTTGGCCCCAGCGGCTGCGGTAAATCCACATTATTGGACCTCCTTGCAGGGTTAACGAAGCCTAGCAGCGGACAAATTCTACTAGATGGGAAACCCATCACTGGGCCTAATCTTGATCGGGGGATTGTCTTTCAGCAGTATGCCTTATTCCCTTGGAAAACAACGCTTGCCAATGTGGAATTTGGCTTAGAAGCCAAGGGCGTCCCTCGTAAGGAACGACGCAAAATTGCCTTAGAGTTTATTCAGTTAGTGGGCCTATCTGGATTCGAAAATAGATACCCCCACGAAATTTCCGGCGGCATGAAGCAGCGCGTTGCAATCGCTAGAAGTTTAGCTTATGACCCTGAAGTGCTGCTGATGGATGAGCCTTTTGCAGCGCTAGATGCACAAACTCGAGAAACACTACAAAGCGAATTATTGCGCATTTGGGAAGCCACGAAGAAAACGATTATTTTTATCACCCACGGTATCGAAGAAGCCGTTTATTTGGGGCAAAGAGTGGCTGTCATGACCTCGCGTCCCGGTCGAATTAAGACGGTGCTTGATATTCCTTTTGAATCGAGGAGAAGTGAAGAAGATTTGAGATCTAACCCCGATTTCGTCAAGCTGCGGCATGAAGTATGGGATTTACTCAAAGATGAAGTAAGCAGAGCGCAAGAACAAGAGAAAAGTAAGACTTTGGATAGCTTTGAGCCTAGTAAATCAGTGATTAAAGGGGGCGTTATCAATGGCTAGTGTGAATGCAGGTAAAGCCTTGGTCTTAGGTAGAAAGGAAAGTTTTGATGCCATCGGTTGGATCGTAACAAAGCTGCGAAAAGCTTTTAAAAACACCATTGTTATTCTCGCTTTGCTGCTCTTATGGGAATTTGCCCCGCGCCTCGGACTCGTCGATGCCACTTTCTTCCCTCCGATCACCGAAATCGCTGCAGCCTGGTGGCAATTGCTGCTCTCTGGCGATCTAGCTGAGCACACGACTGCAAGCCTGTCTCGCTCGCTCGGCGGATTCTTATTAGCCATTGTGCTGAGTATTCCGCTGGGACTTGCGATTGGCTGGTGGAAGCCCGTATCCGAGTATCTCAATCCTTTGCTTGAGTTGCTTCGAAATACAGCAGCGCTGGCCATTCTACCCGTATTCATCCTCTTATTAGGGCTAGGTGAAACCTCCAAAGTTGCCATCGTGCTCTATGCTTGCGCTTTTCCGCTTCTACTGAACACCATTAGTGGTGTGAAAAATGTAGACCCCCTTTTAATTAAATCAGCTCGTTCCATGGGTCTGTCTTCCATCCAACTCTTTCGCAAGGTTATCATCCCTGCTGCAACTCCCACGATTTTTGTAGGCATTCGGCAGGCAGGTGCAAGCTCAATTCTCGTACTTGTCGCCGCTGAAATGGTTGGAGCCAAATCAGGCCTCGGTTACTTAATTCAATACACGCAATTCAGCTTCCAGATTACGAACATGTACGCCGGCATTATTTCGATTTCCGTGATTGGTGTCATTATTAATTTTTTACTTGTTACGCTTGAAAAAAGATTAACCGGCTGGAAGCAAACATACAGCGAATAAACGAAAAAGGTGGCGTAAATGACGATGAGTCAATCCAAAAGACAACTGCATTTAAATGTTTTTCTCATGAACACTGGACATCACGAAGCTTCCTGGAGGCATCAGGATACGGAGCCTGAGAACATCACCGATATACGGTATTTTCAACGGATCGCTCAAATTGCGGAGAAGGCGAAGTTCGACTCTCTCTTTCTCGCAGATGGGCTGGCCGTAAGTCATAATATTAAGCATGGCGCGTTCGTTGGCCTCGAGCCTTTTACTTTACTGTCGGCATTAGCTGCTGTTACGGAGCATATTGGACTGATTGGCACTGTCTCAACGACGTACAACGAACCGTTTCATGTTGCGCGTAAATTCGCTTCGCTGGACCATATCAGCAAAGGTCGCGCTGGTTGGAATATCGTTACGTCTGGCAGTTCCTTTGAAGCCAGCAATTTCAGTAAAGATACCCATTTAGAGCACAGCAAGCGCTATGAACGGGCAAAAGAATTCTTAGATGTCACAACCAGCTTGTGGGATAGCTGGGAAGATGAAGCGATCATCATTGACCGTGAGTCTGGCACCTTCGCAGATCGAAATAAAGTCCGAGAGATCAATCATGTCGGCGACACATTCAAAGTGCGCGGTCCCTTGAATATTCCTCGATCTCCACAGGGGTATCCTGTGCTCGTTCAAGCTGGTTCTTCCGAGGATGGCAAAGAATTCGCTGCCCAGTATGCGGAAGCGATTTTTACGGCACAGCAAACTCTAGTCGAAGCCCAGCAATTTTACTCCGATGTGAAAGCTAGATTAGTGAAGTATGGCCGCTCTCCTGAGCAGTTAAAAATATTGCCTGGCATCTGCCCCATCATCGGTAGAACCGAATCTGAGGCCAAAGAGAAAGAGCAACAATTAAACGAATTAACCGTTCCTGAATATGGGCTCAATCAGCTATCCAATATGCTGGGCGTCGATTTGCACTCCTACCCCTTGGATGGTCTTTTACCAGAGCTTCCTAGCTTGTCCGATATCAACGGCAATAAAAGCCGCTTTCAACTTGTCGTTGACCTCGCACAGCGCGAGAATTTAACGATCCGCGCGCTGCTTCACCGCCTCGCTGGCGGTCGTGGACATCGTACATTCGCCGGCACCCCAATCCAAATTGCCGATCAACTCGAAGAATGGTTCTTACATGGAGGCAGTGACGGCTTTAATGTGATGCCCCCGTATTTACCTGCAGGTATTGAAGAATTCGCTGAGTTCGTGATTCCGGAACTGCAACGCAGAGGTTTGTTCCGCACGGAGTATACCGGATCCACACTGCGGGGGCATTTGGGACTCGCAAGACCCCTTAACCAGTATGCGACTGTTGCCGTAGAAGGCGCATAAAACTATAATTTGTGGAGGTTATGACGATGAGTACACATGAGCAAGTTAATCAAACAGCTGGGAACATTGAGGTATTACCGATTGCGGGAAGAATTGGCGCAGAAATTAAAGGAGTAAGCCTTCAAGCTGATCTGGATACCCAGTCGGTATCAGCGATTCGACAAGCCTTATTGCAGCATAAAGTGCTTTTCTTTCGTGGACAGCACCAGCTGGATGACGCTGGACAAGAAGCATTCGCCCGCTTGTTAGGTGCCCCTGTCGCTCATCCTACGGTTCCCATTAAACAGGGAACTGACTATGTGCTAGAGTTGGACTCCAATCATGGGGGAAGAGCGGATTCCTGGCACACAGACGTAACCTTCGTAGATGCTTATCCACAAGCATCCGTCCTCCGTGCCGTCGTAGTGCCACTCTCTGGCGGAGATACGGTCTGGGCGAATACGGCTGCGGCGTACGAGCACTTACCTGAGGAGCTACGCAATCTGGTTGATCGGCTCTGGGCAGTGCATAGTAATGATTACGACTATGCCGCACATCTTCCGCAAGTATCCGACTCGGCGAAGCAACATCATCGGGAAGTATTTGCTTCAACCGTGTATGAAACAGAACATCCTCTCGTTCGTGTGCATCCAGAAACAGGTGAGCGCTCCTTGGTGCTTGGGCATTTTGCCAAAAAAATTATCGGCCTTTCCTCTGCTGATTCTGCGCAATTGCTGGCGCTGCTTCAATCCCATATCACCAAGCTGGAAAATACCGTTCGTTGGCGCTGGTCAGCTGGCGATGTCGTCATTTGGGATAATCGGGCAACGCAGCATTATGCGATTAATGATTATGGCGATCAACATCGGATTGTTCGCCGAGTTACGGTAGATGGGGATATCCCCGTTAGCATTGATGGTCGACAAAGCGTTACACGTAAAAAGCAGCCTAATGCCTCTTAGTAAATAATACCCGCCCCCTCATGGTACGGAATGCCATGAGGGGGCGGGTATTTGTACGCCTGCTATTGTTTTCGATTTAGATTGAGTTCCTTCATAATCTTCCGTCCCGTTGGTGTCTGGGCTAAACCGCCTTTGGCGGTTTCACGATGCTTCTCCGGCATCGCCGTGCCCACCTCGTACATGACTTGGACGACCTCATCCGAAGGAATAACTGATCTAACACCAGCCAACGCCATATCCGCTGCAGCCATCGCATTTACCGCGCCGAAACCGTTGCGGACGATGCAAGGGATTTCCACTAGTCCGCCGACAGGATCGCAGATCAGTCCGAGTGTATTCTTGAGCGCAAGCCCTACCGCATGCATCGCTTGCTCAGGTGTACCGCCGCGCAGCTCAACGAGCGCGCCTGCAGCCATCCCAATGGCTGAACCGACTTCCGCCTGGCAGCCTCCTTCGGCGCCAGAAACGAAAGAATTGTTGGCAATCACATACCCAATCGCACCTGCACAGAGCAACCCTCTAACCAAATGATCATCTTCCCAGCCAAAACGTTGCTGTGAACTGATGAATACACCTGGAATAATGCCGCATGAACCAGCTGTCGGGGTGGCAATGATACGGCCCATCGATGCGTTGACTTCCGAGACCGCAAGCGCATACGCCATCGCCTTGCAAGCTTCCTCTCCAAGCGAAGCCTCTGTTGTGGTGAGATAGGAGGCGACACGCTGCGCGTCTTTCCCCGTTAACCCGCTTCGAGAGGTCGTATCCTCTGTCAGCCCTTTGGTCACAGCTTCTTTCATGATCTGGTAATACGCACGCATTTTGTCAAACACATACTCAGGCGGTTTGCCTGACTCGTGACTTTGATCTGCCAACATCACTTCCGCAATCGTCATACCTTCTGCCGCACAAATGTCCGCTAATTGCTTTAAAGTCCGAAATCTCATGCGTCGCCTCCTTCGGCTAGATCAACTTTTCTAACATCGGTGATCATATTTAGCCGTAGAAGTTGTTCTACTAAGGTAACTGGGATCGACGCATCCGTCTCAATAACTGTCATCGCCTCTCGATGGCGCCCTTTACGGTCTAAATCCATAAATCCAATATTAATCAGATTGCTGCCTAACAACGTGGTGATATCCGCGATCATTCCTGGACGATCATGATGTGAAATGACCAATGTGGGATAATTCGCTGTGAATTTCACGTCAAATTGATCAACATTAATAATCTCTACATTGCCGCCGCCGATCGAAGCCCCTCTCATGCTGACTTTCCGCGATTCTGAGGTAAGTACAATTCCCACCGTATTCGGATGATCGGCTTTATCTTTACTAATATGAAAAGCTATGGCTACGCCTAAAGCTTCTGCTACTTCGGCCGCTTGAGGTATACGTGGATCATCCGTTTCAAAATCCAAAATCCCGCCGATCAGCGCGAGATCCGTGCCATGCCCTCGATACGTGTCGGCGAATGATCCGTATAGCGTGATTTCCGCTTTAAGCGGAAGCTCGCCAAGGAGCTGCCTTGCTACGCGACCTAACCGAATCGCACCCGCAGTATGCGAGGAGGAGGGACCGATCATCGAGGGACCGATGATGGAAAACACATCTTTAAAACGCATCACACAGCGCTCCAATCCTAAGGTCTTACTTACTATCTTCTCCTATTGTATGAAGCGAAATTATAAAAGACAAGTCTTTAAATTGACTATATAAAATAATTTTTGGAACAGTTGTGAGCACAGAGGAATACACCTTTTTGAGCATTGTGTTGCCCAATTAGTGGGGTGTACCTTTTGACCATTGTTACAAAAAACACCCACGTCAGCCACAAGGCTAACGCAGGTGTCTCCAACAAATTAGTATACTTCAACCTCAGCGAACGCCATCCGATACCAATTCCCATCGCTCGGATTGAGGCGCAAGTGCGTGCCCATTACCTTTTGATTATTCGCACATCACCAGCAATCCCCCATTTGACGAAATGGAAACCTTCCACCTTCGTTTGTTCAGGGGCATCTGGACGGTCCGCAAAATTTTTGACACCTTTATACTGGTCTGGACTCGTTAAATAGCGGTCTCCGTCCACATGATGATGAGGTCCGTATACATTGAATGTACTCGGATATAACAGCACCTCTAGCTCATACGAGCCTGCCTTTACTCCTTGCGGAATTTGCACCAACCAGTTCGGTCCCCAGCACCACCCGAGCTCATCCCCATCTAGTTTCACCAGGGCGACATCTGCCTGTAGATCCGTAAATTCAACGGCTGCCTGCTTCGTATCGTTGAGGTGAATCGTTTTCCTTACTGCGATTGGTGTTCCTGCAAACGGAAATCCTGCTGAAATCAAATTTGCACTATCGACTTCGGTAGGCATTGGCGCTAACTCGAATGGACCTTTAAGCATCCACTGATGCTCGTCCTTCTCAATAAGCAGCGTTTTACTCTTGACGATGAATGCCCCCCGCAGGAAGGCAATCGGACAAGCTTCTCCCACTGGTAACGGCATTACCTCAATACGCAGCATCGTTAGGTTCACAGCAAGCGATGCTGGAACAATCGTCTCGAATCCATGCGCCGTTGGGGTCACTTCTACTTTCTCACCATTCACCCATACAGCACTCACTTCATCATGCAAAAAGAGCGTCATCTCGCCCAACGAATCTGCCTGATCTACGTTGATCTCAGCGGTTAACTTCCCATTCTCCTGAGGTTCCAGCTCCACATAAATCTGGTTCGATTGCGGCACCACAGTCTTCCACGAAGTCTGATTTAAAGAAGACAATTCCTTAGCCGGCTTTACGGATGAAGCCTTCACCGACAGCACCCGCTGCCAGTCCTTCGAATCACAAAGCGTAACCCCAGCAGCGAGTAGTCGCTCAACTAGTGTTGGGTCGTTCCAACGACAGCCTTCTGCCATAAGGACATGCGAGTAATCACGCATGCCGATCCGCAGCTCGCCGTCCATAATGATACCCAACTCCTCTATGACCCGCTCCTCGGTCAATTCGTAATGCAGTCCTGCCTCGTAACATGCCTCGACAAGTGCAAGCAGCTTAGCATTAAGGATACCTGCTGGGCTAGCAGGAATGTTCGATCCATCATGCTCGTTCATTTGCATCGCATCCAGAGAATCGAATGTCGCCATAATGCCTCGGGTTGGCGTGACGATAAGCACGTCCGGCTTCGCCCTTAAATCCGGCAGCTGAGCAGCTTGCTTCTGAAGGGAAGCCAATAGCGCAGGAAATGCGTCCTTCCAAGTTAGATGGCTTGGCATGGAAGGCGGCCAATCTTGGACCGCTTGGGTGGTCAGCTTGAGCTGATTCAAATGAAGCACAAAATGTTCCACGCCATGACTTGCCAGCCACATCACGTAATTGGTAAAAGACTCCGGTGAGACCCCCCAGCCGCTTCCTCCCATAGCTTCAACAAGCACACCATCTCGCCCTTGCTGCATAGCTACGGAGTGAGCAATTCGCGGGTAAAAGTTATTGCCTGGATATCGTTCCAAAGCGTCAATCGCGGGCGTTTCTACTCGTTGCAGCACTTGAAACGCTGATCCGCTATAGGACAATTGGAAAAACGGACTTTCCTCTGCTTTCACATGGGCAGTGAATTTTTTGCCATGCTTAGCGCACCAATCAGCAACGGGTTTATAGAAGCTTGAAATAATTGCATCAGTCAACATTTCCCAGTAACGGACGCGGAAGCTCTGGTAACCCTCGCCTGTTGTGAATAGCAGTGGTAATTGGGACAGTAATGCTTCCCCATACTTCTCCTGATAGAGCTGTGGGAATCGATCATCCCAAGGAATTGCACCTGTTTTGACCGTAATCCCGTGTCCATCCAAGAAAGCGACTTCATCGGAGAAAAAGCCAGTCACATAATCAAACGCTTCAGGGCGCAAGCCTTGGCGATAACCCTCATGCGTGAACGTAATAAACGTATGTACACCCTCCGGATCTAGGGAGGAGACGGCTGTCGTTTCTCCGAAAACGAGCCTGCCACCATGCTCATCTGAAATCCAATTGACATGCTTACAAGTGGATTCAGGTAATCGCTTGATCACTTCGCCACCTGCTGTGCCAGAAGGCCACCCATTTTCATCGTAAATCCAGAAGATCATCCCCGTCGATTTGGCATATACAATCAAGTCTGACAGAATGTCTAGATACCCTTTGCTCATATAAGCAGGCTTGTTAGGATAAAACCGAGGATGAAAAACAACACCTTCCAGTCCAGCTAAACGAAGTTCATCAAGCTGCTCTTGCAGCAGTTCCAGATTCAATTCATCGTTGATGGACCAAAAACTGAGGAATGATAATTTGTTACTCATGCTCTTACACACCCTTTATTTCGAATGGCTTCACATGGGTATCATAATGACATCAGACCTGCTTCTCAATATACACTTTTCTGTCTAATAGCTCTATTTGATAAGTGGCCTTAACTTCCGCATGATTCCACGATATTTGAAGCATATCGCCAGACAATTCCGCCACTTGCAGTCTGCCCCGAAGCTGATCCTCCTCGTTGGCATCATAGTGTAGGGCTTGTACAAATAACACACGCTTTTCCACCATAGCCGTTGTCATATGCGATGTTCGCTGCCCGCTTGGCGGATTATCTGGGGTCAACGCGGTGTAAGTTGTCGTTGGCTGCGAGCACCAAACATGCTGCTCCAATCTACCTTCACGCATTTGATAATGAAAAGCCGAAAGATCCTGCTCCAGCTTCCTCTTTTCCTTAAACCATTGCTGATCCAAGCGGCTCAACTGATCTTCCGTTTTTGTCCACGCAACATCGCCATCTATCAACTTCCCGCTAAAATGATTCGTCCAATGCACCACGCGCGGCACGGCGACGGTCACTTGCACAATATCGAGGAGATGATCCGCGCCAAGGAGATTCACTCTTCGAATTTGAGCCCCTTGATAGGCATCGCTATCCCAAGGATTAAGTTCAGCAGGCAAGATGATTCGATCTTTCATCACGTAATCCTCAGCTAACCAATCCACAGCTGTCTCTAACCATACACCCCACGACTCTTCGTGCATTTGAAGCAGCTTGCCATCACGTGGCGGCTGGTCGGCTCCATCGATACTCACCGTGTTATGCGAATAAGTATGTTTAAACCAACCGTAATGGACAGGGACACCGTACGCCGTCGTGCCGGGATCAATGAGCAGCGGCACATGGCTGTGCATCACGGACAGCCCGAGTCGATCCATGTGATCGTGTTCGCCGCCGAAACGGCTATGTTTCACGATCACGTGCCAGCCCGCTTGGTTCACCAGCTTCGTTAGCCCGCTAGCAGGCAAGGAGCGTGATCGCTGCACCTCGGCTCCAATCGCATCAGACTCAACTGCCTCTCCGTCCAAGCTTTGGCCGAACATCATGGCATAGATCGAATTTCGCTTTGTCTGGCTCGCGACTTGCACACGTGGGTCTGCATACTCCGTGCCATATGCCGTATTTAAAAGCGAGCGATACTTGCCATCGCCATAAATGTCGTAGGCAATTTCGTAATAGGGCGCATACGTGCCGATATGATGACCCAGCCCAGCATCATTCATCGTTGGCATCACGCCGCTTGGCAAGATCAGATGCAATGGAAAATCGAACATCGCTTTCAGCGCTTTCTTTTTCCATACATCCCAAGGGGTCCCTTCCGCAATTAAGGCATAGTGCAGCAGGGATTTGAATGCATAAAAATGATACTGTACATTCCCCTCGTACCAAAAACCATCCTCGATCATGCCTCGGTCCAGTTGGTCATGCAAGCCATATTCGCCTTCTAAGCCAGCATGTAATACTTCTTTATCGTTTAGCAAAAGCCCAAGCGCGGCAATCGCTGATGTAATCAAAACGGAGTGATTATGGATTTGCTGTTCTTTATGCGCGATAAGAAACCGGGCACAGGGCTCAAGCAGCCCTGCTCGAATATGAGCGAGCTCATCAGGGGTCAGATACTCCTGAATCATATCAAAACCAAGCGCCAAATCGGTGATCCAGTGCGCTTCATCCAGCGTTTGGGCAAACAATTTGCCAGGCCCGTTATAAGGTATGTCTCCGTGAATCGCATACGTTTCATAGTGATCGGCATACGCCATGAGATACGTTTTGACGAATTGCAGTCGCGTCTCATCTGGCTCCAGGGCATAAAGTAAAGCTACGTGATACACGGCTTGTCCTAGCTGTCCATGCGCTAAAGACGTCCAGCAGCCATTTAGCAGTGGATTGTTCCGCTGCTTGCCACAGGTTGAACAACGATGAAGAAAGGGCTCGTGCCACTGGAATGTGAGCCGAGTCCCATCTTCTTCACAATGATAATTGTGCGTCCATTCGCCTTGCTCGTTGGGGCGGATGGCGAAGGTGATCTTCGCCGCTTTGTCCGCATCCTGTCTTAGCAGCTCCATCGCTGCTTGAAATTCCGCATCACTTGCATTCTGCCGCAGTCTCTCTAAACGCTTGATGTCCATAGTTGGTATCCTCCTAGCCTTTCAATGAACCTGCCGTCATCTGCATGAACGAACGATTCGCTACCATATATACTAACAGCAATGGCAGTATCGATAAACAAGCTCCAGCCATCATATAATGCGTTTGTACCGCTGCGGAAGCCCCGTAACGCAAGTAAGATAGGCCAACAGTCAACGTTTGCAAATTCGGATTCGTCATCGTAAACACTAATGGTCGCAAGTATTCATTCCACGCCCCGCAAAAGGTGAACAATGCACCTACCCCAAGTCCTGGGCGCATAAGCGGCAAAATAATTCGCCAGAAAATGCCGCCGCTTCCACAGCCGTCGATCCGCGCTGCCTCATCTAATTCCCGGGAAATACCTTTTAAAAAGCTAAGTAAAATAAAGAAAATATACGCGTGACCACTGACGAGAATGAGGACTACGCCCCATAAGCTCGTGTTCAGGTGCAGCTTGACCATCAGCTCGAACTGCGGTCTGATCACGACAGCGCCAATGGAGATGAACATTGTGGACGCTTGAATGGCCACATAGATCGCTTTTCCCGGGAATTTGAGGCGATCAACGACATATGCGGCCATGGAGGCTATGGTCAGAACGCCGATCGTCGTCGCTCCACTCAGGAATAAGCTATTCCAAGTGAATCTCGCGAAGTTGGCCTGTACCCAGGCTTCCTTATAATTTTCAAAATGCCAGGATGAAGGGAATATTTTGCCCCCCTTGGTAATCTCCATATTAGACATAAAGGAGCCTAAAAAAGTCACAACGACTGGAAAAACGATGAGCAAAGCGGTAATCAGTAAAAACAACCAGAGAAGCGCTCTTCCACCCCATCTCCCCACTGAAAATGACTGTGTTTTTTTCTTTATATGAACAGCTGGTATCGATTTTGTCACTTCCATGATTCCCAAGTCTCCTTCCTATTGAAGTTTGTTTAGGCGCTTCGACATCCCATGATAGACAAGCGTGATGATGCCGACAATAACAGCGGTCATGAAGCCTACCGCACTGCCGTAGCCGAATTGTTGCTCAGTTAATGCGTGCGATGGCGTTGGGAAAAAGAGCTTATACACATAGAGATACATGACTTCCGTCTTCCCTACCGGTCCACCTTCTGTAAGAACCATGATGCTCTCATACCCTTTGAGGGAATTGATAATCGCGAGCATGATCACGATTTGAAGCACCGGACCTAACATCGGAATCGTTAAATACCAGAACTGCTGCCATTTATTCGCACCATCCAAGGAGGAGCTTTCGTACACATCATTCGGGATATTTTGAAGACCAGCTAGGAATAACAGCATGTAGTTCCCTACCGCTCCCCAGACTGCAATGATAATCGTTGTCAGCATCGCATGCTTGGGTCCAAGCCAATCGATTCTTTCAGAAATGATATGAAACTTTAATAAATATTGATTAAGAATGCCGTTGTACGAGTTGAAAATGACAAAAAATACAACAGCCATAACAGCCGAGCTAATAATCGTTGGCATAAAATAGATGGCTCTTAACAAGTTACGTCCACGCAGCTTTGAATTTAAGATCACGGCAAGAAGTAAGCATAACGGAAGTGTTATGATTAGCTTGCCACCTGCATAAACGAATGTGTTGATGACTGAATCCCAATACTGCGTATCCCGGAAAAGTCGTCTGAAATTATCAATCCCAATAAAAGTCGGTGCCCCGAAGCCCTTGTACTCATAGAACATGTAGCGAATCGCCCAAGCAATTGGATAGACGCCCAGCACCATGGTCAGCAGAAAGCTTGGAAATAAAAATAGATAGGAAAACCCGATCTGGCGTGTTCTGTTCATCCCATTCCCTCCAATGTTACCCCATAATTATTTATCTCTATGAAGAGCGCGAGAGTGGAGTTTCAGCTCCACTCTCGCTTCCGATCTCTTCAATTGCTCTTATTTCATCATCAGTTTCATTGGATCAAAGCTTGCATTTGGCGCTACTTTGACATCGCCTTTCGCAACAGCTTTATCCAACGCATCGTTATAGCGTTTGTTCAATTCTTGGATAATTTGATCCAAGTTGCCGCCACTGATCATATATTTAAAGAAGGCATCATTGTATTTCATACCTTCAACCGTAACGGTTGGCTGTAGTGGCCATGTGCCGTCATTTCCGCTTGGCAAGAAGCCATCAATGCCTTTAATCTCAGGCTTCTTCGCTACGGACGAAATCGCTGGCACCATCGACAAGCCGAAGCCTTTCTCATGATACGTTTTCAACACATCGTCGGCATACATGAACTGCATAAATTTCCAAGCTTGATCCGCATTTTTAGTTGTGTTGCTAATCGCTAACCATTGACCGCCTACGAAGGAAGTTGCCCCTTTAATCGTACCGTCAGTGGTTGGAACAGGCGCTGCTGCCCATTCAATCTTAGCTGGGAACTGATTTGCGTATACCCCTGGCTCTGAGGAATAGGAGATGTACATCCCGATTTTGCCTTCTGCGAATTGGGCGCGAAGCGGATCAATATCTAGCGACTCCATCCCTGGCAAAGTGCTGCCATCATCGACCATTTGCTTGAAGGATTGAATGATATCTTTAAACCCTGTGAAATCGTACTTCGCTGTTTTGAAATCAAACCCAAAACCACCAACACCGTTAGCTTCCGCGATTACCCTTGCCGAACGACCAAGCGCACTGTCTGGGCTCTTGAAGTTCAGAGCAAAGCCATAGGAGCCACTCGCCTTACCAACCGCAGTAATTTTCTTCGCATCTTCGACCATTTCTTTCAATGTTTTCGGAGGTGCAGCAATTCCCGCTTTAGCGAAAAGATCTTTGTTATAAACGAGACGCAGCGTCGAGCCGTAGTTCGGAAGACTGTACAGTTTACCGCCGATGCGGTTGAAATCATCAATAATCGGGAATTTCTTCTTCAGCGTATCATTCACATAGGAATCGATCGGTTTGAGGTATCCTTTAGCTACAAAAGGCTGGATGGTGTTTTCCTTTACGCGGATGATATCCGGCGCTTGTCCCGATGCGAAAGCCAGATCGATCGCTTGATTGAAATCCTCGGTTTTGACGACAATTTCGACTTCAATATTTTCGCCATTCGTTTCATTGAATTTCTGCACAACACTCTTAATATAGTCCATATCGTGACGATCATTTGTCCAATAAGCGAGCTTCGTTTTTGCCTTGGCAGGAGCCGCGCTTGCTGGTTGATCAGATGCTTTCGCGGACGCCGCTGGGTTTGCCCCTGTATCGGTTTTGGTGGAGCTGCAAGCTACCAAGCTACCCGCGAGTGCGATTGATAATGTGACCGTCCCTAATTTTCTCATCATGTGTAAGCCTCCCTTAAATCTGTTGTTTACACTTCTAATAGTAAAAGAATTTCGATGCCCTGATAATGAGGTCAACTCTTGAACGAGGGCAGATATTTCTATATTTGTTACCCATCCGCCTGCCTAAGAAACAGGCAAGCCCTCACGGCTTGGAGGGCTTGCCCAGAGACATTTCTTTAAATTCGGTAGGTGTGAGCCCTGTCTGCTTTTTGAATACCTCACTGAAATAACGCCGATGCTCGTAGCCTAGCTGCTGTGCAATTTCCTGCACTTGGTAATCCTCAATCAGCATCGACTTTGCCCGCTCCATTTTCGCCTGCGTCACGAATTGCTGGAAGGTCGACCCTGTCACCTTTTTGAATAGGTTCGAGTAGTAGCCCCAGCTCAAGTTCACCTGCTTCGCACAGTGTTCCAGCGTCAAATCCAGATCCAAATTCGCTTTGATATAATCCGCTGAACGGTGAATGATCTTCTGTGACTCGCTAGCTCGTTCCTGATGAATCAGACGGCAGCCTATTTCACACAGCTCAATAAACCAAGCGCGATACTCCAGAATGGCAGCCCCGCTGTCTCGGATTTCAAGCGTCTTGGCTTCGAACTCTGCGAGGCTGGGACGAGGGAATTTCTCCAGCAGCACGCGCAGCATGCGCAGGGCAAGACCTTGCAGCAATCGGTCTACGACACCTGGTTCCGGGAGAACGGCTACTTTTCCCATCTCGGTAAAAATGGTCACTGCCCACTCCACACAGGCGTCTCGATTGCCCGAGCGGAAAGCGAATAAAAACTCATTCTCACTATCCTCGGTATAAATCCACTCCACGGGAAGTGCTGCACCCTCTGTTTGAAAGCTAAAAGCACCATTCCCACCTGTATAAAAATGATACGACAACGCGCTAAGCGACTGCTGATAGCTCTTCGGCAGTTCTTGCACGGTTTTTACACATTGGCCGATGCCAATGGATATCGTAAATTTGGTATGGCGCGCAATGTTCGCGCAGCATTGGTCGGCAATCGCCATCGGCAGCTCCTGATTCGCAACAGTGAGAATACAGATGTAGCGATTGAGCCCCTCGCGAAACACGACGGCTGTCGTGTTAAACGCTATCGTCTCTTCGACGATATTTTGCAACGAAAAACGAACAAGCTCTAGCTCTTTCACAGGCACTTCGCCATATTTATCACTAAATTGATCAATTTGAATCGTCATCACCGCAAAAGGCGGCTTCAGCTCATTGATATCCAGAAAGTCCGATAGGCGCGCTAATTCAGATTCGTTGGTTTGATGATTAACGAGGAGGGATAAGTATTCCTGCCGGAGCGCTGGCATGCTTTCCCTAATCTTCTGCTGAAGACCGATCAGCTGCTTGCGGCTCAGGTTCTCTTGTTCCCAGACTTCCTTTGCCTTGACGACTGCTTTTACAATTTGATCAATGGAAAAAGGCTTCTTTACATAGTCCAATGCTCCATATTGGATCGCTTTTTGGGCATAATCAAAGTCTGTATAGGCACTTAAAATGATTACCTTACTCGTCGGCAAAATCTCCATAATATTACGAGTCATTTCCAAGCCGTCCATTTTAGGCATACGAATGTCGGTTAGAATCAGATCTGGCTTCGTTTCGCGAATCACCGCAAAGCCTTCCTCGCCATCTGTCGCGCTGCCTACGATTTCAATCCCGTGATCGGCCCATGGAATCTTCTTCGTAATCATATCCACAACACTTCGAATGTCGTCCACGACGCATAGCTTAACTCGTTGATCCATGGAAATCCTCCTCTTTTTCATATCGTGGTAACCACAAATCGATGCGGGCTCCGTTCCATGCGTTCGTCGTAATCTCCATACGTTGCTCAGTCCCATAGTACAGTTGAAGTCGCGTGTAAATATTGCGAAGTGCGTAGCCATGCTTCGAAGTTGTAGGATGCAGCATACTTTGGCGCAGCCGCTCCGGAACGAGCCCTTGACCATTATCTTCCACTGTAATATGCAGCCAATCCCCATCCGATCGGGCTGTGAGCTGGATTTCGCCACCGGTCTTCATATCCTTGAAGCCATGCAAAATACTATTTTCAATAAGAGGTTGAATCATGATTTTAGGCACAAGACAAGCTTGCAGCTCAGGCTCGACATCCATCTGAAAGACGAATAAATTCTCATAAGACTTTTGCTGAATGGCCAAATATTGCCGAACATGATCCACCTCATCCGCGAGCGTGATCAAATCCCTGCCTCCACTTAAACTCAATTGAAACATATTCGATAAGGCCAAAATCATTTCATTCACATCATCGTTCTCACCCAGCACTGATTTACAGTAAATCGTATTCAGCGTGTTGTAGAAAAAATGAGGATCCATTTGCGCAGATAACGCCTTGATCTCCGCTTTTCGTTTATCGCGTTCCCGATTCTTCACATCGGCAATAAGCTGTTTGATCTCATCTAGCATGCGATTAAAGCGGAAACCAACCTGTGACACTTCATCCTGATACACGCTTTCGAAGCGCACATCCAGATCATTCTCTTCCACGCGCTTCATCAGTTTCTGCAAACGGAACAAGGGCTTAAGCAGTAAGAGCGTTAAATTGTTCGTAATAAAAAGGGAAACGACGATAAAGCCGATCGTCACATACGTCGTGGCTTGCTTAATGCCATTCAATTTGGCTAATAGTTTATCCTTGGCTTGAACGCCGACAATCATCCAGTCATCCTTGACGTCCAGACGAGCATAGTTCACGAGATAGTCTTTTCGATCGGAATCGCTATAGAAAAAGGAACCCTTGCTATCGTCAGTTAATTGTTTCACAAAATCGGGACGCTGCATGAACGCTCTATCTTGCGTACGATCCGCATAATTAATATCTTCACCTTGCGAATCAACGAAATAATAGTGCTTGTTGGAATCCGTTAAGTTTTCCATAAAAAGATCACGAAGATCGTCTTCCTTCACATTGATGACCACATACACATTCGTCGGCTCATTACGCATGTACGAATCTTCGCTCACACCTTCGGCAACTAGTGAGATGACCCGCTGATTCCCCGTAAAAAAAGGATCCACATGCCCCTTGCTCCAGAACCCTCGCTTCAAGAGCTGAAACTGCTTAAACATATCCGATTGATAAAAGGAATTGGCGTTATTCCGCACGCTTGAGGTCGGATAGAAATCCCCGATCGGCGTGGCAATCAGTATACTCTCAATCATGGTATCGTTGAATTTCACTTGTGAGAAAACGTACTGCAAAGCCGTTAATGATTTATAGTAGCTCGAGCTATCCTTGTTCTGGACATCCTTCATCAGCTGCTTGAACGCATCACTGAACATGAGCGCTCGCACAGCGGTACCGATATTTTTCAGTCTTTCATTGACGATTTGCGCAGATTGATTCACGGTATCCTGACTCGATTGCATGGCATTCCGCTGAATTTCCTTGGACGCGATGAGGTAGGCGATGCTCCCTGTTGCCACCAGACCTACGGTAATTAATATGACAAACGTAAACCATATGCGTTGTTTAAGTGAGAAGGAATGGAACAGACGTGACAGCCACGACCAAATAGCAAGCTTATTCATAGGCGACGTTAGCACCTTTCCTGTGTGTGAGAAGATAGTCTTTATCCACTATATTATAGTATAGGTCTCTTGCCGAAGGCATGGGGAAAATTCAAGATGGAGGGCAGCTATTTCTATATATCTCCATGCAAATAGAACATATGTTCTTTATTTTTCAGAGGAATTGTGGTAATAATAAGAGGTAGACTTTTTCCCCTTCAACTACTTCAATCTAAGGAGCTGTTTATTGATGTCCGTTCGTTTAACTCCGTATTTAGTATTGCCTGGTACTGCCGCTGAAGCTATTGCCTTTTATGAGAAAGCGCTGGATGCTCAAGTTCTATTTAAACAGACCTTTGGCGAAATGCCTGCCAACCCTGAATTTCCACTTGCCGATGAACATAAAGGGCTCGTTGGACATGCGATGCTGCAAGTCGGCGAAAGCCAAATTATGTTCTCCGACTCCGACCTAGGTAAACCCATTCAACAGGGAGATCATGTGACGATTTGTATTACAACGAAGGATGCCAGCTTGTCCAAGCGATATTTCGAAGGGCTCAAAGATGGCGGCACCGTCATCATGGATCTGCATGAAGCATTCTTCAGCCCTGCCTACGGACAAGTGAAGGATAAATTTGGCGTGACTTTCCATCTGTTCACCGAAGGGACATCGATGAATTAGAACGTAGTAAAGGCCCTGTCGCTTGTGACAGGGCTTTTTTATTTGGGGCTGGGCAGATAGCGCTGACTGGCAGCAGACTGAGCGACAGCGCGCACGCAAGCAAACCACACTGACTGGCGCATGGACTGAGTGACTGACTGTCTCGCCTTCCACGCAATCGTCTCTTCGACTGGCAAACTCCCCCTGTCACTCGACCTTCTCATCGACTGGCAAACTCCCCTATAACGCGATCGTCTCTCCGACTGGCCGCCGAAGTAATTAAATGGAAATTATCCATCTATTTTGGATCATTTTTTTAAAATGTTATGATTAGATGGATTTAATGCAGTTAATATTCCCACTTTTGGCCAACTCATCGAATACCCTCATAATTAGCTACAAATAATCCATCTAAATCAATTTTCAAGCTGATTTCGCTCAAATTAACATCAGAAAATCCATCTATTATGCGGATTGCATGCGAGTGTGCCCGTGGGTCGGGCACATTCTGGATGCTTAAGCAGTTCTGAAAGTGGCGGCAATTTTTAGAGCCACCTGAACATGTTTTACAATACAAAATAACATCAACACAGTTAAGTAAGCTGCGCTTCACCTGCATACCAGAACAACGCGAATTCCGTCATGACGGAAGCATAGCCCATTTGGCGCAGCATGGCCGTGACGTTCCCCCGATGATACGTAGCGTGATTCACAATCTGTAAAACGATCTCAGCCAAACTTGTTTCCCGAACTCCAGCATAGGGATTATCGAGTGTGATCTTCTTTTCCAAATCAGGCAACTCCTTAAGAAATGCCTTACCTTGTATCGACAATTCGCCATACATGGCCTCTAGCTCATTTAAGCTCTTGCTCTCTGTTGCTTCAGTTATCTGCCAGGAGGCTGCCATAGCTTCTTTCATACTTTTACCTCCAAGAATGTCTAACCAGGTGCGATCTGTAAGGTAGATATGCGCAATCACTTTCGCAACAGTCGGAAACACACTCTGAATCTCTTGGCGGTAGACCTCCTGTGGAAGCTCCTTCAACCTGTTGATCAGCGTTTGATTCGCCCATACATGATAGTCATACATGCGGTCAGCTGTTTGTGTCATTCAACACACACTCCCTCAATTCAATTGTTTTATCATTGTTTCCAGATATACCCTTATTATAAAACAAGTACCCTGACAACATATTGTCAGGGTACTTCACGCTTTTTTATTTTCCTTGCTTATTCATGTACTTCACATACTCTTTTTCTGCCTATACCCAAAAAACCGCCCCTGCTTAGCGCATTGACGGTCAGTAATTCTTAATTAAATTGACGGAGTACAACAGGATCAAAGTGCTTTTTTTCATCGATTTCCCGTTGCTCACGGTTCGCTTGAATCCACGAACTCACACATAGCGCAACAATCCCCGCAAAGAGCAGAAAACCAAGGAGTTTCCACCAAAAACTACCTGCTATAGAAGGATTAGCCCCTATAATCAGTATTAGAATGGGCAGGAACCATATTAGATTCTTCATATAAATCCAAATCACTTTTCGTTTTAACAAGCTGCTCTATCCCCTAAAATAGTTTCAAGTTCCGTATATCTTTCGCAGCACCACTTCACTTTAGGACCGTCCATCCCAACATAAAAGTCGTCCAATTTATGGAAGTCAATAACCAGTCATCAAATCGTGTTATTCGGCGTGTCTACGAGGTCAGGATCAACCGTATTTGTACTTCCATTCAGCACATTCTGAACACTTCCAAAGCTGTCCCCAGGGGAAAATGAGTTGGCTCCTGCAAAGATTTTGGAGCTGCTTGTGAGACTAACAGCGAAGGTATCGCCAATCTGGACATTGGAGCCCTGAGCGACATTTAGAATTTTGATACCTCCATTAATAATGACAGGCATACTCCGGCCACTCCCTTCCAACTCTAAATCATTGTATGTATTAGAGTGCCTATTGGTCACTTGCGGGGTGGATAGATAACCTTATGAACATAAAGAAGAACAGGTCCTAATAAACCTGTTCTTCTTTCTTGGCGACTTCATACTCGATGACAACCATCTGGTGGCACTCTAGACTAGGTACTGTGTAGTAAACCGTCTGATCCTCATACCTGAATGTGAGCGAGGTCATCTGCGGTGCCATATATACGTTCTTTACGTGGTTAGATGTACGAACAGCAACCTGCACATCATAGATGGTAACAATATCCTCAATGACTTCGATGTTTTTCCCTCTGCGGATTGGGGTTGCGTATAACAAATGATTAACCAGACGATGCTCATCCTGTTGATTCTGCAGGGTGACGATGCCTTGCGCTGGGAGGTTGGTTTGCAACGTCTTGTCTAAGAGAAGGCGATCCAATGCATATAGCACTGCTTCTTTCAATATGAGGCTGCCTTTGGTCGCATAATCTTCAAATATGTTCCACGCGATATAAATACCACTTTTGCTTTCCACCATACCCGGTCCTCCATATTCATAGCTGCTTGGCGTATGCTGGTGCGAGCAGAAAGTAAACAGATCGCGGTTAAAATAAGGATTTTCACGGTGTGCAAGCTCAGTTCCGCCCGCAATTTCGATTTTCTGCCCCTGTGAATAGAAAATGTAAGAGGCTTCTCTACAGCTTCCAAGATTGAACAGCGGACGAAAATAGTCGGGGCGATATGGATTTAACCCTACATGCCGCACCCCAAGGTCGATGGCAAATTGAGTGCCCTCCAGATTAAGGCAGGACCAGCCCGTTGCGAGAACTTTACCGCCTTGCAGGAGGAATTGCGCCAATTTGTTCTGTAGCTTATCATCCACTGCTACGTAATCCGGTAAAATTAGCACCTTATAAGCTGTAAAATCATTATCCTGATCGATCACATCGAATAGGAATTTGCCTTCAAGCAGCATGCGTACTGCCCCTGCGTCCGAATCCGATGTAGACACATTGGCCTTGGGATGCAAACCGGTTGCTTCCAATGTCAGCAGGGCCACATCTGCAACATTCATCGCCTTTACGCACCATGCCTCCTTGGCCTCGACCTCACGATATGCCTCGCCAATCAGTGCGTAGGTCGCTTCATCCATATGACCGTCAGGATGAAGCTGATCGCCAATCGAGCAGCGGGCGCCATTGGCTATGCTGAGCGCAGCTTCATAACGGAGTGCGTTCGGGTGCTTATAGCCACCGAATTCTCCCCAAGACGTATGGAATTTTCCCGTCATACCGAGAAAATCGACACCAAGCGGTTGCGCATACCTAGCCGACAGCGGAAAGTGATCATAGCCCCATCCACCTGTAGGCAGCGATTCCAGTTCTAAATGTGTGTTCATAGCAATCAGATCGCGTCGACCTCGCGCAATGTGTCCGCCATTGTGGAAGATCGGCAGTCCTGGCTTGATCGATTGAACCGTTTCCTTCACCTTCGTCGTATAATTCACGTAGGTTGTCTCCCAGAGCTTTCGCATTGCCTTCTCATCCCGCGGATCCTGTCCTTGCTGGCGCACGCTCTCCACACAGCTATGACAGTAGCACTTTCGTATACCTACTATGTCAAAAAACAGACCGTCTAGATCATATCGGGACACGACTTCCCGAATCTGCTCAATCAAGATTGCCAGATAGGGAGAGTTTAAGCAAAATTGGTGATAGCCTGGCAGCATAAATCCTTTGACCCAATTCGTTTGGTCGTTCTCATCACGGATGAGCCATTCTGGGTGACGTCTTACCAATTTTTCATCCAAGCCAGCCGATAGGTACACGGGTGTCTTCACACCAATGTCATGTGCCGCCTCAATCATGGCCGCAAGTAAGTCAAAGCTCAGCCCAGGATGGATTTCGTTCGCATCCGACGGATGATAAGCCCAGCCGTGATGGCATTTGGCGAAAATCGTAACGGAATCCACATGACCAAGCTTAAGCATTTCCTGAAACTGCCCCTTATCAAAACGTGATCCGATCGGCGCTATAGCTTCCGAAGTGTGAAAATCAAGATGCACCTGACGAAATCGCATGCGGTCTCATCCTTTCCATTCTATATGCTATCCCTTTACCGAACCAATCATTGTACCTTTCTCAAAGTAACGTAGCAGAAATGGATACATGACCAACACGGGAAGAGCGGATACAATGACCGCTGCCATCTTCAAGCTCTCAGGCGCAGGCGGAACCTCATTCACAGCCGTCGTAAACGGATCGAGCCTATTCTCAATTAGAATTTGCCGGACAATTTGCTGTAACACGAATTTGGATTGATCAGTCACATACAACAAATTATCCATAAACGCATTAATGTGATACACAAGCGACCAAAGTCCAATCGTAACCAGAACAGGGACCGACAGCGGCAAAATGATGCGAATGAGAATTCGTAGATCACGCGCTCCGTCAATCCGTGCTGCTTCAATGAGCGCATCAGGAATCGAGCGGAAGAACGAGATCATGACTAGCACCTGGAATGCGTTCGCCGCATGAGGCAGCACGTAGACCCACCGCGTATTCAGCAGATGCAGCTCCTTTATAAGCAAATAGTTTGGCACGATCCCACCGTCGAAGATCATGGTAAAGAGCAGGAGCAGTACCAATACGCGCTTCCAGGGCATTTCATTGCGAGAGAGCGGATAAGCAGCGCATATGGTGACGATCAGGGTAAGCGCTGTGCCAACGACCATGCGGAACAGCGTATTGCCGTACCCTTTCCAGATGAATGGGTAAGTCAACAGTTCCTTGTATGGCGTCAAGGTCAGATCCCTCGGAATCCAGTGAAAGCCGCTGCGGAGCGCCTCTCCCCTTCCACTTAGCGATACTGACAACACGTGAATAAAAGGGTAGACGACAATAATGGCAAGTACGCCAAGTACAATATAAATGAGGCTAACGCTTAATCGATCCTGCCAGTTTCCATTTCTCATGTTGCGAATCCTCCTACCATAAGCCGCTCTCTCCCTTGCTTAGTCTGCGCACCGTGAAGTTAGCCCCCAGAATCAGCAACAATCCTACTAAAGACTTGAACAAGCCAATCGCAGCCGTATAACTGTATTGAAATTGCTGTAGTCCAACGCGATAGACGTAAGTGTCAATGACATCTCCCGTGTCAAAGGTGACAGGATTGAGCAGGTTGATAATTTGTTCAAAATTTGCGCTCAAGAAGCCGCCTAGGCTGAGAATGAACATAATTGCAATGGTTGGCATAATCGACGGAATATTAATATGAAACAAACGCTGCCAGCGATTTGCACCATCCATGGTTGCTGACTCATGCAGTTCCGGGTTAATGCCCGACAGGGCAGCAAAATAAATAATCGATCCCCAGCCGATATCCTTCAATATGGCTGAACCAACTACAATAGAGCGAAAATACTCCTTATGCCCCATATAAAAGACCGGTTTCCCACCGAACCAACTGACCATCTCAGCCACAATGCCCGTGGTCGGCGACAGGAAGTAAATGACAAGACCGGACATAATGACCCAAGAAACGAAATGCGGCAGATACATCGTCATCTGCACGAAGCGCTGAAAAAATCGAGATCTAATTTCATTCAGCAGGAGCGCCAACACGATCGGTGCGGGAAAGGCGAACAGCAGCAAATAGAGATTTAGCAGCAGCGTATTACTCAGCAAGCGGTAGAAATCGGCCGAATGAAATAGCGCCTCAAAATGCTTAAAACCCACCCATGGACTGCCCCATATCCCGTCGACAACGCGAAAATCCTTGAAAGCGATCAGTACACCGTAGATCGGGCCATATTTGAATACGAGAAAAAAGGCAAAAGCAAACAAATAGAGCGCAAACAGCTCCCTATTTTTCATAATCATCTTCATGTCATGTGCACTTCCTCAGGGCCAGTTGCGATCCCTCCCTCGGCATCAGCGCATGGCTTGCAGCCGAGGATATGGATTCGCTTCTTAAGCTGATTATTTTTTAAACTGCTTTTGGTACATCTCATTGGCTTCTTTGGTTAATTCGTCTCCACCCTTAGCTTTCCACTCTGCCACATACTTATCGAAATCGCTAAGCGGCACTTCTCCACTGATGATTTGCGCAAAATATTTTTGCGTCAGTGCCGTCAAATCTTTTTTATATTTGCCATCGGATGGAAGCGCAGCGAATAACAGTGCATCCGTCTGGTTCGGCGCAGAAGAATACGTACGAACGGCTTCGTTCATCTGAGGATTGGAATATTTATCTCGATAAGCTCGAGTCGTGATATTGCCAAGGGAGAACAACCGGATGCCAACTGCATCACGTTGTTCCTGCTTTTCGAAGCCCGTTAAAATTTTCGTTGCGCCAGAAGTTGCTCCGCTAGCTGCAAAATCCCATTGCGTTCCTTTGACGCCTAAGGTCGTCATATTGATCGTTTCTTCGTCACTGCTTTCTGCTCGCAGTATTTCAAAAATTTTGTTCAGCTTAGCTGGATCATTCTTCACCTTGTTGCCAAGCACAATGTAATTACTTTTTACTCCCCAATCCCAGCTGCCGCTGCCGCCAGGTCCCTTCGGATTTTTACCCAGTTGAAGCTTCGCATTCGGATTGATGTCTTTCATCGCTATATTTGTCGCACCATCAGCCAGCGCAGCTTTTCCGACTTGCTCTTCAATCACACCAATCCGACTGTTATAGAGCTTCTTGCGGTACGAATCTTGTGTATCCGTAATATATTCCGGATCGATCACGCCGTCAGCATACCATTTACGCAGCTTCTCAAGAGCAGCCTTTGCTTCTGGCATAACGGAACCGTTCATAATCTGACCTTGTTTTTCGTGCCACATGGTTGGTTGTACACCAAATGCGCCAAATATGGAGTAGAAGCCCGTCGACCACGTCGACGTCGCCGTGCCGGTCAAACCGTAGGTGTCGTTCTTGCCGTTACCATCGGGGTCTTTCTTCGCGAAAGCATAAGCCGCCTGCTCGAATTCATCCAGTGTCTCTGGAAGCTTCGTGATACCGACTTTGTCGAGCCAGTCTTTGCGCCACAACATCGTAAGGTCATAAGGTTTCAAATCAATAAACATCGGGACTGCCCAGAGCTTGTCACTAAACGTTACCGTCTGGAACAGCGCCTTCGACTGCTCGACATCTTTATAGTATTCAGGCATTTTCTCTTTCACCATGTTCGGATCCAGGTCCATCAGAACACCTTGCGCTTGATAGGCAGATACATTGGATGGATCACCCAGCATGAACACATCTGGTACGTCACCGGAAGCGATACTGGCATCAGTCACTTTGACAGGTTTGATTTTGATATTGAATTTCTGTTCAAGCCACTTCTGTACTGGCGTATCGGCAACGACTGCCGGCGCTTGGAATTGAATGCCCCACGTAATTTCAATTGGCTTTGCAGAAGCAGTACTACTCGGTTGACTCGATTCGGAAGTTGTTTTATTTTCTGTGGAACATCCACTAAGTACGCTTGCGGCCATGCTGGCTGCTAATACGGTGAGTGCGACTGGTTTCATTTTATAGATAGGCAAAATAAATTCCCCCTGCTTCACATCATGATTTCCGTTCCTTAACGCGCTCTACCCCGGCCGGGAATTGGGAACGGTTACATCTTTTACGATATCCCGTGGCACACAACTACACAATGATCTCATTCGATTTTTGTTATGTTATTCCTTTCCGTGGCTGTTTTTATAGCGTTATGTTATTCGGTTTTTCGTATGTTTTTCGCCTCTCAGCTTCCCCCTTCTTCATTCTGTGCTATAATTTTCTTCGTGCCGAGTGCTTCATCCACCTAATCTTGAAAACGCTAACACTTCGAAAGGAGGGTCTGGATGCCTAGTCTTCAAGTGATTCGCAACCGATCGCTATTCGTCAAGCTGCTGTTATCTATGACAGCCATTATCGTTGTTACCGTCATCCTCATTTCCTCGGTTACCTATACGATTTCTGCCGATACCAGCATTCAGAATTCGATTGAATATAATCAATCCATTATGGAACAGCAGCGAGAACTGATTCATAAAGAACTTCTTGCGATACAGAACATCGCCTCCAGCATGGTCATGACCCAATCCTACTTGGTTCATAAAATCAACGATAAACTCAGTGTGTCTTCCCTCATTGACTTGACGAGGTTCCTAGAGGAGCAGCAAAAACTAAGTCCTTATATCGACTCCATTTATCTCGTCTATAATAAGCTCGATCTCGTACTGACCTCCCGTTCTGATATGAAAATGTCCCCGCTATCTTCGTTCACCGATCGTTCTTGGCTGACGGTCATGAATGAAGAAACCGCGAACCGAACGGTATGGCTTACCAATCGTCCTGGCAGTGCGGTAAAAGGGCTGCTTGCCACCAGTTTAATGCAAAAAATGCCGCTCATTGGTCCTGTTGATGGGGCCATTGTCATCAATTTAAAGCTCGACCTTCTCTTTAAAGAATATTTGAGCCATTATCATAATAAAAAAGGCCTGACACTAGTCCTCGGGTCTCAAGGCGAACCGCTCTACAGTGAAACGGAAGAAGCAGCAGCCCTGATCGGGAAGTTTAATCCTAGCGTGCTTTCCGCTCCAGGAAGCGGCTCCTACGTTGATGATCGCCAGTGGATTGTGACGTACACAACCTCTAATGTGACAGGGTGGAAGTTTGTTAATTTAACCAAACGATCTGTACTGCTTGAGGGTCTAGGCCGTATTAAAATGATCGTAGCCGCCGTGTCTGCTCTTTACGTCACTGTTGCCATTTTGCTGCTGATCTACATCTCACAGCGACTATACCGGCCACTTAAAAGTGTTCTCACCTATATTAGCGGCAGCGAAAGAGTAAACCCTGATGCCTCATTGCCGGCCGCCGACGAAGCAAGCTTCATCCAGCAAGCATTCGAACGGCTTCGTCATAGCCGGGAAACGATCCTTAGCGAGAAGGAACGGGTAGAAACATTGCTTGGCGACAACCGTTCAGCGATCAAGGAGAAATATTTGAGCGACCTCATGAAGGGGCGGGCGATTTCCCAGCAAACCAGTGGTCAGGAGAAGGATGCAGCGGAGCTTTTGGGATTAAAGTTGAATTTTGAACGATTTGCCATCCTAACGATCGAGCTAGAGGAACAATCCCTGCTGAATGACTCGACTGGCAATCTCCATTTTCACCTATTTCAATATGGCTTAATTGAAGAACTCGGACCCGAAATCGACGGCGAAATCTTCGCCAAGGACGATGAACGCATCATCATCATTCTTGCTGTCCCAGCTAATCAAGATGATTTTCCAATTGAGCTTGCGAGAAAACTACAGTTTAATCTGGAGAGCCGTTACAGCATCACTGCAACGATTGGAATTAGCCGCATCCACACGGGTGTGTCTTCTGCTCAAACCGCCTATGAAGAATCGGTCGAAGCCCTCAATCTGAAAATGTATGTCGGCAAAGGCGAAATCGTCCCCTATACCATCGTTAGTTCCTGGAAGCAGGATGAAGATACCTATTATTACCCTTATGAGCTAGAGACAAAGCTGCTTCAGGCACTACTTCAGCTGAACGAGGAGGAGTGTGTGGACACGATCAGCCGTATTACGCAAGAAGTGACCACCCGCAGGCTTGGGAAAGCCAACGTGCAACAGCTCTTCTTTCAAGTAAGCGGGGAAATCGTAAAAACACTGGTGCAAACCGGCGGAGATATGACCGCCGTACTCGGCGATCGGCCGTTCGTCCTGTCAGGTATCCAAACACTTCGTGATATGGAGGCACGCTTGATGGAGATGTGCACTCAAATCATTGCCCACAATCGAGAGAAGCGGTTGAAACTGAACGATATGACCTTGCAGCTCGCTACCGAATTTATGGAAAAGAACTATAATAACAACATCACAATCGAGACCGTTGCCGGGCACGTGCAGCGAAGCACGTCCTTTTTGAGCCGCATTTTTAAGGAAACGACGGGCACAACGATCAACGACCATTTGATTCATTTGCGAATCAAACGGGCTTGTGAGCTGCTGAAGCAGCCCAAATATTCGCTGGAGGACATTTGCCGTGAAATTGGCTATGCCAACGTCAGCTATTTCAGCAAGCTGTTTAAGTCGCGGATGGGGAGTACGCCAGGGCAATACCGTCTATTACAGACGGTAGAACAGGTACCGGCGGGTGGTATGGAAGATTCGGAAAAGTAAGAATGCAAAGAAGCCAGCCTACTCTCTTTAGGAGCTCGGTTGGCTTTTTGACGATACAAGGCTTTAATGATTAAAAGGTCAAAATTGTGTCCATCGTTTCCCACAAGATAGGTCCCTGCTCGCTCTCCGACCAAGGGATAAAATGCGGCTGCATCACGTCATGCCAGTTCTCTGGCGTAATCGGTGCAGGCCATGTCATTCGCGTCGCCCCTTGCTCAAAATTGGGCGCCGGACGTTCATGATAAGAGAAGATCAGTTCCTCATGCACTCCGATGAGATAGGTTGGATTAAAACAGCTCGGTTTCTCCTCCTGCATAGCGTAATGATAGAAGATGTAGCTGCTGTACTTCGACGGTCTCAATCGTGCAAGGCTACCAACTCGCTCACCTCTTCGTCCGGCTTCTTTCATCTCCGGCTCACCATCGTGGAAGATATCGAGCATCGGAACGGCAAATCGCTGCTCACCTCCAAAACTGCCCGGCCATGTCTCTAGCAACGGCTTGCATGTTGTTGGCCATTCCCATTCGCACTCTTCGCCCGTCGTTTCAAAATAAAGAAATATACCGCTTCCCTTCGCGAAAATCGAGCAACTCACTACATCCTGCCCCCGAAGTTCGCGCTGCCAGCTTGCGGCTGCTTCGGCTAACGCGAGCGCGAAGCCCACTTCGCAGCCAACTTTCGTCTGCGCCCTATACATCCTTCTCATCATGTCAGTATCGGGTAGAATCGACCGGCGTTGCCCGAACGAATCATTCCCTTCTCCTCCTCCGTAAGGTCATCAGGAAGTACCGCCTCGAACAAGTCGATGACGTCCCTATAGCCGCCTGCCTGCAAGGCGACCGGCCAATCACTGCCAAACAGCAGCCGTTCACTGCCGAACATCTGAAGCAACTGATCAATGTAAGGCCGAAGTCTCTCAGGATGGAATCCGCCTGCCATCGTGATCATCCCGGACAGCTTAACCGCCACGCCCGGAAGTCTGGATAGCCGCTCCATGCCTGTTCGCCACGGTTCCATTTGCTGCTCCCGAATGTTTGGACAGCCCAGATGGTTGACGACCAACTTACGCTGCGGCAGCTCTTCTAAATACGATGCCACATCTGCAAGGTCATCGGGCTGTACGAGCAGATCCAGCGTGAGATCAGCCTGCATCAGCGCAGCGAGTACCGACCGCAGCTTGTTCTGGTCGCTCTCCGACCGATCAGAGCGAAATGCGCTGCCGTTTAATCGAATGCCGGTAAAGCGCGAGTTGGCCTTCAAAGATTCCAGCTGCTCATGAAAAAGATCCACAAACGGATCGAGTCCTCCGCTCACACCGGATATAACTGGCCAGGTCTGCGCTAGCTCCAGCAGAAATGCCGCTTCCTCCCCCTTAAAGGCGGCCTGAACGGCTACAAGCCCTTTAACATTGTAGGCGACCAGCTCCGTAAGCAACTGCTCTGGCAGGTAGTCCCGATAGAGCAGCTCATTCTCGGGTTTCAACCAGCCATAATCAATGTGCGATGGCTTCCAAAAATGAACATGACTGTCTACGTACATGACGCATCCCCATCTTCCCTACGCCCTACCAGCAGATCAGCGGCATATGGGTTCGTCCACGGCATCTCATAGCTCGGCGGATTGACGTAACGCTTCATGCCGAGCTTCAGCCTAATGCCAGAGCCTCGCTTTAGATGAACCGCCAGCCATTTGCCATCGAGCTCTATGTGCGAGCCCGGTACAGCGCAGTCATCTCCGTCCATTTGATGGGCACTGGTAAACTCGTGTTCTCCGAAACTTCCTGCTTGAATAACGACCTCGCGTTCATCAAACAAACTCGTGTTGCAGAGCTGCAGCGTCACACTGTCCGTTGTAAGCGCCTCCACTAAAGCAGATACACCTTGTGGAAGACCTGGCCGTTTCTCCTGTGAATCAAAGTAGCGCACCCGCGCATGCTGCAGGCCACCGTGCGATATGTGCATTGGTCCCCCTAGTGTCAGTTGTACAAGTGACTCGAAATATATCGGGCACATCTCTTGCCAGATATGGATGTTTGAGAAGTCACCGTCAGCAAAGTCGCTTTTCCACCCATGCGGGTCGCCTTTGTCCGAGCGCATTTTCTCCAACTGCCGACCGACCAGCTCCATATTGGCGGCAAGTATCCGCTTCGGATAGTCCGGGTTGATCCCTCTAATGTACTGGAACCAGGGCTCCGTATTACCGATATAGTGCTTCGTTTCCCTTCCTGTTCGACTGTCTCTTCCTGATACAACAGGCACGCTAATTTCATTCCAATCATGATCCTTCGGAATCCGTTCTAGCCGCTCTAGATCCTCGTCTGCCATGGACATCGTCCACAAGTAGACCGGATATTTCGGCAGCGCCTTCCGCCAATCGTACCAGCCATTATCCCCGTGTTTATTCGGCACGAGTACCTGGCCGTTCTCTTCCCGCCTCAGCGCCCAGTTGGCATCCAGTTGGGAACGGGCTAGCTCAAGCTGGTTCATGTCTCCCGTAAGTAAAACAGCATTCATACACGCGTTCGTCAGTGGCTCAATAATGGTCATGAAGCCGTGCGGCCATCTCCATCCATAGTAGCCTCCCCACCATTTACCGTCGTTGTACTCGCCTATTAAGCCAGACAGTCCGACATTATCAGGAATAACGCCTCCGTTCGCACGGGTACGTTCTTCCCATGCTGCCAGATAATCGACTGCCCAATCGCGAAGGGCTGCGTCTCCAGTATACATGAAGGCGTGCGTGATCAGTCCGGTTGCATTCAAATTCAGCGGGACATCTCCCCGATTCATTCGCTCATTCATCATCGCAATCATCTTCTGATAGACTGCATCGTTGGACCATGGGCACTTGCCGCTCGCAAAATCGACACCAGGAATATCTTCATACGGTGCAGGATAGTGATCGAGAATGCTGCGATGCGTGACCCAATCCTCCTCCGACACCGTGAACCGCGGACCTTTGCTTCCGTTCAATGGTGATCGGATAAGCTTTTGCACTTTATCATAATTCGGAGCTTCCGGGTCATCTCCTGTATACATGTTGGCAAAACGTACTGCTCTCTGCTTGTCCTTGCTTGTTGCAGGACCAGCAAGTCCGAGAAAGTACAGAAATAAATAACCTTCCCCATGATGCATCCAATCATAGTAAGCATCAAATTCTCGGGAAACTTGCCCATACTCAGTCCACTGCCACGTAATCCCTTCCCAAATCTTACGAGATACTTCGTGAAGCTCACGACTGCCGCCTAAAACGTAGAGCAGCGCTAGATTCATGAACCCTTCATAGGGATCATCTGAACCGTCCATACCAGGCCATTCCTTCTGCCAGATCAGAGTTCCATCAGGCTGTGTGTAACGAGCCACAAACTCCTTCGCCGCCTGATTCAGCGTAGCAAATAACCACTGTTCCTGCAGCGCCCACTCTGGTGGAACCATTCGTTCTTCCGCTACAATCCTTGGCAACTTACCTGCTTCTGTGTTCATTTCGATTCCTCCTTCTCTGCCGGAAATAAACTTTTGCCCTGAAATAAAGCATATACCCGTTGCAGATCTTCTGGATCCAATCCATGCCCATCGCAAAATGCCAAGTTCGTACGCAGTACTTCCGATGTGGCAGCTCCCGTCAGGGTAACATGAATGGCCGGATGCGACAGACTGAAACGCATGGCTGGTTCGACGAGTCCGTGCGGCTCTGTTTTACGCAAAAACGTAAGTTGCTCCATCCGCTTCGCTGCCTCATCAATGAGGTTAGGCCTCAAAAACGGTGCTGGTGTATCGGCAAGCAGGCCGAGTCCGAGCACACTGCCGTTAATAACACCGATTTCCTTCTCTGCCGCGAGCGGGAGCAGGTCATCCTTTGCCGTATGATCAATCAGCATATATCTCGCATAAAACTGGATGCTGTCAAACCGATTTAACCCAGCATATCGCTCCAGAAGTGATAATATTCTTGTCGAAACGCCGATATAGCGAATCTTTCCATCCTCCCGCAGCTTCTCCAGGGCAGGAAGCGTCTCATTCACAATCGTTTCATACGGAACCTGCTCTACATCGTGAATTTGCAGCAAATCAATCCAATCAGTTTGAAGCCGCTCCAAACTATGCTCAACCGAGCGAATCGTCGTCGCATAATCAAACGATTCTCCTGGACCTACTGCTTTCGATGCCAGCACGACCTCGTTTCTTCTGCCGCCGATCAGCGCCTTGCCGATTCGGCACTCCGACTCACCTCTGCCGTAGCTCGGTGCCGTGTCGATAAAATTGATGCCGCTGTCCAAAGCCTCATGGATCATCTTCTCGACGCCTTGTTCATCCGCAGGTCCAAAAACCCCTCCAAGGGGTGCGCCGCCAAGCCCGAGTTTCGATACGCGAAGTCCGGTGCGGCCGAATGTAGTATACTCCATTTGTATATCCCTCCTACTGTAAATTGTAGTGTTCATCCTTTATAATCAAAATAGCCAGAGTTCCCCATCTTATGGCATATCTTCTCTATTTGAGGAAGAGGCGGAAGCACACGTGGAATTTATGTATACGGAACCGATCGGTCTAACCGATCTTGCGGTGCTCGAAGTCGGCACGCAAAGTTGCCTGCCAAACATGACATTCGGGCCCAGCGTAAGAGATATGTACATTCTTCATTACATTCACAGCGGATATGGCACTTACTCGACGGGAGGCCGAACAGAACCGCTCGGCGCTGGAGAACTGTTTCTCGTTATGCCAGACACCGTCCACACGTATCGCGCCGATTCGGTTGAGCCTTGGAGCTACTCTTGGTTCGGCTTTGTTGGGACATTAGCCACTCGTGTGGTCGAAATGGCCGGATTTACTGCCCTGTCCCCTGTTCGGACCGCTGACTCGTCATTGCCCGTTGAATCTCTTTTTGGCAATTTAATGAGCCTGCGCAAGGAACCAGCTAAGGAGCTCCTTCTGACCGCTCTGCTGTACCAAATATTTGGGACACTGGCCATACCGGACGATACGCCCCCACTTAGAGCAGATGTCGGACACCATGTACGTAATGCTGTTTCCTATATGAACACCCGCTATGCCGAACGTATCGGTCTACACGAAATCGCTGACCATGTCGGGCTAGACACCAAATACTTGTGCCGTCTTTTCCAACAGCGCTTATCCATGTCCCCCTACCGATATTTGACAGATGTTCGGATGAGAAAAGCTTGCCGTCTTCTCCGCAGGCAGCTTCTTGGCATCGCGGAAATTGCTCATTCCGTGGGCTACCCAGACGCCCTCATGTTCTCGCGCATGTTCAAGCGGACCATTGGTATTTCGCCAACAGCGTACAGGGAGAAGGCTAAATTGGAGAGTGGAAGTGCATCCCATGAAACTTCCTGATTATTCCTAAAAATGAAAAAAAACCTATCGATGATAGGCTTCAAAGTATAATTCTCTCTTACAACTGAACTTGGGTGGTCGGCATCCTCCAGAAAGGAGGTAATGCCTATGTCATTTTCATTTCATGAGTTAATACTGTTCGGGATGTTTATTCTCGCACTTTTAACCTATGTGAAAAGAAAATAACCCCACTCAGGTTAGCGCCATAGGGTAGGGGTTATTCATTTCCGGTATGTCACTCGGAGTGTCGCAAATAATTATTAAATGCCACTTAAGTTTTTGAACCGTTAATCAAAATCGTACCTCTGTTCCTTGAAGGGATCTCCGTACATATGGTAACCATTCCTCTCCCAGAAACCCGGCTTATCCTTCGCCATGAACTCGATGCCTCGCAGCCATTTGGCGCTTTTCCAGAAATAGAGATGCGGAACCACCATCCTTACGGGTGCTCCGTGGTCAGGTGTCAGCAGCACGCCATTATGCCGGATGCCCAGAAAGGACGTCTCCAACAGGAAATCTGCCAGTGGAAGATTCGTCGTCCATCCATGCTCGGCATGCAGCATCACATGGGTTGCTTCTGGCTTCAGCTTCACTTTACTCATGAGTTCAGACACAGCAATGCCCTCCCACACATTATCCAGCTTGGACCATGTGGTGACACAATGGATATCGTTAGCAAACTCCTTACGCGGTAGCGCCATGAAATCCTTATACGGAATGGTGAGCTCTTCCTCCACCAATCCAAACAAACGTAAATCCCATTCGCTCATGTCGTTGTAGTAGGGCACGGACCCATAGTGCAGCACAGGCCAGCCTTGTGTCAGCGTTTGCCCAGGAGGAACACGATCACTCGGATCCTGCGGTTGCTTTTGCCCAAATTGCATGGAACACCCTCCATCTGTTCTACTTCTTCAAACCTTAGTCGTTACCGATATAGGAGCCGTATTCCGCAGCGCTTAATAAGCCTTCCAATGCTTCTGGTCCTGAGATTTCAACCTCAACCATCCAGCCTTCACCAAAAGACGCATTGTTTACGAGCTCAGGTGAGCCTTCCAGCGTGCTGTTTACAGCCGTTACTTTGCCTGATACTGGGCAGAAAATGTCCGAAACCGTTTTGACCGATTCCACGCTGCCAATACTCTCATTCGCCGTAACAGAAGCACCTACCTTCGGAAGCTCCACGAATACAATATCCCCCAATTGATCTTGTGCAAAATCGGTAATCCCTATGCGAACCACCCTATCCGATAGCTTCTCTACCCACTCATGCTCTTTGGTGTATAACAAATTGGCTTGTACGTTACTCATCAGTCCACGCCTCACTTACTTACAAATTTTGCTTATAGCTTAATCTACAGAGAACATCAAAGTCAAGACGGACATCGTGGAGGGTACAATTTCTACTGAAACAGGCGGCTGACTACCTTCGAACCTAAAAGTTACTGTTGACAATTCATACCGATTTAGGCTCATAATGAGGATAAGTAGGCTAATTAAATATTGGCGAATGAGGATACAGGGAGAGACTGCGGAGAATGTTGGCAGCGCCGAAGGAGTAAGCCCAATGTGGTGAATCTCTCAGGCAAAAGGACCTGTATCGGACGCGACTCTGGAGAGCTTCGAACACTCGTTAATCACGAGAAATCGGACACCCAAGGGGAAACTTAACGTTTGAGCATATGAGTTCATCCGTTCTAGGCAACTCTCAGGTACAAAGGACAGGGGCAAAAGGTATGTTTGTGTTGCATACCTTTTGCTCTTTTTTTGCGTTTCCGGAAATAATACCAACGGAAAATCACTCGATTGAAGGTGAGGTTATATGCATGCTGAAACGAACACCGCTTTTCCCGATTTACGCGGAGTATGGCGCGCGAATCATTGATTTTGGAGGTTGGGAGCTGCCCGTACAGTTCACTGGCATTCAAAAAGAGCATGATGCTGTCAGGGGGCAGGCGGGGCTTTTTGATGTGTCGCATATGGGTGAAGTACGTGTCCAAGGCCCGGATGCTTTCGCTTTTGTACAACACGTCACGACGAACGATGTGTCCAAACTGGTAGAAGGACAGTGCCAGTATAGCCTCCTATGCTATCCAAATGGCGGTGTGGTTGATGATCTGCTCGTTTACAAGTTCAGCGACGATGATTACATGCTCGTTATCAATGCCTCCAACATTGAGAAAGATATCGCTTGGCTGCAGCAGCACCTGACAGGTCAAGTCGAGCTGACCAACATTTCCGATGAGACTGCCTTGTTAGCATTGCAAGGACCTCGGGCCCTAGACATTTTGGCTAAATTGACCGACGCACCGATTGAGACGTTAAAAAGCTTCCATTTCCTTCATGAGGTAAAAGTTGGAGATGTGAAAGCGCTGCTTTCCCGTACAGGGTATACAGGTGAAGATGGTTTCGAGCTTTACGTCGATCAAAAGGATGCCATCCCCCTATGGCGGGAACTGCTGGAGGCAGGAACCGAGCATGGACTCATCCCCACAGGATTAGGTGCTAGAGATACGCTTCGATTCGAAGCGCGACTTCCCCTTTATGGGCAGGAGCTATCCTCGGAGATTTCGCCGCTGGAGGCGGGCCTTTCCTTTTTTGTAAAGTTGAATAAAGGTGATTTCATAGGTCGGGATGCCCTGCTCGAGCAAAAAACACATGGAGTTCCACGTAAGCTCGTTGGCATTGAAATGCAAGAACGCGGCATTCCTCGTCCGCATTATGCTGTATACGCCGAAGGTAAACAGATTGGTGAGGTAACAACAGGCACACAGTCTCCAACGTACAAAACGAATGTGGGCTTAGCTTTAATCGACTCCGCGTATAGCGCTCTAGGTACGGAAGTACTCGTTGAGATCAGAGGCTCACAAGTGAAAGCTACAGTCGTATCTACCCCTTTTCATAAAAAGAAATAATCCCCGAATTCGGGTTGGAAGGAGCATTTTCGGATATGAAACATCGTTATTTGCCTATTACGGAGCAGGATCAAAAGGAAATGCTGGATACAATCGGCATCTCCTCGATGGAAGATATGTTTAGTGATATTCCGCAGCAGGTGCGGTTTCAAGGTGAACTGCAAGTGGGGAATGCGCTCAGCGAACAGGGATTACTCCGATATATGCGCGAGTTGGCGGGGCGCAATGCGGATTTTCAGCGCTACGCCAGCTTCCTCGGCGCTGGCATCTATGATCATCACCTTCCGGTGGTGATCAATCATGTTATTTCACGCTCGGAGTTCTACACCGCGTATACGCCTTATCAACCGGAGATTAGCCAGGGGGAATTGCAGGCGATTTTTGAATTTCAGTCGTACATCTGTGAGCTCACCGGCATGGCCGTAGCGAACGCCTCGATGTACGATGGCGCAACCGCGTTGGCCGAAGCCGGCGCGCTAGCCAGCGGCGCGACGAAGCGCAGCCGTCTGCTCGTGTCCCGCGCGGTGCACCCGGAGGCGCGCGCCGTCTTGCGCACGACCGCCCGCGGGCTGAACTTGGACGTCGTCGAGATCTCCGTGACCCCCGAAGGTGTCACGGATCTGGACGATCTCGCGTCCAAGCTCGAGAGCGACGCAGCCGCTGTCATCCTCCAATCGCCGAATTTCTTCGGCTGCTTGGAGGATCTCGCGGCTGTGGAGCCGCTCGCGCACGGCGCGGGCGCACTGCTCGTCGTGAGCGCCAATCCGCTCACGCTCGGGCTGCTCGAAGCGCCGGGCAAGCTCGGCGCTGACATCGTCGTCGGCGATTGCCAGCCGCTCGGCATCCCAGCTGCGCTGGGAGGACCGAGCTGCGGCTACTTCGCCGTCGCGGAGAGCTGGATGCGCCGCATGCCGGGGCGCATCGTGGGCCAAACCGTGGACCGCGATGGCAAGCGCGGTTTCGTGCTTACGCTCCAAGCGCGGGAGCAGCATATCCGACGTGAAAAAGCCACGTCGAACATCTGCTCCAACCAAGCGCTGCTCGCGCTTTGCGCATCCGTGTACTTGTCCACGATGGGCAAGCAAGGCATTCAGGACGTCGGCACGCTGAACGTCCGTAAAGCGCACTACGCGGCAAATCGTCTTGCCGCGTCACCTAAGTTAGAGCTGCCATTCACCGGCAGCTACTTCAATGAATTTACCGTCAAGCTGCCAGACGGCACGAACATCGAGGAGCTGAATCGTCAGCTCCTTCAGCGCCAAATCATCGGCGGCTACGACCTCGGCCGCGACTATCCAGAACTAGCTGGCCATATGCTAATCGCCGTCACCGAGCAACGAACACGCGAAGATATTGATGCCTTCGCAGCTGCATTGGAGGAACTCGTATGAACAACGAAAAAGCACTCATTTTTGAAATGAGCCATCCAGGGCGTGTCGCTTATTCCTTACCAGACTCGGATGTTCCAGAAGTGAATATTGGTGAGCTTTTGCCAGCTAAATTCCTGCGACAAGTCGAACCTGACCTGCCCGAAGTGTATGAAGTCGATGTCATCCGCCACTACACGGCGCTTTCTCGTCGCAACTTCGGTGTGGATAATGGCTTCTATCCATTAGGCTCGTGTACGATGAAATATAATCCCAAAATCAACGAAGACGTCGCCCGCTTCCCCGGCTTTGCTCATATTCATCCGTATCAGCCGGAGGAATCGATACAAGGTGCCATGGAGCTGCTGTACAATCTCCAACACGATCTTGAAGCGATCACCGGAATGGATCGGGTAACCTTACAGCCGGCAGCTGGTGCACATGGCGAGTGGACGGGGCTCATGATGATCCGCGCCTATCACGAAAGCCGTGGTGAGCACCGTACCAAAGTCATCTGTCCAGATTCCGCGCATGGCACGAATCCTGCGAGTGCGACGGTCGCTGGCTTCCAAACCGTCACGATCAAATCCGATGAGCGCGGCCTCGTGAATCTCGAAGAATTACGCCGTGCCGTCGGTACAGATACAGCCGCGCTCATGCTCACAAACCCGAACACACTCGGTTTGTTCGAAGAACAAATCGTCGAGATCGCCGAAATCGTGCATGCTGCAGGCGGGCTGCTCTACTATGACGGCGCAAACGCGAATGCCATTATGGGCATCACGCGGCCAGGAGACATGGGCTTCGATGTTGTCCATCTTAACCTGCACAAAACCATGAGCACACCGCACGGCGGCGGCGGCCCTGGCGCTGGTCCTGTCGGCGTTAAAGAACGGCTGATTCCTTTTCTGCCGACACCGCTTGTTGCCAAACGGGAGGATAATAGCTTCTACTTCGACTACAATTATCCGCAGTCCATTGGTCGCGTCAAAGGCTTTTACGGCAACTTCGGCATTCTTGTTCGTGCTTACACGTATATTCGTACACTAGGTCCTGAGGGTTTGCGCAAAGTATCCGAATACGCTGTACTGAACGCCAACTATATGCTAGCTCGGTTAACACCTTATTTCGACGTACCGCATCCCCGCTTCTGTAAGCACGAATTCGTGCTATCTGGGAATCGCCAGAAGAAGCTAGGTGTACGTACACTCGATATTGCCAAAAGACTGCTCGACTTCGGCTACCATCCACCAACGATCTACTTCCCGCTCAGCGTGGAGGAATGCATCATGATCGAACCGACAGAAACCGAAAGCAAGCAAACCTTAGATAGCTTCATCGACACGATGATCGCCATCGCCAAAGAAGCAGAAGAAACGCCAGAGTTGGTGAAAAATGCCCCTTACACAACCGTCGTTAGTCGGATGGATGAGGCATTGGCCGCTCGGAAGCCGGTTCTGAACTGTACCTGCGGGTAAAACGATAAGTTTGAGTGACGCATCAATCATGTAAAAAAGCTGATCCTGAAGTAGATTGCTACTTTTAGGATCAGCTTTTTTAAGGACCTTATCGCTGCGCTCGCGGACAGTACTTTAAGGCCTTAAAAGTGCCTTATCCTTCTGCTCGATGCCGCATGGCAAAGAAATAGCGCCCTTCTGAGGCGCTATTTCTGCTTTTCCACTCCCTCAATACTCACACCGACAACTTCTCCACCAACTCGTGCGAAGCCAGCACAAGATCCGCCCGAATACCGCACGCGTTCGGATCATCCAGCGAACGCAAGAAATGCTGAACAACGCCAGCGAAGCCCCTGCGCTCCAGCACGGTATCCCAGCTGCCAAAGGTGCGCAGGCGCGGAGCGGCATTTTTATCATAGAAGACTGCTGACTCCAAATTCGTCACCTCAACGGATCTGCCGCTGCCGTGCAGCTCGACTTTTTCCAAGTCAACACCGGCTAATCTCACCATGCTGTATGAGCCAGTTGCAGAACCGAAACCGAGCGTACCTGAGGCATGCAGCAACTTGCCACTATTATCCACCTGTTGATGGGATGCCCTAATTTCGTAGGAACTATCCCCTAACCAAAGCAACGTGTCCAGCATATGGATTAGATCATCATATAGCGTCTCTTTGGCGCTATGCCCCTGCAGTTTGGTACGATGCTTCACGGCCGAGACGACATCAAACCCTCCCGCTTCCTGCAACCACATCTTCGCCTCGATATATAACGGCGCATAGCGACGGTTGAAGCCCGCTGCTAGAAGTACGCCTTTTCGTTCCGCATACGATGCCATTTCCACCGACTCTGCCCACGTATACGAAAGTGGTTTATCTACATAGACAGCTACCCCTTGCGCCATGCAGGCCATCGCAATATCAAAATGCGTTGACGTCGGGCTATGTACAAATACGGCATCCAAACCAAGGGCTAATAGTTCATTCAACTGCGTTGTTCCGAACGGAATCCTATACTTCGTCTTCATTCGTTCAACGGTTGCTGCTGTAGAGCTCATGATACCTACAAGCTCTACCTGCTCATTTACGGACAGCAACGGTAGATACACTTTTTGCGCAATATCTCCTAAGCCGATAAGGCCAATTCTCTTTTTAGACATGTTACACGCCACTCCTTATTTGTGTTCGTAATACGTAACGCCCTACCCACAAGCCAAGTATGAGCAAAATAGCACCGACCACCGTGGATACGCCATATACCTGAACCCACATGGGTTGATCAGCAATTAGTGCATATATTTTCCCGCCTACAACAGGTCCTAGGAAAGCTGCGAATCCCGTGATCGCCGAGTATGTTGCAATGTACATGGGACGCTCACTCTTCGGAGTATCTCCAATTGTAAAAGCAAATACCATCTGATTGAAGCCGCCTAAACCGACGCCAAGCACAATATGAACGACAAACAGCACAACAACGGCTGGTATAAAAGCGATCGCTCCCCATAACAAGCACGCCAAGGCAATAATCGGCAAAGACCATAACAGCAAAGTTTGAGCTGAGAAACGCGCATTCAGATTGCCCCACACATAATAGCTAGCCATCATCACTAAGGTATGTACCACCGTTATATAGGAAACCGTTCCGTAGGAAATGTTCATCAGCTTCAGCATAACGTAGGAAAATAGAGGCACAGTCAGTCCTTGAACGAAAAGGAAGGCGGCAAGAAAAATAATAGCTCTGAGAAAAGCGCGGTCCATTAATGGTTTCTGAATCATGCCTACAGGATTCGAAGCGGTTGATGGCTCGAAAGGCGGGTTTGGGTACATAAAGTACGCAATCACATTAAACACCACACACACACTGACAATCATGAAAATATAGCTAAAGCCCTGTTCACCTGGATATGTATCGAGAATTTGACCGCCTATGAAAAGAGCAAGCGAGCTTACTCCCCCCAAGATGGTGTTCCGTAGTCCAAAATACCGTCCCCGAATCGGTCCCGGCACCGCATCACTGATGAGCGATGTCCACACAATTCCCCCAGCAGCATTCCCTAGATGAGCAGCCGTGTACAGAATCATATACGTGATGACCCAATACTCTTGCGGTAAGACAAATGGAATCAGACCTACACAAGCCCATAAAATTCGATGCGTAGATCCAAATATGATGAGCATACGCTTTCGATTACGGAATTTTTGCATAACGACCGCCATCGCGATTTGAACGATATTGACGACGGTTGTGATAGCCAGAATAAAACCAATCTCCGTTGAGCTTGCGCCTAAGTAAATCAAATAACCCGTTAAAAATGGACCACCCAACAGTTGAAAAATAATGACAGCAGGAAAGCCTTCGAATGTCGCGACGAATAAGCTTTTACGGTAGGTGGACATCTTTCTCTTTGGCTTACGCGCGTTCGGATCGAATAATTTCAAAGGCATAAACCTCCTTATGTCTGGCTCGCAAGGTTAGCAGGATCTAATAGTTTACAACCTATGGGTCGCTTATGGTAAAATAGTAGGGACTACCTAATCTATCACGTCAGGCGGGATCATCGTAAACTTATGAAACTTAAACTTTTGGGTCTAATCGCAACCTTGTTGCTCTTTTTGACTTTCATTGTACTCTCTATCAAGTTTGAGTCAACTACTTATTTGTATATTGCTAGTGTTTGCCCGCTTCTAGTTGTTCCTTTTCTACCAGATATCCGTTCGAATCAATATATTAAGCCTAAGGCTAATGGCGCTGTACGCCTCATTACCATGGAGAGCAAGGATAGCGGAGATTCCGATTTTCTTGTGATTCTTTTTGAACCAGGCTACATCAAGTGGAATGGCGGCAAGCTTTTCTTCAATTTGGCAGATAATATGAAAGATGTGTATGTGAAGCCAGATCCATTGGCAGCAACGCTTACTGTTCTAAAATTTGATCTGCTCACGCACCGACGCAAAAAGAATTGGATCGGCATATCCTTGGCACAGCTGCAACAACGCACAGAACAACTCTCTTATACAACCAATGAAGTAAACCGACTCATTATTCGTATTTCAGATATTCAAGAGTTGCAACAAACCAACATCAACCAGCCCGCTTCCGTCGGGCAACAGGTTGGCGCTTAACAACTCGCTAGAAAGCACAAAATCACCCAACGTTGGAGATCTCCGCCTACATGCAACACGTAGGTCAGAGGAGTCTCCCTCGCGGGTGATTTTTTATTTTATCCAAAGGTTAAGTAAGCTGCTCACCGCACAAGTATGCGGCTAATGTTCGGACCATCACACCTGTTGCCCCTTTGGGTTCAATGCCTTTGGCCGACCAAAGCCATGCCGTACCGCCAGTATCTAGATGGATCCAAGGCGTTTCCTCAGCAAAGTAACCGATGAATAAACCTGCCGTAATCGCGCCTGCCCAGCGGTCGGAGGAGGTCGCGTTTTTGATATCCGCTACATCACTCTTCAGCATCGCACGGTATTCAGGGTAGTTAGGAAGCTGCCAAACCTTCTCTCCGGCTGCTGTGGCGGCTTGTAGCAATGGCTTCAAGAACTCATCATCATTCGTCACAGCCCCAGTCGCGATATCGGCGAACGAGATTAGGATAGCCCCCGTTAATGTTGCTACATCGATCAGACGGGTCGCTCCATGCGCTTTCGCGTAGGTGATTCCCTCTGCCAAAATAATACGACCCTCCGCATCGGTATTCAGCACCTCCACGGAATGCCCGCTGAGCATCTTGACGATATCTCCTGGGCGATATGCGCTGCCCGACGTCATATTCTCCGCTGCCGGAATGACGACAACCAGGTTCACCTTCGGCTTCAATTGTCCCACGACGTGCAAGGCACCTAACAGTGTGGCGGCTCCGCCCATATCACTGATCATTTCTTCCATGCCGTCGGGCTTTTTCATCGAGATACCGCCGGTATCGAAGGTCACGCCCTTGCCGACGAGGCCCAGCACGTCGGCATTATCGGGATCACCTGTGTAACGCAAGGTGATCATACGCGGTGGGTGGACGCTGCCAGCGCCAACCGCCTTGAGGCCGCCCATCCCGCGGGCGGCAATTTCGTGCTCATCCAGCACTTCACAGGCGAAGCCATAGTGAAGGGCGAGTTGCATGGCTTCCTGAGCGAGGGAAGCCGGCACAAGCTTGTTGCCCGGGAGGTTCGTGAGATCCCGGGCATAGTTGGTGCCCTCCGCAACCGCCTCGGCGGCTGCGATCACTTGCTTCAGAAGCGCTGCATCCGCAGCCGCTTCTGTGAGCAACACCGCCTGGCGCAGCTCCGCGCGCGCAGGCTCGTTCTTGCGGTACGCCGCGATGCGGTACGTACCGAGGAGCAGCCCTTCGGTCAGCGCAGAGGCGGCTGACCGGCTGTCGAAGCCACTTGGCAGCTTCAGCGCCAAGCTTTCGAACTGCAGCGCGAGCATCCGCCGCGCTGCAAAGACCGCGGCTGCGCGCAGCGTTTCGCGCGTGGTTGCCGGTCCGAGCCCCGCAACCAGTACATACGCGTACGGCAGCAGCCCGTGGGTCGGAAGCGCCTCGAGCTCGCCTGAGGCGCCTGTGAATAGGCCCTTTACGCGCATGCGCTCAAGGGCCTGGTCGAGCTGCGGCAGGCCGAGGACACTGTCCTGGCGCAGCTCCGCTTCTGTGACGCAGACGAGAATCGCGTCTGCTCCTTCCATATTCTCCAACAACGAAGTGTACACACGCGTTGTAATGTCTGTTATTTTTGTAAACATAGGCAATGATCCCTACCCTCATCCGTATTTCTATTCCCACCAACTAACTGTAAAAACGCCAGCTAATTCCTTCACTCGCCCTAATAAAACGAAGCCGCCTTCTGCACAACCGACGACATCGGCAGTTGGTATGGACACTTCGCTTCACACAGCGGGACTACTTTACAAGGATCATGGTCTGCACAGCTAGTTATTTTTTCCTGATGACGCTGAAAAAATCCATCCCCTTTCGGCAGCAAACCAAATTTCTCCCTAAACTTGCTCGCGATCATCACATCTGGAATTGGGATTTCTAATGGACAGGAGCAATAGTTGCACCGTCTGCAATCGTGTTCACCTAGCTCTATGGCAAGCTGCTCTAGCTCACGGCGCTCCTCTGGCCCAACTTCCTTATTTTGGGCATCCAAATTCTCCTGCACTTCTTTGATGCTGACCATCCCTGAGATCGTAACATGCACATCTTGACTATACGGATAGCGGATCGCCCGATCCACGGGTTGAATGAAACCGCCCGATAAGGGCTTCATCGCTACCCGCATCAAATCCATCTCAGAAGCTTTAGGAATCAGTTCATCGAGTGCGAAGGGCTGCGCCAAATTCAGATGAAACAAAATTTGCGAGAATTGCCCCTTCGCAATCCATTTCACAAGAAGATCTGGCCGGTGTCCGGAAATACCAATAAAGCGTACTTTTCCTTCTCGCTGAGCCTCTAACGCAGCCTCGTAAGCGCCGCCAACTTCCATCGCTTTCTTGTATTCCGTCACATTGTTCACATAGTGAATTTGTAACAAATCCACATGATCCGTCTTCATACGCACTAAACTGCGCTCAATTTCCGCTTTCGCCGTTGCATAATCACGTGCTCCTGTTTTCGTGGCTAGGAAATAGTCCTGTCGCCGATGCGAGATACACTCTCCTATAATTTCTTCACTATTCCTATAGGCAGCAGCCGTATCTATATAATTAATGCCATGATCCAAGGCATAATTGAGCGCTTCTCTTGCTTGTTCTAACGGTACACTCGGTAAATTCATTGCACCGAATCCCAGTGACGATACTTTATAACCTGACTTTCCAAACGTCGAATACCTCAAGCCCTATTCCCCCTTAGGTTCGCTGACACACCAGCAGCATTACTTTCTGATCCTCCATGCTCTCCCGCATGAGCTCATACTTCACTTCAATATTGTAATACAAGTCAGTTCCACTTTCCATGTTCTGCAAAAAGTAGACGACATACAAAAGCACTTGAGACGATGGTCTCAAGTGCTTTTCCTTCCGTTCTACTACCCATAAAGGAGACTTATCGTCTTCCTTCATTCTGATTATTGTTATCGTCCCGGTCTTTGTCTCCCCAGCCCCAATTCACACCAGGGAATTTCCCGTTGTCATCCCTTTGAAATGGCTTCACCGTAGGTTTACTCGTGCTTGTCGGCTTCACGGTAGGCTTTGTAGTTGGCTTAGGTGTCGCGGTTGCCTTCGGCGTTGGCGTTGGAGTTGCCTTTGGTGTAGCTGTTGGTTTCTTCGTTATACTGGGTTTCCCATCGTCGTCATCTTTACGATCAGGCTTTGGGGTAGGTTTGTGATCATCTTTATTGTTATTATCGTTATCGTTATTGTTTTTGTCATTTCCGTTGTTCTTACCATTGTTGTTATTATTGTTGTTATTATTATTTCTGCCGTTATTGTCATTCTTGTCTCTATCATTCTTCGATGATGGCGGCGGTGGCGTTGGTTTATTGGTTACTTTCCCTGGGGTCGTACTCCCTGAGTTATTCCCTTTGCCGTTGTTATTTTTACCGTCTTTATCGTCATCTTTGGAAGAGGAATGACCATTACTACCTGATTTAGAAACCATTGCAGTCTGTTGTGCGCGTTCGTTCAGTTTTCCGGATTTCTCGTCAGCAAGCAATCTTTGCAAAGAAGACTTATCTATCGGTTTATCTGGTTTAACAAAGGTTTGGATACCACCGTTGTCCTTGGCAAGCTGATGAATAGAAGTTGTTTTAATATCATCCAGCGAGACTTTCACACCATTATCAATCGCGTTTAGATATATCGCATATTTACCAGCAGATACACCACTCGCTTGGGCTTCCTTCCTGACCTCTTGCGGGGCAGCAAATGCTTGCACCTCGTAGTTTTTCACTTGGTCTGGATGGCTGTCCTCGATATGCTTAGCGACCTGAGCTTTCAGTTTCGTCGCGATAGCTTCATCACTGACTGTTGTTTTGGATTCCACCACGGTTGAAGAAATAATAATATCTCCTTCACCTTTGGCCAGGGCTCCTTGCTCCGCCTTATCAAGAATATCAGATGTGACATCCTCCAGGGATTTACCCTCAAACACCAAAGCTTGAATTAAATCCTCACCATCTGTATTAAGCCCATGAAGATCACGAACAATCTCATGATCATCAATGCCAATTTCAATACTGGGATTAATATCAATGGTAACATACGCAACTACGCCATTACCTGGTACACCTCCAGATAAGGTAGAAACCAAGACGAAGCATACGACAATCGCTGCAGCTAGTGCCGATACGATAGCCATTTGCGGAACTTGCAGCCGACGCTTCATCGGCGCGTATAGAATCTCTTCCCCCAACTCACAGCTGCGCGTCCCTCTTGGCAGCTTATCAAACCGACCCTCTGAATTCATTACAATAATGGAGCTGTCGCTTAATTCCATTACGATCCCCTTGTTCATGCGCTGTTCTTCCTTTCATTCAACTTTCGTCATCACGAATATGTAAGTAATCCCGTAAATACGGATAAGGACCGTTAAAAATAAGTGCAATTGCAATGATGTACTTACGATTTCGCTCCAAAGTTTTCCTTGAAACCTGGACTTGCTCGAGCAGCTCTTTTATCGGCAGCTGTCGTTTCGTCAACAGAGTGCGCATAAGCTCTGAATCCTGTGCAAGTGTACGGCCAATGCCAAACAGCATCTGCCTTGAGTCGTCATGCTTCGGAGAGGCATCTGTCAACTCCGAGAAATTAATTTCAAAATCACTTAAACAGCGATTAAAATCGATAATTTCACTTCGTCTTTCTTCTAAGCCCTTCTGCTTCTCATAGGCTTCAATCGCTTGATGAACCTCAATCGGATTCATTAAGTTGTCTTCATCATCTTCTTGATCAAACGAGCTATAAGGGATCTGCCCTTTAAAGCGTTGTTCCTTACGAATAAAATCAATTAGCCTTCGCCTAATTACCGTCTCTGCGAAACCTAGGAAAGATCTTCCCATGACCGAAGAGTACTGGTTAATAGCCTCATTAAAGGCCGCTAATGCAATACTAAATTCATCATCCCGTGCGGGATCAATAAATCGTTTGCAGAATCTGCTCGTTACTTTAGCTACATACGGTTGATAATCCGCAATAAATTGATTCCTTAGTCGTAGGTCTCCTGTTTGTATTTGATGTATTGTGACCTCAAGTGAAGAGGCTTGCGGTTCATTTTTTCCATGGGACTCATTCTTTCCCAGAAACTTTTTGAATAGTACCAGTAGCACCTTTCCACCTCACAGTATAGTAGTTTCGTCCTTATGTATATCAATTAGGGGGGTACACATGATGAAAATCACAAATAAATTGCTGATTCATTATAACATAGATATCTAAATGAGCACCTACTGGCAAATAAACCCTTGTTTACGGTTTCAATTGCTTTATCAATCCTTTATAATATTAAGATAACCTCTATCGATTTGTCATCTCGGATGACGGATTGTGAATAGAGGTAACTTTTATTACCAATGAGATGGACTTTTCAGAAAGCTTTTTCTGGCAATTTTTTCTAATCTGATGTGGTAAGACAGGGGGGTGTTTCATATGGAAGCAAACAATCATTTCGGTAAGTTTCTTGAAACGTTACGAGGCAAAGCTTCTTTGCGTAAAGCAGCTAACAAAAGCGGCCTATCACATGCATATATCAGGGATCTGGAGCTAGGGAGAAACCGAACAACCAATGATGTCATTAAGCCTTCTCCGGAGACGTTGAGGAAATTGGCACAAGCCTATCAATATCCGTATACTGATTTGCTCAAAAAGGCAGGATATCTAGAAGAAACTTCCACCTGGTCAAAACCGGCTGAAGTGAATCTAGATAATATCTGGTACGTTGAATTCGGTATCCAATCGATTCTTTATGTCTCTGAAGATGGTATGAAAGAGGAACAGGTCGAATCTCTTGTGGCCTTCACACATTTCATTGAAACATTAACTGAGCACAACTTTGTGAAATTGGATATGCATCTTTTCGTAAATCTGAAAAAAATAAAAAAGTATGCCCCCGCAGAGGGCAGACTTTATTTTGACATCTATGACCAAGCACCTTATATTGTTGCGGCAGCCATTCCGCAGAAAAAATATCATCAAATGATACTCGATTATATCGCTTGTAACAATGGTCTTGCTATCGATTCATCGGCATCATCTTCCGCATGTGCTTCATCTTTGCAAACTAAGTTCTTTTCCTAACATGGTATAAAGGAAAAGAATAACTGCCATACTCAACATTTGAATTGGCATTGCTACACTATACACACTTGCTGGATAGGAATGACGGTAAATCAGTCCTAGCAGTACTACAATGATGAACAGGTATACACCGATATTTTCCCGTACAACCGGAATTTTCGTATAGTTCGACAGAAACGTAAAACCTAAACGAAATTTATACAATCCAAAAAGAATACCAAATTTCACAACTACGACAATCGTGCGAGTTGCATTGACGATGACTGGATTGTTTCTCATCTCCAAAAATTCGGCCGATTGCGTGGAATTAAGACTGACGATGACCGTTGTCGAAATAAAGGCACACATAATGTAACCTGAAAGTGCCATAAGTAACGCGGGTACGAACCGATATTTCCAAACAACCATAAGTAATATACAGATAATAGCAGCGAACAATAACGGATTGTTGGCGGTAAGTATCGATCCTGCTACGATAGCAAGTGATAGTTGTTTCCAATAAGGCTTAAGACGAAGCCTAAATAACATTAATGAGAAAAAGAGCATGGGAACAAAATGAAGTACGGATAGTATCAACTTCTCCCCTGTAAACAATTGCCTTTCCCTCTTTTCTTAGTGCTGCCATTATCCAGCGCAGCGTACCGATTTTCAACCCCACTTAGAACTATACAGGATAACTGCATTTTTGCGGTCGAAGTGGACTAAGTTGGCTGTTTCTGAGTATAAGATGACATGGTCCTTACAGAGATATAGCAAGGATTGGAGTGAGATTTAAGGAATGGAGCATCGCTTTAGAGTCGCGATCGTAGAAGATAATTATTGGGTAGGGCAATTGCTTGAAAGCTATTGTCAGCAATGCGGGTTGCAGGTCATTGCTAACGTGTCGGACGGGGAACAATTTCTACGAGAATACGATAAGCTACAGCCAGATATTTTACTTATGGATATTGGTCTTGAAGGTAATTTGGACGGGATCAGTGTTGTTCAAGCTTTACGCCTTTCTGGATACCAAATGAAGGTCATTATGGTTAGCGGAACAACGAATACCGAGCATATCTTGACGGCCTTCCATGAGCTGGATTCTGTCTATTTTCTCTCTAAACCTGTCGTACTGCCGAAATTTCAAGCAGCTATTTGCAAAACTATTGCTGAAATCCAACTGGAGCGAAGCCGTATATCGCTGGAACCACAACCTACTTCAGCTACATGGATTACAGTTAAAAATCAAAAATCGCAACTCCCTATTTCCGAAGACGCCATTCTTTTTGTTGAAAAGGAAGACAAACGTCTCTCCAGAATCCACCTGGTGAATGGTGCTCAAATGGAATCCAGTTCTAATTTATCTGAGATTCTAGCTCAGAGTACGACACATTTGTTCAGCCCCTTCAAGGGCTATCTCGTCAATCTAAGGCACGTCGTTTCCTTCGTGAAGGAGAGCGGGTTTCCCACTTCTCGGAGATTTATCATTCATTTAAGACATACTTCCGTCAAAATTCCTTTGAGCCGCGATTTGCAAAAGGATTTCGCTAGGTTGCTCCAGGAAATCAAATAAACGCATCCGTCTACGTGGACGGATGCGTTTATTGCGTACTTCTTTTACATTTTGACTACCAAATCAACAATTCTATACCATACGCCTCTAGGAATTCTTAGAGGTTTTTTTATTTTTCAGCTTGTCGCGGCGTGCGCTAAGCATTTTCAATCGTTTCATAAGTTGCTCTTCCCATTCCTGATCGGCAATGGTTTTGGCGAAGCCCAGAAGATCTAGCGCCATGTCAATTTGACAGCGAACGATATCGAGCGGCTCTTCCCCTTCGTGATTAACACAATTATCGTGCAACATATGATCTTTGCCATCTACGTATTCTATAAAATCTACTTCTGCAGCCCCATCCCCATGTGCATACTCGGCGAGAATTTCATATTCATTCTCCACCAAATAGTGAACCTCAATATGGTGACATACCGGGCAGAAGAGAATGGGCACATTGTGAATTTGTGTACGTACGTGCTTCAAAGTACCTTTCGTTCCAATCATACTGGCTCCACAGCAAAAACTCATGGAATTCCCTCCTCATCGTCGATCCCGGATTAATTTAATATATTCGTTACAAATGTGTGAAATTCCTTTTTCATATGAGAGCTAGCTTATGTCAAATCATTCTAAATGTGTTTGAATAAGCATAATTATAGTAATGATCGATCCAATACGTGTTTTCCGAATTCTTAAGATGAAGGGGAGAGCGGCGTGAATATGATTCCGAGTGTTTCCAGACAGATTGCCTTTGTGCAGTATGACGATCAATCCTCCAGCATGACAGTTCAATATCATACCGGATTCAGAGCCTCCTACACCAATGTAAAACAGGATGAGTATCTCTATGTTTTTACATCGGCCAATCGGTATGATTCTTTAATGAAGCTTACGGAAAGTAGGTACATGGAAGAAAACATGCCAGCCGAGTGATGCATAGGATTTTCTTTCCGCTCAGGCCAACCTGACGAGCAAACCCCTAGTAGTAGGCAAGCAATCTCCTCCCTTTCTATATGGGTGGAGATTTTTGGTTTATATGGTGCATATGCTACAATAAAACATAGGATTAACACAAATTGCTCTTCTTACTACTTACTACTGTCATACAGTCCTCTTGCTTCATGAACTCTGAATTCTGATAACTCTAGAAAAGGTGAGTCTGATCTCTACTCAAGCACGCCCCTTTGCCAATGATCGCGATACACTTTATTTACTGGCACAATCTCCTGTCGTGCAGTTCATTTATTGGCAGCTCTCAACTAGTAAGCAATGGCTTCTTCAGGAGCACTTCCAGAAGGACTGGCGTTCATTAACTCCCACCCTACGGTTTCATGAAGTCGGAGATCCTTCTCCCAGCATGTCATTCACCAAGCTGCAGCAGCCCGTTAAACGGGTCTCAGAGCTATTACTTCCCCAAGAAGATTCCTGCTTTATTCGCGGGTTAACTTCCGGTCAGTCGTACTTTGCAAGTCTTGGTATCCGGAATGAACAAGGCTGTTTCCTTCCGCTCCTTCATTCCAATACGATTCAAATTCCAGAGCTAAGCTTGCCTAACACACAGCATCCAGCTGAATCTGATCAGCCTTACATCTACCAGTTGGCGCCTATTCTCTTACAGCAAGTAACGCCCGATGCACATGCCTATTTCTCGGCCTATTCGGTGTATGTCCCGAAGAACACTTACCTAGTAGATATGGAATCCGGAGGCGATACTGATTGAGCACTAACGTACAAGGCCATGTTGCTTTGCTCTTGCATGCCCATATCCCTTATGTTCGCCATCAGGCATCTGAGATTACGTTGGAAGAACGCTGGTTTTTCGAGGCGGTTGTCGATACGTATCTTCCTCTCATCGACATGATGGAGCGACTTATTGAAGAGCAAGTCCCCTTCCGCCTTACACTGTCCTTATCTCCTCCGCTGCTTGCCATGCTAGAGGATTCACGGCTGCACTTGCGTCTTCGCAAGCACCTTTCCTCGCTTTGCGAGCTGGGGCAGCGAGAAGTTATTCGCCTGTGGGGCGATGAAGACTTCGGCCCCCTAGCCAAACTGTATGCCGATCACTATCACAGGCTCAAGCTCTTATACGATCGCCTGCATGGCGACCTCATTGCGAAATTCCGCAGCCTCAGCAGTTCAGGCTGCTTAGAAGTAATAACCTGTGCCGCTACACATGCGTTTCTACCGTTGGTCAAGCACGATGCCACGTTACGCGCACAGCTGGAGGCGGCTGTGCAGGAATTCCGTCGGCATTTCGGCGTTGCTCCTGCAGGCATCTGGCTGCCAGAATGCGGCTATTCCCCTGCGCTTGAACCTCACCTGCAATCACTAGGTCTTCGCTACTTCGTCGTAGAGACGCATGCGCACACCTTAGCACGCCGCGATGAGACGGCGAACATCGAAGGCTTGCCGCTGCGCACACCAGGCGGCGCTTGTGCATTCGCTCGGGATCCTGAAGCCGGCGCCAACGTATGGAGCGCCGAGGCCGGATATCCCGGCGACCCTGCCTATCGCGAATATTATCGCGATATCGGTCACGACCTCGGCCGCGATGGCGGCGCCGAGTGGGCCTACTTGAAGCCCTACGTGCTGCCGGATGGCGCACGCATCAACACGGGCTTCAAGTACTACAGCGTCACCGGCACGGCCGCTGACGCCAAAGTGCCCTACAACCCGGCACGCGCCGCTCAGAAAGCTCAGCAGGATGCTGAGCATTTCATCGCTAGCCGAGTTGCGCAGGTGCGCCGCCTCGCGGAGCGGCGCACAGCCCTGGGCGCAGGCGCGGATGCAGCGCCTGCAGAGCCCTCGGTCATCGTATGTCCATACGATGCCGAGCTGTTTGGGCACTGGTGGTACGAAGGCCACCAGTGGCTTGAAGCTGTGCTGCGCGGCTTTGCTGCGCGCAGTGATGAAAGCGTAGTCGTGCAGACGACTACGCTTGGCGGCTACGCCGCCGCCCATGCGCCGACCACCGTAGCGGAGCTACCGGTGTCGAGCTGGGGTCGCGGCGGCTATGCCGAAGTCTGGCTGCAGCCGCGCAGCCAGTGGGTTACGCCGCTGCTGCACGCGGCGGAGGATCGCATGGTGCTGGCTGCGCAGAAGCACCATGACCCGGCAGCGCTTAGCAGCTTGCAGCTGCGGGCGCTGAATCAAGCTGCGCGGGAGCTTATGCTCGCGCAGAGTAGCGACTGGACGTTCATACTGGATGCAGATACCGTTCCTTCGTATGCGAAGAAACGGATTGAAACGCATTTATCTCAATTTCATCACTTACTGAATAGCCTAGATAAAGCCGTCTCTGACAAAGAGCTGTCCACCCTGGTTCACGCTTTAGAACGGAAGTCTCCTTTTTTACCAGAACTTCATTATCTCATTTTTCAGTCATCTTCTGCCAAGCAGAACATTCAACGCTCCCTAGCGCGTGTAGATTCCTTCATTCCTTTAAAAGAAGTTGCCGTTACGTCCCATACAGAGGCTGCACAACTCAGTCCATCATCCAAACTGCGTATTCTCATGCTCGCATGGGAATACCCGCCACACGTCATAGGCGGTCTTGCAAGAGCCGTCTGCGATTTGTCCAAACAGCTCGCTTCCGATGGCCATACTGTTCATGTCATCACCTGTGAATCTCCCGGATCTCTGCCCTACGAAGTTTCAGAAGGCGTCCATCTTCATCGTGCAGAAGTACTCCCTTCGGCAGATTCCCTGCATTTCCTAGATCGTGTATTCCAAATAAATATGGCATTTACGGATCTCATGCTGGGATTATCACGGCAGGGCTTCGTTTTCGATGTGGTGCATGCGCATGATTGGCTAGTTTACTACACAGCGCATATTGCCAAGCAACAATTGCACCTTCCGCTGGTAGCAACGATTCACGCAACTGAAACAGGACGAAACCTTGGAAAATTAGAGTCACCGCTTCAGAAGCGGATTCATACCCTAGAAGGTAAATTAACAGAAGCAGCTGATCACCTAATTGTTTGCAGTCTATCCATGCAGCAGGAGATCAAGACTCTCTTTCATATCCCTAGTCATAAAATATCAGCCATTCCTAACGGCGTTGCTTTTCGTACTTCCGAACCATCGCAGCCAACCATAAATGTTCAGCTTACACACGCCATATCCGCTCCTGTTAAGCCGCAGCGCATTCTTGCTTTTCTAGGACGACTTGTATATGAAAAAGGAGTACACACCCTTCTAGCCGCGATGCCGCTCGTTCTCGCAAAATTCCCGGAAGCCAAGCTCGTTATCGCGGGAACGGGTCCGGAGCATGATGCCTTGGCGGCACTCGCTGTAAGCCTAGGAGATCGGGTAAGCTTCCCAGGCTTTCTGGATGAGGCTGATAAAAGCTTACTTTTAGACACGGCAGAGGTTTGTATATTTCCAAGTCTCTATGAACCATTTGGCTTGGTTGCACTAGAAGCCATGGCCAGTGGGACACCGCTTATCGTCTCTAATGTCGGAGGCCTCAGTGAAATTGTTAGCCATGGGGTAAACGGATGTACATGTCCTCCAGGCGACAGTAAGGCTTTAGCCGCACAAATCATTCAGCTTTTAGATCAGCCACAGTATGCCGCTAAGCTTGCTTCAACTGCTTTACGTACTGTTCAAAGTCGTTATGACTGGGGGAAAATCGGATCTTTGACAATTCAGGTTTACGAGGCTGTAATCTCCAAACAAGCTGCTCCAATCAGTCATTCCCCGCATCAAAAGGAAATAATCAAATAATTTGGAGATCTTCTCCAAATGTAAGCGTGACCAGTAAGAATTTTCAGTTTTTTTTCAAAGAATCATTGATTCCTTTGTCAGAATTAGGTAACCTAATTGCAAGACTTGTGCTCCATCGTTCAGTCCTCTTGGCCTGATCTGAATGCGCGATCAAACAAATGAGTGGGGAAGTGATTGTATTGCCAAGACATCTGGTCATCGGAAATGGAAAATTCCTTATTAACCTCGATCAGCATTCCTACATGCGGGATCTGTACTATCCTTTCGTAGGCCAGCTTAACCATATTGGCGGTTATCAGTGCCGTGTTGGTGTATGGGTAGATGGTGACTTCGCATGGCTGAATGCCCCTGAGTGGCAATTCAAGCTCGCGTATGTGGAGGATTCCCTTGTCACAGAAGTGACAGCTACACATCCCGGCCTCGGTGTTACTCTTCTTATGAATGACGGCGTTCACCAGCGTGAGGATATTTATTTGAAGCGAATTCACATTACCAATCACACGAATACGGTTCGTGAAGTACGCATGTTCTTCAACCAGGATCTGCTCATTAATGAGACGGAGGTTGGCGACACAGCCGCTTATTACCCTTCAACGAATACCGTCTTTCATTATAAAAAAGATCGTTACTTCATGTTTAACGGCAGTACCGGCACAGAAGGTATATTTCAATATTCTACAGGTGTCAAAAGATTCTATAACGCAGAAGGCACATGGCGCGATGCTGAAGATGGTCATTTAATGGGGAATGCCATTGCACAGGGCTCTGTCGATAGTACGATTTCGTTCCGACTCTTCGTTCCTCCTAATGGAAACCAAACCCTCTACTACTGGATGGGCGCAGGCAAGAATCTGGAAGAAGTTAAGAAGCTCGACGCCTACGTCAAAGACAGCCACCCTGGCAAGCTGCTTGATCGTGTGACGGTATATTGGCAGCGTTGGGCGAACAAAATCGAGCGCGACTACTTCGATCTCACACCTGAAGTGCAACGCCTTTTCAAACAAAGCCTTCTGCTCGTCCGCACGCAAACCGATGTCAACGGCGCAATTATTGCAGCGAATGATTCTGATATCATGCAAAGCAACCGTGATCATTACAGCTACATGTGGCCACGAGATGGTGCATTAATCGCTTACTCCATGTCCATGGCTGGTTACCAAGGAATGATTATTCCATTTTTTAACTTCTGCGCAAACGTGCTGTCACCGGAAGGATACCTACATCACAAATACAATCCAGACGGAACCGTGGGCTCCAGTTGGCATCCCTACATTCATTCTGGGCGCGTGCAGCTTCCAATTCAGGAAGATGAAACAGCGCTCGTCTTGTTCGCTCTCTGGCAGGATTTCCAGAAGAATGGAAGCTTGGAATTTGCGCAATCGTTATACCGCAATTTGATTCGTCGAGCAGCCAGATTTATGTCCACTTACATTGATCAAGAACTGAATTTACCTAAGCCGAGCTACGATTTGTGGGAGGAACGTTACGGAATCTATACCTTTACAGCATCTGCTGTATATGGTGGCTTGATTGCTGCCTCGAACTTCAGCAACTTGTTTGGGGATGAAGAGCGGAGCAATCGCTACAAGCATACCGCGGAGAAAATTAAATCCGGTATCCTGAAGCATCTTTGGGACGAAGGTGAACAACGATTTGTTCGCGGCTTATATATGGAAGACGGTCAATGGGTCAAGGATATGACGTTGGAAAGCTCTGTGTACGGGATTTTTGAGTTTGGCGTATTGCCTGCTGATGATCCACGTGTGGTCAGCACGATGCAAGCTAACAAAGAAGGTCTCATGATCAAAACCGAAGTCGGCGGCTCCGCCCGTTATCATCATGATTATTACTTCCAACGCTCGACAGACATTGAAAAAGTGCCAGGGAATCCTTGGATTATCTGTACACTCTGGATTGCTGAATGGGAAATTGAGTACGCCAAAACGGTGGCTGACCTTGAAGCTCCGCGCAAAACGCTGGAGTGGGTCGTCAAGCACGCCATGGAAAGCGGCGTATTGTCCGAGCAATTGGATCCATTCTCCGGCGAGCCGGTGTCTGTAGCGCCTCTTACGTGGTCGCATGCGACTTATGTGCTCACTGTGGTTAAATATCTCAACAAATATAAGCAACTTGCGAAATCGTAACGAAACGTGTCGGCCGTTCTCTCAGGGGGACGGCCTTTTTCAGATATGACCATTCATTTTTCGAGGAGGCGTGTATATGGGCAATCCTATGGGTACATTCATTACTTTTTTCATTATCGTAATTGCAGTTATATTCCTTATTACAGCCTTTACCCACGAATCTCGCAGCAGGAACCAGCGCAGACGCCGACATGACAACCATGACACTAGCTATAGCGGCTTTGCTAGCGATTCCTCTCCCTTTGAGGATCATCGTCATCATGGTAGTCATCATCATGGAAGCCACCATCATGGAGGTCATAGCGATCACGGGGCATCCAACGATAGTGGCGGAGGGAGTAGCGGTGGCGGAGATTCTGGCGGTGGCGGCGGTGGCGGGGACTAAGCCAACGCTACTCGGAATAACCAGCCTTTCTCATACGGTGACTCATAAAGCATTCCCGTTGCCCGCTCGATCAGTATGTTCACAGCGATCACTTCACCTGTTACAGGAGAAAATAAATCGTGTTCATCTACTGCGGTTTCAAGGGAACTCATGAACGCACCTTTCGTTAATTGCGCACCTTTTTCTGGCAGTTCGATGTATAGAATCATGCCCCATTTCTCTAATGCATGCTCAGTTAACCCTATAACCGCTTCATTGCCTTCTTGACGTATCCAATACAAATCTTCCGTCATCATTTCATCCATCGTCTGTTCTCCTTATAAAGAAAGACCCCTCCGCCCGCATTCGCATGCTAACCGAGGGGCCTTCCTATTGAGTTAAAACTTATTTAACAACCAAGTTTTTGTCGCCTGGTTTCCAGTTCATTGGGCACAATCCGCCGGATTGAAGCGCTTGAAGCACACGAAGTGTCTCTTCTACGCTGCGACCTACGTCGTTGTGGTTAACAACTTCGTATTTCAATTCGCCTTCTGGATCGATGATGAATAGACCGCGAAGCGCGATACCTTCTTCTTCGATTAGAACACCATAGTCACGTGCAACGGATTTCGTGATGTCTGCAGCAAGTGGGAATGCCAATTTGCCCAGACCGTTGTCGTTAACTGGTGTGTTGATCCACGCTTTGTGAGTGTGGATGCTGTCAATGGAAACACCAAGAATTTCAGTGTCCAATGCTTTGAATTGATCAGCAGCATAGCTAAGTGCTGTGATTTCAGTCGGACATACAAATGTGAAGTCCAATGGGTAGAAGAAAAGAACTAACCATTTTCCTTTGTAATCGGACAAAGATGCTTTACCAAATGCTGTACCGTCACCTGTAGCTGTCTCCATTGTAAAATCAGGAGCTTGTTTACCAACTAAACGTTCTGCCATGGGTATAATTCCTCCTCAAAATCTATCTAAATTCTATATTATCCGTATAAAATGGTAACATCCGCTTACCTGAAAGTCAATAATTAGATCGTATACTAGATAATAATTATTTTAATCCAATAGGGCTTCCCTTTGTGTGAACGCCTTCATTTCACTGCATACGTTTTTGTGGTAAAAAAGCCCGCATTCCCGAAGCAAAACCACTTCGGAAAATACGGGCTTATTTGTATGATTATTTGCGCATAGCGTCAACGATCAATTGACCCATTGCCAATGTACCGATTGCTGTGCTCTTATCCACTGCGATGTCACCTGTACGGTGACCAGCGTCCAACACTTCTTTCACCGCGCGCTCGATGGAATCCGCTGCTTCGTGGTAGCCGAAAGTCAAACGGAACATCAAGGCAACGGAAAGGATTGTTGCGATTGGGTTGGAGATACCTTGACCTGCGATATCAGGTGCAGAACCGTGTACCGGCTCATACAAGCCGAATGCGCCTTCGCCAAGGGAAGCAGATGCTAGCATCCCGATAGAGCCTGTCAACATCGCTGCTTCGTCGCTCAAGATGTCGCCGAACATGTTCTCTGTTACGATAACGTCGAAGCTGGAAGGACGGCGAAGCAATTGCATGGCACAGTTATCAACCAATACGTGCTCAAGTTCTACATCTGGGTAGTCAGCCGATACGCGGATGACGACTTCACGCCATAGGCGGGATGTTTCAAGTACGTTCGCTTTATCAACAGAAGCAAGCTTTTTGCGACGCGTGCGTGCGATGTCAAACGCTTGACGTGCGATACGTTCGATTTCATGCTCGCTGTATGCACAAGTATCAACCGCTTCTTGACCGTTTGCTGTTTCACGACGGAATTTCTCGCCGAAGTAAATACCGCCAGTCAACTCACGAACAACGATCAAATCCGTACCTTCAAGAACTTCTGGTTTCAATGTGGAAGCTTCTTTCAAGCAATCAAAGATGAACGCAGGACGGATGTTGGAGAACAAGCCAAGCGCTTTACGAATACCTAGAAGACCTGTTTCTGGACGAAGCTCTTTGGAATTGTTGTCCCATTTCGGACCACCAACTGCTCCAAGAAGTACAGCGTCTGCGGATTGACAAACTTTCAATGTCTCTTCCGGAAGAGGTGTACCTTTCTCATCGATCGCGATACCGCCGAAAAGCGCGTGTTCTGTTTCAAATTGATATCCGAATAATTCTTCGGTACGTTTCAATACTTTTTCTGCTTCTGCAACGACTTCTGGACCAATACCGTCCCCAGCGATTACCGCAATCTTTTTAACATCAGCCATGACAATCATTCACTCCTTATTTTAGCAAACCTAGTTTGTTAGTCTTCCAATCGTTTATATCCTGACCTCATTGTACCATAAGATAACACCCTACTTTAGATATAAAAGCTATCGCTTTGATAGTTTATTCCTATAAGTATGCCTAAAAAATCCCCTCTCTTGTTTCAGGCAAGAAAGGGATCACACATTAGCTAGGTTTGATGATCATGAAGATGAACAAAATGACACCTACCGTAGATGCCGCATAGAAATAGTTCCGGGCCTTGGCCCATAGCAGCAGCTGCTCGCCAGGGAGTGAAGTCGCCTTCTGGTTGGAAGGGTCCAACACCCAGCCTCCGAGTTTTTTCTGATTAGGCGTTGCAAAGCCAATAGCAATAATTTGAATGATGACATAAGCCACAAGCGAGCCGATCAACCAGATTTGCATGATAGAGCCATAATCGCCTAACCAAATCAACAATAGACCTGTTAGCACGGCAAGGCTGCCGCCGATCTTCGGGAACATTTCCAATCGACTTCCCACACGCAAGGACATTCGTAACTCTTCAAGCGTTTGATCTTTTCTAAGCAATACATGAGCAAAAAAAGTTGGACCAACCCCGATAATGGCAGACAACACATGAATGAGAACAAGATACTTCACGCCATTCACCTCTCGCTTTTTGTAATATATAAACAACACAGTTTATAAGATACAATCCAGAGGCTGAATTTTCTATGATGGCCCTCACCATTACTGTATTTTATTACCATAAATCTGATTAAAATTTCATCAATTTTTATCTGCATTCCCAGCCGTCAGCAACGGTTCATACATCATAATCGCATGGTTATCCGTTACCCATTCATCCCTCACCAAATGTCCTTCTCTATTCATGACTCTGCGGTGAATTTCATTATGCCTGACATATCCACCCCAGAATTCCCGCGTAATTCTATGGTTCTTCTCATAGATCTCATAGCTATGAAGATTAGGCCTAAGCGCACGCCATTCACCAACCAAATGGGTATCCGAAACATGAATCTTCAACTGATACGGTTCTTGTGTCTCATTCCTAATCTGCAAATCTAAGTAATTATAATAACACGTTGCTCCACTCCCAAAAGGTTGCGATCTCCCCGCATCTGGAAATACATCATAACTATGTCGATACCTCTCCGTTACCGTAAGCGGCGTGTGCAGGGTCATCCAGTAGATTAGATTCGAAAGCTGGCATAAACCGCCCCCAACTCCCGTCTTCACCTTCCCATGAAAGAGAACCATCCCATCAACATACCCCTTCCTGCGGGTTGTACTGCCAATTAAGCGCCAATAGGAAAAAGTCTCACCAGGCTGTAGAATTACACCATTTAACTGTTTGACTGCTACCTTCAAGTTGATCACCTTATTATGCTGGAGCCACATATCTACATCCTTCAACTGTCTTAAAAGAGGGGTACGATGCGTAAAAGCTACCTCTGGCAGCAATTGATCTTGTTTACGTGTTGCATATTGTTTACCGTCAAAAAACCATGCCAAATATCTTTTCAAACGATACGCTTTGATCCCTAGATAAATCCTGGCCCGACTTCGGTGGATCGGCTTTAAGGGCTTACTCATTTCGTGAAGGTCCCCCTTTCATCACATCCTATTTCCATCTTAGTTTCAAAATAATTCCAAGTCAACGGACTCAAACCTTGAATCTAGCTTAATGAGAAAGTGACAGTAGTAGCTGGCTGAATCCTTTTGCGTTCTCGTGTTGGGCAGCTTTTGCGGATTAACTGGATTTCCTACATCTATTTCTGGGTAAAACTAGCCTTTGGGGAGTTTAACTGGATATACTACATCTAATTTTGTCCGAAATGTCCTGTTTGGCGAAATTGGCTTGAAATATCGGGAGGAAATCCAGTTAATTTGCGAAATCCCGTAATTTCACTTGAATTAACTACAGAATATCCAGTTATTCACTTGACGATAATGCCCTATGGCTTGCGACGATAGTTGCGCCCACGTGCGCCGCAAGCACTTCAATAGCGCCCAAAAAGGGCGCTATTCCTCTCGCTCTCGACCGACGCAGCCGGCGCGCCTCACAAAAAAAACACCCAAAGCCAACGGCCTTGGGTGCTTCTTCTCTTATGCATTTTGCAAATAGGATTCCATTGCTTTTGCGAGCTTTTTCATGCCCAGAACGGTCGTTTCTTTATCCGTGTGTGTGTAATTCAGGCGCATCGTGTTGTACTGCGGATTCTCCGCGTAGAACGTAGCACCGGGAACAAAAGCAACGCCTTCTTTGACCGCGATTTTCAACAGATCGGCTGCGTTAATTTGCTCAGGAAGCTCGACCCAAATGAACATGCCGCCCTTTGGCTCTTCCCATTTCAGACCCGGCCAGTTCAACTCTGTGAGCAGTCCTGACATGAACTTCATCCGATCCAGATACTGTTCACGAATCAAGGAAATATGCGCGTCCAGATCAAAATGCTCAAGCAAATGATACAACGTTTGCTGATCAATCGTACTGGAGTGCAGATCCGCGGATTGCTTGAAACGAGCAACTTGACGAATGAGCGACTCGTCACCCATGATCCAACCTGTACGGAAAGCAGGTGCGACGGTTTTGGAGAATGTGCTCGTGTAAACAACATTCCCGCCTTCTGCTTTGCCACCTAGGGAGTAGACAGTCGGGTAGCTTTCGCTCTCGTCAAACTGGATTTCCCCATACGGGTCATCTTCCAGGATCAGCACATCAGCGCCGCGGCAAATATCCAGCAAACCTTGACGGCGTTCCAAGCTCCATGCACGACCCGCAGGGTTCGAAAAGGTTGGAATGACGTAGACCATTTTCGGATTATACTGTGCAATTTTAGCAGCCAAATCCTCGAGAATCATGCCGTCATTGTCACTATCGACAGAAACAATTTTGGCACCTTTGGCCTGATACACTTGGATTGCAGCCAAATAGGTCGGACGTTCAACAAGAATAACATCGCCTTCATCAATATATACACGTGTCAAAAGGTCAATCGCTTGCTGCGACCCTGTCGTCAACAGCATCTCGTCTGGGGTAACCAGCATGTTCTTCGCTGCCATTCGTTTACATAAGGATTCGCGCAAAGGCTTGTAACCTTCTGTTAACCCGTATTGCAACGCAGACTTCCCGCCGCCAATAACTCTTGTGAACGCTTCGCTAACCGCGTCTAATGGAAAAAACTCTTCAGCAGGCAATCCGCCAGCAAAGGAAATAATCGAGCTCCCTTGAGTCAACTTAAGAATTTCTCTTACTGCTGACGAAGAGAAGCCTTCCAACGATTTAGAAAATCGATATTTCATACAGGGACGCATCCTTTCGCATTTGTAGAAAGCACCCCTCCTCGATATATGGAGGTGAGGTGCTAATCCGGGTTGCCATAATAGCTAAGAGCTTATATTAACGTTACGTTGCTTCTATTACTTGTTGGGTTTTTGCGCTTATCGATTAGTCTGTTGACAGCGTCCAGGTAAGCCTTCGCGCTTGCTTCCAGAATATCGGTTGAAATCCCACGCCCTTGAACAGACACGGAATCTTGCTTTAATACAACGTGAACTTCACCAAGCGCATCTTTTCCGTGGGAAACGGATTTGATGGAATAGTCATCAAGCTCAACATTTTCCTTCGTCGCTTTATCAATCGCGTTGTAAATCGCATCAACGGAACCATTGCCTACCGCGCTTTCAGCCACTTCGCTGCCATCTTGGAAGCGAACATGAACCGTTGCGGTTGGTGTCATTTGATTGCCATAGGCAACTTGAAGCGTGCCAAGCGCGAAAATTTCCGGTGTCTCGATCAATTTTTCTTCGATCAATGCACGAATATCCTCGTCTTCGACTTGCTTCTTGCGATCTGCCAAATCCTTGAACTTGGCGAAAGCCACGTTGACTTGCTCGTCACCAAGCTCATAGCCAAGATCAATGAGCTTCTCACGGAACGCATGGCGTCCGGAGTGTTTACCCATAACAAGCTTACTTTCCTTCACGCCGATCGTTTCAGGAGACATAATCTCGTACGTTGTTTTCTCTTTGAGCATACCATCCTGATGGATGCCAGACTCATGCGCGAAAGCGTTAGCGCCAACAATCGCCTTGTTGCCTGGAACCACCATGCCAGTCAGCTTACTGACTAGTCGGCTGGTGCGGTAGATCTCGTTCAGCACAAGCGAAGTCTTCGCTTGGTAGAAGTCTTGGCGTGTTTCCAGCGCCATGACAACTTCCTCGATCGAGGTGTTCCCTGCTCGCTCGCCAATTCCATTGATCGTGCCTTCGATTTGATCGGCACCGTTCAGAACAGCAGCTAGCGCGTTCGCAGTCGCCATGCCTAGATCGTCATGGCAATGCGCGCTCAACTGAATTTTCTCAATGCCTGGGACAGTCTCTTTCAGCATTTTAAAAATATTCCCGTAATCATACGGTGTCATATAGCCGACCGTATCTGGAATATTCACGACAGATGCGCCAGCACGAATCGCCATGCTGGTCACCTCAGCGATGAATTCCAGCTCCGTACGTCCAGCATCCTCGAGTGAAAACTCGATTTTGCTGAAATACTTCTTCGCATATTTAATCGCAGCTTCAGCCGTTTCCAACACTTGGTGCTTCTCCATCCGCAGCTTATGCTGACGGTGAATCGGAGACGTAGCAAGGAATAGATGAATGCAAGGATCTTGTGCACCTTGAAGGGCTTCACGCACAGCCTCAATATCATTCTCTCTCGCACGGGACAAGCCGATAACCGAAGCGTTCTTAATCGCTCTAGCGACCGCATTCACACCAGCCAAGTCCCCTGGGGATGCCGCAGGAAAACCAGCCTCCATACGATCCACACCCAGCTTCTCCAGCTGCAAGGCGATCTCAACCTTCTCCTGTGTATTCAAGTTCACACCTGGTGATTGCTCTCCATCACGAAGGGTTGTATCAAAAATATAAATTTTACGCACCATGTCACCTCCTAAAAGTTTTCGATAGAAAACTTACTTCGTAAGTATTTGCATAGCTATTTTTTTCTAAGTCGTTATAGTATTCACAGGGAGCAATTGGGAAATTCTCCTCAATCACTCCCTGTGGAATGTACAGCTATAAGATTTTAATAATGCCTACAATTATTTTTTGATCCAGTGCATCATTTCGCGCAATTGGGAACCAACAACCTCGATAGGGTGTTGAGCTTCGTTACGACGCGTAGCGTTCATGAAAGCAAAGTTGGATTGGTTTTCCAAGATGAAATCGCGAGCGAATTTACCTTGTTGGATGTCGGAAAGAACTTCTTTCATCGCTTTTTTCGTTTCAGCTGTGATGATACGTGGACCAGTTACATAGTCACCGTACTCAGCTGTGTTGGAGATGGAACTACGCATGGAAGCAAGTCCACCTTCGTACATCATATCAACGATCAATTTCAATTCGTGCAAACACTCGAAGTAAGCCATTTCTGGAGCATATCCCGCTTCAACCAATGTTTCGAAACCAGCTTTAACTAGCTCGGAAGCACCGCCACAAAGAACTGCTTGCTCACCGAACAAATCAGTTTCTGTTTCTTCACGGAAAGAAGTTTCGATAACGCCTGCACGTGTACAGCCGATACCTTTTGCATAAGCAAGACCGATTGCTTTTGCATTACCAGTCGCATCTTTTTCGATTGCGATCAAGCCAGGTACACCAAAGCCTTCAACGTACGTACGACGTACCATGTGACCAGGGGATTTAGGAGCTACCAAGAATACATCTGTACCTTCAGGAGCAACGATTTGTCCGAAATGGATGTTAAATCCGTGGGAGAACATGATAGCTGCGCCTTTTTTCATGTTCGGTTGAATGGACTCTTTGTATACGCGAGCTTGCGTTTCATCCGGCATCAAAATTTGGATAACATCAGCGCGACGTGCTGCTTCTTCTACAGATACAACTTCGAAACCATCGTTTTTAGCTGCGTTCCATGAACGGCCTTCACGAAGACCGATAATAACGTTCAAACCACTGTCACGCAAGTTTTGTGCTTGTGCGTGCCCTTGGGAACCATAACCAACAACCGCAATCGTTTTACCTTTAAGTACCGCTAAGTCTGCATCTTTTTCATAGTAAGTAGTAACTGCCATTCGAATAAATCCTCCTTTGATATAATGAATCCGTTTTGTCTACCCCTTGAGTGGGTGTTTCAACGATTTACCGTGGTACCTCGCTGAAACCCCCACTCAAAGAGAGCTTACTTCTCTTCTAAAAATGGGTGTTTCTTTTATTTAACCGAACCGCGAATCATCGCAGTAACGCCCGTACGGGAAAGCTCACGAATGCCATAAGGACGAAGCAATTCGACCATAGCATCTATTTTATCTGAATCTCCGACAACTTGCACGATTAATGAAGCTGGACCAATATCAACAACCGCTGCGCGGAACGTTTCAACAATGCCTAGAATTTCAGGACGCATAATAGGTTCAGCATTTACTTTAATAAGTGCGAGTTCTCTAGCTACCATAGGGTTGGAGCTCAAATCCACAACCTTGATAACGTCAATCAACTTGTACAATTGCTTGGAGATTTGCTCCAACGTGTTGTCATCACCTGTGGTTACGATAACCATCCGGGAAAGTCCGTTTTCTTCGGACTCCCCTACGGTGATGCTTTCAATGTTAAAGCCGCGGCGTCCGAACAAACCAGATACACGTTGCAGGACACCAGGCTGATTGTTTACGAGTACGGAAACTGTATGTTTAGTTGTCATTCCGAATCCCCCATTAACATGTCACTAATTGTATCGCCCGCTTTAACCATTGGGAACACGTTCTCGCCCTTCGGTACGACGAAATCAATAACGACAGGCCCCGGTGTATCGAGGGCTTCCTGCCATACTCTTCTTGCTTCTTCCTTCGTCGTTGCGCGCAAGCCTTTTACGCCGTAAGCTTCTGCAAGCTTAACGAAATCAGGGCTTCCTGCCAAGTCAATGTGACTATAGCGATTGTCATAAATAATCTCTTGCCATTGGCGAACCATTCCAAGCACTTGGTTGTTGATAATAACAACTTTAACTGGAATGTTGTTGATCGCACAGATCGCAAGCTCTTGCGCACACATCTGAACACCGCCGTCGCCATTAATGGAAACAACTAGTTTATCTGGGTTCCCCATTTGAGCGCCGATCGCCGATGGGAATCCGAAGCCCATTGTTCCAAGTCCACCAGAGGTTACCAGGGAGCGAGGGTTTTTGAATTTATAGAACTGCGCGGCCCACATTTGATGCTGACCAACGTCAGTTGTAATGATCGCTTCACCTTTCGTTGTTTCGCTGATCATTTCAATAACGTATTGCGGTTTAAGCTCAGTTTCGGTTTCGCCGTATTTCAACGGGAACTTCTCTTTGCTTTCTTGCAGCTCAGCAATCCATGCTGCGTTATTCGCAGGTTTTGCTTTCGTATTCGCATACTCCAGAACGGCCTTCACATCACCAACGCAAGGGATATCCGTCTTCACGTTCTTGCCGATTTCAGCTGGATCTACGTCGATATGAGCGATTACTTTTACCTTTGGAGCAAAACCATTCAAATTCATCGTCACGCGATCATCGAATCGGGAACCGATAGAAATCAATAGATCTGCATTCTGGATCGCAGTATTCGCTGTAAACGTTCCGTGCATCCCTGGCATACCGAGCCATAGCTCATGTGCACTAGGGAAGCCGCTTAGACCAAGCAATGTCGTTGCTACCGGGATCTGCGTTTTATTAACAAATTCGATCAATTCTTTGGAAGCATCTGCATAAACAACGCCGCCCCCTGCAATGATTACTGGACGTTCAGCCTCTTCGATGGCTTTGATCAGCTTATCAATTTGCAGCTTATTCGGTTGTACCGTAGGGTTGTAACCACGAATGCTTACATCCTTTGCGGGTTTAAATATCGTTTTATGAGCGGAGACATCCTTTGGTATGTCAATGAGAACCGGGCCCTTACGTCCTGAGTTCGCAATATGGAATGCTTCGTGAATGATACGCGGCAGGTCATTAACGTCTCTTACCAAGTAGCTGTGCTTCGTAATCGGCATTGTAATACCTGTAATGTCAGCCTCTTGGAAAGCATCCGTACCGATGAAGTTCGTTGCAACGTTACCTGTAATAACAACTAGAGGAACAGAATCCATATATGCTGTAGCAATACCTGTGACTAGATTCGTAGCCCCCGGTCCGGAAGTTGCGATACATACGCCAACTTTGCCAGTTGAACGAGCATAGCCGTCAGCTGCGTGAATAGCGCCTTGCTCATGTCTAGTTAACAAGTGATTGAAATCATCAAAACCATGCATCGCATCATAGATGTACAATACAGCGCCGCCTGGATATCCAAAGACGCAGTCCACACCCTCCAGCAATAAGCTTCTTAGCAAAATCTCGGAGCCTGTAATCAGGTCTGGTTGCGTAAGCTTCTCAATTAGTTCTTCTTTAGAGCGTTTTGGTTCAGTTTGAACATTCATTGTGATCCTCCTCTCGAAAAGTCAATTCGTGTTATCTTCTACCATGCCATGAAAATAAGAAAAACCCCTATTCATCCCGTGCGCGCACAAAACGCGCTCAACGGGACGAAAGGGGTTTAAGCTTCCGTGGTACCACCCAAATTTGCTATATGCCTCACAGCACATAACCTTAGCAGGTATGTTCATGAACGAACATTACCCTCAGCACGATAACGTGTGCTCTTCCGATTCTCCCTAATACTTGCCTTCAGCAGGTTTCAGGAAAACAGCTCCGAGGTGACTTCGTACGTAAGGGATTAAGGCGATGGTTTCAGCAAGTCCAACGCTCTCTGCGCATAAGTGCCCTTATTACTTCTTCCTCTTCATAGCGATTCATTCGTATGCTTCACCATATCAAATATGATTAAAGATTATTATATGCATCCGAAGGCCAATAGTCAATAGGTAGATCGAATAAAACAATGGGAAGTGAGAGAAGATAATACCAATTCTATGGAAAGTTCTGAGGAGGCCTACAATGAAAACGTCTCTGCAAGTCCCTTTCCCCATGTCTACTTCGTTACAAGACAATGTCAAATGGCTGAAAGATAAACTAGGTACAAGCTCAGATGTGTACTATCGCCAGTTGGAAATCGGCGTGTACCCAGACACGAATAGTGTTGCTTTATTTTACATCGATGGACTCGTGCAGAATGAGATTTTGAATGAACACGTTACGAAGCCGCTCCTCAGCGCTCATGAGAATGCCTCCTATTGGCAGCAAGATCTATGCTTCCATGATTTGTTGTGTCAGGCGATCACGATCAGCGAACTCTCCTTAAGTAACGAGGGAACTGACGTCATTGCGGCCCTTCTCGGGGGACATACCATCCTGATTGCGGATGGCTATGACGAAGTGATTATCGCTGGTACCTCCGGTTGGGAAACGAGAGCCATTGAAGAACCACAAACACAAACCGTCGTTCGCGGTCCCAAAGAAAGCTTTACGGAGGACATTCGAACGAATACTTCTTTATTACGGAGAAAAATCAGATCTCCTGATCTTCGTTTTATTTCCCTGCGCATCGGTCGGTATACGCAAACCGAAGTCATCATCGCTTACCTAGAAGGCATTGCTGATGAACGCGTAGTCAAAGAAGCTACATCGCGATTAGAGCGAATTGATACGGACAGTATTCTAGAAAGCGGCTTTATCGAGGAATATATCGAGGATGTAACGTACTCCCCTTTTCCAACGATTATGAACTCCGAACGCCCTGATGCTGTTGCCGCCGGCATTCTTGAAGGTCAGATCGCCATCCTCGTCGATGGGACACCTTTTGTTTTACAAGCGCCTGTCACTTTCTTCAGCTTCATGAAATCAAGTGAGGACTATTATCAGCGCTTTGATATTGCAACGTTTGTGCGTGGTGTTCGCTATATCTCGTTTTTAGTCTCCATGCTGCTTCCAGCACTCTATATCGCCATCACGACGTTTCATCAGGAAATGCTGCCAACGACCTTACTCATTTCCTTGGCCGCACAACGTGAAGGTGTTCCCTTCCCAGCACTGCTAGAAGCGTTGCTCATGGAAGTCACCTTCGAGGTACTTCGTGAAGCTGGCGTACGCATGCCGCGTGTTATTGGCTCAGCCATTTCGATTGTAGGCGCACTCGTACTCGGGCAAGCGTCTGTACAAGCTGGATTAGTCTCTGCCGCCATGGTAATCATCGTTTCTTTTACGGCTATTTCAAACTTTGTAACGCCTGCACTCAATATGGCTGTTGCTGCCCGATTAATTCGCTTCGGACTCATGCTGCTAGCTGGCTCCTTTGGCTTATTTGGTATCCTGACAGGCTGTATGGCCATCTTGATTCACCTAGCTTCACTCCGCTCGTTCGGCGTCCCTTATTTAACACCTGTGGCACCACTCGCAGTTAGCCACATCAAGGATACGTTACTTCGCGTGCCGCGTTGGATAACTGGAATACGTCCCTTTACGCGCTCAAACACTACAAGAAATAAGCCCTACGATAAGCCTTCTCCACCTAAAAGAGATCGCTACTAAGACATTCTCTGGGAGGTTATCGCCATGAAGCTGTATCGCAACCGCAGCATGCAGTGTCTGATGATCCTCAGTTCTTGCTGCTTACTACTTACAGGTTGTTGGGATCGCAAAGAATTGAACCAACTTGCTATTACCTCTGCAACCGCCGTGGATTGGGACGGAAAAGTCTGGACCATTTCGTATCAGGTCGTCATCCCGCAATCCATCGCTAATCCCAATACGGGCGGAAGCCCTGGGCAGCAAGCACCTGTCATGGTTTTCTCCACAAGCGGTAGTTCGATTCGTGGTGCTGTCCAAGAATCCAGCTTAGAAATGCCAAGATCGCTATTTTTTGCTCACAATCGTGTGATTGTTATCGGAGAAAAGGCTGCGAAGGAAGGCATTTCCCAACTACTGGACGTCTACCTGCGCAATTCAGATTCACGCGAAACGGTGGGGATACTGATAACAAGTGGCGAAGGACGAAAAATTCTGGAACAAATTGTCCCATTAGAAAAAGTGCCCGGTGCCGCCATCAAAAACATGATTAGAAACGAAGATATGAATAGCTCCAATTTCAAGCAGGTATCCATCTATCAAATGATGACGACTATCGCGAGTGACGCCCCTTATACACTCGTACCCGAAATTACCATTTCTGGTGAAGGCGAGAACAATACGATTGCTGCACTAAAAAAAACCTCCTTCACAAACAAGTTGAAGCTTGGCCGAATGGCTGTTTTCAAAAAAGATAAATTAGCAGGCTGGTTTACACCTAGTGAAGAATATGGCCTCAGCTGGATTCGCAATACAATCAAAAGAACAACCTTATATTTTGGATGTACGAAAGGCAGCAGAGACATCAAAGCGGCAATTCGAATCGATCGTAACCGAACTAAAATGAAGTACATACGTTCCAACACGGGACGTTTGATTATGCATGTCGACGTAGATACCATGGGCACCATCAATGAGAATGCCTGTAGGAATGACCTTACACAACCTAAGGAGTTACAAGCTTTCGAAGGGGTCGTAAGCGCCGAAATCACTCGTCTCATGACGGAAGCCTTTCAGAGCGCAGTTCAGAAGAATCTAGATGTTTTTCACTTCGCCGATAAGATTCATAAGCATGACCCTACATTCTGGAAGCAGATTAAACCTGATTGGGACGAGTATTTTGCCAACCTGCAATTCGAGTCTCAAGTCAACGTGAAAATCGCCAGAATCGGTATGAGTGGCAAATCATTCTCGGAGATGATCAAAGGTACTGGTGAGTGAGCCATTAGCAGAGAAAGGAGGCCGAAGGGCATCGAAGATCGCATTACGAACTATCAACTCGTCGTTATGATTATCCTATTCGAAATCGGGAGCACTCCGCTATTCGCATTAGGCAGCAGCGCCAAACAAGACTCCTGGATTGCTATGCTTGCTGCAGCTCTATTTGGGTTTCTCTTACTTCTCATGTTTGTTACGATTCAACGACGCGCACCAGATCAAGACATCATCGGGCTCCTACGGCTCTGCTTCGGAAAACTGGCTGGAACGATCATCGGCATTTCCTTTGCCATATATTTTGCCTATGAATCCATGAGGAACGTCCGTGATTTCGGAGAAATCTCGAACTTAACCTTGCTGAACACAACACCTAAATACATAACGATGTTGATTATTCTGCTACTAGCTTCTTATGCCATACTCATGGGCGTGGATACGCTATTTCGCGTGACTGAAGCACTGCTTCCCTTATTGGCAATCAGCTATGGCTTACTTATTTTTTTGATCAGTATCGCACATCTAATTCATCTAGATCACTTACTGCCCATCCTGGAAAATGGCTTTAAACCCGTCCTTCATGCCGCTTTTCCTGATATGGTCTCTTTCCCTTTCGGGCAAACCATCATCTTCTTCATGGTATGGCACATGCTGCCTGAGCAAGGAAAAGTGAAGAAGCTAAGTCTTACGGCTTACACCATCGTCTCCCTCTTCTTGATTTTGATGAATATCATCAATATCACGGTACTCGGCACCACACTTGCTGCCAACAGCACGTTGCCCTTTTTGCAAACGGTACAGCTCATTGAAGTTGGCGATATCTTTGAGCGACTGGATGTACTCGTCACACTCCTGCTCTTCCTTGGCTTGTTCGTCAAAATGACAACGTTCTTCTGGGGGGCTGTTTATGCCTTCGCACATATTTTCCCCTCACTTCGGAAAGCCACCTGGCTTGTCATCGTGGGCAGTCTTATCTTCATCTCCTCCTTCTTTGAACCCAACTATACTATCCACGTATGGCTCGGGCTTAGGATCAGTGTGAAGCTCTACCCCCTGTTCCAGGTTGTCATTCCAACCCTCATGTTTATCGTGATGTTCTTTCGGAAAATCCAAGCCCCACAAGCCTCATCTGACGCATGACGCAAAAAAAGAGCCTGCCCCCTAATGGGGACAAGCTCTTTGGCGTATCGCATCGCTTACGCGTTTACTTTCGCTTTTGCAGCTGTTGCCAAATCGTTGAACGCTTTGGAATCATTCACAGCTAGGTCAGCCAAGATTTTACGGTTAACTTCGATACCAGCCAATTTAAGGCCGTGCATCAATTTGCTGTAGCTCAAGCCGTTTTGACGAGCGCCTGCATTGATACGAGTAATCCAAAGTCTACGGAAGTTACGTTTTGTTTGACGACGGTCACGGTATGCATATACCAATGACTTCATTACTTGCTCTTTAGCTGTTTTAAATAAACGGTGTTTGGAACCGAAATAACCTTTTGCTAATTTCAAAATTTTCTTACGACGGTGAGCGCGAATAAATCCGCCCTTGACTCTTGCCATTGTGAACTACCTCCTGGGATATATAAATGATGTTCCGTGTTTAAGCTGAGTAACGATTAACCTTTGATAAGGGACAATTGTTGTTGCAGACGACGTACATCGCCAGGAGCCATTACTGGGTTCGTGGACAATACGCGTTTTTGCTTGGATGATTTACCAGAAAGCAAGTGGTTCTTACCTTGTTTGTATCTCATCACTTTGCCTGTGCCAGTGATTTTGAAACGACCTTTCAGGCTGCTGTGTGTTTTCATTTTCGGCATGTTGTTGTTCCTCCTAATTTAGTATACTCGCCTAAGTTGTCGCTTTTGGCGTTAAGATCATGATCATGCTTCGTCCCTCAAGCTTAGGAGCACGCTCCTGCGAGGAGATTTCAGCAGTTTCTGTAGCAAGGCGCTCAAGCACTTTGCGACCAATCTCCGAGTGCGCAATTTCACGACCACGGAAACGGACGCTGGCTTTCACTTTATCGCCTTCGCCAAGAAACTTAACTGCGTTGCGAAGCTTCGTTTGGAAGTCATGTTCATCGATCGTCGCACTCAGGCGAATCTCTTTGATATCCACAATCTTCTGGTTCTTACGAGCTTCTTTTTCTTTCTTTTGCGTTTCATAACGGAACTTGCCGTAATCCATAATGCGGCAGACAGGCGGCTTCGCCGTCGGTGCAACGTTTACTAAATCAAGGTTCGCGTCAAGTGCAATTTGAAGAGCTTCGCGAATTGGTGTAATACCAAGTTGTTCTCCGTCCGCCCCAATAAGGCGTACTTCCTTCACACGAATCTCGTCATTAATCATATGGTCTTTGCTAATTGTGTTCCACCTCCATAAAGTATGTAACTCTCTTCCAAATATAAAAAAGATGCGGGCACAGTGGGCCCACATCTTCATCAATAACAGGTCTATAACAAACCTATTGAATGTACATGATGATTCATTCAAACCAGCCAACGGTACGTTAGTCAGGTGAGAAGCGGGCGCTTCTGCTTTACTCGAAATATAATATCATCTCATTCTAGAAAAGTCAACTCACTTGTTTACTTTTCATTTCATCCAAACGAATGACGCGTGTATGCTCGGTATGGCTCCATTGTTTGTTGTTTTGCGTGAAGAACGCATAGAACGTAATCGGCCACCAAGACAACATGAAAATAGGATATAGCAGCAAATATTTGTAGGTTTTCTTATGCGCCTTTTCAATCAACATCGACATCGGCAGCAAGACGTAGATCGCTAAGCTAAGTGAATTAATGACAACCGGATTGATATGAACCAAAGCCGAATCGGCTGTTCCATGCGATGTCATGGATTGGATCCACAGCATAACCGTTAGGATAGCACCAAAGAAGAAATTGTATACGTTGGCCGAATAGATCGCCGCGTCAATTTTCATCCAGCTTCCCGTTTTAATCCCCTGCCACAGCAATGGGAAGAAGAAGCGTTTGGCCACTTCAAAGTGACCTTGCATCCAACGCAGACGTTGCTTAGCCGATGCATTAAAAGATAACGGCTTCTCATCGTAAACGCGTGTATCGTAATTGAATGTCGGTTTGATCCCCATTTGGATACATCTCATTGAGAATTCAAGATCTTCGACCAAGCTTGTTGCACGCCAGCCAATCTGCTTTAACAGATTAGAGTCGAAGCACATGCCCGTACCGCCAAGATAGTTGGCTAGTCCCAGGTTCGATCTTGGTGTTTGGACAAAACGGTTCGCATAGAAGTACGAGATGGCAAAAGATCCGGTAATCCATGAGTCATTCGGATTCTTCGTATCCAGATAAGCTTGGATAACGCGGGAACCTGAACACAGATCGTTATTCATGTGAATCAGATAATCCGGGCTAACTAGGTTATCCGCATCGAACATTACGATGCCATCATACTGGCGCTCGCGTTTCCATAACTCTTTGAGCATCCATTCAATCGCATACCCTTTCCCTCTCAGGTTCGGGTTGTGGCGTTCCATCGCATACACACCATGGTGGCGTGCAATGTCAGCCGTGTTATCTGTACAGTTATCACAAATCACGAATATGTCATATAGCTCTTTCGGGTAATCCAAGGTCTTCAAATTCTCAATCAAGGCCCCAACAACTTGTTCCTCATTATGAGCGGCAACCAATACAGCAAACGATTTCTGCGGAGCAAACATCTTTTTGTTTTTGGGACGATACCAACCAAAAAACGTTAAAAACAACTGATACGCACCGATCAAAGCCAAAAAGACCTGAACGGAAAGCATAATCTTGTCTAGCATGAAGCAAAGTCCCCCTTTTTTTGTGCACGTCAGCTATCTTTTTGTATGCTTAGTGCTTTTATGTACAGGTCATTCATGTTAACAATCTAAACGTGAAACAATCGTTTTTGATTTTCCTCTCTTTCCCCCCGTTTGTCAAAGTCTGCAAACTACGAAAAAGCGTCAGTTCTTTGATATTTAGGAGGTTTGCACACACGGAATAGAGCATGCTCTTGAAATCAGGTCAAAAATGTCTTGTTTTCATCGTTTTTCATTTATTGTGTACCAAAAGTTCACCATTTAGACGAACACTAGCTTTTCTAAGTGGCAACGTCATTATTATAAGTCAATCAACAGAACGCTGACAACTTTTGCTTAAATACCCTGTTAATGGATAGCAATATTCACCATAACAACATTCGTATATCGAAGTCCAAAAGAGTCCGTCGTTCACAAGAAGGACATATCATGCGTAACTCGAGTCGGATAACCTACCCAAATGAAGGGAACAATTACTAGATATCCTGCAGAAAATTGTACCGAGTCGGGTCGAAGCTATTTGTCATCCTAACATAGAAATGTTAACGCCAGATTAGTGCAACATTAAATTCCACGCAGGAATATTTATCAGTCCGTTAATCTTCCTCGAATAAATCTTTCGTACAATAGAGATAGAGAGAACTTCAAATGAGAAGGAGGCGGTTACGCATGAATAGTAAAGTTGTCCATTGGCTGCAACATCATGAAACACGTCTATTTCACTTCGTTAACCAACGAATTCAACATCATTTCCTCGATCTTTTTTTTACGAGAATTACACATTTAGGCGGTGCTACAGCTGCTATTATGGTCTCGCTCTGCTTGGCATGTTTTGGTCAAGGTTCGTTGCGTATAGCCGGTCTTCAAGCACTGATTGCTTTGACAGTCAGTCATATTCCCGTTGCGATTATGAAAAAAAAATACCCTAGACTACGTCCTTATCTTGTTCATCCACAAGCCATTACTCATAGAAATCCTCTAACCGATCATTCCTTTCCCTCTGGACATACCACGGCTATCTTCTCTGTTATCGTTCCTATCGTATATGCCATACCCATGCTAGGACTCGTCCTAATCCCGCTTGCAGGTTTCGTTGGTCTTTCACGGATTTACTTGGGACTTCACTATCCATCCGATTGTATCGTAGGCTGCTTGTTAGGAACGACGGCATCGCTACTAACAGTCGCATTCTGGGGGTAATTCATGGCACAACCGCTCACGCAAAAAAGAAGAGTTCTCATCCTTTCCGAAGGTTTTGGTGCCGGTCATACACAAGCCGCATTTGCATTAGCTAGCAGCTTAGAACAGCGATGTTCTACGATCGAGACGCGTGTCGTTGAGCTCGGATCCTTCCTCCATCCCACGTTGGCTTCTTGGGTTTTCAGTGCCTACAAGAAAACAATCTCGAAACAACCGAAATTATATGGTCGCTTATACCGTTCACAATATCAGAAATCACTTAATCCGCTGACTCAGCTTGCGCTTCATCGCATTTTTTATGCGCAAACGGCAGCTATGATTCGTCACTGGGCGCCACAAGCCATTGTATGTACGCATCCTTTTCCAAGTGCCGTCGTTTCGCGGTTAAAAAGAGCAGGCTTACACATTCCCCTATGCACAGTCATCACGGACTATGATGTTCATGGGACCTGGATCAGCCGTGAGGTTAATAAATACTTGGTGTCTTCCGAGGATGTGAAGAATAAGCTCATCGTGCATGGCATCGCGGCTGCACATGTCGAAATAACAGGAATCCCCGTGCATCCCAGCTTCCGAGAAGCGCACGATCGAACGCTGATTCGACAACAGTTCGGGCTATCTTCCTTGCCAACTGTACTGGTCATGGGCGGTGGTTGGGGCTTGATCGGCGGAGATTCATTAAGTGAGCATTTGCTAGCCTGGCGAGAACAAATTCAATTTATTTTCTGCTTAGGGCATAATGAAAAAGCTATTTCAAAACTAGCCGCTGATCCGCGGTATCAACATCCGCATATCCGCTTGCTCGGATTTACGCAAGAGATAGGAAAATTAATGGAAGTTTCCGACTTGCTCGTTACGAAGCCAGGAGGGATGACGTGCTCCGAAGGACTTGCCAAGTCGATTCCCATGTTATTTTATGATCCGCTACCAGGCCAAGAAGAAGAAAACGTCCATTATTTCACCCGACATGGCTTTGGGGAATCCATCCAGTCGGCAGCTACAATTTCGCATTGGTTGTCCATGCTGGTTAGCCGCTATGCAGATGTGCAAGCCAAACGTTTATCCAATCAACATAAAAAGAGTCACCTGCCTGCTGGGGATGGATCCGAAGTCATTCTCGCGCTTTTAGGATAAAAAAAACAGACTGTCCTGGCTGCTAATTGGCAACCTGGATTAGTCTGTTTTTCAGCTTATTCAGCTGATTCTTTCGATTCCGCAGCTAGGGCAGATGCAGCGGCTTGCTTCAACTGCTCTTGGTGTGTGGACAAAGCTTCTTGTCCAATCACAACTTCGCATCGATGAATATTCATGCCTTGGCCTGCGAATTTAGTTTCGTACTCCGTCATCACATGATCAGGATGAATCCCATCAACGTGAAGATTCAGCGAAATATTACGCATTCTTAGACCCATATCCGCAAAGGAATTCAATGAAAATTCGAATAAGGATTGGGAATCTGTTTTCAAATGAATTTCGCCTTTCGCGTTCAAAATTTGTTGATATTTAGCAACAAATCCCGGATGCGTTAGACGTCTGCGCGCATGTTTCTTCTTTGGCCACGGATCACTAAAGTTCAAATACACGCGCTCTAGCTCGCCTTCGGCAAAAGCTTCCTCAATATGCTCGATATTAAACAGCATCAATCTTAGATTAGGAATGCTTAGTACCGCATCCTCCTCAGTTTCCACTGTAATATCGTGAGCAACCTTGGCTTTCTCACTTGCTTTTCGAATTAATTCGTCATACATATCCACACCGATGAAGTTAATGTTGGGATACTTTTTACTCATTTCACTGATAAAGCGCCCTTTGCCCATACCAAGCTCGGCATGAATCGGGTTATTATTTCCGAATAACTCGGCCCATTTGCCCTTGTAATCTTTGGCATTTAATACAACGAGTTCTTTTTGACGTTCGATATCTTCTCTGATACCTTTTCTACCCCGTAAACGCATTATTCATTTGCCTCCTACACGTACATGCTATCGAATACAAATCATAGTCGATTCTATAAAAAAAATCAAAACTTTCCTCTAGTAGATGAATGGAAGAATGAAAGAAAACACCCTCCGAAATGGAAGGTGCTTCACGTTTAGCAGATCAAAATGTTTATTTATAGCTTTCGTCTCTTCTACTATTATTGCTTCGTAATCCAGCTAAGCCCAATAGACCAACTAGACCTAACCAACCCCAATTACTTCCATTGGAGTTATCTGTTGTTGCATAAGCGCGATAAGAATTAGTTCCATAAGTGCTTGGCGGCGTTGTTGCAATACTTTTCGTACTCATTCTATCGACCATATTCGTGCTGCGATTCACACCTCGCTCAACCGCATTGGCTCCGCGTTCGACACCCCGCTCAACCGCGTTAGCTCCTTTTTCGATTGGATTGGTTCCATATCCATTCATATGGTCCATAACACCTGTGCCTCTTTCGGCAGTTCCATAGCCATTGTAGGTGTTCGTGGTCGTCAAATTCCCATTATAGACCCCGTTCGTGCCATTCCCGCTAAAATTCTGAGAGCCGATGCCACCAAGCCCCATTCCTGGTGAAGTCGCATCATAATTGCTCCCCGTGTATCCCGTTGATGTCGTAGTCCCCAATGTCCCAATTGGTGATCCGTTTCCGATCGCATTGCCCGTATCCACATTCTTGGCCTGAGCACTTGCTGCCCCCATACTTAAAGCTGTCGTCAATGCTACCGCCAAAGTTATCGTGCGAAACTTTTTCATGTAGTCAATTTCCCCTCTCAGCTTGTAATTGTGGTGCACCGTTATCATGCTCGCATATGATCTGTTTTATAGGGGGACTTGTTGGAAAGGCAGGGGTCGCTTTCATGTGTAAATTTCGCTACAATATAGGTTGAAACAAAATAAACGACAACGCCGTTTATGGAGAAGCAACAGAAAGAAAGGATACATGTCCTATGTCTACAATAATTCAGGAATCACCTCAGCTTTGGGGAGATAAACGTTTCCATACATGGAATTATGAAATGCGCGATGCCTTCGGGGGTAAAGTTTTCAAAGTTATGCTAGATGCGGGCTTCACCTGCCCGAACCGTGACGGAAAGATTGCAACAGGCGGATGTACCTTCTGTAGTGCACGTGGATCAGGAGATTTCGCAGGAAGCCGCCGCGATGATCTCGTTACACAATTTAATAAGATCCGCGATTTACAGCATCAAAAATGGCCGGAAGCCAACTATATCGGCTATTTTCAAGCCTATACGAATACTTACGCGCCAGTTGAAGAGCTGCGAGAGTATTATGAAGAGATTTTGAAACAGCCTGGTGTCGTAGGCTTGTCCATTGCAACGCGGCCGGATTGCCTGCCGGATGATGTTATTGAATATTTGGCAGAATTGAATCAACGCACCTATTTGTGGATAGAGATGGGTCTGCAAACGGTTCATGAATCCACATCCGTGCTCATTAATCGGGCTCATGACACGCAATGCTATCTAGATGCTGTAGCTAAGCTCCGCAAACATAATATTCGCGTGTGTGCGCACATTATTTATGGCTTGCCTGGAGAAACCCATGACATGATGCTGGATACTGGCAAAGCGGTTGCTCAAATGGATGTGCAAGGCATCAAAATCCATTTGCTTCATCTCATGCGCAAAACCCCTATGGTGAAGCAGTATGAAGCTGGCTTGCTGCAATTCTTGGAGAAAGATGAATACGTGAAGCTGATTGTCGATACACTTGAAATTTTGCCACCTGAAATGATCGTTCATCGCCTCACAGGGGATGCCCCGCGGGATCTCTTAATCGGACCGATGTGGAGTTTGAAGAAATGGGAAGTGTTGAACGCTTTTGATAAATTGCTCACGGAACGTAATACGTGGCAAGGGAAGTATTGGACTGGGAAAGCAGAGCAAGTTTGATAGGATAGAACAGAACAGAGCATCCCGTCCTGATGTAAGGGAACTAGGATGCTCTATTTATTTGATGGAGGCATGCTACACATGGGATTCGTTTCAGTTCTGAGTTATGTACACCAGCTAATTGGGCAACGCGTCCAGCCTGGTGATACCGTTATAGATGCCACGCTCGGCACTGGCGTGGATGCCTTGCATATGGCGAAGCTCGTAGGCGCTCGCGGCAGCGTCTACGGCTTCGATATCCAGCAGGCCGCGCTGGATCAAACCGGTGAACGTCTGGCGAAGGAGCAGCCAGACGCCCAAGTACACATGAGCTTATGCAGCCATGCGCTCATGGAAGCGGCGGTGCCGCAAGACCGCCACGGCAAGGTCGCCGCGGTCACCTTCAATCTCGGCTACCTGCCGGGAGCCGATACAGCCATAATCACTGAGCAGGCATCGACGATACCTGCTCTCGAGGCCGCCCTCCGCCTGCTGCGCAAAGGCGGGATCGTGACCATCGTGCTGTACAGCGGCCACGATGGCGGGTCCGATGAAGCCGCAGCGGTCGAGCGCTGGGCAGAGAACTTGCCGCTCGCAGCGTTTCAAGTGCTGCGGTATCAATTTGCCAATCGCAGCGCCTCCGCGCCGTATCTCTTGGCTCTAGAAAAAAGATAGCCGCATGATATAATGCTAGAGTGGTATAAATGACAGAATGCTAGAATAGACTAGGGGAAAGTAGGGATTGTTTTGAAATCATACCCGTTACAATTTCAACCTGAAATGAAAGAACGTGTTTGGGGAGGCAGAACCCTCGAACGTTTCGGCTTTGAGCTGCCAGAAGGCGCAATCGGTGAAGGCTGGATGATCGGCGATCACCCGAACGGAACAACGAAAGTCATCAATGGCGAATTAGCTGGACTAGGTCTGGACGAAATTCGTGAGAAATACGGCAAAACATTGTTCGGCACCAAGGGATTTTCTGAGAAAAACGGACGTTTTCCACTCTTAATTAAATTGCTAGATTGTGAGGACGATCTGTCTGTTCAGGTTCATCCCAACGATCACTACGAGAACCTCGCGGCTGGTGAACTTGGCAAAACAGAAATGTGGTACATTCTCGATGCGAAGCCAGGCGCCAAAATTATATATGGCATGAAAGAAGGGGTAACACGGGAAAGCCTTGCAGAAGCAATTGCGGAGAACCGCATTATGGATTGCTTGCAAGAAGTTCCTGTCGAAGCCGGAGATTCCTTCTACATACCTGCTGGAACGGTTCACGCGTTAGGTGCAGGTGTGCTAGTAGCCGAAATTCAACAAAACTCGGATACAACGTACCGATTGTATGATTACAACCGTCCAGGCTTGGATGGCAAAATGCGTGAACTTCACATCGAGGATTCCCTCAATGTCATCGCGTATGAAGGTTCAGGCTCCACACGCATGAAGACAGATTTGACGGAAGCAGGCACATGGTTGACGCTCGCTTCATCTCCTTTTTTCACTGTGGAAAAAGGTCTGGTAGGTCCGCAATGGGAACTCACAACGACGCCTGAAAGCTTCGTGATCCTTGTGATCGCAGATGGTAACGGAACGCTGCAATGGGCAGACGGTCAAATCGCGACGAAGCCAGGCGACTGTTTCTTACTTCCTGCTGATTTGGGCAGCTACTCACTTGAGGGCAAAATGACGGTAATTCGCAGTTATTTGCCATAATAAATAATTGTTCGCTAAGTAATGAAAAAAAGCTCTCTGATAGCAGCCGCGGTTGACGGGCACTGTCAGAGAGCTTTTATTTATCGGTGTTAGTGTTCTTCCGTAAGGCTGCTTTCTTTCAGGATCACGTCGTGTGCTCCGCCTTCAACGAGTGATGTTGCGGATACGAGCGCGATTCTTGCATTTTGCTTCAATTCATCCAGCGTCAAGGAACCGCAGTTGCACATTGTTGACTTAATTTTACCCAGCGTCTTGTCCAAGTTTTCTTGCAGACTTCCCGCATAAGGAACGTAGGAATCTACGCCTTCTTCGAATAGAAGCTTGCTCTTGCCGCCAGTGTCATAACGCTGCCAGTTACGTGCACGATTGGACCCTTCGCCCCAATATTCTTTGACGAAATTGTTGCCAACTTTCAGCTTGCGAGTAGGACTCTCATCGAAACGTGCAAAATATCTACCCAACATAACGAAGTCCGCACCCATCGCCAAAGCAAGAGTCACATGGTAGTCGTGTACGATACCACCATCGGAACAGATCGGAACATAGATCCCTGTTTCTCTGAAGTACTCGTCTCTCGCTTCAACAACCTCCATCACAGAGGAAGCTTGGCCGCGGCCAATACCTTTTTGTTCCCGCGTAATACAGATGGACCCGCCGCCGATCCCCACTTTAATAAAGTCAGCACCTGACTCTACCAAGTAACGGAAGCCTTCGCGATCAACAACGTTGCCGGCACCAATTTTCACATCAAAATTCTTCTTCACATACTGCACCGTCTCATGCTGCCATTCGCTGTAACCGTCCGAAGAATCGATAACGAGAATGTCTACGCCCGCTTCAACTAGCGCAGGAACTCGCTCCGTATAATCCTTCGTGTTGATCCCAGCGCCAACAATATAGCTCTTATTCTTATCTAGAAGCTCCATCGGGTTTTCTTTGTGCTCATCGTAATCCTTACGGAAAACAAGCGTATCAAGCTTCCCATTGTCATCCACGATCGGTAAGCAGTTCAGCTTATGATCCCAGATCAGATTGTTCGCTTCGGAGAGCGTAATGCCCGACTTACCATAAATTAATTTCTCAAAAGGCGTCATAAACTCCGAAATTTTACGATCTAACGGATCACGGCTCTTGCGGTAGTCACGGCCTGTTACGATCCCCAGCAATTGTCCGTTCGCTGTGCCATCATCGGTGATCGCAACGGTGGAGTGCCCTGTGTCTTCTTTCAAAGCTAGCACATCACTAAGGGTCTGCTCAGGTTTCAAGTTGGAGCGGCTTAAGACAAAGCCAGCCTTGTACCCTTTTACCTTACGCACCATCTGTGCTTGCTCTTCAATGGACTGAGAGCCAAAAATGAACGAAATCCCGCCACTACGCGCCAATGCAATAGCCATTCCATCATCGGATACGGCTTGCATGACAGCAGAAGAAAACGGGATATTCAGTGAGATCGCAGGTTCCTCACCTTTATTAAACTTAACTAGCGGGGTCTTCAACTTTACATTTGCCGGTGTACATGCCTTCTTCGTCAGGTTAGGAATCAACAGAAACTCACTAAACGTACGCGATGGGTCCATATAATACGTAGCCACTTTACACTTCCTCCTAGTATAGGGATTTTTGAGCGTAGCTCAAATTCTCTCCTTAAATTGATCCATAGGTAAATTTTTATAATCTTATCACTGAACCTTACCTGTGGTCAATGGATTTTTTAGGGAAATGTTCAGTAGGCTGCGAATCGATGTTATTTCTTCCAAATCTGCGGCTCAGAGCCATGACTCGAATATTCCATATAGTACGGGGACACATCCATCACGACATAGTCAGGATCATGCGGTCCATCAAACCATTGTTTCATCTCGTCTTTCCATAGCTTCTCCCGAAGCGCATTGTCTGAAGAAATCGTAGCTGTTGCCTGAATTTGCAAAATATGCGGCGTTGATTTGCCATCGTAGCCCACAAGAATATGCACATGCGGATTTTCTTGGAGTTCTTCCACCTTATCTGTTTTTTTGCTCGTTGTTAAATAAATCTCTAATCCTTCATGAAACAAAGCCATATAGCGCACCTTTGGCTTGTTTCCGTCAATTGTCGCAAAGGAGCACACTTGATTGGCGTTCAGCACTTGGATGATTTGCTCTTCGAGTTGTGCGTTTTTGGTTTCGATCATAGTTAGCTCTCCTTTCAGTTTTCAATCTACTTCAACTACCCTAGATTACCCAGATGGGCGCGTGTTCAATCGGTTTATGCGAAAAAAAATCCCTCTCACGCCAGAGGTGAGAGGGATGTGAAGCTAAATCGTTGCCAGTTGCTGCAACGGCATCGTATAGTAGGACGCCGGCTTCTGCGCGTCCGGCGGGAAATGCACGATAAGCAGCTCCTTGCTGCTTTCGTCGAGTTCGCCGCTTTGCAGGTACGTCTGCAAAGCGAAGGGTAGAACCTCAAGCATCGCATGCTTGTGGAGGTCTTTTTCGTTGATGCGGAGACTCCCGAAGTCTCCGCTTGCGAGCTCAGGCTGCTCTGCAAGCAGCTTGAGGTAGGCATTCTGTTCGGACTTCTCCAAGGTGAAGTCCCACCAGATTTTGCGCGGCTTATATTTATGGCCGAGGAAGTAATCGAGCTTCATCAGGCCTTCGATGATGTGCATGTTGTTCGTCCCGCGATGCATCAGGAACTCGTGCAAACGAGTGAACAGATCCTCGAGCTGATGCCCGATCTTCTGCCAGCCGCGGCCTTCCCAGAAGTCGCCGAATTCTTGGAAGAAGTCGAACGCCGAAGCAAACTCTTTGGCGATCAAGTGCTTCACCGTATGATCCATCCGGTGGGCGTTCCAATATTTCTCGAGCACATCCTCCACACGCTTGATTCGAATCAAGTCGGTGAAAGGTAGGATGTCGTTGCCGAGAATCTCGTAAGGAGCGTGGTCCATATAAATATAGCCATATTTATGGGCATCGTTACGCATGCCTGTGCCGCGTAGCATTTTGAGGAAGCCAAGTTGCAGCTCTTCCGGTCCTAGCTCGAAAACGTCGTTAAACGTCTTACGGAACGAGTTGTAATCTTCTTCCGGCAGACCAGCGATGAGATCGAGATGCTGATCGATTTTGAGGCTATTTTTCACCTTAGACACAGTACGACTCAGCTTGAAGAAGTTCTGTCTGCGCTGCACGAGGTCATTCGTCGTGTCGTTCGTCGATTGCACACCGATTTCAAAACGGAACGTGCCCGGAGGGGCATTTTCAGCTAGATAATCAAGAACTTCGGGTCGCATAATGTCCGCTGTAATCTCGAATTGGAACACGGTGCCGCGGTGATTCTTGATGAGGAATTCAAAGATTTCCATCGCATAGTCCCGCTTGATGTTAAACGTACGATCCACGAATTTGATCAGCTTCGCGCCCGAATCAATCAGATACAGCAGATCCGCCTTCGTCCGCTCCATATCAAAATACCGCACACCTACCTCGATACTTGATAAGCAGAATTGACAGGAGAAAGGGCAGCCACGGCTCGTCTCGAAGTACACAACACGATTCGCTAGGCTCGGAAGATCTTCCTTGAAGCGATGTGGAGACGGGATATCATCCAGCTTCAGCTTCGGTCTGCCCGGCATAAGAATCACTTCTTGTTCCTTGCGGTAGGCAACGCCGTAGACGAAGTGATATTTACGCGTCGTTGAAATTTCGGTGAGCAGCTGATGGAACGTTTCTTCCCCTTCGCCCATCACGATGAAATCAACCTCAGGAATGCGCTCCATCCAGTAGTCGGTGTCATAAGAAACCTCGGGTCCGCCGAGGACGATGATAAGTTCGGGACGGATTTTTTTGATCATTTTGATAATGTTGATCGTCTCTTCGATGTTCCATATGTAACAGGAAAAGCCCAGCACGTCCGGCGCCTTCTGATAGATGTCAGAAACGACATTCATGACAGGATCTTTAATCGTATATTCGGATATTTCAACATCAAAATCCTTCTCGCAGAACGCTTTAAGGTAGCGCAAAGCCAAGGAGGTATGAATGAATTTGGCGTTTAGTGTGGATACAAGTACTTTCATATGAAAAAAACCTCGTTCTATTCTGGGTTATCGTGCCTCTACTAATTCTACACGAAAACGGTTGAAATACAAAGGAAAGCCCTCCCATGCGGGACGACTTGTGCCGTGTTTTGGCCAAATTGGAAGAGTCATTCGGACAAATAAAGAGCTGTTAGAGCACCATATCGTCGTCCAAATGTGGGGCTTCATAGGGGAATTGCAAGTAGGAGGCTTCTTCGATGGCATTTTTCCAGCGTTCGGCGTGAGCGTACAATTGTTGTTCGACTTCCTGAATTTTCTGATGGATGACATCAGCGGATTCTGCCGGTTCATGCTGCAGCGATTGCTGCAAGGTTGAGCGTTCTTCGAACCACTGTGTTAATTGATATAAAAGCATAAGGACACATCTCCTTCACACGATAGATGATAATGTACGTGCTAGTGTTCCCTGATTTGTAGAGGTGTATTCGGGGGAGTCTGGCAGCTGCCGGCATTAAGGGATATAGCGTGCGTTAGAAGATTGGTGGTCATGTAAGGATGGTGCGGTAGCTGATTCTGTCCAGGGAGAGTGTGTTGGAGTAGCTAATGGTTAGTCATTGGATAAATCCAATGAAATCAACAAATTTGGACTTAATTTTTCTCTCACATTGGATTTATCCAGTGGAGAGGCTCATTTGGGGCAGAAAAAGTGGCTATTCTGGGAATTTGAATGGATTTATCCAATCAAACACAAAATCTGGCAACTTTTCAGAGCGTTCTATTGGATTTATCCAATGAGGAGCGGTGGGGCGGGGGTTGGGGTTGGGTTGGGTTGGGTTGGGGTTGGGGTTGGGGTTGGGGTGAGGCCTCCTACAAACACACATCAAAAACCCCAGCGTCACAAGACACTGGGGGTTCACTAACGATATCTACTTCAACAAAGCCCCATCCTTCTCAAGGACGGCTTGTAGCTCGGCAACGTTAATCTCTGCTGGCAGCACGCCGTGCTTCACAGCGAGCCCTGCAGCGGAGCCTGCGGCTTGGCCTGTAGCCATGCAACTTGGCGTTAGGCGCGTCGTCGCGAGCGCTTCATGCGAGGTGGAGATGCAGCGACCTGCGGTGAGCAGGTTCTCGATTTTTTGCGGGAGCAGGCAGCGGTACGGGATGTCGTAGGCACCATCGCCTTTAACCCAAGCTGCGGTTACGCCTTTGCCCGATGGATCGTGGATATCGATCGGGTACCCACTGCGTGCGATAACGTCATCAAAATGACGGCCTTGCACGACATCATCCACTTGAAGCGCATACTGGCCGTCAATACGACGTGTTTCGCGAATACCAATTTGTGCGCCAACGTTGGAAATCGAGGCTTTTTCAAAGCCTGGCAGGTTATTTCGCATAAACTCAGCGACCATCAACACTTGCTTGCGCCCAAGCTCTTCGGCCTCGGTCAAGTCTTCTACATTGGTGCCATCCAGCCCCTGCACACGCGTAGTATTGACCAGTACTTCGTCGTCCTCTGGACCTGTGAAGAACAGTACTTGATCGCGATTGATCGGCAGATTCGCTTCCTTCCAGTGTTTGAAATAGCCAAGCACACCAGAAAGAGGGAGATCAGCGAGCTCGGAGAAAGGCGTCTTTTTATAAAACTCATCCGGGTGATCGATCATGTATTGTTTCACGGCAGGCAGATTCACACCCCGCATTCTGAATTTCATCGTCATTGGCTGTGTCGCTTTATCCCCGTCGCGCCCCTTTAGGCACGGAGCACCAGACAGATACGCGAGATCAGCGTCTCCTGTTGTATCAATAAATACTTTGCCACGGACATCAATTCTGCCGGATTTGGACGTCAACTGCACCGATTGAATGCGATTGTCCACGGTCTCTACATGATCGACAAAGCTATGGAAAAGCAGCTTAACGCCCGCTTCTTTGAGCATATCGACGGCAAGAACTTTATATATTTCAGGATGATACGGTGTGATCGTATTCACGAAACCAACGGTATCGCGAAGATGTCCCGGTGATGCGTTCATCGCCATCAGGCGGTCAATAATTTCTTGCGCAAGACCCGCAATGACTTGTTTGCCATCCGTTGTATGAAACGTCATCCAAGGATACACTAGCGCTGCCGTGGACATCCCGCCAATAAAACCGTATTTCTCAATTAAAACAGTTTTGGCCCCGCTTCGACCTGCAGCAATGGCTGCGTTAACCCCCGCTGGTCCTCCACCTACAACGACCACATCTGCTTCTATCTGTTTGATCATCTGACTTCGCTCCCTTAGGTTCATTGTTTGGTTTTCCGAATGCTTTTTCTATGTCTTGCTTCTCTCCTAGTGTAGTTTAAAAAGAACCTTCTTTTTAGTATCAAATTAGTTTAAAATTAGAGATACAGAAGGTATCAGAAAAGGAGACATCTCAGACGAATGCGCAAACGAATTACGCTCTACGATTTGGCCGATCAGCTAGGCTTAACGATTCAAACGGTATCCAAAGCGCTGCGCGGACTGCCTGGCATGTCAGAGCAGACACGAAGTGAAGTTTTCAAACTCGCGCGCGAGCTTGGCTATATGACCAAAGACCAAAAAGTAACGCTTCAACAAGATCTCATCTCACCGTATCCCGTTGTACAGCGCAGGTTCGTACTCGTCCAAAACAAACAATCGTTAAACTTTAATCGCCTGCTGCTGCAAGGCCTGCATGAACGCTTCATGGAATTCGGACACACGGTCCAGCCACTTCTCATTCCTCCTAAACTGAAGCCATCGCAATTCAATGACTGGGCTGAGGATCAAGGACTGCTGTATGCAGAAGGGGTGTTTATCGCACCACGAATGAACTTCGATCTCTTGGAACAAAAGCTGCTGGAACTGCAAATCCCCCGGATTCTGCTGAATTTCCCGCCACCGGAGTCAAAGGTGGATAGTGTCATTTGGGATGTGTATGAGGCTGTTTATCAGGCGGTTCGAAGGCTAGTACGCATGGGCCACAGAAACATCCTTTATGTAGGTGACACGAAGGATCAACGCGGATTCGTTATCCGTTGGCAGGCTTTCACAGAAGCGATGAAAGAAGCTGGAGTCAACGTAGATCCTGCCGAGCACGCGATAGAGCGAGATGGTTCAGAGGGGTGGCTGCACGATTTTGAGCGAAAATATCAGCTGCGTCAACCAACGGCTGTCATTTGCGGCATTGATGAAGAAGCTGCGCCTGTGTATCACACGCTTCGCCGATTAGGCGTAAACGTGCCGCAGCAATGCTCGCTGGTTGCACTGTTGAATGAACAGATTGACACGCTCCCGCTCTGTTCTCGCCCTCAACTGCCGATCCGCGAGGCTGGCTATCGCGCAGCAGATCGCATGCTATGGCGGATTGCGAATCCGCATTTACCTTTTGAACATGTGCGGCTGCAGGGAGATTTTTTCATGGGGAGCACGATTCAGAAGCTGTAGCGTTCGAGTCAATCATTTCATTTGCTTTTACGAACGTGGTATATTGGAGGTCGAATGAACTGACCGGAAGGTAAGCCATCGCACTAGGAGGTATTTTAAAATGCAAAAAAAACAAGGTTCACGTCCAAAATCCACTGGAGGCCAAAAACCCAGATTTGGTACGCATAAAGCACAAACCCATTCGAGTCAAGCAGGTGCAGGTAAGAGTAGTCAGGAATCGAGTACTCGCCAGTATACGGTGAAGGAACCTGCTGAGCTTCTGCCCTTTTTATTAGAAAAGCTATCGAGTCTAGGTCGAAATGCGGTCAAAGCGATTCTCGCTCGTGGACAAGTCGCAGTGAATGGCAAAGCGGTCACGGCTTATAATTACCCTTTGCAACCGGAAATGACGGTCACAATCAATAAGGATAAAGTCGTAGAGGATATTCCGCTGGCTGGCATGACGATTTTGCACGAAGATAACGATGTAATTGTGATTCAAAAGGATGCTGGCCTTCTATCCATTGCAACGGACACACAGGAAAATCAAATTACGGCCTATCGCCAACTTACGGCGCATGTGCGGAATCATGATCCGAAGGCGCGGATTTTTGTCGTTCATCGTCTTGATCGTGACACATCTGGAGTGATGATGTTTGCCAAAAACGAACAGGCACAGCAGCATTTGCAAAACACTTGGCAGGAAAGCGTCAAGGAACGGACGTATGTGGCTTTAGTGGAAGGCATGGTGCGTAAGCCAGAGGGCACGATTTCTTCGTGGCTCAAAGAGCACGCGAAATCACTCAAAATGTTCTCCACACCGTACCCGAACGATGGACAGCACGCTGTCACGCATTACAAAACTCTGCAAGCAAACAAGAGCTTCTCCCTGCTTGAGGTGAATTTGGAGACTGGCCGCAAAAACCAGATTCGCGTTCATATGCAGGATATCGGGCATCCCGTTGCTGGAGATAAAAAGTATGGCTCCAAATCTAAGGAGATCAATCGACTCGGTCTGCATGCGCGTGTGCTAGCCTTCTTGCACCCGACAACAGGACAGTTAATGCGTTTCGAGACACATATTCCGAAGCTGTTTTTGAACCCTTTTAAAGAGCCAGGTGTGAAAAAATAACGCCTTGAGGATAAGCGAAACAGATGGCATAAAACATGGAGAGGGTGTACTGGGATGAACATTGTGGTACTTGATGGATATGCGTTAAATCCAGGAGACTTAACTTGGAGCGAGTTTGAGGCACTTGGGGAGCTCGTTGTTTATGATCGCACAGCAGAAAACCAAATCGTCGAACGTGCGGCTAGCGCAGATATGGTGCTGACGAATAAAACCCCTCTCTCTGCACAAACGCTGGAGCAGCTGCCTAATCTAAAATATATTGGCGTTTTGGCGACTGGCTACAATATTGTCGATATCCAAGCGGCGAAAATGAACGGCATTCTCGTTACAAATGTGCCAGCTTACAGCACGAATTCGGTTGCTCAATTGGTTTTTGCCTTGGTTTTGGAGTTCTGCCATCGTATACAACGCCATAGCGACAGTGTGCTTCAAGGTGACTGGGCTAGATCGATCGATTTCAGCTACAGCAAGTCCCCGCTAGTAGAGTTAAGCGGTCAAACCATAGGGATGATCGGACTTGGTCAGATCGGCAAACAAACGGCGCTTATCGCTAGGGCGATGGGGATGAAGGTCATTGCTACAGGCAGCGGGCGAAGTGTTCCTCAGCCTGTCGAAGGCATAGAGTGGGTATCTCTTGAAGAGCTGCTACAGCGCGCTGATGTGATCAGCTTGCATTGTCCGCTGACCCCAGCAACGAATGAGTTGATCAATGCAGAGCGCATCGCTTTGATGAAGTCATCGGCTATTCTAATTAATACGGCAAGAGGCGGTCTCCTTCATGAGGCCGATGTCGCGCAAGCTTTGAATGAAGGCCGACTCGCTGGTGCTGGGCTAGATGTATTAACGGTAGAACCACCCAAGCCAGATAATCCCTTGCTACATGCGCAGAATGTGATTATTACACCGCATATTGCTTGGGCAACAAAGGAAGCCAGAGCTAGATTGATGGCTGTTGCAGGCAATAATGCGCGGAGTTTTGTGCAGGGCACGCCTGTGAATGTGATTGGGTAGGGGATACTTTAATTAAACCTCTTAACCAGAGGGAAGTTCTGGTATGATAAAAACAAAAAAGCTGTCTTCCCAGTAGATGTTATCTACGGGAGATCAGCTTTTTTTGCGTTCTATTGCTATTTCAATAAAGCCGCATAATCCATCTGCGGCACAAGGCCTGCCTCGGCGGCACGTTGAAGCAAGGTCAACACAGCGCCATATCCGCTATCGCCGAGATCAGCGGTGAACTCATTGACGTACAGGTCAATGTGCTGCTGCGCAACCTGTGGATCCATCTCCTGCGCGTGTTCCATGACGTAGTCGCGTGAAGCTTCCGGATGCGCCCACGCGTATTCAACGGAAGCGCGAGCCCAACCCGCGAGCGCCTCCACATCCATCGTGCGCCGAGCAATGATGGCGCCCAGCGGGATCGGCAGCCCGGTGTCGGACTCCCACCAGCTGCCCAAATCGGTTAGAAGCGCTAACCCGAACGACGGGTACGTAAATCGCGCTTCATGAATAACGAGGCCGGCATCGATGAGGCCGTCCCGCACGGCGGGCATGATCTCGTGGAACGGCATGACCACGATTTCGCCTACGCCGCCAGGTACGTTCTGTTCAGCCCATAGGCGGAACAGTAAGTACGCGGTCGAGCGCTCGCTTGGCACAGCGACTCGGCGGCCGCTAAGTGCAGCCGGGTCCTGGGTGCCAGTGCCGTTTGGCTGCATAAGCACAAGCGGCCCGCAGCCTCTGCCCAAGGCGCCGCCGCAGGGCAGCAGGGCGTAATCCTGCAGCACCCACGGGAGTGCTGCGTAGGAGATCTTGAGCACGTCGGGGCCAGTCCCTTCGGCGGCCAGACGGTTCGTAATATCGATGTCCGCGTAGAGGACATCGAGCTCTGGTGCACCTGGAATTAAACCATGTGCCCAGGCATGGAAAACAAAGGTATCGTTGGGACAAGGTGAGAACGCTATTTTCATATTAAAGCACCTCCGCTATGACTGAACCTGCTGATTCTAAAGCTTGTAAGGCCTCACCGATCCGCCAAGCGTCTCGGTCTCGCGGCCCCACGGCGTTGGAGATCGCGCGGATCTCCAACACAGGCACGCCGCGCTGCTGCGCTGCTGTCGCAATGCCGAAGCCTTCCATGGCTTCGGCGGCAGCGCCAGGCACGCGCGCCGCCAGCGCAGCGGCGGTTGCCGCTGTTCCGGTGGCCGTAGCCACCGTCAGCACCGGCGCCGCTTGCGCCTTCAAGCCGGCGGCTTGCAGCGCCGCCGTCACGCGCTCGGCTTCGGAAGCAACGCTGATACGCGTTGAGCCGAAGCCCAGCTCGTCTAAGCTGCTGAAGCCGTCCAGCAGCTCAACACCAAGATCAGCGGCGATGATCTCGCTCGCAATAACCAGCGAGCCTATTTCTGCTTGACCTGCGAAACCGCCGGCGATACCGGCGATAATCACGAGGTCATAGTCAGCTTTGGCAAGCTCAAGGGCTCCATTGACCGCTGCCGCGGCAATGCCCACGCCAGCTAACGCATATTCAAATCGACTATCCTGACCAAGACCCCGTTGTATGGCATCTCGTTCAGCAGCGACTGCTGTCATCACAAGTATTCGCATGATTACGATTTTCCCCTTTAAACTTTGACGTCTATCTACATATTTTACATGAGCACCGCCCAGAAGGAAACTTTCACGCTTGACACACCCATCTAATTTAAATATTATCTAATTAGATATATATTTAATTTAAGTTGAGGAGCTGTCAGATATGCAACTGGATAAAATCATCACCTACCATAAGGCACTATCCGATGCGACTCGTATACGAATGCTCATTTTGCTTGCGGACGGGGAATCTAATGGGCTAACACTTGCTGAAAAATTAGGCGTGACCCCGGCGACCGTCACACATCACGCTGCCAAACTTCGCGAAGCCAACCTGATTCATGAACGTCGCGACAAAAATACGATCTATTTCACCTTGAATGACGCGTTCATCCACAGTCACGGTCAAGCGACCGCTGATCTTATTTTCAAAAATAAAAAGGAGGTTCCTGCATCCATGGAAATCGCGGACAAAAACTCGAACTTGAAGCAGTCCGTTATACGGAATTTTTTCACGTTAGATGGAAAGCTCAAACACATTCCTTCTCAGCTTAAAAAGAAATTGATTGTTCTCGAACATATGGTTACTGGGCTAGAGAAAGGCCGTTCCTATACCGAGAAAGAGCTAAATGAGCTACTCAAAAACTATCATCCGGATTTTGCAACCCTGCGCCGCGAGTTCATTATGCACCAGTTCATGTTTCGCGAAAAAGAAATCTATGAGTTGAACCCTAGGGAAATGTGGGCAAAGTGGGAAACCTTGTCGTAGGTGGGGCACTCCTACTTACTCCGCTTCACTCATCTGCTTCTCACTCAGTTTAACTGGATAAACTCCAGCTATTTTCAACTGTCCCCGCTGTTTCAGACACATAAATGGAAAAACTCCAGTTAATTTCTCTCAAATCCCTCTTTTACTCGGAAATGATCGAAATTAACTGGAGGAAATACAGGTATTCCGTAAATCCCCCCAAAATCCCCCGATTTAGATGGAGAAAACCCAGTTATTTGCCTCTACGGGGGCTTGGTGGCGGCTGGCTAGGCGCTCAGTAGGTGCTTGGTGGGGGGGTTGTGGGTACTTGGTACGCACTTGCCGGGCACTTGGTCGGGACTTGGTGGACGCTTGGCGGGCAATTAGCGGGTACTTGGTCGGAACTTCGTGGACGCTTATTAGTTTACTTTTTGGTGCCTGTTGGACGCTCACTAGATACTTAGTAGGTATTTGATACTTAGTCAGTTCTTGTTGGACGTTCATTGGTGCTTGGCGGTCGCTTGATGTTCGCTCTATTGATACTTGCAGAGTCTTTGCCAGACGTTCTATGGACGCTCGATGGTACCAAGCCCATGCCTCCTAACACTAGCTAGCCAGCCTGCCCTTTCATCACCGCACCTCTCCCTGCACCACACTAGCATTCTCCCCCGGGCTCACTCCCCTCCCGCTCTCCGTAAGGCGCAAAAGCCACTTTTTATATTCGTTTGGGGTAATCCCAAGGCATCTTTTAAATTCCTTGGAAAAGTGTGCATAATCATAGTAGCCGAACTGCCCCATACAACTAGCGATATCCACCGTCGGATTGAAGAAGATTTGAAGCCGAGCGAGATTAAAGCGTGATACGGCATTTAACCGCTTGGGCGACATGCCGACGAGCTCTGCACAAATGCGCTCAAAGTACCGCTGGGAGTAGCCGCTCTCCGCTACACTGATGGGAACATCCTGCTCCATCGGTGTTCGATATAACTTGGATAAGATATTAATCATAGCGGTATGCTTGGTTTCTGGTAGGAAATGACGGTACAAATAAGCCGTCAATAGCGCAACTCCCTCGTCCAATTCAGCTTCTGCCAGTTGCGCAATTAGCTCGGCAAGCTCATATTCGTGCTCGGGAAATATAGTTGTGAGCGGAAGAAACTTGTCGATCAACGCGCGATGATCCATCTCTTTGAAAGCTCGCAACCCCCACGGCAGCAACCGCACTCCGAATAGACGAATCGGACCCTCCGCTGTAAGCGGGTGATACTGGGAAAGCGTGCCGATAAAAAAAGCCCTCGGCAGAACCTGCCCACCTACGGAATACTCAGCTCCAAAGTGAAAAATCAACTCTTGGCAGCCATCTGGCCACAGGGTTTCTCCCTCTTCCACTGCACTGTAATCTCGCTCCAAATACCAATAACATTTCACATATCGCGCTAATGTCTCATCCGGTTGACGTTCCTCGTAACGCATGCGTTTGATTACCTCCTTTCCTTCATGTTGCCTGCCACTTCATTCCGAATTGTGAACTCTCCGATCTAGTCCCACAAAATGGACACGTTGCCCAATTATTTCTCCGTATACAGGGCATTCATCCATGCACCATCTAGTCAGATCACATATAGTAATCTTGTGAAGGGAGGGATTGACATGAGTTGTGGTTACCCTGCTGGTGGATCAAGCACTGCTGTAGTCCTCGTTCTATACGTCCTCTTAGTTATCGTTCTAGCTACATTCGGGTTTGGTTGGTAAAATAGATTTGGTAATATAGATAAGCATGAGCGGCTGGGACGATGATTTCCGTTCCGGCCGCTTACTTTTTATTGTCCTTTTAGCTATAATTAAAACTTAAGCTAAGATTTGCTTCTATTCTCTATTCAGGACGGAGACGAGTACTGTGTCTAAACCGATTTTGACCATTGTGGTCCCTTGCTACAACGAAGAAGAAGTACTCCCGGAAACTGTTTTTCAACTTAGTGAGGTCTTAGATTCCCTGATAACGGATCAATTGATTGCCCCCAATAGTACGGTTTTGTTTGTCGATGATGGCAGCAAAGATGCAACTTGGTCCTTGATTGAGCGATTCCATCTTGCTCATTCGTTCATAACGGGGCTTAAGCTCGCCAAAAATGCCGGTCATCAAAGTGCTTTACTTGCCGGGCTTCTAAAAGCAAAAGAGTACTCCGACTGCGTCGTTTCCATCGATGCGGATCTCCAAGATGATACATCCGTCATCCGTGAATTTATCAAGAAATTCCACGAGGGCTTTGACATTGTCTACGGTATTCGTCAAGATCGCTCCGCAGATACTTTTTTTAAACGAGCTACCGCCCAAGGCTTCTATAAACTCATGACATCCTTAGGTGTGAAAATACATTACAATCACGCGGATTTCCGCTTAATGAGCAAACGCACGCTTGATAATTTGGAAAAATTCCAAGAAGTTAACTTATTCCTTCGGGGCTTAGTCCCTCTGCTAGGATTTCCCTCCACACAGGTCTATTATGACCGAAAAGAACGATTTGCTGGTGAATCCAAATATCCGCTGCGCAAAATGCTTGCTTTTGCCTTCGATGGCATTACCTCATTCAGCGTAACTCCGATCCGTTTGGTCACCGTGATGGGCTTTATGCTCTTCGCACTTAGCGTAGTTGCTGCTATTTATGCGATTGTAGGCAAACTGCTAGGTGCAAACGTAACGGGCTGGACTTCCCTTGTTCTCTCCGTTTGGTTCATCGGTGGTGTGCAGCTCCTTGCGATCGGCTTGATCGGCGAATACATAGGAAAAATTTATAAAGAAGTGAAGCAGCGTCCCCTATTTGTTATCGAAAAGGAATTAAGGGAGCACATACAAGCTGACGAAACGGTTACTTCACCGATCCAACCTGCTTCTTCAAGGCGGTAATCGGATGACGTCTTTGAAAACCTTCTTAACAGGCAGCTTTGCGCGTTTCTTACTCGTCGGTGTGTTCAATACGCTGGTAGGCTTGTCTATCAGTTTCGTACTTTTTAACTTATTTGATCTCAATTATTGGATATCGACATTTGGCGGCAATACGATCGGTGCTGTGGTGAGTTATCTGCTTAACCGCACGTTTACGTTTCGCTCGAATGCCAGTATTGGCAGCAGTTGGTGGAAGTTTGGCATTGTCATTCTTGTCTGTTACGGATTCTCCTACGGGATCAGCTGGCTGCTTGCTGATGTGCTAGGAGCCTTTCTGACGAATGTCAGTACAGGCTGGCTCCATAATGGCGCCATACTCGTAGGTAATGGATTGTACACGATTGGCAATTATATCGGGCATAAATATTTCACTTTTCGTACTCATGATCCGAAAAGGGGCAGGGCATCCTAACACCTAAGAGGTGATAGACGATGTCACGAAGAAGAAGAAACCGGGCTATGGTGCCCGGATCCGAACATGGCTTAGGGCTACTGAAAGCCCAAGTTATGCAAGATCAAGGATACGCCGTTAATCCAGAACGGCCTGATCTTGTCAAGTATGAGGTTGCGCGCACACTTGGTGTTCCCTTGCAACAAGGCTATAATGGGCAACTGAGCTCAGAAGATGCCGGCAGAGTTGGGGGGCCGATCGGCGGTGCTATGGTCCGTGAGCTTGTGCGCATGGCCCAGCAGCAGCTCGCTAATCAGCGGCCGCCGCAGTAGTCAACATGTCCGATGTCTAGAAGTCAGCCATAATCTGCCGCGTTTGCACATAAACTAGTAGCGAGCTGCTCGCAGCTCTACTTTTAATGGTGAAGTCAGGTGATGATGGCAGATGAATCCTCCAGGCAATCGTTCGTCAAAGCCCGATTGGAAGGGACTGTCGGCGCAAGCTGGCGATGTACTTGGTCCTGATTTCTGGCAGGATATTGCCAGTATTATTCCACTAACCGGACCTAGAATTGATATGTATGAGACATCACAAGAGCTCGTTGTCGTCGCGGAGGTACCCGGATTGTCGTCCCCTGAGAACATCCAGCTATCTTTTCGTGACCAATCACTCTTGATTCGAGGCATGCTCGTTCGGCCTTATCAGGTCAGCGATGAGCAGATGCGGCTGTCCGAGCGTTATTTCGGTACCTTTGAGCGCGCGATCCGCTTGCCTGGCAGGGCCTTGACCGATCAGATGCGAGCGCAGTATCATAATGGATTGCTCATTATTCGCATTCCGCTTGCACCACCCGATGACGAGAAGGTCATCCCGATACAATTTACGTGAGACCACGCTTGATGAAGATTACCGACGCCACTCCTGGGCGTGCACGGTGATCTTTTTGTTTTTGCAAAAAGAGAAATGATTCTGCGTTTGTCCCCATATACATGGAAAGGAGACGCTGAATTAGAGGATTTGGAGGGAATACGATGGTACGGATCCAATTTAAATCCATTCATATCGATGACATATCGGAAAATTCTAGTGTAAATAAAGGCAGTAATCGGATCAGCGGCAGAAGGCATTCTGCCAAAAAGAATCAAGGATTAGGTGAACTCAATGGCGAGCGTAATGTGGTGATAGGTGGGAAACATACGGTACTCGATAATGATAAGTTTGATGTTATACCGAACACACGAAAGAGCTGATCTAACTTATGTGGTTTCAAAAAAAGAAAACATCGCCGCCTCCATCGGTCTCATCTGCTGCCATGCCTAAAACACCGCCGCTTGCGAGATCAGAATCTTCACCCCCTTCCGTACACGCCCAAACCATACACCAATTGGAACAACGGCTGCGAAGGCTTGAAGATCAGCTGGCTGACCTCTCTGCCAAGCACCCACGCATACATATCGATAATCTTCACGTCCATCAGCCTGTTCTCGAAAATTTGACCTTTCGACTCGACCATCTCGATATTAAGGAACTGAGCGGTTCGTTGAATTTAGGAAACAATTTCGGTGCTAAGCCGAATGGGAAAGCGCATGATGATACGGTTGATAAAGCTATCCAACGTACACAAGTGACCAGAGAATCTAAATCAGAGCGATCCACCGACGGTGTATCGCATTCATCAACCGCACCAGAGGGTTCAGGTCCCGAGCGAACCTCGACGGGCTACCGCTATACCCCTCCCCAGTCTAAAGTGTAAAGATGAGGTGATTACCATGTCGTCATTCATGTCTCCAACTTTTATCATCGGTTCGATTCGTATTGGGTCCGTCGAAAGTGCATCCTGCATCAATATGGGAAATAACTGGCCTACTGATTTTCAGAGTAATCAAAAAACAGTTCAAGGCTTCGGCGCTGTCGAAGGCGATCATAACCAATTGGTGGGTACACGTTCGATGCTGAATGATTCCGATTTCCTCGATATGCTCAATGTCGGTGATAATGAAACACCGGAGTGGCTGCAGGAAATGATTACTGTGCAAGCACAGGCGTCTGGCTTCACTACCAACACCGCGGCGACAGCGGCTCCGACAGAAGAAACGACTAAAGCTCCGCCAACGGCCGAATAAGGCTGTCGCGGAGCTTTTTTTCAAACACGACCAATAATCAAATCACCTTTGGTATAAGGCGCATCAATGATATCGTTATCGTAAACCGTATTCACATTGTTCCACACCATATTATGTTCACCGCTCACTTCACCGAGGCCGCTATTGCTTTTACCGCTCGTTGACCAATTCACTTGTGCATTCGTGCCAATGAATATACCAGAAGCATCAGCTATCGAATTGACATGAATCGAGTCAAATTGAATCAATGGTGGATCTAGGGGACCGGGTAGATTCGTCATGGCGTACTACCACCCTTTCCCTAAACTTGATTCGTTATGGCTGGTTTAAAGTCCTGATCATTAATCGGTGCATCAATAAAGTCATTATCATAAATGAAATTGACGATGTTACACGTGACTGAATTGCCGATGAATTCCCCGGTACCGTAATTGTTTTTGCTATGGGAATCCCAGCTGGATTGGGCGTTCTCTCCAATCCCGATCGTTGCATTCGTATTCTGATTATTAATATTGATCATGTTAAACACGATGGAACTCGGCATGCTGCTCACTCCCTGTCCGCGGTTAGTTCCAGAGCTTAACTCCTGGAGTTGGGTCTCTGCCATAAAGCTGTATCATAGCCTATTCAGGGAGCAGCCAATTGGTGCGGTATTTTCATAAGAGGGTATCCGCACAAACAAAAAACTCTCCCCTGAAGGAGAGAGTCTTCCATGCCTATTCGATTTCGATCATCCTCAGAACCAGAGTCCTGGACCACCGAAGCCGCCAAAGCCGCCACCATACGGAAAGCCACCAAAGCCACCGCCAAAGCCGCCACCATAACCTCCAAAGCCACCGCCAAATCCACCATACGCATAAGGTGCAGTGCCAATAGCCAGCAAATCAAATAAAACCAATGGAATAATCGCTTTTACTTGAACTTTTTTGCCATTTTGTGGAGCAACAATCAACGTGTTCCCGCTGATACGCACCAATTTGCCAGTTACTTGTGTACCATCTTTTTTAACAGCCAAAATATCTTTCCCGATCAATTTACGTACTTCTTCTTTACGAATTCTGGATGCCACGAACGTCCACCTCCTTCACCCAACAGAGATACATTGCTCTACAGTGTATGGCTAATGGGGTAACATCGCATGGATAGCTGTCCATTTTTACGTAAAAATACGCTCATGTCTCTACAGTTAGCTTGGTCAATGCCTTCTTGGCGGGTCCTTCGATCACATCCCCTTGGAAGGAATACCTAGAACCGTGACATGGACAGTCCCATGTTCGCTCCGCGTCGTTCCACTCGACTTCACATCCCAAATGGGTACAAGTCGTATCAACAACGTGCAGTTCCCCATTGGGTTCTCTGTAAGCACCAGCTCTCTTGCCTTTCACACGTACGACAGAACCCTCATCTGGCGACAACTCTTCAGGGTGCTTATGCTCTAAATCAAACTTCCCAGCAACAAAATGCTTCGCCACGTTGGCATTCTGCATGATAAATGTTTTGACGCTAGGATCCGCATGGAATCGATGCGGGGTAAACACATCTTCATAGGGACTTTGCTCCCCTAGAATTATTTTCGTATTCAGCAACGCAGCCACCATGCTGTTCGTCATCCCCCATTTGCGATAACCCGTCGCCATCAAGAGATGAGGAGCATCAGAAAATTGCTGCCCAATATAGGGCATTTTATCTAACGTGAACACATCCTGCGCTGACCAACGGTACAGGATCTCCCGCAGTCCGAAGGTATCCTCTCCAAATTTCTGTAGATTCTCATAATACTGATGGGTGCACAGCCCTTGCCCCGTCTTATGTCCCTCCCCGCCAATCAGGACCGCAGGTTCTCCCTGTATGGTGACAGCACGGAGAGACCGAGAAGGTTGCTCGACGTTTAAATACATCCCTCCGGGGTAAGCCTGCTTAGTACGTGCAGCAATGACGTATGACTTCTCTGCATGCAGACGAGTAAAGTAAGCGCCTCTGATGTCGTTAAATGGGTAGTGCGAGGCGGTGACAACGTAATTACAAGTGACCTGGTGGCCTTGCTTTGTTTTGACAATGGATGGCTGCTCATGAGAGGCACCGACAACCGGTGTTCCTTCATAAATGTGACCGCCAAGCCGCACGATTTCCTGGATAAGTCGAATCAGGTAAGGCACAGGATTAAACCTGGCCTGATCTTTTAGCCTAATTGCTGCTTTTGTTTTGAACGGCAACGGGGTTGATTCCAGATAGTCGCCGCCTATTTTCAGCTGTCCATATGCCAGGTACTCATCTTGTAATTGCTGTAAATACGCATCATCACATGTATACAGATACGCGTCATCTTCGGTAAATTGACACTCGATGCCTAGTTCATCAACCGTTTTCTTGATGAGCATCAGCGCTTCGTGATTCGCTTCGTAATAAAGACGAGTCTTCTCCTCGCCAAAATGGGCAAGAAACTCATGATAAATAAGTCCATGCTGCGTGGTAACTTTAGCCGTGGTATGTCCTGTCGTTCCTTCAAGGATAGGTCCTGCATTGAGCAAAATGACCTTTACGCCTTGTTTCGCGAGTAAATAAGCCGTGGTGATTCCGGTAATCCCTGCACCAATAACGGCGACATCGGTTTTTAGATCGGTTGTGAGGCTAGGAAATTGCGGGATCTTGTCCACAGAGTCGAGCCAGAATGATTGGGGAAATTGAGGTAAAGCGGCATTTGAAGCCTCTCCATGTTGCGTCAATTTACACGTTCTCCTTTTGTACCATTTTCTACCTATTTTGTCCTTGTCGTTGTGATAGTATGTATGAGAGTAGATACTTCTTAACCTTGATACGGAACGTATGTTCTATTACAATGAAGATACCAGCGAAATTTTCTGAGTTTACTACCGCAGATCGGAGTGAGATCATGTCAGAGAAAATGAACGCTTCACCAGTTATTATCGTGCCTTGGTCCGAATCGGATTTCGAACTCCTTCGACTTTGCAATGCTCCTGAGATGATGGAGCATCTTGGAGGCCCGGAAACGGAAGAGCAGCTTCGCGCTCGCCACAACCGGTATCTTACCCTCAGCGAAAGAGAAAAAGGGCATATGTTTAGTATCGTTATGCTGCCTAATCATGAAACCGTAGGTAGTATTGGATACTGGGATAGCCACTGGCAAGGAGAAAATGTCTACGAAATCGGTTGGAGTGTACTTCCTACCTTCCAAGGGCGAGGAATAGCGAGCAGCTCCTTGCAGGCAGCTATTTCTCATGTGAACGCGGGGGCTAAATATCGATGGATGCATGCGTTTCCTTCCATTCACAATCCTGCTTCGAATGCGGTGTGTCGCAAGCTTAACTTTACCCTTAGGTCTGAGTGTGAATTCGAGTACCCACCAGGGCATTTTATGCAATGTAATGATTGGTGTTTAGAGCTTGCAGGTAGTTAATTAGGAGGTTTGGAGGTAGTCCTAGGATGAAAAGTTCAATATCTTTCCTCGGCATTTGTGCTTCATTGGGAAGTATGCTGCTTTGCTGTTGGTTCCTTTTTTGGAATCCCTACTCCGAAGTAGTAGCTAGCAGAGATACTATGCTCATCCTACTCGTGATGTTAATTGCACCTGCTGGACTCGCGTTGATCGGTTCCTTTTTAAGGAATAGGAAGTTGCTAATTGTCGCTTTTATCTGGTCACTTCCCTATGGACTCTATCTAACACTAGCGAGCTTACCGAGCTTCTGGAATTTATTCGGCGTGGTGCTTCTATTGTACCTAGTAGCAGCTTTGCGAATGAAACCACGACCATAGTGTCGATGTAAATGATAAGTAGCCTAAGTAGGACTCACTCAGGTGGGTGCTGTGTGGGGCTGTTTTTTTAGTTAGGAATTAACTGGATTTCATACAGCTAATTTCGTGGGAATCAGCGGTTTGGAACGATTAACTGGATTATATACAGCTAATTTTGTGCAAAGTGGTCCATTGGGCGAAATTTAATCAATTTAGCGGGAGAAAATCCAGTTATTTTCGCAAACGCAGGGATTTGGCATGAATTAGATGTAGAAAATCCAGTTATTTGATTTGGAGGGGAAATTGAGGGGGGCAGGGTTGGGGTTGCGGGGTGCGGGTTGCGGGGTGCGGGGTGCGGGTTGCGAGTTGGAGGCTGGGGGTTCGGGCGTTCGGGCGTTCGGAGGCGGGAGCGGGCCACAGCCGAAAGCAGCAAAAAAGCCGCCCCTCCGACACAACGTCAGAAACAGCGGCTTACTAATTTGGCTTAGGATAATGACCAACCCATTAGGCTTTGCGAATTTTTCCAAGCTCGGTCGTGATCGCATCAATCTCGCTAATGCTGAAACGATCCTTACTTGCAACCATATCATAGAGATCCTTCAGGTCCTCGTAGACTTCTTCTTTGACATTGGAGGCTTTGATAGATCCCCCAGTCGCCATGCGCAGCTTTTTCTTAATTTCCTCAAACATAAATTCAACGTTCTCTTCCGACCATATCGTTAAATCCATCGTATATGCTCATCCTTCCTCGGTATCTTGTCATCATTTTAAAGCACAGAGGGGGTAATGTAAAATACAGATTGCCCCAATAAGCAAAAAGAAGCACAGACAGATCGTCTCGCTTCCTTAATTTCTTCTATATAACGTTGGATTTCCGTACGTTTTGTCCAATCATTTTGACGAGCGGACGCTGAACTTCTACGGAATCCACATCCAAGCTGACACAGATCAGTCTGATATGCTCATCAGCCAATTTGCGTGCTTCCTCATAAGAAAGTTTGAACTGAATGCAATAAGAGATAAAGCCATGTAAGGACATAAATAAATTCCACGGAAGCGTGTACTTGCGGCTCTCTGCTCCTGGCTGATCTTTCAAGACTTCACGAATGACAATCGCAAACATATCCAAACACTGAGCTTGTTCGGTACGCGAGTACTGCTGCAGTTCTGGCTCGTTAATCATAAACATCATTTCGTAATGATTCGGGTTGCTTAATCCAAACCAGACGAATTCCATCATTAACTTTTGAAGCAAATTCACGCTAAACCCATGCTCACGAACGATCATTTCCTTCTGACGCTGCAGAAGTGAGGCGAAATCGTCTTTAATTAGTGCATAAAATAATTCTGCTTTCTCATTAAAATGGTAATATAACGCCCCATGACTGTACCCCATTGCTTTAGCAATGCTTCGCATCGTTAAAGCGCGATAGCCGAAAGTAGCGAATAATTCCCGCGCCTCCGTAAGAATTCGTTCTCTGCTAAGCTCTTGCGCGACTGCTTTCCTAGCCATTCCTATCCCTCCGCATCCTCAGCTCATATGAAATTTTGTTTAGATTCTGGGAGCCTGCCTATTCAGGCAAGCTCTCATGAACGATGTACTCGTTCTCACCAGCGATGATCATGCTTTGACCTTGTGTGACATCAGTTGCCCAATTCATAAATGCTTCCGCTTTAGCAGCTAAAGGATAACAAGGCACGGTCACTTTGTCCGTAAACCCGATGTCCCCAAGCAGCATCCCTTGATTTCTCAGTTCATTTTCCAGCTTGCCATACCATGTATAATCGACTTCAATCAGCACGAGCTGATGATTTACTTTATAAATCGGCTTGCCTGCTTCTATGCCTGCCACAGCCCCATCCGCATAAGCGCGAATAAGTCCGCCAGCACCTAACATGATGCCACCAAAATAACGAGTAACTACGACAACGGTATTCTTGAGCCCTTGATGCTTCATCACTTCCAGAATCGGCTTCCCTGCTGTTCCGCTAGGTTCTCCATCATCGGATTGCTTCTGGATTTGATCCCGCTCACCAATGACATACGCACTGCAATTATGCGTCGCCGACCTGTGTTCCTTTTTGATCGCTTCAATAAACTGGATTGCTTCTTCTTCTGAATCTACGGGTTTAGCATGACCGATGAAACGTGACTTCTTGATGATAATCTCAGACGAACCATACGAATGGATTGTTTTATAATGTGCTAGCATAGCCAACCTTTCTCGGTAGAAGGAAACAACTGTTTCACTATATTCTACACACATGCCTCGACTTCGACAATATGGAAAGAAAATTTACCATCTAAATAATGGAAAAAGAGGTGCAAAAAAACGACCTATCCGATAGGATTGATCGTTTTTCGTTTTTACCACGCATTATTGCTCTAGACGAGCTTCAAGTTCCGCTTTTTCTTTTTCATAACCAGGCTTGCCCAAGAGAGCAAACATGTTCTTTTTATACGCTTCAACACCCGGTTGATCGAATGGATTCACACCCATCAAGTAACCGCTGATGCCGCATGCTTTTTCAAAGAAGTAGACCATGTATCCGAACGAGTAAGGCGTCATATCCGGCAAAGTCACGATCAGATTCGGCACTTGACCGTCTGTGTGCGCAAGCATCGTGCCTTGGAAAGCCTTTTTGTTCACGAAATCCATCGTTTTACCGCTTAGGAAGTTCAAACCGTCCAGATCATCTGCGTCTGTACCGATCGTGATATGATCCGCCACTTGGTCAACTTGGATAACCGTTTCGAACAAAATGCGATTGCCATCTTGAACGAATTGCCCCATGGAGTGAAGATCTGTCGAGAAGTCTACAGATGCAGGATAAATCCCTTTGTAATCCTTCCCTTCGCTCTCCCCGAACAATTGCTTCCACCACTCCGAAACGAAGTGCAAGGATGGCTCATAGTTCACAAGGATCTCAATCGTTTTCCCTTTACGATACAGGGAGTTACGAACTGCTGCGTATTGGTAAGCTTGATTCTCACTAAGCTTCGGATTGGAGAATTCTTGCTGTGCATCTGCTGCACCTTTCATGATCGCTTCAACGTCAATACCGGCTGTTGCAATAGGAAGCAAACCAACCGCTGTAAGCACAGAATAACGTCCACCCACATCATCTGGAATAACGAAAGTCTCGTATCCTTCTGCCGTTGCGAGTGTTTTGAGCGCGCCTTTCTCTTGATCCGTTGTTGCATAAATCCGTTTACGAGCTGCTTCTTTACCATATTTCTTCTCCAATAGTTCGCGGAAAATACGGAAAGCAATCGCAGGTTCAGTAGTCGTACCGGACTTGGAAATTACATTCACGGAGAAATCCTTGCCTTCAAGCAATTGAAGTAAGTGCGTAACATATGTCGAAGAGATATTATTACCTACGAAATAAATCTCAGGCGTTTTACGTTTATCTTTTGGCAAAATGTTATAAAAAGAATGAGACAACATTTCTAGCGCCGCGCGTGCACCTAGATAAGAGCCGCCAATACCGATTACAACAAGTGCCTCGGAATCCGATTGAATTTGCTTCGCGGATGCTTGAATACGAGCAAACTCTTCACGATTGTAGTTCTCAGGAAGATCCACCCAGCCCAAATAATCTGAGCCAGCACCTGTTTTGTTATGTAGTTGATTGTGGGCTAATTCCACTTGAGCCGCCAAGTAATCGACCTCATGTTGGGATAAAAAGGATAATGCTTTGCTGTAATCAAATTGTAGTTTTTTACTCAATAGGTTCGCCTCCATCTCTATTTTTTACCTTTTCCTAGCATACTTATTTGCTTGTCCAAAAGCAAGTGAGAAAGGAATTCACAGGTATTAATTCCCATGCTAAAATGAAGTCAGAGGTGAGGACATGAAACGTATCGGCTTTATTGGACTTGGCACAATGGGTAAGCCCATGGCTGCTAACCTTATTCAAAAAGGGTTTATGGTAACTGTGTATAATCGAACTGCTGGCAAAGTGGACGAGCTTGAGCAAATGGGGGCTGAAGTTGCCCTTACTGCTGCGGAAGTCGCTCGCCATTCAGATGTGCTATTCACGATGCTTAGCAATGATGCTGCGCTGCTTGAGACATTTTACAGTGAACAGGGCATTCTGAGCGGTATTCACCCTGCACTCACGATTATTGACTCCAGCACGGTATCTCCTCAAACAAGTCAAAAGCTCGCAGAAGAGCTCGCTGCACACTTCGTCGACTTCCTCGATGCGCCTGTGACAGGTACGAAGCCTGCTGCTGAAGCAGGTACGCTTACGTTCATGGTCGGCGGCAGTAAAGAAGTGTTCGAGGAGCAGCTCGAATTGTTCCACGCACTTGGCAGCAAAGCACTTTACTTAGGCCCAAGTGGTTCTGGTTCTTATGCGAAGCTCGCGCACAATACGATGGTCGGTATTAACCTAGCAGGGCTTGCTGAAGGCATGTCCATTGCAACAAAAGCTGGGATTCACCCTGGCCAATTTTTAGAAATCGTCCGCTCCGGCGGAGCCAATAGCAAACAAGTTGAGCTCAAAGGCGAGAAAATTCTCGATCGCGATTTTAGCAATCAATTCTCTTTGAAGCTGATGCTGAAGGATTTGCTCCTCGCGCAAGAAATCACCAGTAAATTTCAGTTGCCAACACCCATGCTGCAATCTGCGACTAATCTATTCCAAATCGGCCTAAGCAAGGGCTTAGGAGAAGAAGATCTTAGCGCTGTTATTAAGTGCTACGAGGAATGGATGGGACAAGCTGTTGTTAAGCCTAGTGCGCCTGTTGCTGCGGAACCAGTGAAAGCCGCTTCTCCGCTCTCTGGTCGCGAACGTCGCAAGAATACACGCGTGCAGCTGGATATTAACTTGAAATTGTCCATCTATCAATGGGAGCAAGAGGGTTCTTTCTCCGGGCAAAACATCGATGGCACTCTCTTCGATCTATCCGAAAGCGGATTACAGATCACAACGAATGTTCTGCTTGCCCCCGATATGTTCGTCGTTATCCATTTCCCACAGGAAGCTGGATTACCGCCGATCACGGGTCGTGTCATTCGCATCGTAACCGAAGGACGCAGCTTCCGCTACGGATGCATGCTCTCAGGACTGCCGCCATACGTACGGATTAAGTTGGAGCAGTATATTGAAGATCATATTGCGAGTGCGGTGTAAGACGTACTCATAAGAAAAGAACACGGTCTCCTCCTTAGATGGAGTCGGTGTTCTTTTTTTAATTTATACTGCAATCGAATCGTTCACATCTGCCCTGACACTTTACGAAGCTCATTGGCTAGCCGATGAAACTCTTCCCTAGCTTCGATATCCTCCGTGCTTGTCCATGCTGCAGACAAAAAGGTAATAATTTTTTTGGCATCTTCTGGGCTCTCATAGCCCTTCCCCCTTGCTTCGCAAAATCTGAATCAATTGCTTTACAATGAGCGGAAGTGGCAGACCAAATCGTCTGTAATTTTCAGTGATAGATATTAACTCATTCGCTAAGTAAAAGTAAATCGCCCCTATCATTATTAGGTCAATACCCATGAGGATATCCATACGATGCGCTAGCATAATAACAAGCAGCATCAGTCCTTTGCGCGCAAGTCTCCAAAAGCTATCTTGGCTGATAAGACCCTTTTGACCTTTTATTGCCACAGCAATACCTGCGACGTAATCGACGAGCATCACCATGATGAGAAGACCTGTGAGCTCGCACCAACCTCCGAAAGTGTACATTACAATGGCTTCGAGTGTGTCCGATATTAGGTTAAATCCGCTTTGGTTCATATGTTATTCTTTCCTCCTATTTTTGTTTTGAAATTCAAAACATTTTTTTCTTTTCAAAAACATATTTTCACTCCTTACACCTCCGCCGCAACGGTTTCTTGTTCCTCTTGTCGGCATTATCACCTCCCTTACTTGGCTACACAACGATCATAACATGCCATATTCTAGGTGAACTGCCAATAAACGGCCAACTCTCAGTCACCCTTGTTGTAACTTCACTTCCAACCGCAGCATGTACGCTAGCTTCTCGATCGCTCTATTCTTCATCCGCCGATACGTACGCTCACTCAAACTAAGCTCATGAAACAACAGAAAATCGAACATCCTGTCCCTTTTTAAATAACGTTCCCGAATAATTCCCTGCTCTTGCTCGTCTAGCCGAGATATGGCCTGCTCCACTTCCTCACATATGCCTCTCATGTGTTCATCTGTTCCCGCCTGGTAAGGAGCTGTGTGCTCCGCCACTTTGAACCATTGATTCCTAGCGGAAATAGCTTCATTTCCTTTTCGTAAATCCCCCATCGCTCGATACATACGCACGGCTTCAAGCACACTTTCCACCCTTTTGCGGGTTGCTCGGCGATCAATCTGTTCTTGCTTTATATTCAAAATACGTTCTAGCATCTCTTGATCATCTCCTAAAATTTGTTTGTTTTGTAATTATAAACACATCATACGTTGTCTTGTTTAAAATTTCAACACAAAAAGTTTTGATATTCAAAACTTTTTAGTGATCTCCCCTTGTTTTTTGTACCGCTCACCATTTACAATAGAATCAGGTGATCAAACGATGAAAGATATGGTGCAATTCGGCATCCGAATCCGGGATCTGCGAAAGATGAATAATTATTCCCTCAGAGAGCTTGGCGAACGGTCCGGTGTTAGTTATTCATTTATTAACTCCATAGAAAATAACCGCTTCAATCCCTCAAGGGAAACGGTTATTGCCTTAGCCGATGCGCTTCGTATAGCTGAGAAGGACGAGCTTCTGTTGCTTGCTGGATTTGCTCCAACGGAAGAGGAGTCACTCGATGGCTTATCTGGAGACGGTCTTGACGAAGTCGATGACCCTGATGTGAGCTTATTTTTTAAAGACTTCAAAAATGCCCCTAAAGAGCGCCGCGACGAGATGCTTCGTTTCTGGAACTTCATCAAAGAACAGCAACAGAACCGAACACCTGACAGCAAGCAGTAATTCATAAAGCCAAGCCCTTATGGGCTTTTCTTTAGCCCTAATAAGCGAACATATATTCTATTCCATTGAAAAAAGCGAGGTGTATTCACCTGTTCACTCATTACCAACCAACCTCTCTTGAACAGTGGGTAGAGGCTTTATATAATCAACTTGATATTACATCACCAGCTCAACTCAGTATGACAAATTTGGCTGCCAAGCTGCATATTTGGGTTTATACGATGGATATGAACAGTATGGCTATCGAAAAAGATGGACTATTCAGCATCAATGTAGACCGCCGCTTATCCGTCAAAGAACAGTGGGAGGACTTCCTGCATGAACTTTGTCATGTGCTTCGCCACTCCGGCAACCAAATGGTTATGCCTGATCGCTATGTCGATTGGCAAGAGCAGGATGCCTCCTCATTTCAGCTCTACGCGGCTATTCCGATGTCCATGCTGAAGAAACTTTCACTGCCCGAGCAAAAAAGTGAAATCGTCGCCTTTCTAGCTGAAGAATTTCAGGTTACCTATCGTCTTGCCAATGAGCGGATCGAACAAATCCAACGGCGCGTCCTGCAAGGGATTCTGGATTATGAATACCAACAGTTTACTCAGAGTCAAGTGAGGACGTACGATTCAGCCAACTGGTCCGATGCCACCCGCGCCATCATGAACAAATTGGAACATTTAAAGCAAAAAGGGGAAATGGCCCATCGTCAAACTAGCCGTCTTTTATGACTTTCATGAAGAGCACATACAACCACTCATTATGGCGCTTCGGTTTCGGCCTAACGAACTTGATTTTAGTAAGTCCACCCTTTACATACCGATCAATGCTCCTTTTCAGCAACTTCATATCGAAGAAATCCCCGAACTAGAAGCTGGAATCACCGTGCTGCTAGAGGACCTTGTCGTCAATCCTGCACGTCCTGCTTCTTTCGGCATCAGCCTCTCTAGCATCAAGCAACGACATACGCTCCTATTCCAGGATCACCCTGAGATCCAGCAGTTATGGGTTCGTATGACCGACATCGAAGAGGTGTTGCAGATGGATATTCGGTCCCTATATAGCTGGACTTCTAAATGAAAAAAACCATACATCCATTGAACATAACGTTCAATTCCGATGTATGGTTTTTCGCTTCAAAGCGTTCGACTCGCCGTGTAATTACTCAGCGATATACGAACAGATATAATCGCTCACTGTTTTCACTTCGAGCTTGAATTTCGTGTTCGCTGGCACGGTGAATTCACCTTGGCCATTGATCGTAATCCACTCTGTGCTGCCTGGAAGCAATACGTTCAGCTCACCAGCTTGGATTTCCATGATTTCTTTCGTGTCTGTTCCGAATTCATATTCACCTGGAAGCAAGATGCCTAGTGTTTTCTTCGTGCCGTCTGCGAATTGCACAGTGCGGCTTGTTACTTTTCCATCGAAATAAACATTGGCTTTCGTAAGTACAGTTACATTTTCAAAGCTAGACATGATTAAAAGTTCCCCCTCTAAAATGGCTATGAATAAATGCAAGCCGAGGCCCAGATGAACTGAGCCCCAGCTAATTAATTAACCCAACAATGCTTTCACGCGTACTGCAACATTCTCAGGTGAGAAGCCGTATTCTCTAAGAACCGTATCTCCTGGCGCGGATGCTCCGAAAGTGGAGATTCCAAGGATTGAACCCTCGTCGCCTGTGTAACGCTCCCAACCAAGTGGGTACGCCATCTCAACAGCAAGACGTTTCTTCACGCCTGGCAGGATAACGGAATCTTTGTATTCTTTGGATTGTTTTTCGAACAATTCCAAGCTCGGCAGGCTGACAACGCGAACGTTGATGCCTTCAGCTTGCAGCAATTTTTGCGCCGCGACAGCTAGTTGTACTTCAGAACCTGTTGCTAGGATTTGTGCATCTGGTTGACCGTTTGCAGCGTCGGATACCACGTATCCGCCTTTGCGCAGGTTCGCTTTTGCTCCTTCAACCGTACCTGGAAGGATTGGCAAGTTTTGACGAGTCAAGACAAGCGCAACTGGACCTTTGGATTCCGAGATCGCATAGCGCCAAGCTTCGGATGTCTCGTTACCATCAGCAGGACGGATAACTGTGATGCCTGGAATTACGCGAAGTGCCGGAAGTTGTTCGATCGGCTCATGCGTCGGCCCATCTTCACCAACAGCGATACTATCATGCGTTAGCACGTAGATCACTGGCAATTGCATCAAAGCTGCAAGACGGATGGATGCGCGTAGGTAGTCGGAGAATACAAAGAAAGTTGCTCCGTACACTTTTACCCCACCGTGAAGAGCCATACCGTTCATTGCTGTACCCATACCAAACTCACGAACACCGAACCATACATTGCGTCCAGCATAGTTGCTAGCGCTGTAGTTGGATTCGCCTTTGATCATTGTGTTATTAGAGCTCGCTAGATCCGCGGAGCCACCAATCAATTGTGGCAATTTGCCTGCAACGGCATTGATTGCATTACCAGAAGCAACACGCGTAGCCATAGGCTTGTCTTCTGTCGTGTATGTAGGAAGATCAGCATCCCAACCAGCTGGAAGCTCACCATTCACAGCAGCGCTGAATTGGTTGCCAAGCTCTGGGTAAGCTTTGATGTACTCGTTCAAAAGGTTGCTCCAAGCTTCTTCAGCTGCAGTACCTTCTTTTTGAATTTCTGCATAGTGTGCGCGAACTTCGTCCGGAACATAGAAATCCGGCTCTTCCGGCCAGCCGTATGCTTGTTTCGTTAATTTTACTTCGTCGCCGCCAAGTGGGGATCCGTGAGGTCCAACGTGACCACCTTTACCGCCTTTGTTCGGGGAACCGAAACCGATTGTCGTTTTCACTTCAATCAATGTAGGACGAGTTGTATCAGCTTTCGCTTCAGCAATCGCCTTGGAGATCGCAGCAAGGTCATTCTGCTCTTCAACGCGAATAACTTGCCAGCCGTAAGCTTCGAAACGTGCTTGCACGTTTTCAGAGAACGCCATATTTAATTCGCCATCCAGCGAAATATCGTTGGAATCATACATCATGATCAATTTGCCCAATTTCAAATGAGCAGCAAGGGAAACGGCTTCAGAGGAAACGCCCTCCATCATATCGCCATCGCCGCAAATTGCGTACGTGTAGTGATCGATAACTGGGAAGTTTTCTTTGTTGTACGTTTCTCTCAAGTGAGCTTCAGCCATCGCCATACCGACTGCCATACCCACACCTTGTCCAAGTGGACCCGTTGTAGCGTCTACACCAGCTGTGTGACCGTACTCTGGGTGACCAGGCGTTTTGCTTCCCCATTGGCGGAAGTTCTTGATCTCTTCCATTGGCAGATCATATCCGCACAAGTGAAGCAAGCTGTATAGAAGCATGGAACCGTGTCCAGCAGATAGAACGAAACGGTCACGGTTGACCCATTTAGGATTTGAAGGATTGTGTTTCATATGCTGTTTCCACAGCACGTAAGCCATTGGAGCAGCTCCCATAACCATACCTGGGTGGCCGGATTTTGCTTTCTCAACCGCGTCGATACCGAGTGTACGGATCGTGTCCACGGCTAATTGTTCAATTGTTTTCGTTGATGCAGTCATTCGAAGATTCCCTCCATTGTTTCTGTATTTTCATCAATCTCTAACTTGTACATACAAGTGACATTTGTCGCTTGCATTATTGTACCATTTGCTTTAAGGCAATGCCACAATAACTCATTAAAACGTCATTTTTTTCACATAATCCGACTATATATAGTAATAGGATTGGGACAAGAGGTGAGAAATGGCAAAGAATTGGACCGAGAGAGAAATCATCCATTTGTTTAATCGGGCTGCCTTTGGAGCGAGTGATGAAGACATTGCGGCGAGCTTGGCCTTGGGTAGGGAAGAGTCGGTGAGGCGATTGGTGAATGGGGTGCCTATAACGGGTAAAATGGTAAAGATTGAGGCGATAGAAAAAATTCATATAGAAGGCCGCTACCTAAATTCAGATCATTTTGAGGATCAGCAGCTCTATTGGATATATAGAATGATTAAGGGTAGCACACCTTTAGTAGAGAGAATGACACTCTTTTGGCATAATCACTTCGCAACCTCTATTCGCAAAGTAGACGATCTAAAGAAGATGATCGTTCAGAATGATCTTTTGTGCAGCAAAGCACTTGGACCCTTTCAAGATTTACTAGTTGCAATCGGTAGAGATCCTGCCATGATGATATGGCTTGATATCGGTGAGAATCGAAAGGATAGTCCAAATGAGAATTATGCACGCGAGGTTATGGAATTATTCACGCTAGGGAGGGGTAATTATAGCGAACAAGATGTGAAAGAAGCTGCGAGAGCTTTTACTGGTTGGCGATATATGTATGAAACTAAAGATTTTATTTTCGATCCCAAACAGCATGACAATCAAATAAAAACGTTGCTTGGTGAGACAGGAAATATGAATGATCAGAAAGTAATTGAAGTCTTACTCACACAACCCGCCCTATATAACTTCATAGCTCTAAAATTATTGCATGCTTTCGCTACAACCACCCCTTCGGCTGCTTGGATCAAAAGAATCGCCTCTCGTTTCGCACAAACGAAACAAATTAAAGATGCCTTATATGAGATCTTTATTTCCGATGAATTTTATACCGATGCCAGTTATATGTCACTTATTAAATCGCCCGTAGACCTTGTTGTCGGATTAGCTAGAACACTCTCACTGCCACCATCTGAACTCCTACTCGAGGCTTTGGAACGAATGGGGCAAAGACTATTCATGCCTCCTAATGTTTCAGGTTGGCCAGGAAACAACTCTTGGTTGCTCTCGAACCTTTTACTTACCCGATTCCAATTTGCTGAAAAAGTATCCTTTCTAGTTTCTTCAGACTGGTTCAACCTCGATTTGTACAAGTCAACACCAAAATTACTTATCGAAGAAAGACTGAGACTTTGGAGCAAGAAACTTAGAATTGGCTATTTGAATAGCAGTACTATTCAAGGTCTATCCTCTTATGCACAAGACAGTCCCTCACTAACCGATTCGGTAAATCGCCAACTACTTCTAATTATGCTATTATGCCCTGAAAATCAGGTCAAATAAGGAGGCGTTGTCAAGCGTTTATGAAAATGACAAGAAGAGAGTTTCTTAAAAAGAGTACAGCACTCATTGCTACCCTTAGTTTTGGCGGGACTCTACTGGCTTCAGAGAAAGGGCGAGCTCTGTTAACAGGACATGCCAAATTTAAGTATCAGAGTAAATCTCCTGTTCTTGTTGTTGTACAACTTTCAGGCGGAAACGATGGCATCAATACCCTTATCCCCTATGGTTCGGGAGTATATTATGACAAACGCCCTACCCTTGGATATAGACAAAAAGAAGTACTTCCGATTAATCATCAGCTTGGACTTCATCCAAGCCTTTCACATATGCACAACTCTTTTCTTGATGGTAACCTTGCCATTATTCAAGCAGATAGTTATCCGAAACCCGATTACTCGCATTTCCGTTCAATGGATATCTGGCAAACGGCTCTACCCGAAGAGTACTCAGAAAGTGGTTGGCTTGGTCGTTATATCGCTTCATCCTTACCTAAGCAGCCCATGCCCGCTATTCAAATTGGCGGTTATACACAAAAGGTCTTCAACACGCCAGGAATTAACATTCCAACAATAGAATCTATTGAAAATTTTTATCCATTTTCCTCTACAATTACTGCAAATGATCAGCAACGAATGACACAATTGCTTAAAAATTTATATCAGAAACAACCGAATCAAGTAACGCTTCGTGTTTCAGCAACTTATGCATCTGCCGCTTTTCAAAACGCTGAAATCATTCAATCTATGGCATCTTCGACTTATACTAGCAAGGTAAATTATCCACAAACCGGATTTTCCAATAACCTACAAATTGCTGCCAAGCTGATTGCAGCTAAGTCAGATACCCGCGTCTATTACACAGAACTGGATGGTTTTGACGATCATGCGAATGAACGTGAGCAACATGCCAAAATGTTAGATACGTTGGATAAAGGACTCCATGCATTTTACTCTGATTTAAAAGGGCTACGACTGCAACACGATGTTGTTACCCTTATTTTTTCTGAATTTGGCCGTCGTGTGAGAGAAAATGCCAGTGGTGGAACTGATCATGGAACGGCAGCTCCAGTTTTTGTAATGGGAGGGCAAGTAAATGGCGGTTTGTACGGTTCTTCACCAAGCTTAAATATTCTAGATGCGACGATTTAAAATACGAGATTGACTTCCGCTCGGTGTACTATACATTAATCGAGGATTGGCTGCGTGGAGATGCCAAAGCGGTTTTAGGAAAAAGATATGAAAACCTAGGGTTTATATGAAAATGGGAACAAAAAAACTGCGTCCGATGTGGACGCAGTTTTCTTTAGTTAAAAACAACCGTCTTATTATTGTGAACGATAATCCGATCCTCGACGTGCCAAGCAACGGCTCGTGCCAATACGATACGCTCAATATGACGACCGATTCTTTTCAAATCCTCGACATTATCTCGGTGACTTACCCGCTGAACATCCTGTTCAATAATCGGTCCAGCGTCTAGCTCGTCCGTCACATAATGCGCTGTCGCACCAATAATTTTGACTCCGCGGTTATGCGCTTGTGCATAAGGCTTACCGCCTACAAAAGCAGGTAAGAAGGAGTGGTGAATATTGATGATGCGATTTGCGTAATTTTGGATAAATGAAGGGGAAACAATCTGCATATAGCGAGCAAGCACGATCGCATCGACGCCATCTCCGATGACTTCAAGTTGACGCTGTTCAGCCTCTGCTTTCGTAGCCGCGGTAACCGGAATATGGTGAAACGGGATTCCGAAAGGCTCAACAAGTGATCGCATATCATTGTGGTTACTGATTACCATGGCGATGTCCGCGTTTAGATCGCCAGCACGCCAATGCCATAACAATTCGAGCAAGGCATGGTCTTCCTTCGAGACGAAGATCGCAATCCGTTTCTTCTGACTAGCCAGCGACAGACTCCAGTCCATCTTGAATTTATCAGCAACAACTGAGAAATCAGCTCTTAACTTCTCCACACGAGTTGCCAACTCTGTTAAATCGAACTCAATTCGGATGAAAAACATGCCGCCTTCTGGATCCATCGTGTACTGATCCGATTGCACAATATTTGCACCATATTCAAATAGAAATTGTGATACGGCTGCTACAATTCCTGGCTGGTCCGGGCAAGAAATTAGCATTCTTGCTCTATTCATCAATTCGCTCTCCCGGCGATTTGTGCTATTCGTGGTTCCCGCTTCCATCTGTATCCCCCTAGCGATATCTGTCTCTATGAAGCTTAGGCTTTCTTCAAGATGTCATTTCCAGCAAGCCAGACAATCAATCGTTGATTAATTTGTTCTTCACTAAGATCAGCGAAAAGGCGTTCCTCATGAAGAATATCATATAAGCGCTCCAATGGCTCGCGTCCATCCGCTTTCTTCGCTTTTGCATCATTTTTAAGCAGTTCCCATGTTTTAATTACGAAATCGCGGTAGTGAATATCTTTTTTGTTCATCAAAAAGTCAATTCGCTCCACTTGATCCAGGAACTCGCCGCCAAAACGGCCACTTAGGTTACCGGAAAGCAACGCAATTTCCGCTTCGTACATCGGACGCTGTGTTTTGTCTTCTTTTCCAATCCAAGGTGTTTCTAGAATCATCGGCAAATGTTGCAGCTTCTCATGGTTAGCAATATTGTTCATTGCTTCAAAACCAATCCATCCTGATCCTAGCGGTGCGTGACGATCCTTGCTTGCGCCGCGTGGATTCTTACTGTCGTTCAAGTGAATAACGCCTAATTTCTCTAGCCCAATCGTACGATCAAAATGGTGCAGAACACCATCCAAATCATTCACGATATCATAGCCAGCATCATGAATATGACAAGTGTCCATACAAACAGTCAGTTTATTGTTGAACTCTACACGTTCCATGATTTCTGCGATTTCTTCAAAGCTGCGACCGATTTCGGTCCCTTTGCCAGCCATCGTTTCCAAGGCAATGTTAACGTTCGTATCTTTGACCCCAGCGAGCACTTCATTCAAGCCATCAGCAATTCTAGCGATCCCATAGTCCGCATCCTTATCCGTATAAGCACCAGGATGAAGCACGATATTGCGAACGCCGATGTAATCCGTCCGACGAATTTCTTCTTGAAGGAAACGTACGGCAAGCTCGAAAGTATCTTCCTTATAAGAACCCAAGTTGATAATGTAAGGTGCATGAACGACGATTTCATTCATCGCATGCTTGTCCATCACAGCTTTGCCTTCTTCAATATACTGTTCTTCAATCGGTTTACGGCGCGTATTTTGCGGTGCGCCCGTGTATATCATAAACGTGGATGATCCGTAGGAAACGGCTTCTTCTGCTGCATTTAATAAGCCTTTATCTGAGAACGAAACGTGTGATCCAATTTTCGGCATAGTCCATAACTCCTTTATTAGTAGCTGCTACCCTCCTATTTTACTCGTATTGTCGCAAGAAATCTAGAAATAAGGTATAATTCTTACTATCTATTTGAAGCAAATTAGTGAGGTGACAAATAAATGGCGAATGATTTCTTTATGTATTTCATCATTTTCTGGGTATGCGTGTTGCTTGCATTCATGTCCATCGGCGGGTTCTTCATGTTCCGCAAGTTCATTAAGGTCCTTCCCAAAGAGGACGGCAAGTCCAAACTCGATTGGCAAAATCATTACGTGGACAGTTCACGGCATCTATGGACGACAGATTCCAAAGCATTTCTCGACCAGTTAGTATCACCTGTACCGACAGCTTTCCGCGATATTGCCAAACATTCCATCGCCGCGCGTATCGGACAAGTAGCCCTAGAGGCCAAAGCAAATGAGGTCACAAGAGAACATTGTATCGAAGGTTACATACTTGCAACGCCTAAGCGAGATTATCGGAGTTTGACTAGCTTTCTGGAGAAGCAAAAGATTGATTATAGTGCGTTTAAGCATTTGTTGAGTTAGAAGAGCCTGTTATCCATTCTTGCAAAAAGCCACCCCTCACTTAAACAGTAAGGGGTGGCTTTTAATATATAAGTGTTCTGATTCCCCGCTATCTCCCTTAGTGATTATTCAAAAATGTAGGATGAATTCTCTGAATAATTTGAATCGAATTGTACTTTTTTAGAATTCATAAGAATGCTAATATCCATTTCTGTCGTTTCTAAACAAGTGCAATTTTTACAATGGGACAACGGAATATTCGTTTTATAAAAACCAGTTTTAAAAATTTTATGTGCTTCATTTCTTAATATTAATGAATTACATTCTAAACAATACACCACGTTTGATTCATTCATCTTTACTTCAACTCCCTTGAAAGTTCTTACTTTTCAAAAAGTTACAATTTGTATATAATTATATTGTACGATACATTATGTATCCTAGCAAGTTCTTTTCCTATTATTACTTTTGAAAATCACACTTCATTAATAAAGAGGAGGAGCTTTTTTGTGGTGTTTAAATTGAAATACAAGTATATAGGGTACTTACTATTCATTGGCGCATTATTTCTCGTTCTTATATTAATTTACAAACATTATCACACCGTACCTACCCTGGTTAATGTTAAAGATTTTGGTGCCAAAGGAGATGGCGTTAGTGATGATACAGGTGCTATTCAGACTGCACTGAATACAGGAACAAAAAAGAAGCTACATATTTATTTCCCTGCTGGTACATACATCGTTAATTCAAATGAATCTTTAATACTAAAATCCAATACTAGTATTACTGGAGATGGGGCAGAGTCAGTTATTAAAGCTAACAACTCCAAGTTTGGGTGGGGTTTATTTCATATATCAGGTACAAATATACAAATTAATCATATGAAATTTGATGGTAATAATATGGTTAACCGCGTATTGGTTATTCAACCCGGAAGTTCACTGGTTCAAATTACTAATAGTTTTGTCGCGAATGCTTCTCAAAGTACTGAGAAGTCAACTGATTTTTATTCTTCAATTGTTTCTGGAATCGTTATTTATGGGAATACAGATTCAATCCTCATTGACCAAATTGAAATTCAAAATATCGTCTCTCTTCATCCACTAAATGGAAGCTTAATTGCTAGAGGAATATACATAACTACAACTTTAGGTACACTTGAAAAATCTACTTCGAATCTTAAAATTCAAAACTCAAAGATTCATGATATTGGTCCTGCAGATGACGGCGATGGAATTTATTATGAAGACCCACTTCTTGATAAGGATATAATCCAAAATACGAATAGTTCTATTACGAATAATACGTTCTATAACTGTGCTAAACGAGCCATTAAACTATATGCAAATGGAATCACTGTAACTGGTAATCATATTATTAATGATTATATGAATAACAACTATTATCAAGGAAAAGACAAAGGTAAATTAGCCCCGGATATGTATGCAGGCATCAGTGTATACGGTAATAATATAAAAATTTCAGATAATATAATCGAAGGGAAAGGTAGTTTTTATTCTGGGATTGAAATCACTTCTTCAAAGACGGTGAAAAATGTAGAAGTGAGTAAAAATACGATAAAAATGGGGGTAGAGAGTAACAAAAAGGGAACCACTTCCATTCGAGTTGGTGATATTGAAGATTTCAGGATCACTTCCAATATTTTAGAAAATGGCGAACGCGGTATTTGGAATTGGCAGAATGCAACAAGAGGTACTATTACCGAAAATGTAATTCATATGCCCGAAGGAGGTGGCATCGATCTCACCACTTACTTGCCTAACTTTAACCAGAACAACATTCATTGTTTAAATAACTTAATTACTGCCAAAAACTTTAAAATCCTCGTACCCGAAGGCAATTTATCTATTTTTTTAAATAGCTAACTTAATAAATAGGAAAAAAAGTTTAATAAATAAAGCCCCTTCACTCTATAAATAGGTGATTAGGGCTTATTTTTGTCGTTATAAGATTAAGGTCTAGTTCAAATTCATCAGAAGTACATATGATGGTACGTATGACAAATTACCCATTTTTTGATTTATGTAATATGAGTTAAATGATGGTTCTAAGACATAAAAGAATGGAGGAGAAAACATGCAAGATTTAATTACAGTCCCAGGTGACTTTGTTACCGTTATCAACAGTAACTTTCGAACTCTCCAATCGGCTATTGACAACATAGAAGACAGTTCCAGCAGCTCTGGTTCCACAGCAATAGCCGATATTCAAAACAATTTCCCTACTCCAAATACTGCAAATCGCGGAAAGCTGCTTTTGTTAGCAGGAACTACAGGCGTACCCGACAAGCTATATTGCTGTATGAAACTAGCCGATGACACGTATGAGTGGTTACAAATAAGATAAGGAGGGTGAAATAATGTCCGTTAATAATACCGTAATTAATGTTAAGGATTATGGTGTAAAGGGTGATGGTAAAACAAATGATACCGCAACTCTGCAAGCAGCTCTCTCTTCAATAGCTTCTTTAGGTGCCATAGCTTATATTCCACTCGGCACTTACCTTATCAGTTCGACTATCACAACATCAGTTTCAATATTAAGTAATGGGGCTACTTTAAAAGTAAGCGCTACGAAATTCGAAATGATGATGTTGAACATAACCGGGACCAATATTATTATAGAAGGACTTAATTTAAATGGGAATAATATTGCCAATAGGGGCATTACAATCTCTGCTAATCGTAGCAACATCACAATTCGCGATTGTGAGATCTATAGCCTTAAGCAATTAACTGGATACACAACGGAAACTTTAGGCATCCATATTCAATCTGGAGTAACTCATGTATGGATCACGGGCTGTTACATTCACAATTTGGATGCAAGTGTGACTGGAATTTGCAGAGGGGTTTTGGCCAATCAAGCAGGAGGCACAGCTGATTCAACAAATATTATGATTACAAATAATCGTTTCGAGGAGATCTCACCTATTAATGATGGAGATGGCGTAGTAATTCAAGATTTCAAAGGATTTTGTTACATTACTGTGGCTAATAATTACTTTAAACGCTGTTACAAAAGATCTATTAAAATTCAAGTCAATGGTACTCTCGTTACAGGTAACTTAATTGATAATCCTTTTCTTGGCGCAACAAAAGGGCAGATCCAACCTTATTCAGCAATTTCAGTTTACGGCAGTTATTCCATTATTACAAATAATAATATCATCGGGGGAACTTATCTGTGCGGTATTGAGATTGGTTCGCTCATAGACGTTACAAATCATATTATTACGATAGGTAATATCGTAAAATTTGACGCACTTAATGCCGATGTTTCAGGTGCTGATTGTATACGTGCTTATGGGGCATCTGATTATTTAACAATTAGCGATAATATACTAAAAGATGGAAGATATGGAATTCGACTCACAGCGAATTCAAACGGTGTAACCATTAATGGAAACATTCTAGAAAACATGAAATTCCCAGCCATATTATTAGAGGGAACTAATAGCTCATATCCAAAAAATGCAACCATTAATGGGAATTCATTTGTTGCTTGCCAACATTATGGTATCGACATTACAAAAAGCACATCAGTTACTAGTACAGGAAATGTAGGAGACGCCGCTTTTGGATTGATTAATCCAAGTTGCCTTCCCAACCTAGGAATAGCTGGTACATCAGTTCAAAGACCAACAACTAATCTCTACCCGGGACTCTCTTATTTTGATACCTCACTTGGCTCAAATGGGAAAGCGATTTGGCGAAATAAGAATAATAACGGCTGGGTCGATGCAACTGGTATTTCTGTCTAGCCCCATATTAGTTGTTAAGCCTCGCTCTCAAGTGAGGCTTATATACGTATCATTCACCACTGACCTTAGATGGCAAGACTTCTTGCTCATAGTATTGTTTAATTGTCATAAATTGATAATTACTCTTCACGAGCTGATCTAGGCAATGAAAGGACATTTTCGATAATCCTTTAGGATGCGAAATTATATTTACAACATCTAGCTCCGAATGTTGAATGATACGACATAGATCATCAGGAAACATTCGTTCCAGTGAAACCATTTCATAAGTAGGTAAAAATCGATTAATCGAAGTCATTGGAATGCCATTTCCATCACCGTAAGGAATTAACTCGTTCTTATGTAGTTTATTTTTGATTTTTCTAATGATTTTTGAATAACTACTGCATCGAAAAGTTGAAATTGGGATTTCTACTAAATCTCCATATTGTTCATTTTTCGTAGGATCCTCATTAAATCGATAGTAATTTATAGGCTTTACATTTGAAAAATCAAACTCATGTACAGAACTAGTCCCCCTAATACAAGGTGCCACAGAACTATCCACCATAACACCACATTCAATAAAAGACTTCTTTAATTGGTCAAATGGTTGAATGCACCAGCCACCAGCTCGATATGACATTACCTTATAGTTGTGCTGAACTTCACCAGCAATCTCTTCAAGAACCCTACATGACTTACGAAATAACTCCAATATTTCTAACTCAGATAACGATTGTAATCGGTATCGTTGATAATGTGGGAATTCCCAAGCGCCATTTACATAAGTTGCATCTAACCAGTGCGGGTGTAAATGCGGCTCAATTCTGCTTCCTGATAGAACTAAACGCTGTAACTGCAACTTGAGAAGTTCTGCTGTAGGTCTAGTCTCTTCATGTTCTAGCAATCTCAAATAATACAAGACATCGACAAAAAAAGTAGCACCAATCCTATGCATCTCAAAAAAAGTTAATAAATCATTTACAGGGTTTTGTATACAACTTTTAAATGTTCCAGATTTTTTAAAGAAGACTTCATAGTCAAATGTTAAAAGAATCTTTTTATTATTTACTTTCCCATTTTTCATGCTGTTCCCCCTGTTCAGTCTTATTAAATAATATGTATTATTTAAAAAAATTATCAATTTCATCTACTATTTTCTGAGATGCATTTCCATCCCCGTATAGATCTTCAATATAGTTCGACATTTTTTCTTGGCGTATCAAAGTACTTAATTCCATCTCAAATGGGTTGACTAACGTATTCCAACCTGTATCGACAGTCTCTACCCATTCTGTTTCTTCTCTCAGTGTGTAACATGGGACTTTTGCGAAATAGGCTTCTTTCTGGACACCACCGGAATCCGTAATAATTCCTTTCGACTCCATTTCCAGCATTATCATTTCCAAATAGGATACTGGCTCGATCAGTTGAATCTTCTTGTGTTTTTGAATTTTCCCCATTAGATCTAATTCTTTGAGAATCTTATGTGTTCTAGGATGAAGGGGTAAGATAACAGGCATATTCAGCCTAATTAATGAATCAATTATTGCTTTTAATCTAACTGGTTGATCGGTATTCTCGGCTCTATGAATTGTACATAAATAATAAGACCTTTTACTTTGACCAAACTTACTTATTTCAACCTTATCTCGTGCTATCATATAATTGTAGCGGACTGCATCGTACATCACATCTCCGCTCAAACGCACTGGATGCACTATATTTTCTAAAGTAAGATTATGTACAGCTCTTTCCGTAGGTGCAAATAACAGACTTGATAAATGATCGGTCATGATTCGGTTTATTTCTTCGGGCATTTGTTTGTTATAACTTCTAAGACCTGCTTCGACATGAAAAATAGGGATATGCAACTTACTTGCTGCTAATGCTCCTGCTAAAGTCGAATTAGTATCTCCATACACTATGACGCCATCAGGCTTCTCTTTTAGTAATATCTCTTCTATTAAACCCAACATAATCCCCGTTTGTTTGCCATGTGAATGTGAGCCAACTTCTAAATTATAATCTGGTCGTGGAATTTGCAGTTCATCAAAAAATACACCTGACATGTTAAAATCATAATGTTGGCCAGTATTTATAAATATTTCTTGATATGTTTTCCTTAAAATTCTAGAAACAGGTGCAACCTTAATGAACTGCGGTCTAGCTCCCACGACAGTTATAATTTTTCTCATATATATGGCTACTCCTTTGAAATAAATACATTGACGTTAGAATTAATAAAGCGTGTGATTTTACTTCTAGCTTTTGTTTCTTCTACTGTAATTCCCTTAGACTGTTCCCGATGTAGAACCACAAGGATCGTCTGAAATAATATCTTCAGATCTAACAAAAGTGAATAGTTCTTGATATACATGAGATCATATCTTAATTTATCTGATGGTAACGTACTGTAGTTACCCATTACTTGAGCCATCCCCGTAATACCTGGTTTCACCATAAAACGGTATGTATAATGCGGTAGCTCTTCTGAGAAAGCTTGTGTAAAAAAAGCTCGTTCAGGTCTGGGACCTACTAAACTCATATCCCCTCTAATTACATTGATTAATTGTGGCAATTCATCTATTCTTGTTGCCCTAATAAATGTACCAAGCTTCGTTATTCTTACATCCCTTTCTGTAGCAAGTACAGGGCCTGTGTGTTTTTCAGCATTATCTACCATGCTTCGAAATTTCAACATATTAAATGGCTTTTCGTCTTCTCCAATCCGCTCTTGTGAGAAGAATGCTTTGCCATGTGATGATAAAGGTATGATAAGTATCATTAAAAGGAGAATTGGAGAGGTGCAAATGAGGAGAATCACGGAAATGACCAAATCCAGCGCCCGTTTCATTGCTTTTTGAAATTGACTAAAATGAGGGGATTGCACGGAGTAAACAAGCATATCGTCGATCTGCTGGGGTTCCGCACCCATCATGAGTAGATCATTGTACTCAGGGATTAGCAACACTTCCTTACCCTCTTTACCAGCCAAATGCAATAATTCTCCTTTTAGTCCAGGATCAATATCAGGACTAATAATAAATAACTCAATATCCTGAAAGGCATCTGATCTAACTCTAAACAATTCTTTTTCTGTTTGAATAACACCTTGTACTTCAAACCATTTCTCACCTTTGGTTAAAACCTTTTGAATAATACCATTGTCTGCTTTTGAACTTTTTACGATTATGAGTGTTTTTTTCTTAGTTAGGTCTTTGGACAATAAACGGAACAGCATGCTTCTCACACCAATCATAAAACTGAGTTGCAGGATAATTGCTATGAGTACTGTACTTGAAGGAATATTCAATTCTTTGAATCCGTACTTCAGTAGCATCCATTCAATAGCAATCATCATATGTGCAATGACGAGATTATAATAATATTTAGAATAGGAAATGCGGCCCGCGTATGCATATAGGTTAAAAAAATGATAAGTCAGAATACACATGACGCTAATCCAGAGTATGTGGTTCAGAAATGAATGAAACTCAATAATTGAAGTGTATATTTGAAAACTAACTCCGTATGCAAGTACGTAGCTGATGGCAATCACAATGCAGTCCAGCAATCCAATTACCCATTTCGAATCCCTCGGCCGATTCAAGCTATTCATATTACCATACCCTCTCCATTAATTTGAGATGATGAAGCAGCTTCGGGTAGCTTCTTAGATAACGAGTAGACTTCATCCAACAACACCATAATTTCTTTCAAATCATACTGACTAGCTTGAACGTAACTATTACGCCCCATTTCCATGCGCAGTTCTTTATCCGCATAAAGATGTTCTAAGGCTTGAATAGTCTCTTTATCTCCGCCAACAGGCACAACATAACCGTTGTTTGAAGATGACACAATCTCTCTACTTCCTCGGACATCCGTTACAACCATGGGCTTACCCGCGGCTAATGCTTCTAATAGCACCTTTGGAAGTCCTTCGCGTCGAGACAATAACGCAACTGCGTCTGCCATTTGCATAAGCGCAGGAATATCTTTCCGAAACCCTAGAAATCGGATACTATGTTCCAAATGAAGTTGTTTCACGAGAGATTGGAGATAACCTTCTTTGGCACCTCTTCCTACAAGCAGACAAGTAACGGAAACTCCTTTCTTGTTCAATTCATACACGCTGTATATGAGTTGCTCCTGATTTTTGTTGTAATTCATTTCAGCAATACATAAGATAATGAATTCGTTTTTCTTAATCCCTAGCTCATCCCAAAGATCGTCTACCACTCGTTCATTGACATTCTGATAGGTTTGAATGTCCACACCAACTCCTGGGATATAAACAGCTTTTTTTCGAACTGGAAATTTTCTTGCACGCTCATAATCTTCTTGATTAATTGTAATAAGTACATCGGTCCAGAAAGACATCAACCACTCGACAGGAAAATAAAAGAGCCAGTTTATCCATGGGGCTCCTTTAAAGAAATGAAAACCATGAGCAGTATAAACGACATTCTTGCATCCAGCCAGTTTCGCCGCAATACGGCAGATTACACTAGCATTCGGTGTGTGTACATGAATAAGATCGTATTGCTCATGCTTAAACCATTTCGTGAGTGAAATGAGCGCCTTAATATTCTGTAGGGCAAGTGGATTACGGCTAAATGTAATATCGCGGCATTCAATTGATGCTTGTTGCAAATCTTCTTTGCAGTGATCTCGGCCGCCGTAAGCATGGACATGATGTCCTTGTGATTTCAGCCTTTGGATAAAAGGAATGTGAAAGACAGCAAGATGCGAATATACAGTAGCTACATAAGCAACTTTGGGATTTGTCATCTAATTCACCCTCTCCTTCCGATCTTGTGCTTTTGTCTTAAACAGATCATTGTAAATTGATTCCCAACGTAAGATAATCGCATTAATGTCATACTTTGCTAATACGAACTCGCGCCCCTTTTTTCCCATCACGATTCGTTCCTCTTTCGTTAAAGACATCATCTTTTGCATCTTTTGCGAGAGATCTGGTGCGTCTATTGGGCGAGCAAGATAACCAGATACATCTTCCTCTACAACTTCTCCGTTGCCGCCAACATCCGTAGCCACCATAGGAAGTTCACTTGCTGATGCCTCCAACAACACCATCGGCATACCTTCCCAGATTGAAGAAATAACAAAGGCATCTGACGCATTCATTAAGCGAGGAATGTCTTTACGAATTCCAAGAAACTTAATGTGATTTTCCAGGTGTAGCGAGTGGACATAGGTTTCTAAAGCAGATCGTAAAATGCCTTCGCCAACGATTAAAAGCCTGGAATGCGTATTACTCTTTACAATTTCTGAGAATGCTGTGACTAACGTATGATAGTCCTTAACCTCAACAAGTCGACCTACAGCCAGCCAAACAAATTCATCTTCCAGACCTAATTCTCTTCGAATATCTGTATAGTCTTGTTCGTGTTTATTGAATCTTTTTAAATTAATACCATTCGGTACGAACATAATTTTGTTTGCGGGGCAAGCCTTTTTCTGAATATAACTCTGTACAGCATCTTGGCTCACGTTGGTCGTTATTTCACAAAGGGAATCCGTAGCTCTGTATAGCAGCATCCTTGTTTTCCCACCTTCATTATTACTATGCGCAGTTGAAACTAGAACCGGTATTTTGACAAATACCCGAGTAACCCTAGCCAAGATGTTGGCATGAATCATGTGACTATGCACAATATCAGGATTGAATTTTTTGATAATTTGTTTGAGTTTGCTAATAGCACGTGGGTCAGGGATACCCTTCTTCATATTCAATGTAAAGAGTTCAATACCGAGTTCGTCCAATTCTTCGACATAAGCAGTGGGTTTTATCATCGATATGACTTGGACGAGCCAACCTCTAAGTTGTAGTCCTATTGCCAATTGGATTACTTGAGCTTCGGCCCCTGCGTAATCTAAACCGGTTAAAATAAAGATGATTTTGTCCATGTCTATCAACATCCTTTTCTTTCACTTTTGGCGCTAAGGCCAATGCAGTTATCGCAACCAATAAGTATTCGTAGTTATAACCAAAATCACCACTAAAAAGTGCAGATATCATACCTTGAAATAATAAAGCTAACAACACACCGCTAAACCTCGCTATATAGCAAGAATAGATGAAAGCAATCCCCCATAGGGTAATACCAACAAGTCCAAGTTCGCTGGCAATTTCTAGAACAATGTTATGTGGATAGTAAAACCTACCCATTAGTGAATCACCGCCTAAACCAGTACCAAAGAAGGGATGATCCATAAATTTATTTAATGCATTAGCCTGCAAATATTTTCTACCTAGAAAGTTAGCATCACCGGCTAATTGATTTTGATTAACCAATACAGTGAATCGACTTCCTCCAATTGCATCCTGTACTTGATCTCTAAAATGCATACCAACGAACCCGACAACAATGAGCAGCAGCATTGCTCCTATTTTGAAAGAATTGCTAATCCGTAATTGGTTATTCTTATATTTCTTATATAGTACATATAAAAGTACCAGCAGATTTGCTACTATGAGTGCCAATAAAGGCCCTCTAGATTGCGTTGCGATTCCTGAAACTAACCCAAAACTAATAGTCGCTATTCGCAGAATGAGAGGGATACGTTTCCCCCAAATAGCAATGGTCACAGCACCGAAAAGTATACGTGCATCAAAAATTGGATTTCCACCTGGGAGAGTTAATCTTCCTGGATACAGTGGGGTATACAAAGCGTATAAGTGATGCATAATCGAATAGGCTAATCCAAACAAAACGACCGAAGTCCATGAGAATTTTTTGTATTTCTTGTATACTATAAAGATATAAATACCTGGTATAATGCCATGAATGAGAAGAATTTGCAGTTTGGAAAAGCCCAACTGATCGTTAAAAGCCCAACTTAACGATATGATGCTATAACTAAGAAATATGAACCATAATTTTAATCCCTGGCTAGTAAATAAGCCTTCACTTAGTCTGCTTTTATGTAGAAAAGTTACTACAACAAGAATCATTGGAACGGCCAGTAGAAGAAACAATGAGCTACCATGCATATACTTTTTGTAAAGAAAACCTATTAAATCAAAGAAAAAACTAAAGCCAAAGATCCAGCCAGCATCCAGTTTTAGCCCTAGCTGCTTAACACATTGCCAAAAGAAAACCAATATGCATCCAAAGAGACACCCAATCATTATCAATTGAACACTCAATATTGCTCACCTATTCTCTACAATACTTGTCATATAAGCAATTCGAATTGCTTCTTTTTGTTTCGTATCTAAATGTTGGACCCATTCTCTTGATACCCTCTTACCTGCCCAGTATGTTGAGAACTCTGTTATTTTATCTAAGTAGGGCACGATGTTATTAGCCTCATTCGGCAGCTCTAGTATGAAAGGGGGATTATCTTGAAAATCTGTATCATGGTAACCCACAATGACTGGTATTCCGTAGGCCAAGTATTCTCTCACTTTCAATGGTGAAGCTTCTTTCATATTCTTTCGATGTAGAGCTAGTGTTCCAATCGCAATATCTGCTTGTTGTATAATTGGCTGATACTGCTCTCTCGTTAATTTTCCGTGAAAAGTCATATTGCTTGGAATTTCTTTCTTAATAACATCTGTACCGATCATATCGAATTGCCAATTCGGTTGACGTTTTGCCAGTAGTATAATTTTATCTATTCCGTGCCAAGTTTGACCTGCAGATCCAATAAAGACTAGTTTAATCGATTTATTTTCTGTATTTATTGAGGGTGGATATTTTTCCAACTCAATGCCATTTCCAATAATAATTTTACTTTTAACATATCGACTGTAATGCTTCTTCTCAGAAAGCTCATTAGTTACAAAAACAAACCCTTTAGTTACTTTTAATGCTCTTGTACGCGTCAAGAGATGGTACCAATACCTAACACCAAGAAATGATCTCATTTCCGTTAAGTCATTTGAATTAATTTCAAGAACAGACGGATATTTACGCAATAGACGATTCAAATGTGGATAGTAAAGATCAAAACGATGATAGATCGTATCTGGATTCCATTGTTCAATTTGCGTTACTAAAGCACGAAACTGGGTCAATCGACTCCGCCATCCGTCGTATTGCTGCAGAATTACCTCAATTTGATCACAGTGTAAACTCCAATCATTGCTACTCTTGTTTGTAAAAATAAATAACTTGATTTCATTCCCCATTTTTCTCCATTCGTTAACTTGTGAGCATATTTTCTTGAAAACTCCGCTTTCAGGCCCTTCATTCCAGTGGATCAAATAAGCTAGTTTCATCTTTACATCTTCTTTCCTATTTTGTTTTTAATAAACTCACACATTCCTGATAAAGTGATAACTCGTCATATTTTACTAATTGACTGTTATGCCATAACAAGGTGAAATCGCCATTAAATCTCTTACATTGATTATGAAAATTACTTATTACTTTTAGTGCTTCCTGTCCTTTCAATCCCAAATATTGCATGTGAAGAACAGTTTGTTCCATTACAATCAAAGGTCGTTCTTTTAGTTTTAATGACCTTCTAGTCAACAAATTAAACACGGGGTATTCATAACATACTCCGCAGCGGAAACCAGGGAAATCCGCATAACTTAGTGTACTGTCATAACTTAATCCAGCATCCTCCCAATGTTGCCAAGTTTCGGATGCACTCCATCGCAAATAATGCTGTCTCCCTCCCCATTCATCCTGAAATATTCTATTTGCCTGGGTAACATCGAGCAAAATTTCAAACTGCTGCTTTAACCTCTGTGGACTAGAGTAAGTATTATAACTTGGGTGTAATCCGATCTCATGCCCTCTATCATTAATTTCACAAAGCAAATTTTGAATTTCACGATCATACATAGAATAGTTGCCGTCTAATCCACGTAAAGTCTCTTGTGTAATGAAATAAAACGCACTACGGATACCTGCCTTTTCGCTCTGATCCATAATCCATCGAAATGTATTAAAGGGATCCTTAGTCAAATCTCCATTTCTTGTAGACCATATTGCCTTTGCTTTTATATAGGCAGACTGAAGATCACGCCTCTTCACAGTATCCGACATTGCTTCCTTTATTATTTGTGAATTTGTTTTACCAACCACGTAAAAGGGCCAGTCGACATCGTGACTCAATATAAACTTTTGTTTTCTTGGTAACCTCTGAATTTGAGGCCAAAGAGCACTTATTGATTCCCACAAAATTTCTACATATTCATTAATAATTGGACGATTTAAAAATTTCTCTCTAAAAGCGAGTGAGCTACGTGCTGAGAATCGATCACGTTGATCTCTCTCTGTAATGACATACTCCTCATAACGAGTTAACATAAAAAAAGCACTTCCAAATATATCTATTCCACAATATATAGATTGTGGGTAATTATCATAGTAAGAGCCATTACTGTTCCTCTTCCCAAATATAATTGGAAGTGGCCCGTATAAGGGATGCTCCAATGATTCTAAAGGGGACTTAGGCAGCGCAGCTTTTGTTAACCAAAACAGTTCATCTGTTTGTAAAAAAACATCTGCTATCACTAGTTTCGCATTGTTATTACAACCCTCTAACGTGATCTCAAACTCAGCTCTATCCTCAAATAAAATATTGTATTGAATACCTAAGAATTCCTGAAAAATAACTTTCAGAATATATTCTCTTTCAGGTAAATACATTAGTGGTGATCGTATTGTCAGCAATTCATTATCCTCCATGCTTTTTCAGAAAGTTTATCCATTCTCTACCAGTTCTGAACAGCTCTTTAATTCCTTGTTTTCTTACTAAATAATAGGGAACTAGCTCGCCCCCCCACTGAGACTTTGCCTCGGATACTGAAGGAATATTTGCTCCACAAAAATCAAATCCACCTATTCCGTCGAAAGATAAATCCCTAAAAGAGAAATCAATTAGTTTCTGCGTCACGCCATGAGATAAATATGCGTGTTTAGTACCTAAAACCCACCCCAACGCGCACTTTTTATTCAACACAAGAATGATACTCGCACTAACAGGTACACCATCTTTGCTGTAACAAACATACGAGCGAAATGATTGTTCACCTAATAAATCTTTTGCCAATTTCATATCCTGAATAGTTAACTGATGATTAAATCCTTTTCTAGTTTCCGTTTCCATTAAACATTGATGGACATCATCAAAGTTATCCGTTTTAACAACGATATACCCTTCCGAATTAGCCTTATTGATCTTTCTTTGAATAAGACTATCCAGTTGTTCAGGCTTATAAGGAAACATAATTTTGTAAGTATATTGGACACTAATCTGAAATCCTGCCCATATCCAGGGGCGAATATCTGATATTTCTGGGGGAAGAACAAAATCAATATCAGACCCATTTTTTATCATATCTCTTAACATAACGTCTGCTACATCATTCCATTGTCGTATGATACGGAAATTTTTGTTTGTAGGTGTTGGGGTAAATTCAACAGGATGGTAAAAATTTAGTGGAGGCAAATATATTTTTCCTTGCTGATTAAGAAAAAATATACTATCACAATACGCATCCGAATTTGGAGCTTGGAATCTTTTCAGAAGAACCTTGCACTTCCATTTTTGCCTATTAAATTCCCCCCAATTAACTAAAGCTTCTTGAGTTTGAACCTGAACTTGAGCCTGCATCATACTCACTCCCATTAATTTTTCTCATCTTCTTAACAGCAAACCAAGATAAGCTTAGATGTAAGCTATATCCTAATGTGGAAGCAATACTTAAGAATGTAATTGCTATATCAGAAGTTTGATTGGTATACCGTGCCAGAAATAATGCCCCAAGAATCGTAACAATTCGAATTATTTCTCTATATAGATGCAGATCCTGCCGTTCCATAACACTAAGCGTTGCCCCTACTGAGGTGGCAATAAACTGACTTAAGTACATAACAGATAAAATCCTCATAAAATGGCCTGACTTTTCCCATGTATCACCGAATAAATAGTGGAATAACATAGGAGCAAAAATGACAACTCCACCTATGATGATGATTCCAAAAACTAGTGATTTTTTGACTGTGTTCCTAAATAATGAATATATTCTCGATGGATTTTGGTTTAGACATACAGCAAACTCAGACATATACACTTGATTAATTGAAAGGGAAATCAGGGTAATTGGAGCTCCAAGAAATCGTTGTCCCATTGTGTATAAACCCGCTATATATGGTCCGTATAAAGCTGCAAGAATGATATTAGGAAGATACAAACCAATACTATTTAGAATATTTGACCAGCTTGATAACAAAGGAAACCTTCGATAGCGATGCGCGCTATCTTTCATATCCAACCAAGTGGTTTGAATACCTTTTGTCTTTACATCGTTACGCCAAAGCCTCCATTGCGAGGTCACACCTGTTAAACGACCCAGCAACTCACCGATAATAAGACCTAGTGGACCCCAGCTAGTAAAACTTAGTAGAAGTTGTGAAGAGACTTGACTAACACTTTGCATATATTTTGTTCGAGAGAGCTGCTTAAAGTATTCTTTTCGTATTGACCATAAATTCAAGATTTGATGACACCCTGCACCAAACAAACTTAAAGTAAACAAAAATGCATAACGTTTCATATCAGGCTCATCTAACCAGCGTGAGAATTGTATGTGGAGCACATAAAAACCTACCCCCCCAACAATACTAATGATCACACATAAATATAAGGAGAGCTTTACAATACTAGATGCCATCCGATCATTTTCTGGCAATGGAATAGCAATCTCATATGACAATGAAACAATAACAAGAACAATTGAGATGATAGATATATAAACTGAAAATATGCCGAAATCGGAAGGGCTGTAAAGTCGCGTTAGAATTGGTAACGTCGCAAGTATGATTACTTGACTGAGCACAGTTCCCCTCGCTAAAATAACCACTTTGCGCATAAATTGATCCAAGGATAGCCCCTTAATCAGTTTCATAAATTCCCCATTCACAATAATTCGATCAGTTTAGAACTTACATACGACTGAATCTCCCGATCGATTTGTGGCCAAATTGGCAATGAAAGTACTTCACTGGCTAATTTCTCAGCCTTGGGCATCTGAATTCCCATCGTTTGATAGACGGGCAGCTTATGAACAGGTACTGGGTAATATATCATTGTACTTACACCCAGAATATCCAATTTCGCTTGAAGCTCGTCACGTCTTCCCTCTTTAACACGAATGGTATATTGATGAAAGACATGCTTCGCGTAACTCTCTTCGACCGGGAGAACAATTCCTTCTACGCCGTTTAGTAATTCCTTATAGGTACGCGCAGCAAGTTTTCTTCCGTCATTCCACTTATCTATATGCGGTAGTTTCACACGCAAAATTGCCGCTTGGATTTCATCTAATCTAGAGTTATAACCAATGACCTCGTTATAATATTTCTTCTTAGATCCATGTACCCTAAGCATTGCTGCTTTCATTGCGAATTCTTCATTGTTCGTAGCTAACAATCCACCATCACCATATGCACCTAAATTCTTCGAAGGAAAGAAAGAAAAGCACCCAATATCACCAATTGTCCCTACTTTACGATCTTGGTATTCCGCACCGAATGCTTGAGCGGTATCTTCAATCACAAGAAGCTGATGTTTGTTAGAAATTTCCAATAGCTTTCCCATATCTACTGTATGACCGAATAGATGAACAGGGATAATTGCTTTTGTTCTTGGTGTGATAGCAGCTTCGAGTTGTAACAAGTCCATATTGTAGGTATACTCATCGACATCCACGAATATTGGCGTCGCCCCCACTTGACTAATTGCTTCTGCAGTAGCAAAGAAAGTGAATGGCGTTGTAATAACTTCATCACCTGGACCCACTCCAGCTGCAAGTAATCCTATGATGATGGCATCTGTCCCTGAATTTAAAGTAATTGCAAATTTCACCCCTAAGTAGTCTGCAACCTCTTGCTCAAATTTTTTGACGTTAGGTCCCATAATGAATGTTCCGGCATCTAGTACATTTTCAAATACTTGCATCAGTTGTGGTTTAAGCTCATTAATTTCATAACTTAAATCAAGTATTGGAACTGACTTCATTGACAACATGTTTATTCCTCCGTTACTTTGATTAATTTGTCTACAATTAATTGGTAACTCCTTTGACACTCCGGACAAACAATTGTATTCTCATGTGTTGTTAAAGAATGCCCACATTCGCAGACCCAACCAATTCTTCTCGCAGGGACACCAGCCTGAAGCGAGTACGAGGGAACATCCTTTGTAACTACGGCCCCAGCTGCGATAAAGGCCCACTCGCCAATGGTTACTCCACAAACAACTGTCGCGTTCGCACCAATTGATGCCCCTTTTTTAACCGTTGTAATATGATAATCATCACTTGTATTGCGCGGAAACGCAGATCTTGGCGTTCTGACATTCGTAAATACCATGCTAGGTCCACAGAATACGTAATCCTCCAAAACAACACCTTCATAAATGGAAACATTATTTTGAATTTTTACACCTTTTCCAATTTCTACATTATTAGCTACGAATACATTTTGTCCTAAACTACAGCTCTCGCCAATAATTGAATTGCTAGATACATGTGAAAAGTGCCATACCTTCGTCCCATCACCAACGCTTGCACCTTCATCTATAATGGCTGATTCATGCTTAAAGTAAGTCATTCTCCAATCTCCTCACTATAATAAATAGTAATGTGTTGGCTTGGTACAATGCTTCATAGCATTTCTTGTATCAAATACAACCGAAGCAGTTTTACTGATAAGCTCGTAATCAAATTGCGAATGGTCAGTTGTAATAACCGTAATATCCGCATCTCTTAATCGCTCGCTTGTGACTGTCACACATTCATAATGTTGGTTTTTATGCTTGAAGGATCGAATGCAAGTATCACTAATGATAACTTTTGCTCCTCTCTCCTCTAACTGCTCAATAATATGAAGTACAGGTGATTCCCGATAATCATCGATATCCTTTTTATAAGCAACACCTAACAAATGTACCGTCGATCCATTAATTGATTTGCACTGCTCATTTAGGATTTCACCAATCTTCTTTACAACAAATTCAGGCATAGCATTATTAATTTCTCCTGCTAATTCAATAAGTCTTGTATGATAATTAAATTCTCTTGCCTTCCATGTTAAATAGAAGGGATCAATAGGAATGCAGTGACCACCAAGGCCTGGGCCTGGGTAGAATGCCATAAATCCATACGGTTTGGATTTAGCTGCGTCAATAACCTCCCACACATTTATGCCCATTCGGTCACATAGAATGGCCATTTCATTAGCTAGAGCGATATTAATATGACGGAAAGTGTTCTCATAAATTTTCTCCATTTCAGCTACAGAAGGACTGGAGACTTTATGTACATCACCTTCAAGCACTTCTTGATACAATGCAACAGCCGTTTGCAAACACGCCTCGGTTACACCACCAACTACTTTTGGCGTATTCTTCGTACTGAAAAATTTATTACCTGGATCAACACGTTCAGGAGAATACGCTAAGAAAAAATCCACGCCACAACGCAATCCTGTTTGTTCCAATATCGGCTTGACAAGTTCCTCTGTCGTCCCTGGGTAAGTTGTACTTTCAAGAACAACTAACATACCTTGATGTAAGTATTGCGAAATTGCTCTGGTTGAATTAACCACATAGCTCGTATCTGGCTGTTGATAAATATCGAGGGGGGTTGGCACACAGATCGCTACTGCGTCGACTTCACTTAAAAACGCAAAATCCGTTGTAGCTCTTAAACGTCCCTCTTCAATAATCACACGCAGGTCTTCGTCAATAACATCCCCAATGTAGTTAATACCCGCGTTCACCATATCTACTTTGGTTTCTTGGACATCGAATCCAATTACTTGATAACCTGCTTTAGCTTTTTCCACTGCGAGCGGGAGACCAACATACCCAAGTCCAATTACACCAATGACTGCCGTTTTATTCTCAAACTTGTCTATGAGTGACTTACTATGATTAGTAATAAGACTTTGTGTATCCATTAACATACGACCCCTCCTATTCCCCTTGTAGAAAGATGGTCGAGTCCATCTTCACAGATATCTAGTACTAGTTTTACTGCACTTCTCCCATCTGCAGCAGTTACAATAGGCTCTCGACCTGAATGAATTGCCTCGACCATATCAGCAATAATTGCTTGATGTCCTGACGTACCCATGGGATCTGCCTCGACTTGTTTAATCCATTCATTAACTTCATCTGGAGAAGTCTGTGAACATTTCCATTGCTTAATCCAATTTGCAGTCGGTCCACCAATAATCGCATAACCCATTTCACCGAACACACTTATCGATTCTTCTAAATTGGCTTGATAAATCGTAGTTGTAGCTTCTACAACACCAAGAATGCCATTTTTAAATTTTAGCGTTGCAACTGCTACATCCTCTGACTCCATGCGTCTGATACGCGTATCCATCATCGCTTTTACTTGATCAACAGAGCCAAATAGCCATTGCAATAAATCAAGACTATGTATGGCTTGGTTCATTAGAACACCACCATCCATTTCTCGAGTTCCACGCCAAATGGATTGATCGTAGTAAGCTTGATCTCGATTCCAACGCAACGTCACATTGACATGACTAATTTTTCCAAAAACCCCCTTGTCTAATGCCCATTTCAATCTCTGTATGGCGGGACGGAATCGATTCGGATGAACGACAGCTATCTTCACATTGTGCTGGGAGGCAGCATCCACCATGGCATCTACGTCCTCCAGTGTTAAAGCCATCGGCTTCTCAATAATCAAATGTTTCCCAGCCTGAGCTGCTACTATGGCATGCTGGACATGTAATCCACTTGGCGTACAAATACATACCACATCAATTTCAGGCAAACTTGTTAACATTTCCGTCATATCTGTGAAGCAGGCTACTTGCAAGCTCACTTGTAGCTCTTGTAGCCTCATTATGTTCGTGTCACATAAAGCAATTAGCTTTGCTCCTTTGATTTTAGTAATAGCTTCAATATGTTTGTTCGCTATATGACCGCAACCAATTATGGCAAAATGAATCATATCTAAACCTCCAATTGGGTAGAAGCTTCCCTATTAACTTGCGCCTCTAAGCGGAAATTCGGTAATCGCTCTTTTTTTTTTACCTTTTTTATTCGCTTCTTATCTAGTAACAAGCAAAAACTTGTTGCTGCAAAAAAACCTACAAATGCACATACAGCCAGATTAAACATTTTCTTCGGTTTAACAGGTGATGATGAATTTTCATACACAGCTAAGTCGAGCACATTCACATTAGCTTGATTAAGAATAAGAGTGGAGTTGCTTACGAAGGATTCTGCGAACGCATTGGCGATAGCTACAGCTTGATTTGCATCATTTGCATTTGCGTAAATGGATAGAATTAAGGCTCCAGGATCTGTCTTGACTTGAATCTTTCTTAGTAGTTCACTCGGAGTCAAATTGCTTGAAAGCTTAAGCTTTACAATGTTAGCAATAAATAGACTTTGAATTGCCTCCTGGTAGGTGGTTGTTAACATCTGGTTAGCAAGTAATTCATTATATTTGTTCGAGACATTATCACTGGCTTTACCAAAGTTAGCAATCAAGGTGGATTTCGCTTGGTATTCTGGTTGAAGTAGCATATTGATTCCGAATCCTGCAGCCACAAAGCATATTAAAATCATAGGAAATACGACAAAATGTCTACGAATAGCAGTAAAAATCTGCTCGCCCATTACCTCACCTCTCTTATCTTTTGAGTACTTGTTAAAACATCTTGATTGTGGTAATTTCCAAGCACTGTGTCACACAATTCCTCCATACTTGTACTTACCATGCCATACTGTTGTTGAAGATTTTTAAAATGCTCGATGATTTTTCGGAAGGCTGCCATATTGGCTTCTTCATCATTTGCAAAATTGTAAGGGTGCCACCACAGATGATACACAAGTCCGTGTTGTGCGGCGTACGTCATACTGGAAAGCACACGCTTTAACCTAAGCGATTCTAACATCTTTATCTTTTTTGAGTAGGGTCTTAGGAAGTGACTCGCTGGCAAGTTAAGAGGAATTTGTTTATCAAGATCTTTCAAAGAGTAACAATTGTGTCCAGAGAGATTCACATAGGAATCTACCAAACGAAAAATTCGTTTCATAAAGGAGTCAGACCTGGAGTAACCCTTCCGATAAACCCAATGTGATGGATTTCCACGGTAGGAAAGAATACCATATTTTTTCAAAACTCTAATGTACTTGTCATTAACTTGGTTTCTTGGGAAAATGATACTTTTTAGTTCTAATCCTTTCTTCTCCGCTGTCTTTACAGCAGCTTTTAAGTCCGCTTCAAAATGTTCTAGAGATTGCCCCTGTTCCAAACAATAGTAATGAGAGAATGTATGGGTTGAGATATGCTGGTTTCGAGTCTCTTCAATTGCCTTGATTAACGAAGGAGCATAATGATGCGGATCCAACAATTCATTGAAGCCTACATTTCCATTCTTTATGTAAGGATAAGGAGATAGGTCAGATTCGGTATAATCAGGTACCAAGCGCGGCAGGCTATTTGCTAGTTCTTCAAAATTATCAAAGAATAAAAGCCCGACAACCGCCCAGGTAGCGTGAATATCATATTCCTCTAGATAAGCAAGTAGCTTCGGAATTAACCGTCTTTCATTTGACATCTGTTCGATATACTGATGAAGCGAATAGATATCTCGAATCCCCCAATACATTTCAAAATCAAGTGAGATGACAAATTGCCCCTGTATTTTCTCCATATGATCTCCAACCAATGATTTATACCCAACTTCTTTCCAGTTCAAAAGAACTTTCATATCCGTTTGGATTGTTCACTTGCCAACGCCAAGCATCCATACACATTTCTTCAATCCCTTTTTGAGCTTCCCAACCTAACTCAACTTTGGCTTTTGTCGGATCCGCATAACAGACTGCGACATCACCAGGTCTGCGCTCAACAAATGAGTAGGGAATGCTTTTCCCAGTTATACTTTCAAAGGTATGTATCATCTCAAGGACGCTATAACCCCTTCCAGTACCTAAGTTGTAGGCGTTCACCCCAGTAGCCCCGGACATTACTTTCTCGATTGCCCTGACATGCCCCAGTGCTAAATCTGTTACATGAAGGTAGTCCCGAATACCTGTACCATCAGGTGTTGGATAGTTGTTTCCAAAAATTTTCATATCCCTTAACTTACCGGCAGCAACTTGAGTAATATATGGGGTTAAATTATTTGGCGTACCATTTGGATACTCCCCTAATCTCCCACTCCGATGTGCACCAACCGGATTGAAGTATCGTAAAGGAATAATACTCCACTCCTCATCTGATACGTACAGATCCCTTAAGATTTCCTCAATCATTAACTTGGATCGACCATAAGGATTAGTTGCTTCTAATGTATTGTCTTCTGAAATTGGAACCTGTGTTTGTAAGCCATACACAGTTGCAGAAGAACTAAATACCAACTTCTTCACTTCATATTTTTTCATCATTTCAATGAGTGTTACAGTACCATTAATGTTATTGTCATAATATTTAAGCGGTAAATGAATTGACTCTCCAACTGCTTTCAAACCTGCCAAATGAATCACAGCTTCGATACTATTCTCGGAGAAAACTCTTTCCAGTTGTTGCTTATCACGCATATCAAGTTCATAGAATCGAAAATCTTTATTCGTTATTTCATAGATTCTTCGTAACACTTCTGGCTGACTATTACTAAAATTATCGAACAATACAATATCATAACCAGCATTAAGCATCTCGACACTAGTATGAGCCCCTATAAATCCACTGCCGCCAGTGATTAAAATAGCCATCTTAGTTACACCCTTTCAAGGTACTAGTCTCATAGTTTACTAGATATAAAACCTGAAATTTATGATACAAAACGGATTCATAACCGATAGAAATGAAACGATTTGTATCATTTACATTCTAAATATACGATACAAAATGTATCGTGTCAAGCACTACTTCGCCTGAGCCTAGTTCGTTTCTACCTTAAATACTAAAATACATTTTGTATCATTCCCATGATAGGTTAACCTATATTATTCACGTTGAAAATAATCCTGGGATATCTTTTTTACTTCATTCATATCTGGAATCCAGTACCACACATTGTTCTTTACTAAGGGATCCATTTCCAAACTCGATTGTCCTGGTATCTGAATATAACTAAAATCTGATGCCTTTACCCCATTTAATAACCAAGCTAAACTGATTAAATCCCCGTCAGAAAAATTTGTATCAGAGATATCTTTCTTAACTAATGAAAGTAATTTAGGTAACTTCGGAAGCTGCTTAGGTTGAAGTAATTTAACTGCTATTTCTTTCAAAACCTGTGACTGATTAAACTGTCTCCCAAAATCCCCGTTTTGCAACGAGTGTCTCTCCCGTACTAAACTAAGTGTGGTTGCCCCGTCAATATGCTGCATCCCTTGATGAAGAAGCAGTGATGACTCACCTAAGTAAATATCCTCCGTGACCTCAATATCAATTCCACCAATTTCATCAATCATGTTAATAAAACCTCTGAAATTAGTTTTCATGTAATAATTAATTGGAATATTTAAGAAGCTACTAACAGTTTGTAGCACTAATTGAGTGCCCTCCTTATTTCCTCCACGAAGTTCACCTACGATATGAGCATGATTAATTTTTGTATAACCAACATTGTCGACTGCAACTCTCGAATCGCGCGGAATCGAAACGATGGCAACCTTTTTCTCATTTGGCATCACATGTGCCACAATAATTACATCTGATCGAGAGTCCTCGTTTCCAATGGCATCCGTTCCAAGAATAAGAACATTAAACGACGAGTATTTTTCTTCTTTTTCAACTTTTCCAGTTACTGCTGTTGGTTCTGATTGTATGGACTTATTATCCTCATTGGGTTGAGCTGGTTGATTCGATTGATTTGTTAGATATGATGAAGTCGTTTGATAATTAGGTGTAGATAATACAGGTAATTCACTTCCTTGAAAGTGATGGTTGGGCTCGAAACTCAAGTAAATCCAACAACTACTTGCGAGCCCTAAAGAAGCAACAAAGTAATAAATAGCTCTTCGTTTCATATATCACCCTTCTTAATAAATTAATCATCAATGTAACAAATCGTATCTTTCACTCGTCTACTTTACGATACATTTTGTAACATGTCAACAGTTGACTTTTAACTTTATACAACTCCGTATTTCTCAACTTTCAATACATAAAACCGAAAAAAAGACGGTGATAATCACCGTCCATTTCTATCGATTTATTATTGCTGATTTTCTCGCTTGAATTTTATTATTACTCTCTTTAACATTAGAGAATGGTTTACCCGTCACATAAGTTCCAAACTGAATACCATAATCTACTTCACTTATATCATTTCCGGTAATTGTGCCATTGACAGCTCCCTGCCATGTCCAGATCCCATTACTTCCGCGTATTATTTTATTTCCTGAAATTTCAAAGTTTGCCACATCCCCAATTCGCATTCCGCTAGTACCACTCTGATTTGAACTCGCTCCCATTGTAATGGTATTATTTAATATTTTAATTCGATCGACCAAAAGTTCAGCCGAGACTTCAATGCCACCATAAAAGCTACCCACACCATCTATGTTGTTGCCGCTAACAATGACATCATTAGCATACACAGATATCCCTGCATACATATCCATTCCTGGGACTGGATTACTCGCCACATATTGATTATTGTTTAAAAAAGAATTAATGACATGGTTATTTGAAATAGTAATACCTGGAGTTGCAATTTTAATACCTCTTTTTCCAACCCGTTCAAATGTATTCCCACTTATTACAGAGTTAGATAGAACAGTGCTTGAATCGAAATAGATGCCATCACCATCATCTTTTGGTGATATGTCTGAGATCGTATTATTACTAATTGTAACGTTCTTTGCAATCGTACCATTATAACTCGAAACCATTACCCCTCTTGACACAGCGGGTGCATTTTTTGCTCTTACACTATTTATCGTATTATTATCTAGCACCACTCCTACAATACCTGTTTTTATCATTACGCCTGCAACGAGGTCAGTTGAGTAACTCCCCCCTTGGGTAATGTTTTTAATGGTACTGTTTGTCATTTTAATATTGGATATATTCTCATATAGAGAAACTCCTACTTTGCTGAGATTATTTCCATCAATAATTAATTTATCAATCTCAACATTACTTCCTTTAATCCCAATTACTTCTGCTGCATGTCCGGTTCCAGTCATCTTAATAGTTGATCCATTCCCTTGCAATTTAACATTAGCTGCAATCGCTAAGGGAGCTCCTACAGCAATCGTAAACTGACCATTTGAGGGAAATACAACTGTTCCACCTGCGACAGCTGCAGCATCTAAAGCCAGTTTAATCGTACTATAGTCGGCAACATTAAATACCTTTCCAGTTGGTGTAGTTGGGGGCGTAGGGGGCGTTGGCGTAACAATAGCAGGAGTTGCTACTTTTGTCGTCTTTTTGCCGTCAAAAATATAGGCTCCATCATCTGGAATAACAACATAAAAAGGTTCTCCATTTGCGAAAGCAGTATCTAACGCCTTTTGCATGTCTGCATCAGCCATATTTCATTCATCTCCTTTTTATTTTTCTAGCATTTTTGTCATATGACAAATTCATACTATAATTCAGTTTATGTAAACCCAAACTGTTTGCTCTCGGCCAATGACTCTATGATAATGAGACTTCAACGCTTAATTGATTGATAGCAAAAAAAAAAAAGAAGCCCTATTGGTTGGGCTTCTTCCTTTTTTTTGCTATGCATGATTTACATCATAGTCACTTGCATATATTTTGTTATCTTTTATTTCGATTGCTCTTTTGTAATTATTCGGAAGGTATGTCTCCAAATTAATTCCTCCACCTCCTGGCATATTAATTTTATTACCATTAATAATACCATTTGAGGCACTTTGCCAAGTCCAAATGCCAGTTTCTCCATTTTCCAATTCATTGTTACTGATTGTAAAGTGACTGACATATCCAATTCGGATAGAGGTTTTCCCTCCTAGATTACTGTAAGCTCCCATTTTAATTTTGTTATTACTCACGATAACATGACTTACCATCCGTTCAGCAGTAATTTCGATTCCCGCGTAAAAACTTCCACTACCCTGAAGGATATTATCTGAAACAATATTATTATCCGCATAGATGCTAATGCCAGCATACATATCTGGAGCAAGACTGTTTTTATACTTACCCTCATAATAATTATTGTTCATATAATTATTTACAATCAAATTACCAATAATACGGACACCCTGAGCGTTTATTTTAATCGCGCGCTTAGCACAATTCTCAAATCGATTATTTGAAATCGTACTATTAGTATCTTCTATCAAATTTTTTTCTAAATTCGGGTCTTCATAAAAAATACCGTCCCCATCATCTGCCGGCCCAATATCATGTATATAGTTATTTACAATGGAAACATTTTTCGCAGCTTTTTCAAGCCAGCCCGATTTATTTTCAGTTAAGTATATGCCTCGAGCAACCAAACTACCTTGATTCTCATGGATAGCCTTTATATTCTTTATCTCACTATGATCTATAGTAATTGTATTTGTATTTCCGAATATTGTAATACCACTTACTACCTCATTATAATCGTCTCGAGAAGGATTATTACTTTGAGAAGCATTAGCAATCATACAATTATCAACCATAATATTCGAACTATTCGAATCAACTAACAGAATATTAATTACACGTTGATTTCCATCTAAACTAAGATAACTCATCGCAACATCATTACCAGAAATGGTTAATAAACTTGTTCCGAATTCTACGTCAGATTTCGCCTTCAGACCTGTCGAGGATCCTTCCCCGATAATCTTTGTATTAGAATTTACTGTTAGTTTTTGTGTTGCATCTACGATGTAAGTGCCGCTTGGGAAGAATAGTGTACCATTTTTCTTCGAAACTTGTTGTAAAGCAATTTGAATGCTTAATGTATCATCTGTTAACCCGTCGCCTTTTGCTCCAAAGCTTTTTACATTATAAGCAACGATGTCGAATGGATTTAACTTATCTGGTTGAATCTTGTCAGGGGATTGAATGGTAACTATGTGGCTATCGGGATCCCAGTTGATCGGAAACCCACTATTCTCGCTTATAAAACGAAGAGGAACAAGGGTCATATTTTCTACAATTTGTGCAGGTGTTTGAAGTTTGATAGCCCTGTCATTGACGTATGCGACTGGACTATCTATTTCCATTGTGATGCTTAAATTGTCTTTCCTGCCAGTAACAGACTGTTCTTCATCATCCCAAAACACCTTAAAGCCCATACTCTCAAAAATTGGTCGAAATGGAACAAATGTGCTTCCATCTTTAATAAATGGATTAACTTCAAAACGCAATTCAGTATCGTCAAAGAATACCTTTAATGTTTTCTCTGCAAATACAATATTAGGCACTACTAAAAAGATCCACATAAGTATTATTGTTATACCCGACTTTAAAATTTTCAAAATATACTCTCTCCTAACGTGATGTTGATAAATGATTTGCATAACAAAAAAGTCTTGGTGTACAAGACCTTTCAGTTAAGCTCGATTAGATAACTTGTAATATATGATTTTCACCCATTCTAATGGAACATTCTTTTTTGTATCATGATGCGTCCACCATTGGTCAAACGTAAATTCTGATGGTGCTGCAACAAAATGTAGTTCAATACCAGAATTTTTATACACTTTTTTAAAAGTTAGGCGAGTTCGCAAAGTATGCCAATCTGAAGTTACAACAAGCGCTTTCTGCATACCTTCTTGCTCAAGAATTTCTTTGGAATATTTAGCATTCTCAAAAGTATTTTGTGCATGATCTTCTAGCATAATGGATTCTTCGGGTACTCCTAAAGCTTCAACCTTTGCAACCATTTTATTAATTTCCATGTCATGTTTGTAATCAAAGGTTCCATCTGTCAACAAGACTTTCCTGGCATAACCATTCTTATACAATTCAACAGCCTTTCTCGATCTCTCCCCGAACCCCCCTTCTCCTCCAAGAAGTATAATTACATCACTTTTACTTACTTCATCGTAAACAATCAACTCGTTACCTAAGACGTCAAGCCATCTATCTTTTGTATAATATAGCACTAGCAATGTAACGACTATGAGAGGTAATATCCAACTCATAACACGTAATATTACCTTCATCCATGGCATAAATTCCACTCTTTCTTTCATAGCCTTAGCACCTTATGACATTAACATAACAAATCAAATTGTTTTTGTTGTTGGACTGTCGTATATTCATTAAAATATCTATAACTTTCATTAGCTTGGAAAGTTGCAGGATTAGGTTGAATAAAAAATGATAATACAAGGCGGCCTAATTCTAAGCCTCCTTTCCATTCCACTTCATATTCATTTCCCTCGTCCAATCTATTTACATTTATGAGAATTCCCTCAACTGAAAAGGTCATTTCACGCAATGTTAATTGAAACCTCCAAGTGACATGCTGACTTAGTGGCAGTGCTAAAGAAGATAGAAATCGCAAACCTTGAGAAGTAATTTCTGTAAGTATCACTTGAGTAGGCTTTGATTCCATCCGTTTATTTTTAATCTCAACGATCTTAATATGACTATAAAATAATGTCTCATTTTTGAGGTCAAACTTTCGACTTTTAGCAAGGTTAGTCAACATGTGTTCAGCTTCCTTTTCCTTATAGTGGAGATTCTTCTTTGCATATTACAAATAGTAGAAAGAGAAACTGGAGAAAATACATTTTTTCATTTTCATATCTAGTAAAACACTGGTATAATAAGTCTTACTAAATGGATATACTAAAATTATTCATATGGAAATGTGAGGAAATTAACAATGACGAAATACGGGGACAGAATTGCCTTTCTGAGAGAACGGCATGCACTCACCCAGGAAGATCTGGCTAACAAGTTAGGCATTTCAAGAGCCTCACTTTCACACTATGAGACTTCACGTAGAGAGCCAGATTACACGACTATCAATAAAATCGCTTCTTTTTTTCATGTATCCATTGATTATTTGCTTGGAAGAACAAATCAGTCTGATCGTATACTCGACGAAGAAGTACGCGATTTCGTGGATAACTTAGAACTTTCTGATGAAAAGATTATGGAGAAATTCGCACTAACCATAGATGGGAAGAAATTATCTTCAGATGAAGCTCGGCGTTTTATTGCCTTTGTACGGGCAGAACGTTCCCTAGATTAATAAAAGTCGGTTTCTCAAGTTCCTGTTCAGCTAAAACCAAAAAGTCATTTGGATTTATTCCTGTTTGTACCAATATTTCCATGATATCAATTTTAGCTTGTCTCTTTTTCTCCATAAACAAATCTCTCCCAGGTCATGTTATCTTTACTTCATGATCTTATTTCCTTTTCTCACTCCATTAATTACGATACATTTCGTATCTTATTATTCAGTAATCTACTCATTACTTGCCACTAATCGGGTTTCCCCCCTCTTATCTAACTGCACCTGTACGCCTATATAACGCAAAGTTACAGATGGGGCAGAATGGTTGAAAAGATCACGAAGTACAGAAATATTTTTCGTCCTTTGATAATAATGGTATCCAAAAGTCTTCCTTAATGTATGTGTGCCAATATCATGGAGTCCAATCTGTTTCGCTGCTTCATTCAAAATACGGTATACTCGAATCCTTTTTATTGGCTTTCCTGTTCGTTGAGATGGAAAGACATAATCATTGTCATCCATATATTTTACATATTCTGAAATGGACTCATTAAGCTTAGCGCTTATTGTAAAATTCTTTTCTTTCCCTGTCTTTTCTTCACGTATAATTACCCTATTCTTACCTTTCAAATCTTGCACTCTTAAAGTCAACAAATCACTTAGGTGTAAACCAGAATTAATACCAATTGTGAATAAGAGCCAGTCTCGATGTGACTGCCTTATTAAAATTTCTTGCATTTCTTCAATTTTCACTTGATCACGAATAGGTTGTACAACTTGCATGAAACAACGCTCCTTTTATATAAATTAACCGATACAAAACGTATCTAGCCAAACATAACTAGCCCTTAATACTAAAATATAAGCCTAACCTCCTATTCCTCCTTTCATGTTCCTTATTGAAAACCAATTACATTATCCTCATTAATATAGCATCATACGATACATATCGTATCATTATAAAGATACAAAAACAAGTGTTTTATAAAATTATTATGTATTTACTATTAGCAAAAAAAAAAAAAAAAAAAAAGGACCTTCTTCTTAGAAGGTCCCCCACATCTCCTATCTCATTCCCACCGACACCACACGCACAGACTCATTCGCTCCAAGTCCAGAAACAAGCAAAGCTTGCTGCAACAGCAAGGCTAATAGCTTGCGCATGGAGCCAATTCCGATTTTCCCCATAATGTTGGCGAGGTGAATTTTCACGGTTTTCTCACTAATACAGCAATTTTCGGCAATTTCCTTGTTGGTGTAACCATATGTCGCAAGTAAGGAAAGTATTTCGGTTTCACGTTGTGTTAGACCATAGTTGGAATAAAATTGGAGTAAAACGTCTGACTTCTCTATAATTATTGGCTTCATATGACAACTTCCTTTATATGAATGTGTCTTTCTCGACTGAGATCAAGAAAGGTATTTTCGATTTTCACGAGTGGATTTGTATCATCCGTTGGATTAATATAGACGACTTCGCCCCAGCGTCCATCTGTAAGCAGCACTTGCCTGCCTACTAGATTGTAAATAATGTTCTGTAAAAAAACAGAAACAATATGTGGATCTAACTCTCCAAAAAAACCTTTTCTCAAACGACTGACAACCTCGTGAAAAGGCATCATTTCATGATAGGGCCTCTTCGATGACATCGCGTGGAAAACATCTGCAACGGCGACGATTCTGCTCATTTTGTCTAGTTGATTATCTTGCAGCTGCAACGGATAGCCCGTCCCATCAGCCCGTTCATGATGTTGCAGAGCAACCAGCGCTACACGATAGTTAATGCCTACCGTTTCACGCAGCATGTTATAACCAAGAATGGTATGCTTTTTTATTTCATCATACTCTTTCGGAGTTAATTTCCCTGGTTTCATTAAAATTTCTTGAGAAATCTTGATTTTACCCACATCATGCATTGTAGCCGCTAAGGATAGAAGCGCTACTTCTGTATCTGCAAGGTCCATCCACTTACCAATGAGTGTTGATAGAATGCCCACGCCGATATTATGCTGGTGGGTGTATTCATCCTTAGCCTTAACGGCTTGAAACAATTGAAAGAGATCAGGGTTTTCGGCTGCCTGCTGAACGATTGGAATTAATTCTGACTTGATCTCTAGAAGAGGTATTTTCTTTTGCGTCTTAATACGCTCGAATAAGTCTTTGGCATACTCCGTAGCTTTTTGAACAAGACGATTTGCATCTTGAGCAGGTACGGATTCAGACGGCTGGCTCTCAGGCATCGTCGTTGTTACAATATCCATCTGATCGATGCGATGCTGCCTAAATAAATCCAAATGCTCTTGATTTAGAACGGTATGAACAGGGACTAAGACTAGTCCATAACTTGTTGTCACATCATATCTTAATCTTTTACCCAAAAGGTCTCTCAAGAAATCCCGCCCCATTAATTTCAAAATCGTTCCAATTTCCATTATATACGACAAATTCCATCATATATATGGGATATTACACCTATATTTCGACAATATATCATAGGTTTATTTTCCCAATTCGAACTATTATACCACTTCTTATAGGTCTAGTGATGCTTAACTTTTGTTATTTTCAAACCGTGACATCCGTCTATCTCCCTGCATATAGTAAGTATCGACAATCCGCTTTTACCTAAGGAGGACTTACGAATGGCATCGAACAAGAAACAAGAACTGCGCGATGTAGAACTGGAAACTGAGATTTCACAAAGCGCGGCAACGGACTCGGACTACCCAACAGCATATTATCCACAACATACACCATACCCTTATGGGTATCCCGTACCTCAATACTACGGCTGGGTACCTGCCTATGATCCACGAGGCTTAGGTGGCTTAGGAGGTTTGGGCATCCCCGGATTCCCAGGAACTGGCGGCATGATACCTGGCTTCCCAGGAGGGCAAGGTGGTTTTGGCGGTCCAGGATTCCCAGGCGGACCTGGTGGTTTCCCGGGGGGGCCTGGATTTCCTGGCGGACCTGGCGGTTTCCCAGGTGGACCTGGATTTCCGGGTGGACCAGGCGGTTTCCCAGGTGGACCTGGACCAGGGTTTCCACCTCCAGGACCTGGATCAGGCCAAGGCGGGTATCAACCGCCAACGTCCGCGCCGCCATCTCACATACCGCAAAAACCACTTAAAGCACCCGGCGTATACGCCGTAGATCCGGGCGGAATCTCCCGCTGCTTGTTCAGATTCACGTATATATGGCAAAGCAACGGACAACAATACTGGTACTTCCCAGTGTTCGTTGGACGGACATCGATTACTGGATTCCGTTGGACTGGATTTTCTTGGATATTCTTTGGCATTGACTTACGCTTTATTGATTCCTTTACTTGTTAACGCCCTAGATTGCAAAAAGCTTCCAATCCCACATTTTGTGGGGCTGGAAGCTTTTTGATTATACGCCACTTCATTAGCTTTCTTGCCAAGCAAACCGGTACCCAATCCCCGGCTCAGTCAAAATATACTGAGGTCTCGTCGGATCCGTCTCTATTTTCTTCCTCAGATGTCCAACATACACCCGCAGATACTGACTGTCTGATTCATACTGCTGGCCGCCCCATACTTCCTTGAGCAACTGTTTATGAGTCATAACGCGACCAGCATTAACGCCGAGCACCTTGAGCAAATCATACTCGGTTGGCGTTAGCTTCAGCTTCTCACCATGGAGTTCTACGCTGCGCTTAGCCAAATCAATGACGAGCTGCCCTAGCCTGATCACAGGCTCATCTTGCGTTTTGGCAATATGCCGAAGCGCCACTCGCATGCGAGCCATGAATTCGCCCATACCGAATGGCTTCGTCACATAATCGTCTGCACCGCGATCCAATGCGGCGACTTTGTCAGTCTCTTGATCCTGTGCTGTCAAGATAATGATGGGAACATTCGACCATTCACGAATGCCGTCCAATACTTCCATACCGGTCATATCTGGCAGCCCCAAATCTAACACAATGAGATCCGGCCGAAACATCGCAGCCTGCAGCAAGCCTTCCTTGCCAGTTGCCGCTTCCGCTATTACAAATCCATGTGCAGTTAACGTAACACGCATCAATTTGCGGATTTGTGCCTCGTCATCAATAACTAAAATTTTCGCCCCTGTGGTTGTCATCCTTCTCTCCATCCCTCTTAGCGAATTTCTACTGTGATAAAGGCAAGCTCAGTTCGATAACTGTACCCTGCCGACCGTCTTTCCTCTCGCTAGCGGTAATTGAACCGCCATGCGCTTCCACAATACTTTTACAGATGGCAAGCCCAAGGCCTGTGCCTGGTATATGTTTCGTTCGATTTCCACGATAAAATTTCTCGAAAATCCGTTCCCTATCAGCAGGAAGTATGCCCGCCCCTTCATCAGTAATGCTCAGACGCAGCCTATCGCCGTCCTTTTCCGCTTCAATCTGAATCTCACTGCCTTCGGGTGAATACTTAATCGCATTACTAAGCACGTTGATCAGCACTTGCTCGATAAGAACTTCATCCAGCGGGACAGACGGAAGCTCCGGATCCAACGCGATATGAATGACTCTATTTTGCAAAGAATCCTTCAATTGCGTTAAAGCAACCCCAACAACATCCTCGATTCCGCACCACATCTTATTTAAACGCATCATCCCGCTCTCAATACGAACCATGCCGAGCAAATTCCCAACAAGCCTATTCATGCGCGTTGCCCCTTCACGGGTGGTAAGGAGTAACTCTCGACGATCATCCGGACTAAAAACGTGCTCTCCCTCAAGTAAGCCCGTAACAGAGCCAATAATCGCAGCCAGCGGCGTACGCAATTCATGAGAGAGCGAGTCCAGCAGAGCAGTGCGGAGCTTTTCGGATTCAGCCGTCAATTGAGCCACTTTGGCCTCATCCGCGAGCTTGACCCGAGAAATAGCCACGGCAGCAAGATCAGATAACGCTTCAATGATGCGAATAAGCTCTGGCATTTCCGTCACACTGCGATGGCCAACATGCACAGCAAGCACGCCATGCATCTGATGATCGGTTGCCAAAGGGATATGTAAATCAGAGGCTTCACGCAACGTCTGCGTACCCCGACCAGCAATGGTATGGTTTGCATTGACCCAAGATGCGATAGACAGATGCGACTCATCACTCGCCCAATCCTTATCCTTATTGGAGTAAGCGGTCAGTTCTTGCTCCCCCAGCACATTCTGGAAAAAGATAGCAACTTTCGTATCCAGTGTTTCAGCAATATGCTGAACAATCTCGATGAGTAAAACATCTAGATCAGAAATCGCTGTAATCTTGCGACTTAACGCGTATAAGGCAGCCGTATTTGCTTCTCTTTTTTGCGCTTGCTGAATTTGATTTCTAAGCTTAGAAGCTAGACTTGCCGTAAGGCCCGCCACACATAGGAAGACAATGAAGGTAAAAATGTATCGCAAATCAGCTACCGATAGACTGCGCGTAGGTGGAACGAAGAAGAAGTCAAACGCCAGCACACCTAATCCCGCAGCAAAAAAAGAGGGACCTCTCCCCCAACGAACTGCACTAAATAGCACCGGAAATAAATAAAGAAGCGAAATATTGACGAGATCAAGGAAAGGGGCAACACCTTTTAGTACAATCGTTAACACGACAATAAAAAGGCTCGTCACCCCGTACGATTTCCAGTAATTTTTTTCGTTTTGTTGAGTTTCCATAGACTTATTTTACCCTATTTCACCAAGTTTGCCACACGCACACTATTGTAACGCAGATCTCTGTAAATAAGGAGTAAAGATAAGTAGCAATTGTATAAAAAAAGTATAAAAATTGAGGTTCGGCTAAGTAACCCGCCGCGGCGTTTACTATACGGATTCAGCACCTCTTTTACTTTTTCAAATGATACGGCACGGTCGTGACAATCAAATTCCGCTTATACAACAGGAAGGCCCTGATCAGTAAACTGGATTGATTGTGAAGGATGTTATGCCAGTTTTTCTTGGGGATAAACTGGGGGATGATCACAGTTACCCGGTAGTTGGATTCCGTAGCTTTATGTTCAACGGTATCAATAAATTTAGTCAGCGGATGCACGATACTTCGATATTGGGAGTACAGCGAAACCAAACGCACATCGGGCTGCCACTTTTGCCATTTTTCCGCAAATTTCTTTTCATCCTCCCGTTCAAACGCCACATACACCGCTATAATTTGATCCGGAGAGAGCGATTTGGCATAGTTGAGCGAGTTCTCCACCACATAGGTGAAGCCTGCGACCGGCACGATCATCACATTCCCTTCGATAGGGATAACAGGTTCACAAGAAGTTAAGCGCAACTGTTCCGCGATGGCATCGTAGTGCTTTTTAATTTGATGGAAAATAAAAACGATGAATGGGAGGAAAATCAGTACACTCCACACTTGACCGAACTTAGTGATAAAAAAGATCATCATGACGATGAAGCTCATAATGGCGCCCACCAAATTTACGGATAATTTGAGCAACCAACCTGGCGGCCTCTCCCGACTCCACTTCACCAACATGCCTGTCTGCGCCAGTGTAAAAGGAATGAATACCCCCACAGCATAAAGTGGGATGAGCTGCTCCGTCTGTCCTTTGAATACGATAATTAACAACATCGAAGTGACAGCTAAGAAAATAATCCCATTCGAATACCCCAATCTGTCTCCGCGCATCGTAAACATTCTCGCAATAAATTTATCTTTAGCCAGATTAACCGCCAGCAAAGGAAAGGCAGAATACCCCGTATTCGCTGCAAGAACGAGGATCATCGCTGTCGTACCTTGGACAATATAGTACATCAGATTTCTACCAAACGTAACGGTCGCAATCTGAGAAACGACGGTTTCCTTCTCCTCAGGTGCAATGCCGTAATAGTAGGCTAAGTAAATAATTCCCGCAAAAAGAATGGCTAGCAAAAAGCCCATAGCCATCAATGTTCTGGAGGCGTTATTCGGGGCAGGAGACTTAAAATTGGGAATGGCATTGGAGATCGCCTCAACCCCAGTTAAAGCCGAGCTTCCCGAAGAGAAGGCTCTTAGCAAAATGAAGAGGGATATACCCGCAATCGGTGTCCCCAACGGCGTATGTAAATCAGCTGAGATTTGGCCTGTCACTATTTTGTACAAACCGACCCCAATGAGAATTAGCAATGCCAGCACAAATAAGTAAACGGGATACGCTAAAATTGACGCCGACTCCGTTATACCACGGAGATTGAGGATGGTAATGAATAGCACAAGCGCTAGTGCAATCGGAACTGTGTAGGCATGTAAGCTTGGAAAAGCCGAAGTTATCGCATCCGTGCCCGCAGAAATACTGACCGCTACTGTCAAAATATAATCGACCAATAAGGAGCCGCCTGCAAACAAGCCAGCGTTCATGCCTAGGTTCTCTTTTGACACGACATAGGCACCGCCGCCTTGCGGATAAGCAAAAATAATTTGTCTATACGACAATATAAGAGCTACTAAAAGAAACAGAACACCGCAACCAATTGGGATTGTATACCAGAAGGCTGCCGCGCTAATCGTGATTAAAACAATTAGAATCTGCTCAGGACCATAGGCAACCGAGGATAACGCATCCGATGAAAGAATGGCCAGGGCTTTCTTTTTATTCAGTTTCTGCTCGCCCAATTCGTGGGACTTCAATGGCTGGCCAATTAACAAACGCTTCAGATCAGACAACAATGTGTGCACCACCCAGATGTGATATGTTCGTGTTAGTTTGTCCTTATTCTCCAAAATAATTATAAATAATGGAAATACCCATTATGTTAAGGAAAAAGCGACCGATCACTTAGATCTTTCGCTCTTTTTGCATCTTAAAAGTCGTGTATATCATCTAAATTCCCTCAAACCTTAATAAAGAACGAAAATGGACGAAAATAGACTAAAAACTATCAAAAATAACGATATTGTTTCTTTAAACGAACAAAAACAACTCAAATATCCCATTTTCCAGTATTTACAAGAGAGGCAAATTGCTATATAGTCAATCTCATAAGTTCTTTATAACGAACGAAACAGAAAGAACGGAGTGAACAAAGTTGATGCGCTATACCCGTTCATCAAGGCACAGATTTTTTCAGAGCAAGCCGCTCTTATATACCATCTGGCTTTTTAACACATTATGTATAACAGCAATCGTCAGTGTACAAACGATTCCAACTTATTCGTTAGTTACCGCGACTCTCTCTACATCACTCTCTTATTCAACTGCGGTTTCGTTCTGCTCAAAGGCAAGTCTCTCAATGCCAAGCATTTCTGTGGTGAGCAGTGTTTATGGAGCGGAAAATAACAATAGTATCGCTCTTCCTACCGTAAGCAATGCTGTATACGGATCCGAGTCAGGAAATCCATCTTTGATTACATCCTGCGCTCCCCCACAATCAATTGTTCCAATATTCACGACTGTAACCGGAAGTACTTATGGATTACCCACACTAGAAAGAGATGGAGAGTGATGACTAGCATGCGTTTAAAATTAAAATGGATCAATCATTCTATAACTGTGCTTTTAAGCCTTTTACTTCTGGTCACCTTATTCTTTGCGATATCTTCCAAGTTATCTGGCGGCATTCCTCGCATATTTGGATATCAAATGTTTTCCGTACTCTCCGGCTCAATGGAGCCTCGTATTCATACAGGATCCATCATTTTTACTAAGCCAAATATTGCAGTTGACTTACTCAAAGTTGGTGACATCGTCACGTTCAAATCTCCAGAAACACCTGATATCCTCATTACTCATCGGATAAAAGAAATTAATTCAGCTTCCGGAGTTCTTGAATTTATAACTAAAGGGGACGCAAATGATGCAGCAGATCCAACGCGCGTCATTGCTTCTAATATCGTTGCAAGATATGCCAATTTTACAATTCCTTATCTTGGCTATTATTTTGACTTCTTGAAAACTAGGCTTGGCCTATCTTTATTACTCATCGTTCCTGGCCTGTTACTCATCCTTATTTCTGTGATTGAGCTCATTCGTGCAATTTTGAAGCTTGAAAGAGCAAGTAAAGCCAAGGATGTTACTGTAAGCAGCTAATTAGTCACCAAAGCTTTGTCACCTTCTCGGTTCGTTCTGAGGAAGGTTTCAAATATAACCCTTAAAGGGACAAAACAATTCATGGGAGGAATACTTGTATGAGTATCAAAACAAAACTTGTCATGCTAACTGCCGTATCAGCTTTAGGGGCCACAATGGTAGCCGGAGGATCATTCGCTTTATTTTCAGACACCGCAAGCAATGCTGGTAACACATTTTCATCTGGAACAGTTGAGATTGAAGATTTTACAGGCGGCAAAGTGGCGAATACTATGCTTAACTTTAATAATCTTGCACCAGGCGATACGAATTTCAAATTCATAACGATTAAAAATACAGGTTCTTTAGATGCCTGGATTGGGGTCAATTCTCCAGCTACGCAAGCAAGTAAAAGTGGTAATTTATTTTGGGGGAATACGCCTTTGCAGATTTCCTATGATGCTGCTCCTACAAGAGTCGCTTCTGGGCAAACGGCTACGTTAAAGATTACTTATAAAATGCCGCTAGAAGCAAATAATTCTTACCAAAACCAATCCGGAAGTATTAATATCGTGATTGATGCCGTTCAAGCACGCAATAATGAACAACAATATGGTACTGGAAATAACGCCTATTGGGCTCCATATTTCTTCCCAGCCGATGGAGCTCCCGTTTCTGGCACCGTTGCTACTGATACTGTTGCTCCTGTGATTTCCGATGCAAGTGCAACATTATACGAAAACGGGAAATATCTCCTTCTAAAATTTAAATCCAATGAGTCCATCGACTTAAGCGCTCTAAGTGCTGGAAACGTAGTAGTTAGATATGGTACAGGATATGGCAATAATTTTATTGATGCCCCTAGAGCGAATACTCTTCCTATCATAAAAAACAAACTGTGGGACGGTTTTTTAAATGGCCCAGGTGATACGATTAAATATCCTCAAGGTGCTGCACAAACAACTACTCACAACGGAATTCAATATGTAAATACGCTTCCTGCTAATACAGAAATCAGCACACAAGTAAATGTCGAGGGTTCTAACCCGCTCGGGGATCTCACGTGGTATAATACCCTCCACAATAGCGGCAGCTATGTCCGCTTAGAAGTGAAGGACAATATTGGAAATACGAAAGTTGAATTCATTCCTATCAACATCAATTGAGCTAGTAGAATAACTCAGTCATAGAAAAATCATATACCCTCGCCAATCCTCTGTGGATGACGAGGGTTTCTAATTAATCCATACTACGTTACAATCTGTATCATTCATATTACAAAAAGCCGCTGCTATCCCCTCTCTGATCTTCTCAGCCACCTTTTATCGAATATCGTAATGAGCTAAGATAAAATAATTGCTGCTCTTCTGCATTTGTTACCATGTTCTCCCAAGCTAACTGTTTCAGCATCCTTCTCACTTGCTCCATCTGTAACCCCTGATCACGGGCTCTCTTCATTAATTGAATCCATGCCTCTTCCTCACTCAAACAGCTTGACCGCACCATTTCTTCCAATGCCATGTCCTCCCACGAAGTCCATATCACTTGATATCCAGCTATAGTCCTATTATAACTAGGTTACTTTACAATGTTTGTCGATTGTCGTATATATATTCCATTTTATTCTGTAACATTATGTAGAATTTCGCCTCACATTTATGTCGGAATTACCACTTTTACATATTTTATCAATTTTATACGTTTTTAAATAAACATTTGATATAATGAGAGTATTACATTAACTATAAAAAGGAAGTTTATTATGATTGGTCAGCGAATTCATCAACTCCGCAATGAAAGAGGGCTGTCCTTATCAGAACTAGCCGAGAAGGCCTCGATCGCAAAGTCTTATTTGAGCAACGTGGAAAGGGGTATTCAATCCAACCCCTCCATCCAAGTTATTGAGAAAATAGCTGCGGCTTTAGATGTCTCTATCGAATCCATTCTAGTTGAAACAACCGAAGGTGGAGAACTCGATGCTGGCTGGTACCAGCTTGTCTTGGAAGCGATGGCCTCTGGCGTGAACAAAGAACAATTTCGGGAGCTTCTAGAGTTTCACAAATGGAAAACGAATCAGTCTCAGAAAGAGTAGTCCAGTGCGCGGCAACCAAGCCAGGCGCACGGACATACCAAAAAGCCGAATCCCAGCAGATGTTTCGCTGATTCCTTCGGCTTTTTGGTATGTCATCATTTCTTTTGCCTAAACAATCTCAACATCAATCAACTTAAACTCGGTCACATCAACCAACCCACGATTAGAAATACGAATCTCTGGAATCACCGGCAGCGCGATGAGCGAGAATGTCATATACGGCGCATTCAGAGAGCAGCCGATTTGTTTCCATGCTTGATCCATCTGTGCGACTTCCGCCACCACTTCAGGCAAAGACTTCTCCGACATAAGTCCAGCAATCGTCATCGGGACCTGCGCCAAGACTTGCCCATTTTCGACCACGATCATGCCGCCGCCCAGCTTCACTAGCTCATTAGCCGCGAAGGCCATATCGGCTTCATCGATCCCCATCACAAGGAGATTATGGCTGTCATGGGCCACTGTTGAGGCAACCGCCCCTGACTTCACACGAAAGCCATGTGCAAAAGCAAGCGATATCTGACCCGTACCCCGGTGCCGCTCGATACAAGCTAAACGAACCACGTCTTGCGCAGGGTCAGGTTGGATACGACCCGCTTCCACACGAAGCTCCGCCGTCATTTTTTCAGTTCTGGCGCTATTTTCGATAACGTTGATCACGTTGACCTTCGTTGTCTCTTGCCCAGCCTTCGATGCAAGCTTGAAGTCTTCCGCTGCCAGCTCCCGCTTCACGTTCATGGACGTACGAATATGAGCTGGATACGTAAATACGGGGAACTCCACCACGAGCTTTCCTTGCTCAGCAATCACATGACCGTCCGTAATAACGGTAGATGGCTCCATTTTCTGCAGATCATCGATCAACAGAATGTCCGCGCACTTGCCTGGCGAGATTGAACCCAAATCATGCTCCAGCTTAAAATAGCGCGCCACATTTATCGTTACCATTTGAATCGCTGTGACAGGATTCACGCCTTCTTCTATCGCGCGCCGCGCCACGTGATTAAGGTGTCCTTTTTCCACTAGTGTTTGGGGATTCACATCATCCGTTACAAGCGAAATATTGGACGTATTCACGCCATCCTCGGTGACAATTTTGATGACTTCTTTGACATCATGCCACGCTGAGCCTTCACGAATCATGAGATGCATCCCCATGCGAACCTTATGCAGACCTTGCTCTCTTGTTACCGTCTCATGGTCTGATGTTACGCCAGACGCTAAATAAGCTTGCAGCATGCGATCATCGTCACTCGGGAAATGTCCTGTAACCGTCTTCCCGCTTAACAGCGTTGCTTCAATTTCTCCGCACATTTTGGGATCACCATACACAACACCTGGGAAGTTCATGACTTCGCCAAGTCCCACCACATTGTCCCACTGCAGCCCCGCTTGAATATCGGCTACTTCCAGTGTAGCGCCGCCATCTTCCAGATCATTGGTCGCAGGTACGCAAGAAGGGAACGTAGTGAACACTTTAAGGGGCAACTGCTGCCCTTCTTCATGCATCAGTCGAACACCCTCGGAGCCGAACACATTCGCAATCTCATGCGGGTCCATGAAGATACCTGTCGTCCCTTTCACAATCGCCGCTTTGGCAAATTCCGTCACAGATAGCATCGTGCTCTCTACATGCATATGGCCATCCAGTAAGCCTGGCACCAGATACTTCCCGGCTGCATCGATCAGGGCAGTTTGAGCTCCGATGGTATGATCTGCCTTCCCAATATACGCAATGCGCCCAGCAGCAATCGCAACATCCATATGTGTAAGAAGTTCACCTGAATGCACGTTCACTAAGGTACCATTTTGAATAACAAGATCAGCCGCAGCTTCTCCCATTGCAACCTTAGCCAGTGTACGGCTAACGTCAGTCAGTTTATTTCGATTAGGGGTATATGTCATAGATTCGTGCTCCTTTATTCCCACATTAAAATACGTAATGATTATTAAATGTACACTTTAATGGATAGGAGAGCAACTAGTGAACAATCAAGCATACGCCTTGCTCAAATGCTCCGAAATGGACGTAAAAGCGAAATCCTTCAGCATGTGTTCAAGCTTTGCTTTTGTTCCTTTTACATTGTAGTAATGAATGAATCGCTCTTTGAAGGGAAGCTCCAGCTGGTGCTCCGTCGGATCAATCTCCCGAGGATGCAAATAAACAATGGAACTCTTACCTTGGCGGTTAGCCGATTGAATGGCTTTTCGAATGATCATCTCGGGAAAAAATCTAAAATAAAATCCACCGGAATAGCCGATATTTCTCCCCGCAGCTCGCATCACAGACATAGGAATTTCGTATAGATTAAGTTCTCTGCCGTTTACGATTGGCTTATGAATCTCAGTAGGCGCTGTTGGAATTCCGTATAAGAACGTTTTTACAGGAAAAATACTCGCATCATACACTAAGCCCATCTCTTCCAACACTTCGAGGTAGTGATGATTACTTTCAACGATCGACCATGACGGTGCCCGATATCCCTGTACTTTCGTTCCGGTTAGATTTTCGAGAATATCGATTGATTTTTGGACATCCGCACGAAACTCTTCTCTCGTCTGCTTGTACGCTAATTCATGGGCATACCCATGAGATGCGACATCATGACCCTCACGCGCGATTGCCTGCACGATATCTGGGTAATCCTCCCCAATACAGCCAAGTGTAAAAAAGGTCGCTTTACATCCGGCATCGCTGCACATTTGAAGCAGTGTATCCATATGTGCTCGGAAGCTCGAGCCCTTACTGCGGTCTGGCCTTACATCGTCGTAGTTCGCATGAAACCATTCCTCAATATCGAACGTGAGGATGTTAGTCATAGAATGCGTAGCATTCGTAAGATTCTCAGGATTCAAAAAGTTAGACATGCTTCTTGCTCCCCTTAATCGCGAAAGAGGTGCATAAGCGATCATAAACCTTCCACTCTGCGCTTCCTTTCGTCACGTACGGGAAGGGATGATAGATCTTTAAGAACTCTATATGCTCAAATCCGTGTTCGATGAACACTTTTTTCAATTCAGCCATCACGTACATACGGTCAAATTTTTTCGTTTTTTCAAACAATTGCAACACTTTCCTCTGCCAGGACTTCTGGTGCAAGGTTTCAATGAGCAGGGTTCCACCAGGCTTCGTCACCCTAGCCAGCTCTGCAATAACGGATCGATATTGATCGATAAGCTGAATCACACCAATACATAAGACGAGATCAAATTTGCCTTCCTCGAAGTGAAGAGCTGTCAGATCATCCGATGATGTACGAAGCCCTCTCTCCGCGGCAAAGGCCAAGCTTTTCTCCGAAAAATCCACGCCATACACGGTGTTTGTCCTAACAAGCGGCTCACTAAATGCCCCCACGCCGCAACCTGCGTCAAGTATCTCTTTCCCTTCCAGCTCTCCGAGCCACTTTAACGTTTGATTGCGCTGCATAAAGAAGCTTTCCTCATTATAGTAGTCGGAGGATTGCACGGACGCACCGTGAACTTCTGCCCTCTTGTCAAAATATTGCTTCCAGCTGAGATTAGCCATGATCTATTTCCCCCGATTTTGATGTGTTATGGCATAAGATACTTAATGAGCTGCTTTCCAACCGGTTCTGTCACAAAGTTAGGCATGACCTTCCAGAGTTCTACGAAGAAGCGTAGCTTTTCTTTGTCTGGAGGACCCGCCTTTTTATTAGTGCTGCCCATGACATAATACGTGAGCTGCTCGGCCTTGGCCCCCCATTGTTCTTTGTATTTATATGTGCCTGAACCCGTTTGTGAACGCCCTAGGTCAAGCTTCTTCATACCGCTTCTGATACCAAATTTTACCGCTTCCCAGTACATAAAATTATTCAAATATTTGTGATTATACGTCGTCAGATTTGCACCATACGGATAATACAGCGTCGAGTTCCCCGGACTTTTGAGCAGCAGCATGCCTCCAGCCACCTCACCGCTCTCTGCGTCTATTACCGTTAGTAACTCAGCGTGCCCAGGGAAATTGTCGAAGAAGCGTTGGAAAAAGCGAATATCCTGCGCAGGTGAACCCAACTGCTTCATTCTTTGAACATACACCCGATGGAATCGTCCCAGATTCCCCTTATCGTACGAAACCGTAAACCAGTTGTTCTTGTAAACCTTCCGGATATGATTTCGATTGCTGCGAGTGGAGAGGGCAAGTACTTCATCTTCCGTCGTCAGGGGCAATACAAACGTATGATTGCTAAGGTTGATTTGGCCATGATTTTCATGCCTAGTCGGGATCTCACTCTTAAACCTCAACTCGATGTAGCTCAGTTGGTATTTCTCCTTAAGATCCGCTATGGCAGCCATCGCAAAGTGAGCAGACTCCTCATCGATGGCACATATGTCCAAATAATTGATGAAAGGGAGCGAGACTCCCACCTTCTCAAGTCCTAAGTTGCGACCACTAATCAATGGAAGTAAGGCACATATATCGTTATTGCGATTAACAATCGCATGGTATAAGCAGTGGTAACCAAACGTATCGCATAGAATTTTCCTAAAGGCTAACGTATGGTAAATCGTCCCCTGAGACCCTGCCAGCCTGTCCCAGGCTTCCTTCATCTCTTCGGTATAGGGCACACAACGGTACATGTAGACTATCCTTTCAACCATAAAATGACACCAATCATAATAAACACACATCCGGCCCATTTCATTGCGCTAATTTGTTCATGGAAGATCATGATGGAAACTAGAATCATAAAGATATATTGAATACTCGATACGAAAGTTACATAGCTCAGATCAAATTGGGACAGGCAATAAATCCAGATGAATGCCGCCAGTGCATAAAAGGCAAAACCCGTCACAATCAATGGTGTCGTCATGTAACCTAGGGCAATCGCCATAATTCCACCTTCAAAATTGACAGCTCGACCACCTATTTTAAGTAAGGTACTGGCCACAACCGTCATAAGTACACTGGCAACTAACATGATGTATTTGATGATTTTTCCTCCTCGTTGCTTTTCTTCTCCAGCTCTTCAAGCCTTAACTTGGTCAATCCGAGCTCCTGGGTAAGTGCTTTATTGTGCAGCTTCAGGCCCGAAATGCTAATACTCGTATTCAGCAGAAGCAAGTAGGCAGAAGCAATTAATATGGCAAAAAAAGCAGAAGGCGCATAGTCGATACCAAGCAGCTTCGAGAACCACTCCATCAAATTCGTGAACATGGACATAATCAACGTAAAGATACCAATCACAAACCAGACAAGCGCATACTTCTCTCGAAGTCTTCTAGCTCTAACCATCATAAAAACCGTGCAAATTAATATAAAACTGAAAATCACACCCATTAATTGCACACTGTAGAGAGGATGCTCACTCGTTAACATACCTACCACCTCGTCCTTGTCCTTGTATAGGAGAATAAGATAGACATAATGACCTTCGTCATATAGTAGGGACTTTTGATCGGGGTAATCGATGAGACACCGTGCTCACGCTCTCTCATTTCAACACCAATTTCACCGATTCGAAGCCCGTGTTTGCTGAGCAGAATAATAGCATCCGGCTCCGGATAATCGTCGGGGTAGAATTGGCTTAAGAGCCCAATGCTCTTACGATTATACATACGAAAACCTGAGGTTCCGTCTGTTATTTTGGTCTGAATCAATAGTCGAAATAAATAATAAAACACTTTAATACCCAGTCGTCTGGTCCATGTCGTTTGAAACGATTTGATATCTAGAAACCTAGAACCAATAACCATATCGCAGCCCGATTTCGTCATATGCGCATATAGCTTGCTTACCTCACTGGGGAGGTGTTGGCCATCGCCGTCAATTTGTACCATATACGAGTAACCGTTAGCATTGGCATATTTGAAGCCTGTTTGCACCGCACCACCAATCCCTAAATTAAAGGGAAGGTCCACGACTTTCACACCTCCGCCAGCCTGTTTGGCAATCTCCGAAGTGTTATCCTTTGAACAATCGTTTATGACAAGAATATCGCAGTTCGGCAGATTCTCACGCACATCTCTGATTACTTTTAGAATATTGTTCTGCTCATTATAAGCCGGGATTACAATGAGTGTTTGTTGTTGTTCCATTGAGACAGCCTCCCCCAAAGTTTGTTGGCTATGACCCGGATTAAGCTGATCAATCTTTCGGCCCCATACCCACAGACGATACATATAAAGGGTAAAGCAGGAAGCTTATAGCGATACATACTATCCATGAACAGCACCATACAAAAAATAAATATCGATAAAATAACCAACCAAACTAGTGATGATTTTCTAAAAATGTTGTTCTTTATCGCTGCATAAGTACCAATAATAAATAGCACTAACGGGATGAGATCCTTGCCAAACTTAACCAGACCCGACAAACTTCGAATATCCGTCTTCCATACCCACCAGCCAATAAAAGCGATTGCTCTTCTTCCATATAAAAGCAGAACATGGTCCCAATTATGAATAAGAAAGCTTAGGATTAAGCTGCCGAATATATCTATGCGATAATCGGGTCGATAGAAATAATCATGACCGGAGGGATTATCATAGATCCACCCTTTGGCGTAAATGTTATATAAAACTAACTTCGCATTATATTGTAGAGAGGCAATAAATGGATTGAATTTCTGACCCAAAGCAAGATAAATAACAACAGCGAGGATGAAAAATAAAGCGCCTACAATTGGGTATCTATACCGCTTTAGTAGAAGAATGGTTGAATGTTTGTTTAGATTGATTACGAGATACAGCCCAATAAAAGCAAGTGTCAGGACACCCGTTGGCCGGAAGATAAGCATGATGAGTGAAGAAATGATGAATAGAATGGTCACTAATTTCTTTTTACTCTCCAGCATTTTTAGAAGAAGTAGGACATTTAGTAGAACTAGATTCATAAAAAGACTATCGGAAAGAATGTACATCGACCAAATCATCATGTGCCAGGAAGTGGCATAGAAATACGAGGCGACAATAGCGGTTAATCGGTTAAATAAACGTAGTGTGATGAAATACACGAGGATCACACACATGGCAGTTGTTACGGCTTGTATAAAAATAACGGTTTGCGCTTCCTTAAACACACCGATCAACACGGTCAGGATGAGGTTGTATCCCATGTAAAGAAGATCATTCATATGTAAGCCAATTTTGAAATCTGCTAACAAGGCGTGGGCGTAATCCAGATACCACTGTGAATCATCCGACTTAGGAAGTCCCTTATCTGAATGCAGGATAAAGAAGTAGTATTGCAAGACACGCTTTAAGGAAAGCACTACAAGGGGGAGGAGATAGACCCATTCGTAATTCTTATATTTCTCATAGATACGATAAATCAGATACACTCCGCAAACAACTCCATATCTGTAATTGTAATTGTGATCGAATTGTAAAAAAAGTGTGATATAACTATGATTAAATTGTGAAAACAACTTAGAATTTTCGACATTGCGTGATAAATTCCTGCTTCTTTTGAACTATTTAACAATAAATTTATATGAACGATTCGAAGACGAGAAAAAACCACTTTTACATAAGCAATTGTGGCCAAGAAGAACACCTACTGACGTGATATTCACGATCATTTTCACAATCTTCACTATCCCCATCGCTCAGGTTACATCCATACCAACCCTACTTGCTTATCCATCATTTGCTCACGCTTTTTTGACTGTCTTAATAATCTTGATATTACTTTGTGAATGCACAGGATTAAACACATCTTTTGAACTGTTGTCCTCTGGTAACTTTTACCTTAAAATAAAAAGGAAACGACAGGAAATTTACTAGGGCGGTGACATTTATTCATGAGTTATCAATCACAGGTGAGAAAGAACACATCGTCAGAACAACTCGATACACATTCGAAATCAAACAGCTCAACTACACACATTGGAAAAGCCGATCGCATGTCTCCTTTTTCCACTTCACATATTGCACAACTACAGAGAACAATCGGAAATCGCGCCGTCGCTCAATTATTCAGGTCTCAAACACCAACACAATCACAACCAGATAAACCGATTCAGAAGAAGGAAAATCACACAGGCATGCCTGATCATCTTAAATCAGGTGTCGAAAACTTATCCGGTATGTCGCTGGATTCTGTAAAAGTCCATTACAATTCCGATAAGCCTGCTCAGTTGCAAGCCTTAGCTTATGCGCAGGGGAATGACATTCATGTGGGACCTGGTCAAGAGCAGCATTTGCCGCACGAGGCTTGGCATGTCGTCCAACAGCGTCAAGGACGCGTAGCCCCAACGCAACAAGCAGGCGGCGTCGCCATCAACGATGATCATGGATTAGAATCCGAAGCCGATCATATGGGAGCGAAAGCATCTGATTTAGGCGGCGAACGTATGCAAATGAAGCGATCGGACAACGATAGTTTAGTAAGTGGAGAAACATCAAGCTCTTCGGATACGATTCAAAAGGTGGCTGCTACCTTATTCGACGGATTGGACAAGGACAAGCCAAGTACCTATGATGTAGGCGGTGGACATTCCTATGCTGATCATGGGGCGCAAACTACGGAAGTACAACAAAGAAATCGATTAAAAACCGGTATCGCGCCTTCAGGCCGAGAGAGTAAGGTTCCATCCGGTAAAGCCGCTTCCAAATTTGCTTCTGATGATAAGCATAAGGAAGCTTTTACTAAGGCTTACACAGCCTTGGTAACCAAAAATGGGCCAAAGAAAAATCTAGTCGGTATGGGCGGGATCATTGACGTTGATGGTGCAGGGGTCGGTTATCTCCGAGATGGCACCGAAGTTGCGTGCGATAAAGTCAACCTGGACATCCAACCTGACGGTGGCAAATTGAGAATTAATACGATGTTTCCAGTAAGTTAGGAGGATTTAGACATGGGTTCATCTGAAAAGAATACATTGAAACTGGTGTTGGACGAGCTGGCATTTGAGCTGACCGAAGGTCAGTCACATACGATTGACAAGCAAGCTTTGGCGGAGCACATTGCGGATAACGAGCTTGATGAAGAGGGGGCTGCTCCTTCTTGGCTGATAGATCTCCTCACCGCGGTGCGCGATAGAAAAGTCACAGGCCACTGGGTCGATTTCGTGCGTGAGTCAGGCGATGACACGCATATCTTCGATTTCATCCGGCACTTGCACACGGTGCTCCCGATTAGGTACGAAAACAACGAGGAGAGCTGGTTGTTAACCTTCCCGCAGCTCCAACTGGAAGCTTGCATTTCGTTGGAGGGTTCTTGCTACAAGGTGAGCGGCATCGGCGATACGTGGGAATTAGAGGATGCGTTGAATGAGTAAAAAGCAGTCCCTACTTGGGGACTGCTTTTTTTCTTTCGATAGATAGTCGAAGGTAACGTGAGTGCGCTATTCTCAGGGAATTAGCCAATTCTTCCCCTCTTAATCCTTATACGGATCAAACTCATCGGCCCCAGCCATACAAACACCGATCGGCTTCAAAACATGCAGAACCTCAATCGTCTCCTCGTGCGCACCTAGCACATCTTCCAGCTTACGATAGACAAAAGGACTCTCGTCCGTGCCGGCTCCACGAAGCTCCACACCATAATCCTTGACCGCACTCATCATGCGTTCTGGTGAAATTTGTCCGCCGCTTCGGGTGCGGTTTCTCCAATTCATTTTGCCTGCCGCCTGCGTCCGGCTCATTACTCGACCTGCACCATGCACCGTGCTGTAGTAAGCATCCCGATTCTCATCGGTATCTTTCCCTCTGACGATCACGGAGATATCACACATGCTGCCCCCGATAAAGCCCAATTGCCCTGGCGCAGAAGGCGTAGCCCCCTTCCGAACTACTATTACATCCTTACCATTGTGAACCTCTTTCCACGCAAAATTATGATGATTATGCACCGCGAAATCCGCTTCCGCTCCTAAAATAGCGAGCACCTGCTCGATCACATAATCTCGCCCCGCATAGGCATACCGCCCTGCCAGCTTCATAGCCCTGTAGTACATGTCTCCCATTTCGCTCGACAAATCCAGAAGAATCGGCGGTTGATCCATCTTTTCACCTGGTGCGTTACCCAGAAAATCGCGGCCGGCCGTCAGATTGATAAAGCCGCTCGCTGTCTTATGACCGAACCCGCGGCTGCCAAAATGATTCGCCACCCACACCCGGCCCGTGCTCACTTCCTCAAACACATCTACGAAATGATTCCCACTGCCCACAGTCCCAAGCTGATCACGTGCTAATGCCTTTAACTTGTCGTGCTCTTGTTTACCAATTGCTTTATACACATCCCAATCCGGGTCATAGAACAGGTCATGATCAACCTTCTCATTATTTACACGTCCGATACCGAAGGAAATTTTACGTGCAATTTGATCCATCAGTCCTGGCATGCGAGACTTTATATCCCCAGCTAAGAGATTGGTTCTTACTGCTTTGTTCCCACAAGCGATATCATAGCCTACACCTGATGGCGATAATTGACCGTCATATACGACAACCCCGCCTATCGGCTGGCTATACCCCTTATGATGATCTGCCATGAGGAGCGTTTGAACGACTCTTCCTGTTTCTGAACATGTTTTTGCTTGTGACAAAGCGCCCTCATCCGGTTGTCCCCAGACGCGTACGCCATTTATATTTTGATAGGCCATGTTGCTCAACTCCTGTAATTTATAAATGGTAGATCCTATCCCCATACTTCCTTCAATGCTGCTCGAAATAACGCGTCAAGCTCCCGATCCTGACCACCCTCACCAACCTGCATGGTGGAAGCGGTATGATCATAGTAGGCGATTCTCGCCTCCAAAAACTCATTAATTGGATTGATTCTTGGCTCATAATCCATTTCGTCACCGGCTATTTTACGAGCAAGTAGCTCTTGAATAGCAGCCTTCAGCGGACTGCCCTCTTGTACTAAACGATCCACAAGATCTTGAAACGCGATAGGTGGCATCGTATTATGCCGCTCAATCCATTCACAGGCCAAGATCGGGCGCAGGACATAGAAATACTTTTTAATTTTAACATGATCACCCTGCAAGTATTCCCGATAATTCCCTTTTGCCATGTGCAAGTAATGGTGCATACAAGATTTCGGTGAAAATGTGAGTGGCGAAATACGACGGATTTGATCAGCTATCGTGAAATTCTCCAGATATGGTATAGGAGACTGTAACCACTCTAATAAGGGTGGATTCGACTTCCGAAACAAATTCAAAGCCTTCCTCAGGTCCCAGCCATTAATATCCAACATATCGCTAATCGGTCGCTCGATAACATCCCGTTTTTCATAAATCGAAAGATACCAATCCACAGGCCTGATATATATAAATCTTACGTCATAATCGCTATCCTTGGAGGGAAAGCCCCATGCTCGACTGCCTGATTCACAGGCATACAAGATGCGGACGCCTTCTTCCTTCTCGATCTGTTTCAATTCTTCAAGGATTTGTTGATGAACATCAAACATAGACTTTCCTCCTTTGCTATATGTTGTATTCAATCCTCTAACTCTATCGCCGCTACCCGCTCAACCAGGGTTGAATAGCCTTGCACAGACTGCGCAATGTAAGCAAGAACTGTGTCACTCCACCCGTAAATGTAAAAGGTTTGCGCATCCTGCACTGGAACCATCGCTTGCCGATAAGGTGCAATATCGACGATGAACGCCTTCACATCACGGTTAACCTTCGCACGGTACCGCTTCAACTCTTCATAGAAGGCACTGCCGCTGTTTTGTTGTTCATCTGTGATGATGATGATCTGATCTACATTCTTGTGCTCCTGAATCAGCTTCCTTACGGGTGCACCTGTATCCGTTCCACCCCGAGCGTGAATCTGTGCCGCTTGCGTTAAGATACTATCCTTACGGGATGGGTTAGCATCCACAACATCGGTATCGAATAGCCAGAATAGGGAGTTTCCTTGCGTCTTTTTGTACAGTGCCAAGGCAAAAACCGAACCAATTTCCAGATACTGACCGTTCATGGAACCTGAGATATCTAAGAAAATAGCGTTACGCTCACCTAGCTCAGGCAAATTATCAAAAGTTAAATCTGTCGCTTCACGCAGCGCATCTCGCAATTCTGGATGTTCTACCTGGCGGAACGCAGTTGCTAACCGAAATGGCATGATTCTCGCTTTGCGGAGAGCTCCCTTATCCGTAATACGTTGAATGACATAATCTAGATTTTGTTTTTTGTCCAAAACACCGGCACGCAGCAAGGCATTCATATGGCGAAGCAACGCAAATGTCGGCATTTGAAACAGCAACGCTTCCCACACTGCCTTCGATGGCTTGATCGCACCTGTTACGGTTTCATAGGGCAGTTTCCCACGTTCAATCCATTTGATCTGATCCGCTTCTGTTGTGGAATGTTTTAAATTCTCCAACGCCTCCACCTGCGGCAGCAAGGTAAAATTCGCCTCCTGTCCCCGCAAATAACGAAACAACGCTTGTTGCTTTAAATCTTGTGGCTTCGGATGTGCTGTAGCAATCGCATCTCCTAGACTATACCCTCTACCATGTCCGTTATACTTCATTGCCCAGTATTCAGATACATGAGCTAAGAAGCGATTCACCTGACGTTTCACAGCTCGGCCGCCTTCTCCTCGTCCCAGCCCATTCAATATCGTTAGAAAATCCGACAAATCGGAAGGAATGCGGATGATCAGCAGAAAGATCTTGGCGAATAAGTCTGGACGATACTGAGATAAAATCGCAAGTCCAAACAACGGCTGCATGCGCATAAAGCCTTCATTTCGCGCGAACACAATCGCTTTGGCCATAAACGTCGGATTGGCATCAGCCATTTCGTGATGTAGCTGCGCAGCCTCGGTTACTAACTCATTTTGATCCGCATAAAAGGTATTGCTCATTGTATTGGTTAGAAGAGTCTGTAGATATTGTTCCTCCACAGATCGCGTGAATGCTGGATAATTGTCTCTGTTAACCGTATTCGGTCTAAGTGTACCAAACAATTTCTTGGCCATGCTCATGTTCTTGAGCCTCCTTTAATTAAAACACTGGTGAGGAAAAAGCAAGATAGGTCGTCTGCAGGATTCGAACCTGCCGTATTGCCCGGGTTTACCATTGGTCGATTTAGCTCGAAGTAACCCATCTCAGCGCCTCACCAGTTATTCTTTTCGTTGATCATCATCGAGGAAATTGGTCGGAAAGGTACATGCTGCTCTACCCCTGAGCTATTCCCCCACGTGGAGGAAGTTGGATTCGAACCAACGACACGCCGATTAAAAGTCGAAGTAACCCTTCCAGGCGCCTCGATGATGTTGGGGTCCTACACTACTGTTTCGCGTCGGCCTTATGTACCTATCTTCGCTCATTTTCATCCCATCGAACATGGCGAAAGTATTACGACAACAGAGAAAGTTTCCCATTTCGCCCAATTCCATCCCCTGTTACAATGGAAATACGATGTAGATGGAACGGAGGAGTAAGGTGGCTAAGGAAAGCTTTGATAAAGAAATCCAGTTTCTTCGTATGCTCGTGTTGACGAGTGGCGCCTACAATAGACAGCAATTTTCAGAGCGACTGGGCATTTCTATCCATACCTTTGACAAGACGATTCGACGGTTAAAAGAGATCGTTAGCTCTACGTATCAGCACTTACCGCAGGAGGAGCGCAAAGAGTTTGCCGAAACGATTCGCTTCAGCTATTACGAGTCAACCGATCCGATGTTGCTGTTTTTATTTCGCGCCAAATCGTTGAAAGAATCTGAATCTCAGAGAATCTCGTTGCTTTTAGCCGCCATGAACGAACGAGCTTTGACAGCCATGGAACTATTAGACATTTGTAGTACCAGTCAATCCTCCGATCTATCCTTGCCTGATGAGAAAACCATTCGTTCTGACCTCAAGTATTTGGAAGAAGTTGGTGTCATTGCAAGACAAGCAGGTGCTCGTCCCTATCGCTACCGTATCCAAAACGATTTGATCCACGAACTGTCGGACGATGAGCTTTATGATCTCTATGATTTCGTAGATGTCATGGCCAACACGCAGGTTCCTTCTGTTCAGGGTTATTTGCTGCGCGATGGCTTGAAGAAGCATTTTGTTCGCCAACAAGCGGAGAAGCATGCGATTGAGCCATTTTTATATAAATATCACTACTATTCACGCATCTTAGATGAGGCCCATTTGTTCACGATTCTTCGTGCAATCCGTAACCGGCGCAAGGTTCGATTCCTCTATTTTTCACCGAAATCCGAAAAAAGCTACGCCTCCAAGAACACCAATCCGCTATTCGAGCGGGATACGAATGGAAAAGTGGAGAAAACGATCCCGCTGAAAGTGGTCTATGATCATCAGTACGGGCGATGGTATCTACTCGGAAGTGACAGAGAAGGCGTTCGGAAATATCGTTTAGAAGGGTTAACACAGATCGAAGAGGATGAATCCGTGGACGAGAATGTTTTTGAGACTAGGATGAACGAGCTGCAGGAGAAAATCCAGTATAGCTGGCTAATTGATACGGGGCGACCTGTCACGGTTCGTGCTCGATTTTACAATCCAGAAGGTTCGGCGCCTAACTTTGTTAGGGAGCGTGTCATGCTGCAAGGTCAATGGGGACAAATCGTGCAGGAGGATGAGCATTCTTTTATCTATGAGATCCTGGTTAACGGGACGACAGAAATTAAGCCTTGGCTGCGCAGCTTCGGGTCTAGCTGTGAAATACTCGAGCCTGCTCAATTCCGTAGAGAAATGATTGCCGAATGGAAGGAGATTCAAGCTTATTATGAATCTGTTTGAGAAGATTTTTAACTACCAGATTATTTCCCGGCTAGAGGATTCAGGTACGTTCATGGTCACTTCACACGAAAGAGCCTGGCTAAAAACGATGCTTGAACACTCTGCGGCTAATGAGGCTTTCACTCCTGATACGTTGGATAAACTACGTGTGATCCTAAGTCAAGATCAAGTTATGGATACCTCTGACCACCTTATGGAGAAAGCACGAAGTAGAGAGAAACAGATCTACCACCCGCTCCTGCGTGTGTTACGAAGGCTGATCACCGAGAAGAATGGTATCCGCATGTCTTATGCAATCAAAGGTGGACGCCATCTTTCGGATCAATCTGGACTCCCTTATAAATTAGAATATTCCATGGTCAAAAGAGAATGGTACTTGCTCTGGTACCACCTTCGGCATCAGACGTTTATGCGCACCAAGCTGGACAAGATTGCTTCCGTCACGCCAGAGGCATTGCAAACATTGGATGCCGAGAGCATCCTTGTGCGAATTAAGTTGGCCCTCGATGCTCGGAAAGGTGAAACCGTCCTTGAAGTTGTTCGTGATTACAATAGAGAGCTGTCGCGTATCCTTTACGCCCTCTCTAGCTTTGAGAAAGACGTTGCCTATGATACGGAGAACGATATTTATAGAGTCAGGGTAGTCATTCTCGGCAATGAAGCGGAATATCTTCTTTCGAAGATCCGGTTTCTCGGAAAGCGAGTCCGAGTCATTGAGGGAGATTTCTTGAAAAGGCGTATGCTGGAGTCGGCGACGAAGGCTTTGGCGCGTTATGGAGTGAGTTCGGTTGGTGGAGAAGTGACGGAGGAGGGGGCCGTGTAAAACGATGGATGAATGGTCTAATAAAAATAAAGACAAAGTGGGGAGACCGAAGTCGCATATTTGGATAGCGATTGCGGGAGCTGTGTTCATTGTTACAGGAGGGCTATTTCTGATATGGCTCTCGATTGAACATTTTTTAACACGGATTTGTGAAATTACGCATTGTTAGCTACTTAGATGAAATAAAAGAGCCGAATGGATCATTCTCATCCACTCAGCTCTAAGGATTATTTTACAATAATTTGTATAGCATCACTTACCGTTGTTCCACTTTCATTCATAAACTCGCCACGATACTGATAACTGCCAGGAGCTTTCCCAGAAATGTGTGTCGTTGCTGATTGCGCACTTGGTGTGTGTGGAGATAAAGCTTGCGTCTCAATAAGTTCGCCATTTTCGTATAATCGATACGCTACCGCGTTCGTCCCCCACCACATATTCGCAGTAATGGTATAGTTTCCATCTTGATCCCAGTTGTCACTAGACAACACAGGTTTACCAGGATTCGCTTCAACTACGGTAACGGTGTGTGGATCACATGCAGTCTTCCCATACGAATTCGATAACTCACATGTATACACATAGGTTCCGTTTGGCTTAGCTTGAATCGGAATAGTGGACGTCTGGGCTGCTGGCGATGCATCAGCCAGAGAATTCGTTTGGATCAGCTGACCATTCTCGTACAACTTATACAGTGATCCATTATTCCCCCACCACATATTCATCGTAATTTCGTAATTACCATCCTGCAAGCCTGTCGCAACCACATTGTTATCCGATAGTATCGGTTTAGCTGGTGCGAGTGCGTTGTTGGCATATGCTGAGCTGAAGGATTGACGTTCGAACTTAACGGCATCAGCCCTCGTATAAATCATATCAGCAGGAAGGGTTGGCGGATCTACGGTAGTTGCAGTCTCCCTAGTTAAACGAACATACTCGCTGCCGTCTCCGGTAAAGTCGAACGTACCGAGATTAACCCAACCCGACGAACCGACGGTCGCATCGAGATACGTGACCTCGGTCACCGACTGATGCTTCACTTCGACTTTGACATGATTATCGTTGGCCGTTGTATGGACGAGCTTGTAGATAGAAACCGTATATCTCCCCTCTGGAAACTGAGCTTTCCATGTCGCCGACGATCCTTGAACGGTAGAGTAACGGGACTTCACACCAATTTTGTAGCCGGCTAAATTACTTTGGCTCCAAGACCCTTCCGTCGTATATAATCCAGCCGTATTCGTGCTGTCGACGATAACCGTCAGATCCCTAATCGCTATGGTCAAATGCGGTGTAGTTAACGTCACTCCGTCCATCGTTACTGTTGCCCACACTTCGATGTGATCCGTTACGCCATCTAGGTTTTGAAGGGTCACTAAACCGTTACTGTCCACTGCAGCCAGATCGGTTCTATCAACGAAATACTGCACGTTTGCCTGTGTCAAATCACCGATCAATCCGTTGTCCAAATAGCCGGTTACACTCAGTTGAGCTGCTTGCGTCATTTGCAGTTCGTCCCTATCCGATTGGATGACCACCGACTCCAATTGCAGCGTCCGATTCGGGTCCACCCACATCATGGCATCGGCAACTACCCTGGACTTGTTAGCCTTATTCGTTAATTCAACATACCCACTATCCCCTGCTGCAAAAGGATACGCTCCTAGGAACACCCACGTCCCATTGGCCGTTGTCTGATCAACGGTAACTGTCTCGGAGCCCCCGCTATAATAAACGGTAAAAGAAGCATTTGTTGCCCAATTTTCGCTTGTAGCAGTGATTTGCGGCAGTTTGTAGTACACGCTATAAGTGACACTTTCCGGCAACTCCGGCCGCCATTTCATTGTGCTTGTTGCTGTGCCCGTAGTTGATTTGGCATACACATAGTTATCGTAGTAGTAGTCATTAGCCGTTGTATCTCGAATCCAGACGCCTTCTGTCTCCGCTTCGGTATTATCTACAATGATAAATGAGGCATCCTGCCATTCCGGTTGTACTGGCGTTACCGCTACATGATCAGGCAGATATAGCGATCGCTTGCGGGTCTGTTTGCCGTCAGATTCCACATAATAGGTGAAAGTCTTTGATAAATCATTTACCCGTATCGACCATTCCATCGGATAAATCGTATCTGGAACGGTCGTGTACGTGACCCCACCATCTAAAGAGTAGTGGATTGTAGCAGGCTTTGTCGTTTTTGCCTCCACGTAAGCATCGTAGGACGTTTCGTCTGGCTTGACGATGAGCATGCCTTTAACAGCATCGATTGGACTGTGCACATCGAAGAAATAGCTTGCATCCGATGTATCGGCCGTACTAACTTGGTGCAGCGGCACATCAATGTCGAGCCCCTCCACAATGATAGCGGTTATTCCATTGCCCGAAACTGTTGCCTGAATGACTCCACCACTCATAACAGTTTGTTCTGGTGTGCCGTTATCACGGATGATGGTTACGTTATAATTTTGTGCTGGGTTGAAGCCGATCAATTGCGCATTCAATTCGATCGGAGTCTGTACCTCAGATGTCGATTCGTTACTTAAGCTGATGTAGAATTTATTACCGCTTTCTCCCGTTATCCAGTTCAATTGTGGATGGTTGGTCTCAATAATCCCCTTGGGCATCCAGAGCCACACGTTGGAATTGCCGTAAAATTGACCTGGCTTATTCCCATAGAGGTGATATTTGAACCATAAAAAATTCGTTTCAAATACGGAAGGGAATGTAATACTTCCATTCGATTTCAGCGATTGTTCCGTGATCAAATAATCCATCGTTTGCCCGAGCTGCGCCGGCATATGGTGATAATAGATGGATGTAGCTCCGCTTGGACCTTCCAGCGGAAAATCCGGCTCCAGTTGACTTACGGCGAAGCCCTTATAGTAATAACCTGGATAGTTGGAATAGCGTCCGATGACCGCATTATGAGCGATATCCTGCAGTAGTTTATCGCCTGTATAGAGCGACAACCTCAGCATAAACGGAGCCTCCTGCGCATTCATCCGGTAATAGCCGGTTGTACTTCCCGCTTCAAACGTCAACCCATTGGGTGAAACAAGCCAACTGTCCGCTTCTACGCCCCCTGCTACATCTTCAGGAAGCTTGCTTCTAGGATAGTCGTACTTCCCACTTTCTGGCCAATGGAACGACTCCGCGTAATTATACGTCTCCGGCTGTGGAATCGTAACGGTGCCTTCAGGAACCGGGCGAGCAACGAACATGGTGGCGTACTGTTTGGCTTCCTTGTACGCGGCATTCAAGTATTTAGGATCTTTCGTTTCCTCATACAGCTCCAAGATCTCCATCCACAGCTTGCTATAATAATAGATAAACTCATTTTTACTCACATTCGTGGTTGCAGGTATATCGATATTTTGAGCGATATAGTTGTCGGCTGCATCCTTGGCATCCTGCAAATACTGCGCATCCCCCGTCATCCGATACATCATAAGGGGTTGAATGACAGGCCCCCGATCTTTCTGATCAGGATCTCGCACAAGATACTCTTCCTGCCCCAGTGCCTCAATGCCTGCCGAAGTGCCCAGCATTTGATTGACAGCAGCTACGCTTGAAACATCGAACGGCAAGGTTGCCATTTTCCATAACGAAGGTACGCTGTATACGGGCTTCTGTGTCGGCGACCAACCGATACCATTTCGTGATACCCCGTACTGAATCAACGGCAATGCCCTTGTATCGTAAAGCTGGTCGTCCCCGGTCAAATAATAAGCCCCCAGAAGAGCCGCATTCGATGTAGTTCGCACACTATCCTCATTCTCGATATCAATGAAGCCCTTGGCCCGGTTCCACCACCCGCTTGGCGACGGGACATAATTGACAGAATCGTCCCCCTGCGGCTCTATCTTCATCAAATCGATCATATTGAACATCGCGTCAGTAAGCGACTGATCGGCGACATTTTCCCGGTATGCTGAATAATCGTATTCCGTGCGGAGAATATCCTCGTAGGCTTTATACAGACTGCCTTTCTGAGCGATTAGCCCCATATGAAATTGATAGGTGCTTTCTGCATTCATTTGCGAATACGTCCCTAGTTGAGGAGCGTAGATGATCGGCTGCACGCTGCCTTCGTTGTTGACAAGACTCATGCCAAGCCGTTGTTGGGAGACGCCTCCTGTCGGTTCAAACTCGATTGGAAGTTCCTCAGAAGGTACAAATACGCCATAAGACAGAGCATTCCCCGCACCGTCATTCTTTTCAACCAGACTCATCGGAGCGCTTAACTCCCTCAAGCTAGTTGATTCAACCGAACCTACCATTTTGGCATGCGACCTAAAGCCATTTAGCACTTCGTTAACACCAGTGACTGACTCCGTTGTGAAAGATTGATAGCCAATCACATAATTACCATTCCGACGAGGTGTAAAGTTGTAAGAAACATCCGGTTTATCCCCTGACATGGACCAGTTCACTTGTAAATCGTAATCGCTGCCATGCAACGAATCGGTTAATACGGCAGTCTGGCTATCAGGGAAACTGATCCCATCAAAGGTAATCCAGCGTTTGTTCATCGTATCGTAGTAATTGGTTCGACTCCCCGCATTCCCATCCAATAAGACCCACTGTTCTTCAAGTCTTTCCGACACAGTATTGGTTGGCACCCAATTCCCCGTACCCGTGTCCTTGTAGAACAGATCACGAACGATGGATTTGCCGCCATCCCAAGCGGCTTCATAGAAAGTCGCTTTATAGTTGGCATTTTCAATGCTGCCTTTCTCCGTATAACTGAGATTCGCCAAAGTGCGGCTGCGCAGCGGAGGCAACGGTGGCGCTTGCTGCCGAATGTTCCCTTCGAACTTGACCGCGTCAGCCCGCGTAATGATCGTTCCGGTCGTAGGTTGCGTTCGTGTCAGCCTGACAAACTCCGTATCATCACCACTGAAATAATAGTTCCCCAAATCAACCCATCCGGCGGAGGGACCTGATGAAGGTCTTAGATCCATGAACATGACATCCGTAATCCCATTATGCACAATTTCAATTTTCACATTACTATCTGCTTTATCCGCCCAATCCAATTTGTAAAATGATATTTTCGCCGTTCCTGCTTCCAATCGCGGATTCCATGTGATCGTTCTTCCCACAGCATCTGTATAGTTGGAACTGGAATTATTGTACCCTTTCACGCCCGTGCTTGTGCTCCAATATGGAGCGGAGTATCCGTTAATCTTGTTATCCACATCGGTAGTGACGACACCGTCTGTCGTGATGCTTCCATTATCAATAATGATCGTCTTATGAGGCTCTTTTTGCTGAATATTCCCTTCGAACTTGACCGCGTCCGCTCGCGTAAGTATCGTGCTGGTGCTGCTGGTAGACCGAGTTAATTTAACGACTTCTTCACCATTCCCGGAAAAATAGAACTCTCCTAGGTCAACCCATCCCACAGGTGCCCCGAATGAAGGTCTCAAATCTATAAATTGAACATCCGTCGTGCCATTATGAACGATTTCGATTTTCACATTGCTATCTGCTTTATCCGCCCAATCGAGCTTATAGAACGATATTCTCGCCGTTCCTGCAGCCAATCGTGGATTCCACGATATGGTTCTGCCTGCTGTACTAGTGTATTTGGAACTGGAATTATCATACCCCTTCACCCCTGTACTTGTGGTCCAATTTGGGGCTGAGTATCCGTTATTCACATTATCTGCATCAGGGGTCACAACTCCATCAACCGCAATACTCCCATCATCGATGATGATTGTCTTGTAAGGTAAGGACTCCGCCTTAGCGGTCTTTATTCCGAAAAAGCTTATTGGCACTATCATCGTCATCATTAAAACGATTAAGAACAGTTTCTTTACTATCATATAACTCACATCCTCCCCAAACATTGTTTGCGCTTTCAAAATATCATTTCCTCCTTCGTTAACATGGTCGCAAAGAAGCAATAGCCCTATTCGTCTGGCTAATCACCCTCCGTCTTATGTATCATAGCATCTCGCATGACCCTGAAATTTCTTGGATTTCTAGAATTTCTTATAAGATTTTAAGTAAAATCCTCCCTCGAAAGGGAACGAGGATGTCCTATTTGCGGATACACCATTACCTCTACTTCTACGCTCAAACCCTCCTCCTACTCCATTCTCCCCGGCTCAGCTCGTAACCAGCAATCTCATCATCGCAGACATAACAATAAAGCCGTCCACAAGTAGAAGAATCTACTTATGGACAGCCTCTTATACTTGCTACGTCAGGTCTTCCACATGGCAATGTGAATCTCATCCATTATACGGGCGGCTGCACCAACAACAACTTCCCAAGCTGGATCACCGTTTGATTGTACCAATCCGGATGCTCCTGAACATGCTGCCTGCTTCGCTCATTGCCGGATGCTTCAAACACAGCCGCTTTGTCTGTCTTCTCCGAGTCGATTTCAAAACGAACCGTATGGCTCCCATTCGGAAGCTCTGGCAAGAATACAAACTGATTTCGATTGTGATCGTTGTAGGATGTGAATCGGTCGACAAGGAAGGGCTCTCCGCCATCCACCGTCACCTTCAATCGGCCAGAATCCGGTCCCCCGATATCGAACAGCCCGATGTGCGTGCCTTGGAACTGCACCGTGATAGCCTCTCCAGGATCGACCGCTCGCCACAAGCCGGGAAACAACCAATCGTACTTGCGGGCTAGCTCAAATTCATCAGGAGTCACGTAAGACCATCCTGCTGATAATTGGGCATGCCCTTCCAGTGGCATCATTGCAGCGTACTCCCAAGGATTGGCTGGGACCAAAGTATCCTGAGGCAGGTTATGTTCAACAGCTCCCGAACTAACCCCAAGTTCACGGATTCGCTCAAAGGACCGAGTGATCGTATCCGTGTAAATCTGGTGCCCTTCAGGGATTAGTGGATGGATCGCATCATGCGTAAAAACAATAGCCCCAGGAAAGGACTCTCCTGCCTTTGAAGTGAAAACAAGCTTGCCCTCCGTCACCAATTGACTGACTGCCACACCCAAATGAATCGAAGGAATACCATAGTAGTCAGCTACTTCATCTTGCATAATAGCACCCTTTTGGTATTCCCCGGACTGAAATCCGGCCACATCCCGCTCCTTGAGCGTATACACGAACAGAATATCAGTAAACCGGCTCATCTTGCGGATCTGACGGACAATGCCTTCGATCCGCGCCTTCGACTCTGGCACTCCGCCATCGTTACCGACAAATTCAACAAACACAAGATCAGGCTGATGGCGCAGGACATCCCTCTCCAAACGGGCACATCCCAAATCCGATCCAGTACCGTCAATTCCTGCATTTACACAGCGGATATCCGCCTCGGGATACTGCCCCCGCAGCCAATCCGCCGTCATCACCCTGTATCCCTGAGAACGAGTATTACTGCCGCCAAAATAGACAATTGTCACCGTTTCCCCGTTTTCTAACTTCTGAATGACATTAGGTAACCCTCTTCGAGGGAATAATTCCTGCATCACGACTTCACCTGACCTCACTTATCATTTTTGGGAGCAAACAATTTGACAGCAAAAACTTCATGATAAGGCGAACCGTAAGTTGCGCAGAAATCAATTCGGATTCGGGTTACACATTTCGCATCCACCTTATGTTTATTCAACGTGTGATAATTGCCACGGATACTGATTTCCCTCTCGGTTCCGTCTTCAAAAGTCAAGGTCACATCATAATCTTGCATAAGGGGCTCGATCGGATCGTCGAAATGCTCCAAATCCAACTGTGAATTGAAAACGAGATGCATTTCATCCAGACTTTTAGGGCTTGCAAAACAGAGTTCCAACCACTCCTGTCCTTCCGTACGTTCGGAAATCCAGCCATTCGGCAGACCATAAGGTCTGGAGTAACCGTTGACGACATTCTCAGGATTGTACATATTCTGGTGTGGCAGCAGATCCTTGAAGCAGATGCTCTTATTGAACTTCTTCAATCTGGATGGCTCCTCCGGCCTATAATGGAAGCTGACCGCTCCAGTCAGTTTCTCTTCATTGCCGTAAACGGCAAGGCTCGACGTACCTTCCAATACGATGTAAATTTTGTCGTCCTCTGGCTTCTCGCAGCCCAATTCCAGCGTAATCCAGTCGTCATGTCCAGCTGAAATAGCTAAACTGTATTCTTTCAACGGGTTGGTGGGAATATAGTTTTCCTTCCGATCCCCGCCAAACAACTTCACATGCAGCATTTCCGAATGTTCGGAACTATTTTTAATTTGGATCCGTACGCTCTCCGCCACGGATGTCTCAATTGGCAGAACCAAACATACCCCTTGCTCCAAGGAAATCGCTTCGGTCGGATGAAGATTCTCATAGCTGCGCTGAGATGAGGCACTTACGCGTAATCCATCAGCGAAGTAAGGATCCAATTTCTCTTTAAGCCCTACAATCGTTTGCCCGTCACGAAGCAACAGCGACTGCAGCTCCTTCATATGAGCTTCGACGATGTCTGCTGGGTCTACGTCATATTTTAAGCATAACGAAGCGGCTGTTCCAACTGCCTGCCCCATACAACCGCAGGTTGCCATTACCCTTGTTGATCCAAAAGCAACATGGGTAGCGCTTATATTACGACCAGCGAACATGAGGTTAGGAATATTTTGCGAAAATAAACTGCGAAACGGGATATTGTACAGGCCAGGCACAAAATTCCAGGCAGTAGCTGGTCCCTCATCGTAGATGCCCTTAGCCGCATGTAAATCCATATACCATCCACCCACGGATACAGCATCATCAAAATGCGGTTTTGTGGTCAGATCATTTTGAGACAACATGTGATTCCCAATAAACCGCCTCGACTCCCGCTTGCCCGGAATGGGGCACACATAATCCAAGATGAGATTGTCGACATCATCAAATTCGCCGCTATTTTTAATATAATCCCAAATCCCATAAACTAATTTCCGCAGCTCCAGGGCAATGTCTTCATTGTTGGTGATAACATCCATATGACCGCCGTATTCCAGCCACCACAAGCCGCCAAGACCATTGATCTTCCTAGGGAAAGCTCGATGATTCAAACCTTTTCGGATACTTTCAAAAAAAGGCAACTTCGTTATATCATACGCAAAGCCTGGCCTCTTGTAAGGAACGGAATATTCTACATCACGGGCTTGGAAAAGAATCGTATCTCCCATGGTGTAATGATCCGCTACTTCTGGAGCCAAATCTTCCCCGTATTCATACTTCGCTTCTCTCCCCCATCGGAAGTGAGCACCTGCCTGATAGCCGACAACCCCGTCGCCAGAGCAATCGATGTAGGTTCGGCTTTCAAATCGGAATTTCCTTTCCGAAGCTAATTGAATACCCTCCACCCATGTGATTCTACCGTTCTCCATGCCCGTTTCATGCACGCATGTATTCAGAAATAGCGAAATGTTAGGCTCAGCATACACCATATCCAACAAGACCGTATCCGAAAGCGAAAGCATAAGTTTTTTGTTATATAACGGATTATAGTGGAAAATCTTCATCTTGAGTTCTTCCACTAACCCGCCCTCACGCGCATAATAGGATGGACTTTTCCCGAGATAGGCCGACCCGTTGATATGAACCCTAACCTCGCTGCTGGCATTCCCCCCAAGAACTGGCCGATCATTAATAAGTGACACCTTCAGCCCTTGACGAGCAGCAGCAATCGCAGCACAAATCCCCGCAATACCTCCGCCGACGACGGTTACATCCGCTTTAATAAGCTCCATTTTGATAACCTCCATGATAAGATACATCTATCATGTTAGTCTTTTTGAACTGGTTTTTTTTACAGGATTTCAAGAAAAACTCATATTTTATTTAGATTCATACCGTGTTATTTTTATCCGATATTGCTTAGGCGTATCACCCGTATATTCTTTAAAGAGTTTGCAAAAATACCCTTCATTGACAATGCCTACTTCCTCGCATAATTCCAATAACGAATAATCCTGCACATTTAACAGTTCGAGCGCCAATTGGATTTTTTTACGGTTGATGTAGCTGATAACACCCTCGTTCATTGTTTTCTTAAAAAGGCTGCTAAAATACGATGGCGCTAAGTTCACATCCTCAGCGATAGCCTCCAGGGTTAAACGCTGTTTCAAGTTTTTCTCTATAAACCGCATAGCTCTCATGATTTCTGCCCGATGCAAAAGTTGACCAGCGTGTACATATTCGAATGTAAAGTCGCTAATATAAGCTAACTGCTCCCGAAATGCCATAAATTCGATCGGGAAATCTGCTATTTCCGTCGTCGAGGTGTTCCCCGATTTAAATTTCATAACAACATCTCTATACAAGTCTCGAAGCATAGGCGCCATGATGGACCTATGGATTTTATGCTCGGTAGCAAATTGGTTCAAGTCAGCAAATTGTTTCTCCAGCTCTTCCTTCGAAACCTGTCTCTGCACCCATACCAGAAAATCAGCCAGTTTCTGCTGAAAATCTACTCTTCTGTCATTTTGGTAATGGAATCGATGCGCGGGTGTTTTGACTACTTTTTCTGCATGATAATAGAAATCCTCACTCACACTTTGCGCTTCCTTATAAGCTTGTTTGATGGATTCCCAGCCTCGATGCGGACCGCCAAAAGCGACAGACACCCTTTGATTCAAAAACTGCTGCAAATGAGAGACGATCTGACTTCCCAAAGCCTGGCAGGCATTTTCCGTATCCATGCTACTTCGATTATTTTCCCAGGAAAGAAAACCAATAAAACGATTATCGGATAGATCCGTAGCTACGCCCCTGCCACAGTTCATCACCGTTTCTTCGATGACATTCGTAATCGCATATTTCAAGATGTTCTGGTCAACCGCCGAATATTCATTTCGAAAATTTTCATACAGATTCATTTCTACAATAAAGCAGCAAAAGTTAGCTTGAAAGACATGGGATTGCATGCTATCTACAAAATTCGATGCCCGCTGAGCGGGTATCTCGCCTCTGATCAGTTCGTTAAAAAATTGCTTACGAACTCTATATTTATTTTCAAGCACGGATATGTTTAAGGATTGAAATTCCTCTTCCTTTTTCCTAACCTCATCCCATATTCCAGCCGCCTTACCCAAAGCTCGATCCAAATCTGCTTCATTCAAAGGAACCTTAACAATGTACTCCAATACATTGGCATGAATAGCTCGCTGTGCATATTCAAATGTCGAATAGGCAGTCAAAAGAATAAATTGAGTATGCGGCAGCTCCGGCTTTAACTGTTCAATCATGGCTATCCCATCCATTCTGGGCATAACGATATCAGAGATGACGATATCCGGTTTGAGCTTTAAAATCTCCTCTATCCCCTTCTGTCCATTATTCGCTTTGCCCACAACATGGAATCGCCTTTCCTTATGGGAAAGCTCGCTAAAAAATAGTTCCAGTCGTTGAATGATTAGATCTTCATCGTCGACAATGAAGCAAGTGTAGTCTCTCACTTTTCATGCATCTCCTTTAAACGAGCCTACCGGGAATACGGCGCGGACACTGGTAAATTCCTGAGGTTTGCTTATGATTTGGAGCCCAAACTGCTCCCCGTAGTGAAGTCTTATTCGACCATGAATGTTATTTAACCCGATTCTTTTCCTCTTTACTTCCGGATTACCTGGGTCTGCCTTTAAAATATGTTCGATGCGATCTGCCGGAATGCCCTCACCTTGATCAATGACTTCGATGATGACGGAGCTGCCCTCCCTGTAGGCATGAATCGTAATCGAGCCTTCGATTCCCCCTCCGTTATAGCCATGAAAGATACTATTCTCCACAATGGGCTGCAGCAGCATTCGAAACACTGGAAAGTCCATTAATTCATCTTCGATTTGTTCAATCAAGTTGAAGTGCCTGTTATAACGGATGTTCTGAATCTTGATATAGTCCGAGACATTGCGCAACTCCTGACGTAGTGAAACCTTCTCTGCAGCGTCGGCGATCCCGTATTCCAATAAGGAAATGAGAGATCCGATCACCACATCTACTTTCTCTAATTGCCCGAGACGTATGACATTGCTGATAGACCCTAACGTGTTATACAGAAAATGAGGGTTTATTTGCGATTGCAGCACTTGAATTTCAAGTTTCCGTTCCAGTTCATTATGAAGCTCTGCTCGCCGAATCAGCTCCATAATTTGCTGCAGCATACGATCGAATGCGCGGGAAAGATCCCCGAATTCATCATTTCGCTTAATGATAACTGTCGTAGTCAGATCGCCCTGCTCTACCCGCTTCATCGTTGTTTTGAGTGCATAGAGCGGATTCCTTATATACTTGGCGATAAAAAAGGAAATGAACAAACTCAAGATCAGGCCTGCAACTAGAAGTCCGAGATAATAGTTTTCCAATCTGGACAACGCAGCTTCTAGACGAGATTCATCGTTCATCGAGATGAGGAACCAATTGAATTTCTCCGTCGGTTTCTTCAGAATGGAGACGGGTAAGCCATCTTTGGTATGGAGTTGAAGGCTTGTTCCCGTCGTATCCAAAATTTGTTCGGCTGACATTTCACCAATTGAAAAAGTATGGTCTTGAATACTTATAGGTCCTCTATTTTCCGAAAATCCAGCAATGATTTTACCCGATGTGGTAATCAGGGCCAGATTCATTTGTTCTTTTTTATTAATCTTAAACAAGGTTTCTTCAATGGCATTTAGATCCAAATCTACGGCAATAGCCATAGGAGTCGGAGTGCCGTTCAGATATCGCACCATTGTAACGGTCCAGCCAGAATACTTCGATATATAAGGATCACTGACAAAGGTAGTTCGTTTGTTTTTGTCAGCCGCATCAAACAAAGGTTTTCTATCCGATAAAGGTTCATCAAAAATTCGCGTAGTCGTACTTCCGCCTAGAATGGATAAATCGCTATTAATCAAATAAATGTTACTTACATAATTACTGTTAAGCTCATAGAGCTCTCTTAATTGCTTTTTTATCACTTCTGTGTTGGAAATGTTTGCTTTCACCGATGTTTCGACTGAGAACAAGATCGTCTGGAAGGAGGAAAAATTAACCGTTAAATACTGGTCAACTTTATCCAATATTTGATTTGTGTAATAAATGTCGTTGGTTCTGATTTCCTTTTGGACATAGCGATAGGACAATTGACTTATTAAGATGATGCAGCTTAAGACAAACGCGAACACGATCATAAATAGTTTTATAGGCAAGCTGATTCTTCTTCGCATCGCTCATCTTCCTTTTACATCTGTAGTAAACTCAGCATAGCATAGGACAACAAAGAGAGGGGCGATTTATCGCCACTCTCTTCGTTCATTTACTTGATTAAACCTGCTTCTTTAAATTGTTTCACGGCTGTATCCTTATATTTTTGCATGTCGAACTTGGTATCCAATGTTTTGAGGAAATTATCCCAGTTGGTTAGAGGATCTTTGCCAGACATAAATTTGACTAAGCTTTCATTAATAAAACGTGTGCGGTCAGCTGCCAAAGAATCACTCGGATCTGCCGTCAACAAGTTACCAGGCAAAGTAAGACCTACATATTGCTGATTGTTCGTGAAAGCTTCTGCCGTCTTCGGATTCTGGAAGCTGAAGTACTCGGCATCATCGCCACGGCGCGGCATTCTATAATGATCCACCCATAAGTATTTCTCTTTCACTTCCTTGGATAATTCAGAGGTTTTATTTTTGATCTTGCCGTCTACGACATCCCAATGAATCCCTTTAATTCCGTATGCGAAATTCGGATAGGCTTCTTTGTCCGTAAACATATATTCCAGCATAGCCAGGATTCGAATGATTTTTTCCTTATCCGCTTTCTTGGAAATGGCCCATGAATTGCCTTGGAACGATTTTCTCTCTACGATTTGATCCCCGTAAGGCCCTTTCATTGGAGGAATAACGATCCATTCTGGTATCTCTCCGCCGATTTCTTTCATTTTCTGCTGATAATCCGGCTCCAGTCTGCGGGCATCTCTAATCATAAAGCCAACTTTACCTTTAAATAACTTCTGGTCCAATAGATCAGGTGTATTCATCGTCACCCAGTCTGGGTCCACCACTTTCGCTGTCATCATTTTATTAATGTAAGCGAGTGCTTCCTTCATTTTAGGATCAATAAATAAGTACACAGGTTTGTTATCTTTCACATCAATGGCGGAGGGAGGATTGACACCAAACATCCACATCAAGCTATCAAAACCATAGGTTTGCAGATTGCCTTCTTTATTCATACCGCCTATGAATCCGTACGTATCGTTCTTGCCATTTCCGTCTGGGTCTTTCTCCGTAAAGGCTTTCATCACTTCGAACAATTCGTCAGGGGTTGTCGGCACTTTCAAGCCTAGCTTTTTTAACCAATCATTACGGATGAAGAAGCTACGACTGATACCGTTTACATTATCATAACCGGGAACTCCAATCGTTTTGCCCAGATAGGATGTCGCCTCCCAAGAGTCTTTAGCAAAACGCTTCTTCAATTCAGGAAATTGATCTAAGTATGGGGTCAAATCTGCAAGAACACCTTGATCATAATATTGTGCGAGATCGGAACGACTCTTCAAGAAGAGCAAATCGGGAATATCTCCACCTGCAATAAGTGTATTGAGTTTAGTTGTTGCTTGCCCAGCTTGAGGAATCGTCATATCCAAGTCAATGTTCATCGCCTTTTCCAACATTTGGCGTTGAATATCCTCCTCACGTGGAGGTAGCGGAGCGGCAGCATTGAACGTACCTTGGTTAAACATCGAAATCTTCATTTTGGTCGCAAACTTGTTAGCCTCGGATTGAGGGCTGCTCGAAGCTGTCTGCTTAACTTCTTCTTGGTTCCCACATGCTGACAATAGCGTTCCGAGCCCTACTATAGCAGCCAGAACAGTCCATGTAATTTTTTTACGTTCCATATTGACCTCTCCTTTTGCTTGTATCTATATTATCACGGTGTCCCCGTAACAACCTAGGTAGGAATTGCCTTTTAACCTTTAATCGATCCCATGAGTACACCTTTTGTAAAATGCTTTTGCATAAAAGGGTACACGATTAAGATCGGAACCGTCGTCACGACGACAGCAGCCATTTGCACAGCAAACTTGCTCACAGTTCCGGAATTAGCCATCGATTCAGCGCTTTCTGATGCAATGTTAAGCAGAATGTTGCGCAAGACAACTTGCAGCGGCATTAAGTTCGCATCATTCAAATAAACAATGGCATCGAAATAACTGTTCCAATGCCCTACGGCGTAAAATAAGGAAATTGTGGCAAGCACGGGCATAGAGAGGGGTAAAATGATCCTCCATAGCGCTTGAAGCTCACTTGCGCCGTCGACTCTTGCCGATTCCTCGATTTCAGCAGGCAATTGCTCGAAAAAGCCTTTAATAATAACCAGATTAAATGCACTAATCAGAGTCGGAATAATTAATACCCATGGACTGTCTAACAATCCCAGTGAGCGGATTAACAAATACGTCGGAATTAATCCTCCGCTGAACATCATGGTAAACACAATGAAGATTAAAAATGTGCTGCGCCCTGGCAAATATTTTTTGGATAATGGATAAGCAGCTAGTACCGTAAAGAGTACATTAAGCGCCGTGCCTACGATCGTTCGAAACAACGTAATTTTATACGCCTGCCCTATACCATGCGAAATGAATACCTCTTTATAGGCTAAGAACGTATAGGATTCTGGTATGATCACAATCCCTTTTCTCACTACTTCCGATTCTGGCGTCACGGATACGGCAACGACATATAAAAAGGGAAGTAAGCAAAGTAGGGCTAGTATAATAAGAATAGAATATACGACTACTTGCCATATTTTTTCCCCGACTGTTAGATTAATCATCTATAAAACCACCTCACCAAATTTGCCCATCGAATTTTTTGGCAATCTTGTTCGCAGCCAAAACTAAAGCAAATCCGATGATAGCTTTAAACAATCCCACAGCCGTAGCCAAACCAATCTTAAGACGCTCCAACCCTTCACGGTATACCCATGTGTCGATAATATCGATCTTCTCCTGGTTAAAGCTGTTGGCAAACATGAATATTTGGTCAAATCCAGCGTCCAGAATATGACTTAATTTCAGGATTAGCATTAAAATTATGACGCCTCGAATGCCGGGTAATGTGACATGCCATAACTGTCTCAACTTGGAAGCCCCATCCATGCGAGCTGCTTCATATAAACTTGGATCAATGCCCGCTAATGCGGCAAGGTACAAGATCGCTCCCCAGCCAATATCCTTCCATATTTCAGATAGGATGATCAGCAGTCTACCCCAGGCAGGTTCCGTTAGGAAGGAGATCGGCTGAATCCCATTTTGCTTAAAAATCATGTTAAAAAGGCCATCCCCTGGTGCTAGTAACGCCACCATCAGTCCATAAACAATGACCCAAGATAGAAAATGGGGTAGATACGTGATCGTCTGCACAATTTTCTTAAACCATTGGGTATACACTTCATTGAGAAGCAAAGCCAGTACGATAGGAGCAGAGAAACCGAACAATAGCTTATACAGCGATATGATGATCGTATTTCGCATAATGTCCCAGAAATAAACGCCATTGATAAAATCTTTGAAATTCTTAAGTCCCACCCATGGGCTATCCCATAGTCCCAAAGCTAGGTTATAGTTTTTAAAAGCAATAATGATTCCCGCCATTGGAATATATTTGAATACGGCAAAGTACACTAATGCCGGAAATAAGAGCGCATACATGACTTTATATCTTTGTATTGTTCTTATCCATGAATCCCGTTTCTTCGGGGTGGGATGGGCGTCCGTTGCCAGTTTTGCTTGCATGTCATCACCTCGTCTTTGTTTATATGTGTATCTTAGCATCCGCTAATCGGATAAATTTCTGTGATTTCTAGAATTTCTTACAAGATATTAAGTAGTGGGGACTTGGGTCATTTTCATACCATATAGCCAACTTATGTCTCCCAGTCTGCGTAGCTTATGGGGATTAACTGGATTTCCTACATCTATTTCCGGGCAAAATTAGCCTCTGGGGAGTTTAACTGGATTTTCTACCTCTAATTTTGGTCGAAATGCCCCGTTTGGAGGTATTGGTCTGAAATAACGGGAGGAAATCCAGTTAGTTTGCGGAATACCGTAAATTCGCTTGGATTAGCTGGAGAAAATCCAGTTATTCACTTGGCTGTCGCTTCCCCAAACCCCAGAAATGAAAAAAAGGACAGAGTGAGCGCTACCTTGTTCAGGTGCTTTCACTTTGTCCGTAAGTCATTTTCATATCGCTACAACCCATCCCTCAACCCAACCAACCTCACCGCAATCGCATCCAACCGCTTCCTAATCAGGATCGCCTCCGCATATTTAGCAGGAATCCCATCATAGCCATAATAAATGCCTGCCAACCCACCGGCAATGGCACCTATCGTATCCGAGTCTTCGCCTAGGTTAGCCGCCTTTTGAACAACTTCACTAAAGTCGGAAGCTTCCAGCAAAATGTGGAGCACCCAGCGGAACGTATTCACAACGAAGCCGGTAGCTTCGCAACTAGGCTCGGACGTAAGTATACGTTCATACTCCGTTCCAATCAGCTCCTGCTGGATGACCTCTTTCAACTCTTCCCCCTGGAGCAGCCGGAAAGCAATGCGATTATAGAGGATGCAAGCCTCATTGCATCTTTCGTCATAGTGGGTCATTTTCGATTGCATATGGGAAATTCGCTCGATATCTTTCCACTCCGTGTACGCCAACGCTACTGGCAAACAGCGCATCAGTGAACCATTCCCAGCACTTTGGCCCATTTCAATGTGCGTGACATAAGCCGCCTCGAACCAACTCTCCTTCACATTTTCAAAGGTATGTCTGATGATGTTGCCGATATCTTTCGGTCTCGTTTGGTACCATTTCATGAACTGATCACCGATAGCATCCAAAGGGTGTGCTGGGTTTTCCAAAATCCCCTCCGCCACACACAACGTCATCATCGTATCATCTGTCACTTCACCAGGCTCCAATCGCCAAACGCCCCCACCAATGATCTCCGTCAAATAGCCATATCTCGCTTGGATTTCCAGGACACTCATGAATTCGGTCGTACCGCCTAACGCATCACCGATCGCGACGCCGTAGATCCCGCCTTTGATTTTATTCAACAAGTCGTGTTTGTTCATGCACATTACTCCTTCCAACCGCTACCTGTTTGGCTTCATTATACATTCACTCAAGCTATGATATTTCTGATATGATTTCAAAATATGACAGACTTTCTCTGCTCTCTCCTCGAGCGTTCCTTGTAATAGGAAATACGGGATCTGTCTCATTTTGAGATCAGCAATAATCTGCTTCTGGAACACAAATCGCTGCACCTCTCCCGAACGATCCCAAGTATCCGCATAAGGAATATCCGTATCACATACAAAAACAAGCTCATACCGCGACGCCGCATCCACAGCCAGTTGAGTCAAACGTGGCGTAGCCGTACCGTGATAATAATGGGAAAACATATACGTTGTAATCGCATTAGTATCCACGAAGAGGACATCTCGCGCTTCTTTCACAAGTAACTCTTCTCTTGCCAAATGCCCCTCCGCGATCTCTTCCAACTGCTCTAACGATAATCTGCGATCCACCTGGTGCTTCTCCCAATATTCCCGTCCGTACTCCACCATCCAACTTGTATCCATCTGTTTCGCCATGTAAGCAGTAAGCGTGGATTTCCCCGTCGAGGGAGCACCAAGAAATACGACTTTGGTAATCAGATCTTTATAAACAACCGGACTCAGAAACTTTCTATTATCAAAAGGATTCCCCCGCACTTGCGTGCCCGAGACCGGAAACGTGTCCCGATCCGGATCAACCTGGCGATTAACTGCCCCCAAAGCCGCGCTCATGTGATCACCATAAAACTCACTGGAATAGAAATGTGTGATCTTCCGCCCCTCCAGCTTCTGCAGGATATAGGCTTCATGCGTCCTTTTAATCGCCCGCGTATCGCCTATTTCAACGGGACCGTCCCACGCTTCGATAACATGCACCTGCGGGTAAAGGGTACGAATCCAATTGGATCGCACACGCAAAGGGATATCCGTCGTTTCTGGACAATCATAGATGACAACGATCACTTCATCCATCTCCTTGATCGCAGTCTCAATCATGAATTGATGACCTGCATGCAGGGGTGCAAACTTGCCTAAAGTTAAACCTGTTCTGTTGTTTTGTGACATATGAGATTCCTCCGTTCTATGTTGTGTAGTTCACGTTTCCATCCAACATATCCAGCGGTGGCGATGAACAAGAAAATAAGGTATAAGAAGGCCACAGCATACAAATCTTTGTACGCATACATCGCTACCGACATCACGTCAACAGCAATCCAGATGAGCCAATTTTCTAGCACTTTGGACGAAAGCAGATACTGTGCAAGGAGGCTTAACGTAGCAATGAAAGAATCGGCATACGGAATCGAGGCATCCGTGTACGTTTGTAGCACATAGCCCCAGAGCAGGGTCATCACCACCAAACATACACTTAATATAAACGTGAGTCTCGGTGTTATTTGTCTAGTCGGACGCACCTTGGTACCTTCTCTTTTCGTCAGCCAAATGATCCAACCATACACGCTCAAGACGAAAAAGAACACCTGCAGCATCGTATCCGCATATAATTTCTCTTCCCAGAACATCACGAAGAAACAACCCACATTGACCAGTCCAATTGGCCATGACCAGATGTTTTCCTTCGCTGTTAACCATACGCACAACAAGCCTGTCGTAGTCGCGACGATCTCAATTGCCGTTGATGACGTGTACATCGCAATCGCAACCATACCGACGAATAATGCCACAAGCGTCCATGCTTTTCTCATACGTAACGCCTCCTCAAGATTAACTTTCAACGCGCTAATATTATCAATATGATATTATCAAAAGATAAAAGAGAAGCGCCTAGCTGTAAATCGACAGCTGAGGCGTCAGATCCGTGAAACGATAGAGCTGTGCAGCTCTCTGCGAGTAGCGATTGGAAAGCTTCGGCTCTCCGTTACGATCCACCGCTTCTTCAATAATGCCTTTGCGGCTTTGCGTTGAGGTAATTTTGCGGATGAAGTTGCTTTCCTCAAAATGCGGCACAACCGTTTGAATCACTTGATACAGCTCACCAATGGTGAACTCTTCGGGAAGGAACTCCTTGGCAATGGTTGTCGTTAGCATCTTTTTCTGAATCTGATGCAAGGCATCCGTCAATATCTCCCGATGATCAAAAGCCAACGTCAGCCCAAGCGCTTCCTCCACCGTAAATAAGTGAACATCAGACGCATCTGTATCGGCACGCCTTTCAGCCAACAATCTCTCATGAACTAAAGCATAAAAAGCGTGGGAAATGATCCATCCTCTCGGATCACGTCCAGGTTCGCTGTAGACGTTTAAATATTCCATATGAACATCCGCAACGCCCGTCTCCTCTTGGAGCTCTCTCCGAGCACAGGTGTACATACTCTCTGACTCTTGGCAAAACCCGCCAGGTAAAGCCCATTGGCCCTCGAATGGCCATTGTTTTCTTTGTATGAGCAGAACCTTTAGTTCTCTAATCGGCAGTGCCTTTTTGGTTGTGTTCTTTTCCGTTGAGGTGATGGTGAAAATAACAATATCACTCGGTGCACCGTCCGGTGTCCGATACTTATTGGAGGAGTAGTTCGACTCTTTTTCGTTCGTGTCCATTGTGGCACCTGCTTTCATAACTTTAATGTCGATTTGATATTATCATTATGACATATTAAATACGGATGTCAAGTGGGCATTAGCCTATCTTCTTGTTATATCTCGCCAAAATCGCTTTCTTTCACAAGGCACATCACGTAAAATATAACTAAGCATATCCATCGCACACGTTGGATACAAATTCGATCTTATAGAGGTAGGCTATGAAACCAACCGTTCTTCACTTCATCGCTCCACCGATTCCTTATTTTTTAGATTGCGGAAGCGCTTACTACGATATTGGAGAAAGTCATATAAGTAGAACTAACATCGGTGCCTTCGACCTCATCGTCGTTAAGAAGGGCACTATTTTCATCGGCGAAGGTACGAATGAGTGGACGCTCCAGCAGAATGATGCCATCATTCTAAGACCCGATCTTTCGCATTTTGGAACCGCTCCTTGTGAGCAACAATCCGAAATCCTTTGGATCCATTTCCATACGTATGGCGCTTGGGATGAGTACATGGATATGGATGCGTGTTTAGAGAATCAGAACACTCTGATTGAGGATCACAAACAAAAGGCATTTCTAAATCATGCTGAAGTGAATTCCATATTCATCCCCAAATATATGAAACTCAATCACAAAGCCTTAGAAATCTTAGAATATTTCTTCGATTTGGAACAGGAATCGCGCTCCCAACGCAATTGGCGGAAACAGAATACGTTTCAATTGTTTATGCAGCATATTAACCGTGAATTAATTTCAACAACCGACATGACTGCCTTTCATTTAGCTGAGAAAGTTGAGCTATTTATTCGCCAAAATTATACGAAAAAAATTTCCAACTCCCTCTTACAAGAGCATCTTAATTATCATCCTAACTACATCGCCAAATGTATGTTGAAAGTGTTCGGGATGACCCCCAATGATTATTTGCTTCAATTTCGTATCGAACAATCCAAGAAGCTGTTGATTCAAACGAATTGGACTATGGCGAGAGTTGCGGAAGAGAGTGGCTTTCAGCACGCCTCCTACTTCTCACATTGCTTCTCAACCAAAGAAGGGATCTCACCTTTAAATTTCCGCAAAAACTATACAGGCCATTCATGACCGTCATAAGACCGGACACGGGATGTCACAATAGATTTATTTAAAAATATCAACCTGAAAAAAACCCTTAAAGGATTATCCTTCAAGGGGTTCTATTTTGTACAGCCAGATTAACTTTTCATACCGGTCAACGTGATTCCTTCTACAAAATACTTTTGACCAATCAGGTAGAAAATGACGCCTGGCGCAAAGGACAGGCATGTGGCTGCCATCGTCAACGACCAATCTTGCTTTAATTGACCTTTAAAATTGGTAAGCCCCAACGCTATGGTGAATTTTTCGCTCGAATTGATGTAAATCATCTGTTGGAGCAGATCATTCCATAGGCCGATGAAAATAAACAAGGCGACGACGATCATAGCGGGCTTAATCGCTGGCATAATAATGCTGAACAAAATCCGGAAGTACCCAGCCCCGTCTATCGTGGCCGCTTGGTCGAGTTCTCTCGGTATGGAGAGAATGAACTGCCTGATCAGAAAGATATTGAAAGCGCCGCCGCCGCAAAAATAGGGCAAAATCAATGGCAGATAGCTGTCATGGAGCCCCAACCCCCGTGTCCATCCAATGTACAGGGGGATGAGCGTTACCATGGCAGGCAAGAGCATTGAACCGACGCATAGGATCCAGATCAATTGTTTGCCTCTGAAGCGCAACCTCGCAAAGGCATATCCGCACAAGGTAGCCGTGAACGTCCCCCCCAAACAGGAAGGAACGATAATGATCATCGTATTCCACAAATATTTCCAAAACTTAAATATGTTCAATGTTTTTTCATAGTTGGAAAACAACCAATTTTTCGGAATGAGAGACGGCGGATACTTGTAGATCTCGGGATTCGTCATCAGTGACGTACGGAAAATCCACCAAATCGGGAAGAGTACGATGAGGGCAAATACAATGACGACTATAAGTGTAAGCACGTTCATCGTTCGTTCACTGCGTTTCTTGCTTTTTAACCTGGCGTATACGACTTCGCTCATTTATCGTCGTCTCCTTCGGAAAAGATCCACCGTTTCGACGTCTTGAACAAAACGGCAGTAAATGCGGCAAGAATGGCGAAAATAATAAAGGTCGTCGCGCAGGCATAGCCCAGCTTGTAATTGACGAAAGCCTGATCATACATCAGATAAGTCATGAATCGAGAAGAGTTGCCTGGACCGCCATTGGTCAGAGCAAGGGCTGGCGTAACGACTTGGAGATTAGCGATCAGACTCAGCAGCAGGTTGTAAAAGATGATCGGCGTCATACATGGCAAAGTGATATGAAGAAAGCGATTCCATCCGTTCGCGCCATCCATTTCAGCCGCTTCATGATAGACGCTCGGCACACTCTGAAGACCAGCCAAAAAAATAACGATTAAGTTCCCCGACAGCCAGACCGCAATCAATGAAAGAGATGGAATTACGTAATTGGAATCCGCAATAAAGAGAATTTTATTCAATCCGATTTCGGAGAGGAGATAGTTGAAGAAACCAAAATTGGCCTCATAAAGCCAGGACCATCCTACATATATAGCGGCAGCAGGCAAAACGAAAGGCACATAGAATACGGCTCTGAAGAATCCTCTTGCTGGAATTTTTCGATTCAACAGCATCGCGATGAAAAGTGAATAAACCATGCTTCCGGCTACGGATAAAAATGCGAAGTAGAGCGTAGCGATAATTGAATCTTTAATATAAGGATCGGTGGTAAATAGCGTGATGTAATTGCTGAAGCCGATAAATTCAGGGTTTTTTAGCCCCGTCCAATTCGTCATACTAATACCCAACACACCAAGAAGAGGTAGATAAGTCAGGAAGATTAATCCGAGTATGGCCGGAATCAAGCATATGTAAGCAACTCTTGCCTCGCTTGAAAAAAAGCGGGAACGGCGTTGCTGAGGTTTATTACAGGTATCCATATCTTGCCCCCCACCTCATATGTGAAGGATGACCGCCGCTTGCTTATTTTTGACGGTCATCCTTCCTAAACGTTATTTTTTGCCTTTATTGGCTGCTTTCAAAGCTTCGAGATTTTTGGTAATGGCATCCTTGGCGGTAGCTTTTCCGGTCCAAACATCCCCCAAAGTCGATGCCAGCAAGGTGTTAAAGTCCGTCGTATGATTCGTATAGAACCAGGCAGCGGGTCTGGCGGCTGAGGATTGCGCATAATCGACGACTGCGGACTTGTATTCGTTATACGGAGGGAAGTTCTTATTGTCAACCCATTTATGGGTAAGCGTTTCATCCGTATACCACTTTTTCAGCGTTGGCATCCAAATGCCCGATGAGATTAGTCCCCAGTTGTTTTCTTCGGCCGTGTACCATTTGAGCCATTCCATCGCTTCTTTCGGATGCTTGGTTTGGGAGAACACGACATTGGCACCGCCCGTGTTGAGAGTAACCTTTTCCTTCATATAAGGTAATACCGCTACACCATATTTCAATCCTGCATCCTTGGCCGCATTCAAGCTAGTGCCTATGTTCCACTGGCCGTTCGTGGCCATGGCAACCGTTCCTGCGATGATCGTACGCTGAATGCCATCATCCGTCTGTCCAACAGACAACGGGGCAACTTTGTCTTTCAAGTACAGATCCGCGACTTTCTGGATCGCTGCGATACTAGCGTCTTCCCCGATTCTCACAGATGTACCATCACCCGAATAGAAACCGCCGCCGTTACTAAGCACCCAAGCTTCCAACTGCCATGCCAAATTTTCGATGGATGCGCCGTACTGAACGATGCTCTGCGGATTAAAGCCAGCCTCGTCAGCATGTTTGCCATTCTTATCGACCGTCAGCTTTTTGGCCGTAGCTACGAATTCATCCCATGTCCATGCTTTATCGAGTGCGGATGGCGGATAAGATACTTTCGCTTTGTCGAACATGTCTTTGTTGTAATAAAGGAGCAGGATTTCATTCGCAGCGGCATAGGCTACGGTTTTACCTTGATATTTGTAAGCTAGGCTATCCAGCGGCTTGCTGTCACTTCCCGAGTACATGGCACTTACATCATTCAACATACCATCGGAGGACCATTGGATGACGCCATCCTCCTTCAATATTCCCGTATCTGGTAATTGACCTGCTGTTGCCTGCGTATTCAGTTTGGTCATGTAGTTTTCCCAAGGTATTGCTTGCACTTTGACTTCAATTTTGTTTTGAGAAGCATTAAACTTATCCGCTGCTGCCTGGGTTGCGCTTCCTTCAGCCTCACTTCCCCACATCGAATAGGTAATCTTAACCTTCTCCGTGGAAGGAGCTGCCGTCTTCTCTGGTGCTTTTGTAGCTGCTTCTCCCGTTGTTGGCGATGCGCTTGGTTTATCGTTATTCGTGGAGCATCCAGCCATCATGCTTAAGATCAAAACCATAGATACGCTAAACATGAATCCTTTTTTCATTGTTTTCATATTAACCCCTCCATCATAATAATTCGCCGTCACTCCTTAATTCCTCCCGCGTGGACGGGGAATATTTCATCTGTCTATTGAGACTGCTATATGGTTGATTGATCCCTTCCCTCCTTGACCAGAGTCAACAAGCGTGATCTATCCTTGCACCTCAGGGTAATACCGTATTTTCTCTGATCCATACTCTCATTTCTCCGCTTCCCCGGTTCGCCCATGCAAAGTAAGGGATAAATCGGGCGGTCGTCTGTTCTAGATGATCCTCGCCTTTCACTCGGTACAGTCGATCCTTCCAGCCCTCGTCTTGAATCCGATAAGCTGTTAAGTCGATGGTAAGCAATCCGCCTAACAAGCTTGCGTCGAAACTAACTTGATTTTCGAATCTCGGATGGAGGATCAGCTTATGTAGCCCTTTGCCATTATCTGCTTCCTCTAGGCAGTACACCATCGGGCCTCTCTGAATGGCGACCATGCCTACGGTCTCTCGAATTTCCGGATTGCCTTTCATTGGACTTACGTTCATTTGTAAAACCAGATGGACAATATCACCGTCGTTCCATTTCCGTTCGAGATGAAGATAACCGTTAATCAGGTGCATAGCGGATTCCGCTACTGGCTGCCCATTAACACTGACTTCCCGAGACCCACACCAGCTTGGTATCCGAAGAGCCAAGGAAAAAATTTTGGGCACATCCATCTTCAGCTCGAATCTGATGTTACCGTTCCAAGGCAGTTCAGAATGCTGGACAATCCCAACAGCGCTGCCATCCACCTCCACCGTAACTTGACTCCCAATATATAAGTGAGCATATAGGGCATGCCCATGGAACGAGTAGATATAGCTGCCAAGAGAGGCGAGCAGCCGAGCGATATTAGGCGGGCAACAAGCGCAACCGAACCATCGCTGCCTTTCCATCTTCACATGATCGAAATTCCGATTCTTTCCGCTCGCTTCAGGCCAAACTTCCAACGGATTCACATAGAAAAAGTGTTGTCCGTCTCGAGACATTCCACCGATAACGGTGTTATAGAGCGCTCTCTCCAAGACGTCCGCGTACTCGCTTTTCAGCTCAATCTGTAGCATGCGCTGTGCGAAGAAGATGAGACCGATCGATGCACACGTCTCGGCGTAGGCGGTATCGTTCGGCAAATCGTAATCGAGCGTAAATGATTCGCCGTAAGACATCGAGCCGATTGAGCCCGTAATGTACATTCGCTTATTCACAATGTTTTGCCAGAGCGCCCGGCATGCCTTCAACAATTCCTCGTCTCCGGTCGCTGCTGCGACATCAGCCATACCGGTGCACATATATACAACCCGTACCGCGTGACCTTCGGCCGTTTTCTGCATGCGAATCGGGACGTGTGCTTGGCTGTAAGATTTATCTTTGGCTATCTTTAGCGCTTGGAAATGAATCTCGCCGTTCCGGCGATCGAACTCTACGTCGTAGAAGTGGGGACTCTGCCCTCTCTCATCCAAGAAGAACTTCGCCAGCTTCATATAGCGCTCATTAGAGGTGGCTCTGTAAAGCTTCATTAACGCCAGCTCAACCTCTTGGTGCCCATCATAACCTTTGATCTTGCTATCCTCTGGCCCGAACGTCGCATCGATGCAGTCAGCCAATTTGCAAGCCACATCCAGAATCTTGCCCTTCCCAGTTGCTTTCTCATAGGCGACCGCCGCTTCGATCAGATGACCCGCGCAGTAGAGCTCGTGGCACTCGGCGAGATTCGTCCATCTGCCTGCCTTTTCTTTAAGTGTAAAATACGTATTCACGTATCCGTCTGCATGCTGCGCCTTAGCAATCAGATCGACGACTTCGTCCGCTACCTTTTCCAGATCAGGATCAGGCATTTGCTCCAAAAGATAACCAACCGCTTCGAGCCACTTGGCCACGTCGCTATCTTGAAACACCATGCCGTAGAAGTCGCCCTGCTCCAATCCCGCAGCAATTCTGAAATTCTGGATGGCGTGACTCGGCTCGTTACCTTCGATACGGTCATTCAGCGCTTCCCACTGGTAAGGTACAACAACATCGCGAATCAATGAAATATAAGGGGACCAGAAGTCATCCTGGATTATCACGTTCTTCAATTGAACGGGTGTTGAGATAGATATCATACTCATCAGGTGTGCCCCTTTGATAAATTTCGCCTCCTTAATGAAAGCGCTATATTCATAATACATGGGAAAGCCTGGTATTAATTAAAGTTTTACAACCACTTTTTTAGAAATTACAACCAATAGAACATATACAATTCACACAAATGAGCTCACCAATCTTACCTTCCCTCTCGCAGGCTATCCCTTATTTCATTGAGTGTGGAGCGTGTTCTTTGGGGAAGGAGAATAACATATAAGTCGGAATACCATCGGAATAGTAAATTTATTATTTAAGTCGCACTACGATTTGACTAACATTTAGATGAATTTTATTTTCACACTTGCAATTCCGTTAATTCCGAGTATAATACTAGGTATAACACCGAAAAGAGGTAAACGCCATGCTAGAAACCGTGAAATTAGAGCAACGTTGGAAAGATGATTATCTGGATTTGTTGAACTATGCGAAGCAAATCGGGGACGTAGAATGGCAAAACGAAATTATACAGACGCTGAGTAAATCAGCCTTATATATGCAACAAACAACACTTGAACATCAAATAAACCAACTTTGGCAACGATTCGATGCCGTCAATAAGAAAATGCTGGAGCTGTACAGACAATTGAGCGAAACAAATAACGTGTATGTCTCTTCACGGTTGACAGAGGAAGTTTGGGGATTGAAACTACAGCGGGTTGAAATTGGTAAACAGTTGAACGCAACTTACCATAGCTAAAAAATGCAAAAAATCCCGTATGCGGATTACCGCTCTACCGGACATCGGTTCATGCCTATTATCGTCGTCATTTCCATGCATGCAGTCATCTGCTCTGCAGAATTCCTTTAAACGGTACGCATCAATTTGCAGATTGATATGTACTTGCCACAAAAATTTCAACATATGAATCCAATGATAACCGTGTGTGTGCGATAACTCCTTGAATAAGGACGAATCTTACACAGCGGTTTGTTTCATTTCACGCATCATACCCATCATCATCGTCATCATCTCATCGCAAGACTGCATCTTGGACATCATCATATCCATATCCATCATCTCTGCCATTTCCATACCTTGCATGCAATCCATCATCATCTTCATGTTGTTCATTTTACACATCATTTCTTCCATACACATCGACATCATCATTTTCATGCTCATCATTTCCATGTGTTCCACTCCTTTCTCTCTACTTAATATGTCTTCCAACAATTAGAAGATTAACCCATTTGAATGATTTTATCAAGTCTTTTTCGAAAAAATTATTGCTTTCCACTAAATGTTTGTGTTATATTTTAATATTTGCTAAATACCTATATAACCCCTTGGACTGAGTGTTTTAGTCGGGTTTAGGCGATTTCATACGTCGCATATGCTAAATTAGCTCCTCCGTTGGCGTGTAAGTCGATATATTCGACTTGCGCACGCGCGCCTCGGTCTTTCGAGCTCCGTAAGTCGATTATTTCGACTTGCGGAGGCGCAGCTTGGCCCTCCGAGCTCCCTAAGTCGATTTTTTCGACTTACGTGCACACAGCTCGCCCTTCCGAGCTCCCTAAGTCGATTTTTTCGACTTACGTACGCGCTGCTCAGCACTCGGTGCTCCCTAAGTCGATTTTTTCGACTTACGTACGCGCTGCTCAGCACTCGGTGCTCCCTAAGTCGATTATTTCGTCTTACGTACGCACGCCTCGCCCTCGCAATAAAAAAAGCCCAACCCCTATCCGACTTGGGTCGAGCCAATCCTCAATCGTATTTATCTTCATCTTCTCGTTCTACACCGTCTATTATCAATTCTAATTCCGTCTCCAGATTCAAATGCAAGGGAGCAGGCAATAGGTCGAAAATTTCTTGAATCATCGCCATTTCAAGCATATCATCTAACGTAAGAGGCAGAGGATCTAGACGGAGTGCCCAATCGCGGACGGCATCAATAAATACATAGAACGAAGACTGAAATTGATCAGCCACAGCTTCTTTCTCATCGCTTTGATAAGCGGTCATGACTTGCCAGTTATGCAGCATAGTATCTAAAGTTTGTTTCACTTTGGAATCCATCGGGTGCTCCTTTGTTAACGCGTTGCGGATTGTATACTCCCGATTATATGAGATTTTACTGTTTTTTGCTAACAAGGCTGTAACCATTTGTGTCCTTCGTGGAATAGATAGGGTTCATTCCCTTGAGAACGTTTCTTCCAAACGCTAGTCATCACTTGCTGCTCTTCCGAATCAATCAATCGAATTTCGTAAAGCTCAATGGATTCATCTATTTCGGCATACAGGACAGCGAGGCTCTGAGCTTCAAGAACGAAGGGGAACATAGCGGACTCATCTGCCCCCATCCGCAACGAAACAAGTGAGGGGGTCGCACAAGACGACCAATCCCACACCTCAACGATGACCTTCTGGGTATCATGCCTCTCCAGATTCATAAGATGAATGACGGCCGTTACAGCAAACGGTGCTTTATTTAACACGCCAGTGGACATTACAACTTTGTGGGACGGCATCAAATCAACCCAAACTCCCTGCCAACCTTCTCCAACGTAGCTAAGGCAAAATCAAGATCCGCCTCCGTATGCTGTGCCGTCACGATCAGGCGAACGCGGCCTTTGTCCATGGCAACCGTCGGATAGACGATCCCCTGCGCGAAGATTCCCTCCTCCAGCAGTCGGTCTGAAAAGCGCATCGTCTGAGCGGGATCGCCGACAATGATCGGAATAATCGGCGTTTCGCTTGCTCCTGTATCGAAGCCTAAGCGCTGCAAGCTCGCCCGAAAGCCATTGGCATTGTCCCAAAGCTTCACGACAAGGTCGGAACTCTCCTTCAGCACTCGGATAGCAGCCAGGCAAGTCGCAGCAACCGCTGGCGTTTGCGAAGTGCTGAACAGAAACGGCCTCGCCGTGTGGATCATATGATCCTTCAGCAGCTGAGCCCCTGCCACATAGCCGCCTACAGCACCGATGGCTTTGGACAAGGTGCCGATCTGAATGTGCACACGCCCATGTAGACCAAAATGATCGGTCGAGCCCTTCCCGTTTTTGCCCAAAACACCACTCGCATGGGCATCATCCACATACACGATGGCATCGTAGGCTTCGGCTAAATGAACGATGTCTGGCAGCGGAGCAATATCGCCATCCATGCTGAACACGCCGTCGGTAACGATGACACGTTTTTTGTGATGCTGCGTTTCTTTCAAAACCGCTTCAAGCTGATTCATATCCTTATGCGCGAAAATTTTACGGCTCGCCTTGGTTAGCCGAATACCATCAATGATGCTGGCGTGATTCAATTCATCGCTGATGACGACGTCATCCCCACCTAGAATTGCTGACAGCGCGCCTTGATTCGTTGTAAAACCAGATTGGAACACAAGCGCTGCTTCCGTGCCTTTGAAGGTAGCCAATTCAATCTCAAGCTCATCATGAATATCAAGCGTGCCCGTAATCGTGCGTACAGAGCCGCTGCCAACGCCATACTTCTCAATAGCAGCAATTGCTGCTTCTTTTAGCTTCGGATGATGGGTAAGTCCTAAGTAGTTATTCGAAGAGAGCTGGAGAATCCGTCTGCCATTTAAATTCATCCACGTATCGGAGCCGCTCTCCCACACTTTTATCTGACGGTATCGCCCGTCCTGTTTTAATTTCTCGATATCCGTTGCCAAATCAGTTAAATAGCTCATAGGATCCTCCTTAGTGAATGAATACAATTTTGCCGCATTGCCCAGACGCCATTAATTGAAACGCTTCCTCGTATTGGTCAAGTGTAAATCGATGTGTAATGACGGATGCAAGATCGATTCGCTTTTGATTTAACAGCCCTTTGATTTGATACCAGGTTTGGTACATTCTCCGCCCCGTAATTCCTTCTACCTTCAGCCCTTTGAAAATAATATGATTCGTAACGTCAATACTGACTTCATTCGTTGGAATGCCGAGTAGGGATACTCTTCCCGCATTCGCCGCAGCTTCAAATCCGTCCACAATCGCCTTGGGGCTCCCGGACATTTCCAGTACGACTTCGATGCCCTCCCCATCGGTAAAAGCACGCAAAGCCTGCGAAGTCGAAGTTTCCAACGCGTTAACAACGTCGTCCGCGCCCATGTCCAGCGCCATTTGCAAGCGATTCGGATTAATATCCACCGCATACACCGCTCCAGCACCACAAGCTTTGGCCACCTTGATCGCCAGCAGTCCAATCGGTCCTACGCCGATAATGGCGACTGTTTTGCCTACAATATCACCCGACAAAACGGTTTGCACGGCATTCCCCAACGGGTCCTGCAGACACGCGATTTCAAATGGCAGCGCTGGATCATTTTGAATAATATTACTAGCCTTCACTACTGCATACTCAGCAAAACAACCCGGTGCTGTTATGCCAAAGCTTTTCGTATTTTTGCATACATGGGCATTTCCAGTTCGACATGCTTTGCACGTTCCACAAACCATATGCCCTTCTGCGGAAACATGGTCACCGATCTGAACACCGGTTACCCGTTCCCCTACTTCAGCAACGATACCAGCGAACTCATGGCCGAATACATTCGGGGTTAGTACCGTTTTGTCCGCCCAGGCATCCCATTTGTAGATGTGTACGTCTGTTCCACAGATTGAAGTTGCTTTAACCTGAATGAGCACTTCATCAGCACCACACGTCGGAACAGGTACTTCTTTCAAGCTGGCCCCTGGTCCACGATGCTCTTTCACCAATCCCATCATCGTAGCCTGCATGTTCATCAACCTCATCTTTGTCCAATATATTATACGTTCGTGCGTTATTATATGTATATGATATTACACGAATGTATGTTATATTGTAAATAGGCATTTTTCGATCGTGGTTTAGATACAGAAGGAGTGAATGAAATGAACGAACCCATACATAAATTAGTTGGCAGGAAGCTTTTGACTATTCGTAAAACAAGGGGCTTAAGCTTAGATCAAGTGGCTGATCTAACAGGCGTCAGCAAGGCGATGCTAGGGCAAATTGAACGCGGTGATTCCAATCCAACGATCTCGGTGCTTTGGAAAATTGTGAATGGCCTGCAGATTTCATTTACCAGCTTAATTGAAGATGATGAGCCAACGGTCACCGTTATCCGCGCAGCCGAGCTCACCGCTTTTGAGGAAGAGGATGGGCAGTACAAAGCGTTTCCATTGTTCCCTTTTCATCCTCAGAAAAGCTTTGAAGTGTACACAGTGGAGATGGCGTCCGGCTGCATTCACGTCTCGGAACCGCATAATGATGGCGTTGAGGAGTACATCCTGATGGTGTCTGGTAAACTGCAACTCACGCTGGCTGATGAAAGCTATCTCCTTGGCGCTGGGGATGCCCTTCACTTCACTGCCGATCGGACGCATACGTATACGAACATGTCGGATTCAACAGCCGTGTATAAGACGTTGATTTACTATCCTTCGTCCTAGTAAGAAAAGAACGCAAGCAGCCTGTATCGGCCGCTCGCGTTCTTTTGTTTATTTTGCAGACTACAATGTTATAGGGAGGCCAGTTCTAGCAGATTCGTTCGCAGCAAGAGTAGCCTCTAAAGTCTTCATCGCATCAGCATACGGTGACAAAATGAGCTCTGATCGCTGGTTTACCAATGCCTCCACGAATGCGTCATCTTGCTCTTTATAGAAATCCATACTGCTTTTATACGTGATGGTGCGCTCTTTGTCCACAATGGAAAGATTACTTCCATCAAGTACCACTCGAAAATCGCGGCCCAATATTTCAATACCTGTGCGATGATCGTGTTGTGTAAAAGAGGTGTCCACATGACCGATCGCCCCTGAATCGAAAACAAGGTTAACGATGCCAACATCGGGAATATTGAGATCCGGAATATCCTTCATTACTCGAAGCGACATGTTGGCATATAGTTTACGGATATCCCCAGCTAAATAGCGAACCAGGTCCACCGTATGCGTAGACTGCTCGACCAGTTGACCGCCGGATTTAAGGCCATTGCGCCACCAAGGTGTTGCTACGAAGCTTGTCAGATAATGAGCTCGCACCATCGCGATTTCTTTATCGATCAAGTATTGCTTGGCCTTGGCGACCGTATCTAAATATCTCAGGCAGTAGCCGCTTGCGTTTAGTATTCCCGCCTTACGAATGGCTTCGGCCTTGTTTCGAACAACCTCCATGTCCAACCCGAGCGGTTTCTCCACAAACAGATGAATCCCTCTGACCGCTGCCTTCTCTTCCAGATCGCCATGGGCGAACGGCGGCACGCAAAGGAATAACGCATCCAGCTTCTCACTGTCCAGCATGCGATCCGCATCGGTATAGGCTTTAGCCCCGTACGCGATGGCCTTTCTCCGGACGTTCTCCTCCGCGATATCGCATAGAGCGACCAGTTCAACTTGAGAGTTTTTACTAAGATTGCTCAAATGCACGTCGGCAATACCGCCAACACCGATGAATCCAATTCTTATTTTCATGTCATGAAACTCTCCTCAGATACAGTCATATTAGGTGTAATAGTCCTTACAAAACGAGTTACAAACCTTACCTTTTATGCATGAACTCGCAACAGCTCTGTGCGATACTCCCCTGGCGTCTTACCTGTTTCCATTTTAAACGCTTTTGTAAATGATTGAACCGTCAAGTAACCTACTTGATCTGCAATCTCCTGGATCTTCAAGCGCTGGTCGCCAAGAAGCGTTTTGGCTGCTGCAAGCCGGCGTTCCGAAACTCGGTCCTTAATCGTTATACCGGTTTCATCCTTATAGATTTTACGCATATGCGAAGTACTTATGGCAAAAATCTCGCTCAATCGTTCGATGGTTAAGTCATCTGCAAGATGCGCGTCAATATAGGCCGTAATGCCATCCGCCAATTCCTTATTCTTCAGTGATCGTTTCTGCTCCAGCTGATCAAGTACGAGCTCATACAGCGACTGCATGTAACCGACCATGCTCTGCATCGTTTCCATCTCTAACAAATCAGTATGCCTCAACTGCTGAATGACCGGCTGAAAGCCGATATTGGCGTCTATTTCGTAGACGCATCGCAGCGAAGATGAAAACAATTGCAGGAAATAATGCCTGACAACTTCAATTTGTCTCGCATGATGCTCCATCATATGGGCTTCAAACTCTTGTAAGGCAGCGGTGACCCCTTCCCGATTTCCCGTTTTGAAGTGCGTTAGTAATTGCTTCTCAAGACCCAGCGGATACATGACAATTCCCGCTTCCGGCCGGACAGCTTCATAATAAATGACCGTATTGCCTCCATACACGAGTTTCTGTCGTAAGGCCGAGCCCGCTTCCTGATAGCAATCACTAAGCTCCTCAATGGACGTGTGCAAGGCACTTACACCAATCGTGAAAGTCATCGTCGAATCCTTGCGCAGTAACACCAAAAGCTGGCGCAGCCAATTGCGCAGGCTGTCGGGCAGCAGTTCCGATTCGTTCTCTTCTTTGCCTAAATGGAGGACAAGCACCATTTCATTCGGCTCTGCCTCTACCAGATAGCCTTGATACCCTTGCTGTCCAAAAGCCTCTTCTTGCAGTCCTTCGGACAACTGCAACAGCCGCGTATTCCGCTCAGATTCGTGAACCTCCTGCGAAAATTTGGTGTACTGATCCATAGAGACGAGTACAACTACGAAATCCCCTCTCGCGGGCAGGCTTAGACCGTAGTAAGCCAGCCGTTCCATCGTTTGCGTCGATATCTGCTCGTCACCGCAAACCAGTCGCTGTAGAAATTTATTCCTGCTCTGGACCTCATAATCCTTCAACAGAGTCGTCAAATCTCGGTTTTGATCCATCAGACGGCTGACGTTGCGTTCAATCTGAACGATCTCTTTGGCATGCTCAGTCCTATTATCATCTAATTTCTGATCGATTCCCCGCATCATAAGCAACAACCGGCTCATCGGATTGACAATTCTTTTGGATAACAGAAGCGATCCAATCAGACTTAGTACAACGGCTATTAAGCAAATGATGACCGTCATTCGACTCCATAAATCGAGACTATGGGTAACAACAGATTTGGGAATCATGTACGTGTACACCCAACCACTCGTCAGGGAAGTCACGTAGCAAATTAAAGAGTCTACGCCGTTCACTTTGGCAATCACGCTGCCGGAAGGTCCCTCTAGTTGAGCAATATTTAATCCACTGAACAAGCCGCCGGAATCGGAAGTCTCCTCTTCTGACACTTTTTGCGAAAGAATATGTCCTTCTCTGTCTGTTACAGTCAATTGGACATCGGGATTTGTATTCAAAGATTGCATAATCTGTGCCAAGTAGTTGCCCTTAATGTTGATCACCACATAGGCGGATGGCGTCCCCGCATGAATGATGGGTAGTGTCTTGACAATGGAGATGACCGATTCTTCCTTGGTTGCGGATATTTCCTGTAGAAATCTTGTACGGACGAGCGACTTGTTTGACGTCTGTCCTACCATGGAGCGGATGAAATCCCTATCCTGAAAACCACTAAGTGGAACAGCCCCCTGCAAGGAGGACAGGATCAGCTGCGAACTCGTGTAGTAGATGGATACCGAGTGAATATAGTCACTGGACAATACGACATTCTCGAGACGCTGCCTAAGTTGAAGCTGCATGTAAATATCCGCTTGCTCGTAATAATCCATATAATGTAGGAAGGAAGAATCTAAAAATACCGATTCCATCGCTTTGTCGACCTCAGCCAGTACGATCTCCTGCCCATTCTTGAGCAATTGCAGTGTATTGCTGCTGTTCTGGATAGCATCTCTCCACAGTAGGGATGAAGAGGAATAATAGAGTGCCCCCCCTGAGATCGCTGCCACCAGTAAGGAAAGCACTAGAAAGTAGTTGAAATATTCAAATAAGCTGCTCTTCATGAAACGCTTTTTAAATTTTTCTTTCATTTTTGCTGCCCCCTTATTTCATCTAGGTCAGCACCCGTTGACCGCTTCTCCTTAACCTGATAGCTCTAGCTATAAAAAATTAAATGCCAGAGCTTGCATGTGCCGATCTCAGCTCGTTATAAGATTTAATTTTGGAGTCCAGCAAGGCTTCTCCGCCTTTCCTCATCCATGTACTCACATACTCATCCCATTTGGACAGTGACACCTTGCCAGTAACGAACTTGATAAACATTTCTTCCTCGTATTTAGCTACATCTGGGCCATACGATTTTTGTTCATCCGTCAGCGGGATGCCGTAGAAGACGTCTTGATATAAGGTGAATTGAGCTGCAGACGCTATGAAGCGGTTACTATCAATCTGCACCGGATCTTTGGATGAGGTGCTTACTTTTTCCACGAGCTCCTGCCTCGAGATAATTTGGCTCAACGGATCCAGCCATTTTTCGTCAAATGCCTTCTGTCCTGTCGGCGTCCGTGCTTCCGTTATATCGGTGAAATGCTCGCCTTTGAATCCGTAGTGACTAATCACCCATCCTTCATCCGTGGACATATAATCGAGGAATCGAAGAACAGCTTCTGGATTTTTCGTCTTGGACGAAATCGCAATCGTTCCACCTAAGTTGCCAAAGGAGAGCATGCCGCTTTTCCCTTCAGGTCCCTTAATGCCTGGAAAGACTGGCTCCCATTTGGCATTGGGCACTATTTCCTTCATTTTGAGTTGCTGGCCCAGCGTCTGCGGGGCGAAAGACCACCAAGCATTGAAATAACCGATCTTCCCTTGAGCCGCCTTCTGCATCGCTTGATCCGACTTGATCGTGAACATCTCTGGATCAATTACCTTGGCATCCCACAGCTTTTGAATATAGATCAAGGCCGCCTTGTATTCTTGCGAAATAGCAACCGGATAAATCTTGTTTTCCTTCAGATAACTGTTCATGGGCACACTGTTGGCAAACATCCCAGGCGAGATGCCAAATGCCCCGAAAATAGGCATGAAACTCTCTGCATACGTGTTAGCGTTGCCAATACCGTACGTATCATCCTTGCCATTTTTATCTGGATCTTTATAGGTAAACGCTTTCACCATCTGCTCAAATTCGTCCAAATTTGTAGGCATTTTCATATTCAGTGCATCCAGCCAATCCTGTCGGACTACCGGAACCTCTTTGCCAGCCGCATTCTCATACGGAATTACGTACTGCTTACCTTTATGCTTCGTCAAGTCCCATAACTCTGGCTTCAGATTCTTCAGCAAGTTGGGAGCGTATTTATCTAAATAAGACGTCAAGTCCAAGAATAAGCCTTGATCCACAAATTTTTGGTAGTCGAACGAGCCCAGCCTGCTCATATCTGGAATTTCACCCGATGCGGCAAGCACATTATACTTGCTATTGAAATCGTTATTGGGCAGCATGTTCACGTTCAGCTTCACTTGAGTTCTCTTCTCAATTTCTTTGGTGACCGGATTGTCGTTTCTCCAAATGCGGCCTCCATCCGGTTGTATGAGTGAGAGCGTCACCGGAGCAGTAGATGCCTGACCGCCGGGAATAGAACTCTTCGTATCTGTGTTGCTGCAGCCCGAGGCCAAAACTACGGCCACTGATGTCATCCCTAGCAAAGCGGTAGCTCGCTTAGTTGAATTGGTTTTCATGACTGGCGATCTCCCCTTTTTCTTGTTTTTATTATAAGCCATCTCTATCCATTATCACAGACTTAGCCTTCATAAAACTGAATCCTGAACAGGAATATGTCAGGCAGCCGATCGTATTGTTGTTGGTAGCTCTATTTTTTCACGAAAGCGATTTCATTTCTAGGTGACATTGTGCTTTTTTGTGCCCGTACTGCCGATTCATCAGTTTGGATAAAAAAAAGCAGTTCTTTTCGTTGCCAGCTCACGCTTGGAACGAGAAGAACTGCTTATGTGAACCATCCTCACCTTGCGAACTTAATTACGATCTTTGCCCGGCCAATCCCACTCCTTCAAGTCCTTACTCCATGCAATTCCGATCGATGCATGTGTATCAAACAGCACACGCTCATCCTCAGGTCCACTGCCGTGAAAAAACAGGATAAAGGCCTCTATTCCTTTCGTATGTCTGAGGTCTAGAACGAATCCAGCTGTCAATCGGCCCTTAGCCCATTCCCACTCCTGCATGCCCAATGTAATTAAAGAATCCTCCTGATGCCAGTGAACCAGATCGTGCGATCTCGTGATACCAATCCCATTTTCAGGAGAATGGAACATGACATACTCCTCATCCTGCCGGATAATGCACACGTTCTCTCCTGCCTGTTCTGAACCACAAAAGGTCCACTGCTGAAAATTACTTGTTTTTGACATACTGACGCCATTTTGCTTGTAGAAACATAACCATTCCCCGGGTTTATTCGCATTTTCGATGAAATAGGGGTCAATCATCCGGCCCATATCCTCTACAGCCACATGTTCCCCTTTGACGCGAAGCAGCTCCGGAGCCGTCCAATTAACCAAATCATGGCTTTCCATCATCCAGATGCGGCAATCTCCATTGCCATATTTCTCGCCATGGGGCCGTGGGTAGGATTGCAAACACATCCGCCATCGGCTGCCGGTGTATATCAAATTGCCAGGACTGGAAAAATTCAAGTTCTGATTCTTCGGGGTAAGAAGAAGCGGGTCGCTCCACTCGTACAAATTGGTACTTTGGCTTAACGCCGTGTACAGATAGACGCGACCATCTTCTTCCGTTTCTACAAGGGTGTAGTAAAGCCACCAAATGCCGTCATGATAAAGCGCGCATGGATCCCGAAATGCTCTCCGATGATCCCCCTTCAAGAGAATAGGCGACGGCAGTGCAGTGAAATCCATAGTTAAACGCCCGAGCTCACATTGCTTGATTTCAGTTCATTATATTTTTTCACTTTAGAGTCTAGTAAAGATTTGCCGCCTTTCTTCTTCCATCCATCCACATACGCATCCCAATTGGACAGTGGTTCCGCTCCTGTGACGAACTTCAGGAACATCTCAACCTCATATTTAGCAACATCCGGTCCAAGTGTATTTTGCTCATCCGTTGCTGGGACTCCGTAGAAAATGTCTGAAATCAAGGTATAATTGGCTGCTGCATCGATAAAGCGATTGTTTTCTACTTGAATTGGGTCCTTCGTAGCTGCATTGATTTTATTCTGAATATCTACTCTGGAAACAATCTGGCTTAGTGGATCCAGCCATTTTTCGTCAAATGCTTTCTGTCCTTCAGGTGTACGTGGCTCTGTAATGGATGTATAGTGCGTACCTTTCACTCCATAATGGTTGATTTCCCAGCCCTCATCCGTGGACATATAGTCAAGGAAGCGAAGAACTGCTTCAGGATTTTTCGTCTTAGCGGAAATGGCGATGGTTGCGCCTACATTCCCGAAAGACAGCATACCACTTTTCCCTTCCGGTCCTTTAAGCCCAGGAGCGATTGGCTCCCATTTCACATTAGGCACAATCTCCTTCATCTTCAATTGCTGAATGAGCGTTTGCGGAGCGATGGACCACCAAGCCGTGAAATAGCCGATTTTCCCTTGCGCCGCTTTCTGCTGCCCCTGATCGGCTTTGATGGTGAACAACTCGGGATCGATGACCTTTGCATCCCACAGTTTTTTGATATAGGCCAGGGACTCCTTATATTCTGGCGATATGGCGACCGGAACAATCTTGTTGTCTTTCAGATAGCTATTCATAGGCACGCTACTTGCGAACATGCCAGGAGCGATGCCGTATGCCCCGAATATCGGCATGAAGGTTTCCGCGAAACTGTTCGTGAGGCCCATACCGTACGTATCGTTCTTACCATTTTTATCAGGGTCATTAAACGTAAACGCTTTCAGCATCTGCTCAAATTCGTCGAGATTCGTAGGCATTTTAAGATTCAGGACATCCAGCCAGTCCTTGCGTAGCACCGGTACCTCCTTACCAGCCCCGTTCTCATACGGAATGACAAACTGCTTGCCTTTGTGCTTCGTCAGCTCCCACAGCTCAGGCTTGAGGTTCTTCTTTAAGTTCGGCGCATATTGATCCACTAGCTTGGTAATATCCAGGAACAACCCTTGATCTACATATTTCTGATAGTCAAATGCACCCAGTCGGCTCATGTCAGGGATATCCCCAGAAGCGGCGAGCACATTGAATTTACTGTTAAAATCGTTGTTTGGAAGCATCGTTACGTTCAATTTGACGTTGGCTTTCTTTTCAATTTCTTTGGTGGCTGCATTATCGTCTTTCCAAACCCGACCTCCATCGGGCTGTGTGAGCGAGATCGTTGCTGGTGCAGCGGAGGCCGTTGCCGTTGCTGGTGCCTTGCTGCTTTCCCCGGCGGCCGGTTTACTCGTTTCCGTGCTGCTGCACGCTGCAGTTAATGCCGTTGCCATTGAAACCGTACATAAAGATGCGATAACGCGTTTGGTTGATTTGTTTTTCATGGATTGTGTGTCTCCCCTTTGATTAGATATGTATGATAAGTCCTTACTTTAGCCCTTCACAGACCCGACCATAACTCCCTGTACAAAATACTTCTGCAGGAATGGATAGACGATGATGATTGGCAAAGCAGACAGAATCACCGTTGCGGCACGAATCGTCTCTACTGGCGGCGGCAGGCTGTCTCCGTCGAGCTGTTCCAGCGAAAACGAGTACATTTTACGCAGAATTAACTGTAAGGTAGATAGCTTCGGATCGTTGATATAAATAATCACGTTGATATATTCATTCCAGTGTCCTACACCATAGAACAAAGCCAGTGTAGCTACGATCGGAAGAGATAACGGCAGCATGATGCGAACAAGAATACCCAGTTCTGAACAACCGTCTAAACGGGCCGATTCGCTAAGACTAACAGGAATACCCTGAAAGAAATTGCGCATCAGGATTAAGAGCCAGGCATTGATTGCGAATGGCACCATCAGTGCCCAAACGGAGTCGACCAAATGCAGTGAACGGACAACCAGATACGTAGGGATCAATCCCCCATTAAAGAGCATCGCAATGACGACAATGGTCATCAAGGCATTACGCCCTGGCAGCTCTCGATTAGAGAGCACATAAGCACCTAAGGAAGTCATGATCAAATTGATCAGCGTGCCTACAACGGTAATAAAGATTGTGACCCCATAAGCGTCGAGTAGTCCTGAATGGCGAAGCACATAGCGATAACTGTCCCAATGAATGGAGCGCGGATAGAGCAGGAGCCCTCCTTGCTTCACGTAATCCTTCATGTCAGCGAACGACACAATAAGTACATTTAGAAACGGATACAGCGTGCTCACACAGAGCAGTGCCAAGAAGAACCAGATGAAATAATCCACAATTCCCGGCTTGGACAAAGACTTAGACTTTCCGCTTACCATATCGCTCCCTCCTCGTCGATTTTCTTGGATACATAATTGGCAACCAATACGAGGACAAGCGCGATCGCTGAACGGAACAAGCCTACGGCAGTTGCATAGCTGTAATTATTCGTATTGAGTAGTCCTATACGGTACACATAGTAGTCGATGACCTCAGCGACTGGCGCTACTTGAGGATTGATCATAACCAACGTTTGTTCAAAACTTACACTGAGAATTCCGCCCAAGCTCAACACAAACATAATGCTGATTACGCTTCTGATGCTAGGCAGGGTAACATGCCACAAGCGCTGCCATCGATTCGCACCATCAATAGCTGAAGCTTCAATCATATCTGGGTCAACCCTTGTTAAGGCTGCCAAAAAGATAATGGCGCTCCATCCGATTTCCTTCCATATAGCGCTGCCTACAAACATCATCCGGTAATATTCCGTGGATGACAGAAACTCAAGCGTGTGGCCAACGGAAGATTTGAGCAACAGATTAATCAAGCCGCTTTCCGAGAAGAAATTGTACAGGAGCGCGTACACCACAACCCAGGATACAAAATGCGGTAAGTACGAGATAGTTTGGAAAAAGCGCTTCCATTTGGCAAATCGCATTTCGTGAACCAGCAGCGCGAACAGAATAGGTGCCGGAAATCCGAATAAAATACGATAAAAAGCAAGCAACAATGTATTACGGAAGATAACCCAGAAATCACCATTATCAATAAAGCGTTTAAAATGTGCGAGTCCCGCCCACCGGCTCCCGAAGATGCCGTCCATAAATGTGTAATGCTTAAAAGCGATCACGACACCCGTCATCGGTGCGTAATGAAAGATGGCATAATAGGCCAGCACGGGTAAGAATAAGAGGTAAAGCGGTAGGAAACGCTTCATCTTTTTCCACGTCTTGTGCCGCTTAGCCGAAGCTGTTGGCTCCCGGATCAGCGTCTGGGGCATGGCGTGATTCGTTGCAGGTTTCATCTTGTTATTCCCCTTTCCGATATGTAACTAGGCGTCTAAAGCTCATGTAACGTCATCATGTAAGCGATTGCGTTTTGTGATTCCCTGCTGTGAACCCATCTTTACACGAATACTGCGGCAAATATAGAAACCAAATTGCTTTTTGTTGCCGATTCCGCCAATACAGCAGTTCGGATAAAAAAAAGCAGCGCCCTCCTCTGTCTAACTTGCATCGTTGCTCAGCCTGTTGCGGGTTTTCTGGAAAGGGGGTATTATCACTATTGTTAACAGGGCATCCTGAAGGCGTTTTCTTTGGAGGATGACAATATCATGGATTGGGGCGAATGGCTGTGGGGAAACGCAAGCTCACTCCCTTTAACGGGATAAGGTGGAAATTGTCCGATATTCCTTTGTTTTATAAACTAAGCATCTGTTTCTTGTTCCTCTCTTTCCTAATGATTCTTCTGTCTTATGGCCACTTTATAAACTACAAAAAGGATAAGGAAGCTGTCTCACTGGAAGCAATCGACCAGGCCAATAAGCAAACAATGGGCAGAATCGACTCCTATTTGGCGGATTTGTCTTCTATCACCATCATCCCTCTCATGGAACAGAATTCGAAAGATAATTTCTTTCAGAACCTGAAATCATTTCAGAAAAATGAAGTCAGCCTGGATTTTCAACGGGAAGCTGACATGATATTTAATAAAATGTTTTTGTTCAAAAAAGACATCCACTCCATTTTCTTGTTTAACCTGAACGGAATGAGCGAATACAAAGTGCTGGATACGGCATTGTTACGCCCGTTTGATCCTGTTCAAAAAGATTGGTTCCATAAAAGCATCGAGAGCTTTGGCATGCCGCAGATCGTCTCCACGTATCACTTGCCTAATGTATCCGATCAGAGGACACGTCCCATTCAAGTGTTCGGAGTGGCTAGAGGGCTTGTGGACGTTAATGCAGGAGCCGTATCGGCTGTGCTGCTTGTCAATACAAAGGTTGATTACTTGGCTGAACAAATCAAAAATTTGATGCTTTTTCCCAATCAAAGGGTAGTCATTGTGGATAAGTATGGTCAGACCATATACGATACCCGTACTTCGAATATCGGCAGTCCCGCCGATAAGGATCTGCAAAGCATAGCCGGCGCACGGCTCAGTCAGGCAAGCATCATTGAAGACACGCATTCCATTGTCCGAAGCTTCACTTCCGAAGCGAACGGATGGACCATTCTGACCATCATCCCGGAGCGTGAATTGTTTCGGAAGATCAATCAGGCAGGCAAAGTGACGATGTTCATTACCTTTCTTGCCATCGTAGGCTCCTTTTTCTTTCTGTTTATTATTTCCAGACAAATCGTGAATCCGATTAAAGCGCTTATCACTACTATCAAAAAATTCGAAAAAGGCAATTTCGGGGTGAAAGTCCAAGATAACAGAGCGGATGAGATTGGCGCCTTGGGCTCATCATTCAACCGAATGACAGACCGAATTCAAGATCTTATTCAGGAAGTATATATAGACAAGCTCCGGAAGAAGGAATTACAACTTCAGAGCCTTCAGAATCAGATCAACCCCCACTTTCTATACAACACCATTGAATCGATACGGATGATGGCCGAAATCAATGATGACGATGAAGCATCCCGAATGGCGGTTGCCCTTGGGGGCATTCTGAGGTATGGCATTACCGACCCATTGTCCAAGGTGCAATTGCGGGATGAAATTCATTATTTGAAGGAGTATGTCTTGCTTCAGCAAGTCAGATACGGCGACTTATTCCAAATTGTTATCAACGTCGAAGAAGAAATTGAGGATATTCCGATTCCCAAGATGGTCTTACAGCCGCTGGTGGAGAATGCAATCAACCATGGGTTGAAATATACCTCCAATGGCGGACTCATAACCGTATCCGTAAGCAAGTTTGGGAACAACGTTGTATTTGAGGTAACGGATAACGGGTGCGGCATCTCCGTGGACAAGCTTAAACAAACTATGGATGATTTGAACGGAATGAATGAATTCCCCGGCAGTATTGGGATGAAAAACGTCCATCAAAGGATTGGCTTGCATTATGGAGTCGGATATGGTTTACAAATTCGAAGTGTGGAGCAGGTTCAAACGACGGTATTTTTTCAAATTCCAATCGAGACCTAGACCATTTAGAAACGAGGCTAAACTATGTATCACGTATTCATTGCAGATGACGACAGAATCATTCGGACCGGTCTAAGAAAAATCATCGAGAAAAATTGTCCGGAATGGACGGTCGTCGGTGAGGCATCGAATGGACAACAGGCCTATGAGGACATCTTGGTGTGCAAGCCAGACTTGTTAATCACAGATATCAAGATGCCTGTTCTGGATGGCGTGGAGCTGATTCGGAAGGTGAAGGCGCAACAGGATCTACTTGATCGGATGAAAATTATCGTGCTGAGCGGGTACGGCGAATACCCGTATGTCAGGGAGACATTGCGTCATGGGGCGGTGGATTATTTATTGAAACCGATCCCCACACCGGATATTGTAGCGTTGCTGCAGAAGATCAAAGATGACCATGCTCTGGAGCTGGAAGCCTCTCGGCGGGACGAACTGCTGAAGGATAGATCCGAGGAAGTGCAACTGTTTGTCGAGGAGAAGGCATTGCTGCAATTACTCCATGCCAGCCCACAAGATCTAGAGTCATGCAAGCAAAAGCTGCGAGACTATGGACTGGCAGACAACGGGAATTTTCTGGTCGCCATCCTACAGGTTCACCAGAATAATCCTTTGACTCTTGAAACAATAAAGAACGATGTGCTCTCACTAGTACCGAAAATAGTCCCCGTGGTTCGTGTCATGCTTGCTTTACGCGGTACTCAGGTTATTGCTGTATTTTGCGGAAATAAGGAATTCGTCCATTTCAAGAATATCGTGCAGGATGCTCTGAACCAACAGGCAGCCAACTGGAACTCCCAGCTAGATATTAAAGTTACGTACGGCATCAGTGATGTATTGTCAATCATAGATGAACTGCCCAATGGAGCTAAGGAGGCAGAGCGTGCTCTGGAAATTGGCTTCTACGAAGATGGAGGCGCGAAATTTCTTACTTCGCAGGATAGATCGAACAAGTCAACGATTACATCGTTTCCCTGGGAACCAGAGGTTCAACAAATTGCCAGCCTAATGGAGCTCGGGGATTTTAATCAGGCCAGGGATGTACTGCTGCAATTGTTGTATCGTTTGGAGATGCTTCAGGCGAGACCTGCGAACGTGAAGGATGTCTGCAAAAAAATCGTTACCCGCATGGAAGTTGCATTTCGCGACTTCGCTGAAGCCTCCTCCAACAAGACGGCCAACGGGCAAGATTTGTTTGCTGCTATCGATCTCGTTCCCACTATGAAAGATCTTATCAGGCTGCTCGCCGAAGACTTCACGGATCGAACAACTACGATTCACAATCGTAAAAGCGAGAGAAGCATTCGCATTATCGAAATCGCCAAAGACTATATTCAGCAGCACTTCCGCGAGGACTTGATGCTTCAGAGCGTTGCGGATCGGGTATGCCTGAATCCCTTCTATTTGAGTAAGCTATTCAAAGATCAGACTGGAAAAAGCTTCACGAATTTTCTCATGGAGGCTCGCATTCAGGAAGCCAAGAAACTGCTGGCAAAGCCCGAAATTAAGGTGTACGAAGTAGGCGGAATGGTTGGATATGACGAACCTGAATCGTTCAGCCGAGCCTTCAAGAAATTGGTAGGCGTGTCACCTACGGAATACAGAAAAAAGATCAAGTAAATGAACAATCAAATAATCTGTTAAGAAATCCAATATCAGATCATTCATTTGGTCTCTTGAAAACGCTTAAAATAGGGGTATCAAAGGATGCATCCTGATGAACAAGAACAGACATACAAGGAGGTCAATATGAAAAGATTGCTCACGCTCGTTTTTTCTCTCAGTCTCGTAGTGCCAGTCGTCGCATGTTCAAGCGGCAAAACCAGCACTAACACATCCCTCGCTCCCACTGCACCAGCCACTGCTGCAGCAACTGCGAAGCCGACACCCGAAGCTGCTAATTTGCAAGGCAAGATCGTATTCGGTACCCATCGTACGGATATTGCTGAAACTAAAATTAAAGCGCTTGCAGACGAGTTTATGAAAGCGAATCCAGGGGTTCAAGTTACGATTGAATCTTATAAAGATTGGAAGCAAATCTTAAAGACTCGTGCAGCAGCCAGTGAATTGCCAGATGTTACGATTGCCCTTCCCGAAATTACGAAGGCTGATCTACCTAAGTATTATATGCCATTGGACGACTTGGGCTATAACAAGGATAACCTGTGGTTTCATGCAAGCGGTTTAGGGGATGACGGGAAGCTGTATAAAGTCAACTCCGGCGCGGCATATCTAGGTGTTGTATATAGCAAGACAGCATTCCAGGCGGCTGGGATCACGAAAACACCAACAACCACAGAAGAGTTGTTCGCTGCCTTCCAAAAGCTGAAGGACAAAAACATTATTCCTCTGGGGACAGGTTTTAAAGACGCATTTACACTTGATCCTTACTTCTTCCAATACACACATGTGAGTACAGGCAACGCGAACTGGAGAAACGACTTGATTGCCAAAGCCGGAGACTTGTTCAACAGCGAATTTTTGAAAGGTTTCAACTTGGCAAGGGATGCTTATCAGAAAGGATTTACAGAACCTGATCTCATGTCGGCGAACTGGGAACAGACCAAGAAGGATCTTGCGGCAGGCAAAGTCGGTATGATGTTTATGGCGGATTGGCTCGTTCCACAGTTGATCGACTTAGGTGCTAAAGCGGATGCGGTCAGTATGTTTCCACACCCGGGGTCAAAAGCCGTTTATGTCGGACCGGACAAACCATTCGTCGTATCTAAGAACACGAAATATCCGGAAGCCAGCAAAGCATTTGTCAAATTTATGCTCACCAACAGCCGTTATGCACAAGCAAGTGGTGTGAACTCATCCATCAAAGCAGATAAAGCCGTTATTCCGGGAGTAGATGAATTGCTGGCATCCAAACTGCCTATCATTGAAGACACAGCTGTTGATATTAAATTCCAAGACACTTTGAATAAATCCCAAATCAATCTGTCCCAGGTCGTTCAAGAGTTTATGCTAAGCAAAAATACAGATGACGTCGTGAAAAAGTACAATGAGAAATGGCAAAAAGCGCGCATGGAAGTTTTAGGAAAATAACATGATTGCACACTTCAGAAGATGGGTTCAACTCGGATCCATCTTCTGTTTCAAAATCTGGATATAAAGAAGGATGGAGTTATGAGAGAGAACACCTTCAGAAGGGTACGCAGATACGACTATCAGAAAGGTTTGACCATACTGGCGTTTTTGGTCTTGCCGGTCCTGCTCCTGATAACTTTTACGTACCTGCCTGCCCTTAAACTGTTTCAAATGAGCTTCTCGAAATGGGACGGCATATCCCCCGATATGCCCTTTGTCGGGTTCAGAAACTACATGGATGTATTCGAGGATACCGATGTTTGGATTGCGGTGAAAAACAACGGAGCCTATATTGTGGCTATGCTTGTTCAGAATGTGATTGGTTTGTATTTTGCCATTATCCTCAGCACCAAGATGAGAGGAAAAAATTTCTTTCGTTCCGTTCTGTTCATGCCGAACATTCTGAACGGCATCGCGATCGCATTCATGTTCAATTATTTATACAACTACACCAACAGTCCACTAAACGCTGCGCTGAAGTGGATCGGCATGAACCCAGTGCACTGGCTGCCAGAGAATTATTTAATCAACTTCTCCCTTGCCTTCATCGGCACATGGATGTTCACGGGTTGGTGTATGGTCGTCTATCTGGCCGGGTTACAGTCCATTCCGAAGGACGTATATGAAGCAGCCAGTATCGATGGAGCCAGCTTTCATCAGATGATTCGCTATATGATTATTCCTAATATTATAACTGTGTTTGAGCTTAATCTGTTCCTCGGAATTAACGGAGCACTGCAAGCCTACTTCCAACCTTTTGTCCTGACAAAGGGTGGTCCTTACGGCCTGAGCGACACTTTCGTCTCCAAATCCTTGGCCATCGCATTCGAATTCAGCAATTATGGTAAAGCAGCTGCAATGGCTGTAGTCATGCTGATCATTGTATCTATTGTGGTTGGTCTGCAAAGAATCTGGTTATCGAAACGAGAGCGGCAGATATGAAATCCCAATCAACCGACATCGGACTAGAGATAAGCCACCCTCTTCTGAAGCTGTTCAATTATGCTATGGCTTTGATCGGGGTAGCCATTATTATGTTGCCGCTCTTCATCATCCTAAACGTCTCGTTGAAAACCAGTGAGGAGTATGGGCTGAAAGGCTTTATGGCTTTACCTGACAATCTGTTTAACTTCGATAACTACATAAAGGCAATCAAGCAAGGCAAAATGCTATCTGCTTTCGTGAATTCCTCAGCCCAAGTTGCGGTAGGTGTAACCGGAAGCGTATTCCTTGGTTCCATGGCCTCGTATGTCCTGAACCGTTTTGACTTCCGCTTTAAGAAAATCATCATTACGGCATTCGTCGCTTCCGTCCTGATTCCTCATGTGCTGACATCCGTGTCGACATTCATGGTCATCAAATCCTTGGGATTGTTCAATACAAGAGAGGCCGGTTTTCTACTGTATACAGGCGCGGATGTCGTTGGCATTTATATTTTCCTTCAGTTCCTGGAAAAGATCCCGAAGCATATGGACGAGAGCGCGAAGATTGATGGAGCGTCCTACTTCCGCATTTACTGGTCCGTCATTCTGCCTCAGATGATGCCCGGTATCGCGACGGTCATTATTCTGAAGACGATTTCTATCTATAACGACTTCCTGAATCCGTATTTGTTTATGCCGAAGAGCTCTCTGCGAACCGTCACCGTCGCTCTTAACTCTTTTTCCAGCGAAAATGCGACCGATTGGCCAGTCATGTCAGCTGCCATTGTAACAGTCCTCATTCCCACTTTACTGCTCTATCTCTTCCTGCAGCGGTTCATTATTTCCGGCGTATCCGATGGATCGATGAAAGGTTAAGTGTCCCGGAGTCAGGAAAACAGAGGAAAGCAATAGCCTCAAGATAAATTTGGAGGAAAAAACGAAAATGAAATTCAACGAGTTGATTCCAGATAAAAAAGTGATCACAGCAGAAATTGAAGCCATTATTCATAAAATTGATACCAATATGCTTACCTTTCAAACCAGATTCCCCCATAAATCAGCCACTGGCAATTACTCAGATTTACTTAATGCTGATGGGAACTGGACCGGCTCTTTTTGGACGGGAATGGTACTGCTCGCCTATGTGTATACAGAGGATAAGAAATACATGAATTATCTACTGAATTATATGCCTGTATTTCGTCAAAGACTAGAAACCGGCTATAAAGACCATGATCTGGGCTTTTTGTATCAGCTGTACGCCACTGCCTTGTATAAAATCACAGGAAATGAAGAGGCCAAGATCTTGGCCGTGCAAGCCGGGGATGAGCTTCTGAAAAGATATAATCCCCTAGGAAAATTTATACGCGCTTGGGAAAGACTCGAAGTAGAAGATCGCAAAGGAAAGCTCATCATGGATTGTATGATGAATCTCCCTCTACTCTACTGCGCTTCGGAAATTTCAGGGAAAAATAAATATTTCCAGGCCGCCGAGGGGCACGCAGCTACCACAAGTCAATATTGTATACGCAAAGATTATTCAACGTACCATACTTATGATTTTAATCCCTATACCGGTGAGCCTGTCGGGGGCTTCACTGAAGGAGGCTACTCCGACGAGTCGGCTTGGTCAAGAGGCCAGGCCTGGGGAATCTACGGTTTTGCCCTTTCCTATGAGCATACTGGCTTAGGTAAGTACTTAACAGCTGCAGAAAACCTTGCCGACTATTACCTAGATAACTTGCCGCAAGATTTAATCCCTTATTGGGATTTCAAGCTTCCCGACTTTACGGATGCAGTGAAGGATGCTTCAGCTGCATCTATCGCTGCTAGCGGAATGCTGGATATAGCAGCCTTGGAGCCTGAAGCCGAAAAAGCCCGATTCTATGAAGCTTCTGCCTACAAAATTTTGGAATCCTTGAGAACCAACTATTCAAAAGCTATGGATCCATCGGTAGAGGGCATTTTGCAAAATTGCTATGTAAGAGATCCAAAATTGGGGGTCATGCACAGCTATACCATATGGGGAGACTATTATTATCTGGAACTTCTAATGAAATCAGTAGGCATTAACCCTAAATTGTGGACTTTAAAGTAATAGAGGCAAAGTCAATGTAACCTGCGCTTCTCGGTTTTCCAGAAGCGGTACCGACCTATCGAATGGTTCATTCGATAGGTTTTTTTGATTACAGACAACTTGCCCATCATTAAGTATTGGCCTAAATCAAGTTAACGTGGTAACGTGGCCCTCACGTCGCCGAGTTGGAAAGCAGAGCTGCTACGGATATTTAAAAAAGTTCAATCGCGCTTAAATATTTCGTCAACAAGGATGATTTATGAAGCTGTACTACCGAATTCTTTCCAACCATAAAAAACAAAAAAATCCTTGAGAATCAAGGATTTTTGCTTGTAAAACTGGGATGCGGCGGAGGGATTTGAACCCTCATATCTTGTGAGCGCCCCCCCTGCCGTTCCACCACGACCGCTTACTGCCATAAGGCTTAATATAAGGTTGACCACTTACTTTTCAGTTCATTAAACCAGATTATATAGTGGTTCTCATGCTATGTAAAGTGTTCACTAAAATATAAAGATAGTGTGTTTCAACGAATGATTTGATCTTATTAGTTGATGATGCTTCACTGTTTTTACTTTGACACGCTATACTAGTTAAACAGGTAAAAAAGTGGAGTTGCTATATATCCAGATGATAGTCACCATAATAACTACTGTATTTTATTTGTATTTTTTACCGTTTCTGCTTCAATAGTTCGTGCAGTCCCCCCCACACAAAGCACAACATGCCCAAAGTTATCTCAATTAGCTAATACATCGCCACAAGACAAGGAATTGAACTGACCTCTGATGGTCTTTCTGTAAGGTCTGCACACAGAACAATAATCCATATAAGAAAAGGCTTTTCAGTATGATATTCTTGGGATACTGTGTGCAGTCACTTAATCAAAAGAAAAAGTGTGACCAAATATGTTGACCATTACTTCATTAAGAAATATCTAAATTAAAAAAAGAAAGAGCTGAATCTATTTCAACATCTATTCACAAGGTTCATCTACTGAACCGAGTATGAATTTTTCTATTCTGTTTAGAAAATCATTGAGTCTAATGACAAAATGATTCCCAAAAGTTTCATTCACTTCATTTCCTCATTTGAAATATCCAAGAATCTATAATAATCATAAACCTTATCTATTCGCTTTGTTCCTACTGGAGTAAGAAAATCAGCCACAACTGGAAAATCAAAGATATTATTATCTTCCCTATGTTCCTTTGTCTGAGAAACTACATTATTAGTTGAACCATAGAATTCATTTCTTGCTGAAACACTCAGCATCTTATTGAAATTCAATACTTATTCTATGGAAAACATTACTCTGTAAAATAATACCGAGCTCTTTTCATTTTTACTCCAAACACAAAATTTATTGTGTTACGATTTTGTATACACTAGGCTCATAGCTATATTTCCCATCTTTAGAAACTACTATAACAGATATTTCTTCTGCCTTTAAAACTTCATCTTTATTTAACACTGCACTAAAGCCTGATTTAAGATACTTTGGATTATTGAAGTATTTAACAACAGTTTCATTCGAAATGTTAGATTTGCTTTGATAAAATTTATCTCCAACTTTAATTATAACCTCTGAAGTTTCGGAGTTAGATAAGTTATCCACAGCCCATCCACTTAAATTAACTTCATTGCTGTCATTGTTAACATATAGTTGTGTGGTATAAATTTGATTACCATTAAATTTATCAATGAACATTGAAGGTTTTTTGTTATTACTTATAGGAATATTTTTTGTATATACTTCTGATTTAATGAATTTCGAATGTTCTAAGAATCCATCATTTTGTAATCTATAATTAAAAGCTCTATCTACAGATTCATATATTACCAAGTCTGGTTTAACCTTATTAATAACATCTTCATTTAAATAATTAGAACGAACAACGATTACATTTTTAAAGTTTTCCCCCAAATATTGTGGCATAAAACCATAGAAAAATGAATCACAAACAAGTAATAATGTACCTTTTGCTTTTTCATTCGAATAAAATTGTATTCCACCTTTAGTGAAAAATTGATCCACTTGTTGCTGACTATATATATAATTTTTTAAATCAGGATTTTCTACTTCTTTAACATTTGGATTTTCGACCTCGAGGGTTGGTACAGTCTCATTTCCTACCAAATTATAACCAATCATCTTAGCATAATCAAACTGATTTGTCACATCAACTTCTTTAGTATATAACTTAACGTCATAAAAATATTTTTTATCTTTTATAACATCTTTAATTAGTCCGTAAGTTAAATAAACAGAATAATCCGTCCAATGTGAATCTGTCTTTTTATACATTTGTTTATTTGGTTTCAGCTCGATAATTTTTGCTTTTGGATTAATATAATCAAAATCACTTGGTAGTTCTTTACCCAGTTTATCGACTGGAGTTTCAATCATACTTGGCTTAAGACCTTTTATGTACTCTGGGTAGACGCTAACTTTACCAGGAGCGCCAACAAAAATATAATCGATACCCTTAGAGCTTAAATAGTTCTTTACATTTTCTTGAATTTTCGAAATTTTTTTATACCCAACATCATCAATAGGATACTTATTAATAGCAATTGTCAAATTATTGATCCAATTACCTCCAGCACCCATTTCTTTGTAGAAATACCATCCATCTTTACCAATAGCAACTGAGTTTGTTGGTGATGTATTAAAAATATTAAAAGACATTTCAGCATGTAGCTTTAATAAAACATTTCTAAATCCAATATTGTCATTAATCCATGTCTCGAAGCCACTTAAAAAGTGTGTATTTATTTTACCAGTATTAGTTTCAAATAAAACAGGGAAATTTGCAAGAACTTTATTCTCACCTTTTGATACTGCGCCTTGTATCCTATTAGAAAATAATAGTGGTAAAGATATAAATAAAATAAAAATAATTATAATAATAACGCTTATTTTTTTCATCACTTGTACTCCTTAAAATCTAAAATAAATAAATGGACTATATGTAGAACTCATAACATACATAATAGCAATAATAAATAAACAAAATAAGCTGAAATTATAAATCACAAATCTTGTGTTTTTATTTTTTATAAAACCAAAAGATAAAAGTTTATTTTTAATAGGAAATGAGAATATAACACCAAGTAAAAATATAAATAAATATTCTGGTTGCATATACCAAAGAATATTAATATTTGAAATTGTTGCTTGTCCTAGTCCAAACATTGCCTTTAAATATCCAATTGCATATGTTAGATCAGTTGATCTAAAAAATACCCAACCAATTATAACAACTATAATTGTATAAAACCATTTTATAGGTGCAGGGATTTTAATATTAATTTTAAATTGTTTAAATATTCTTTCGATAATCAAGAAAACACCATAATACAAGCCCCAAACTATAAAATTCCACGATGCACCATGCCAAAGACCAGTAACCAAAAAAACAACGATTAAGTTAAAATATATATTACCTTTTCTGTTACCACCTAATGGTATGTAAAGATAATCCCTAAACCAACTAGAAAGCGAGATATGCCACCTTCTCCAGAATTCAGTTATAGATTTTGAGATATAAGGATAATTAAAGTTTTCTAAAAATTCAAAGCCAAACATCTTGCCAAGTCCAATAGCCATATCGGAATAACCACTAAAATCAAAATAAATTTGCAACGTGTAGCATATAATGCCCACCCATGCTATAGCTACTGTATGACTACTAGGGTCTAACCCAAAAATTTGGTCTGCAACATAAGCCATATTATCAGCTACTATTACCTTTTTAGCTAACCCAAAAATAAATCTATGTATACCTTCAACAAATCTATCAGAAGTGCATTCTCTATGATCTATTTGGTCATTTACATCTTTAAATCGTACTATTGGCCCTGCAATAAGATGTGGAAAAAAGGAAAAATTAATTGCTAAGTTGATAATATTTTTTTGCACTTTAATTTTCCCCATATATACATCTAAACTATATGATAAACCTTGAAAAGTATAAAAAGAAATTCCAATAGGAAGTATAATATTCTTTAATGGTATAGATGTGTTGAAAATACTATTAATAGTATGCAAAGTAAAGTCGAAATATTTAAAATAAAACAACAATAAAAGGTTTAAAAAAACTATTAAAAATAATACTACCCTTCTATACCCTTTCAACTCTTCTTTTACATTTGTAATATAATTAATTAATAAACTAAAAGAATAATTTATTAAGATTGATATACACATTATAATCAAATATTTCGGACCACCGAACGAATAAAATAAAAAACTTACTAATGCTAAGTAAATGTTTCTATATTCCTTATTACATACATAATATAACAATAAAACAATTGGTAAAAACCAAAATATAAATATTATTGATGAAAAAACCATTAAATTATCCTCTTTTCATGATAGTTTAGAATTTAATAAGTAAAAGCAATTTTACTCTTTGCTAAATAACCTTCGTTAATTACTATAATACACATGTGTTGTAATAAATCTAAATAAAGAAAATTTTGAGAACCTTTGTCGAAGGCAAAACAACTAAGAAAGACATACAACCTTTAGAGAGAAAATGACCATGACCACTGTTACAGAGGAATAAGTATAAGAAAAACAGATAGTTAGAGTCAAATTAGAACAAACAAAGTAAGAACCCTTACACAGTAAGGGTTCTTAGCATTTCAAAGCTGTAATACAGTCAGCGAGATTTGAACCCGCACAAGATGGTGTGCCTGCCATTCCACCACTACCGCTTACTGCAATAAGGCTTAACATAAGGTTGACACTTACTTTTCAGTTCATTAAACCAAATTATATAGTGGTTCCCCTACTATGTAAAGTGTTCACTTAAATTATTATGGTAGTGTGTTTCAGCAACGCTTTGTTCTTATTAGTTGATGTCGCTTCACTGTTTATCACACTATACTATCCTAGTTCAACGGGTAAAAAAGTGGTGTTGCTATATGTGTAGATAATATTCACCCTCACTGTTAAAAAGATGGGGGACTGTTGTTTTTCTTTATTAATGTAAAATTAAACAGTATAAGCCGATTCGTTAGTTAAAACAACTGGAGGATAAGAAAAGTACCCTCGTGATATTCATTTTCCCCCTCTACTGGGAAGCATAACCATGAGGTGATTCATGAGAATGGTTTGATCGCTATTGCTTTGGATTATTACCCTTATTTACAATAGCTGTTTCAATTATAACTTTCCGGATACCATTCGCTAATCGTGCAACTTGAAAGCTTTAAAGCGATATTTTCCAGAAGTAGCTTATCATGATGCAAGATGTAAACTTGACCTTTTACATTTTCAGCGTTGTTACGCTGATTACTCTGCTTAATCCCCTGCGAAAAATTCAGTAAGCATGTCCACCAATTCAACAGCTTCGATGCGATTATCATTGCACCTTCTAACATTGTCATACTTTGTACGTCAATATCATCTAAGACTTCGCCAACTTGCTCGTAAATGGCTTCACCTTGGCAATTTAATTATTTTCGTTCTTATGCAAGATACCGTAAATTGCTACAATATCGCAGTCTTTGAACTTGTTACTTCCTTTAATTGCTCCATAATGCGCTAACAGGACTTGCTCCTTTCGATGTATTCATGCAGATGCCCTTCAATTTCTTCTTCATTGCTAAAAAATCTAGGTATATAAACCTTACTATTTATCAGTTCTCCAAATATTTGAAACTAATTCAATGTCATAAGATAAGTTCTAATCGTTCTAGGTGATGAGTTCTTGTATTCTCGGTCATCTTTAAACTCTTAGATAGCAAACTTTAGCAACAAAAAAAACCACTCCCAAATCAGAATTTTGACGTTCTGAAAAGTAAGTGGTCTAAGGTATAGGAAAAATGTTCAAGTAAGTACACTATCTAAATTTACCTTATAAAACCTGAAAATCAATACTGGGATGCGGTCGGGGGGATTTGAACCCCCACGCCTTGTGAGCGCCACCCCCTCAAGATGGTGTGTCTGCCGTTCCACCACGACCGCATGAGAGAATAAAACAATGACCCGTAGGGGACTCGAACCCCTGTTACCTCCGTGAAAGGGAGGTGTCTTAACCACTTGACCAACGGGCCATAAAATCGTCAATTGAACATTTCAGCCCGTTAAGGACGACAATTGTTATTATAAAGGATTCTTCCTTCTTTGACAAGCCTAATTCTTGGAAATAAAGCCAGTTAAAGCGGATAAGTTAGGAGTTCCCATGCCCTCGCTACAAAAAGGATGAGAACCCCCTACTCCACACTTTATTTGATTTTGAAATAAGACACAGATTCGTTCAAGGTGTCGACAACAGACTTCAACTGTTCCGACGCAGCAGCGATATTCTGCATCATGGCAAGCTGCTCTTCTGTTGCTGCTGCTACGGACTGAGACCGCACGAGAATTTGTGATGAGCTTGAAGCTGACTGATCCATGGTCGCCGAAATTTCTTCCGAGCTAGCCGACATTTGTTGTGTGATGGCCGAGGTCTCGTGAATCTGCGTGACAATATGCGTCACAGATTGCATGATCGTATCAAAGCTCTGGTTCACTTCCTGCATCATTTGCGAGCCTGTGCTCGCTTCCTGCTTCGTCGCATTCATCGAGTGTGATACGCTCTCAATCTCGACTCGCGTCTCGTGAATTAACTGATTGATCCCGTCAGCAGATTCGATGGATTGTGAGGCCAGTTTGCGGATTTCTTGCGCAACGACATTAAAACCTTTGCCATGCTCCCCGGCTCTAGCTGCCTCAATGGAAGCATTCAACGACAAGAGATTGGTCTGATTCGCGAAGCTCGTAATGCTTGATGCAATCTGTCCTATCTCATCAGACTTCCGAGTTAGCGATTGTACCGTCATAGACAACTGCTCGACTGAGCTCAACATATTTACAATTTGATGTTGCAGCTTTGAGAGCAACTCATTCCCTAGTGTTGCATGCTGAGAGGTTAATGAAGAATGATCCGCCATCACGCTTGAATTCTCAGCAACACGTTGAATCCCAATCGCCATTTCCTCAATCGCTCGGCTTGTCTCTTCACTGCTTCTTGCCTGTACTTCGACTTCCTGGGTCATTTCTTGAATATTCGAAGCCACATGTTCCGCAGCGTGGGCAGACTCTTTGGAGCTATCCGAAAGCTCCATCGAAGCATCGTGCACGAATTGCGTATTGTGTGCGATCGTGCCGATTAAGCCCTTCATTTTCGCAACCATATTATCAACCGATTCCGAAATCTGTCCCAGTTCATCCTGCGAGTAAGTCAGCTGTGGCTCATGACGCAAATCTCCGGCAGCAACCTTGCCTGTAATCGTCAAAATCCTGCGAACCATAAGCATAATTTTCGTAATCACCCATCCGCCAGCTCCAAACAGTAGGACAATAATGATTCCCACACCAGCATAGACGCCTTGTGCCGTTTTACTATTTTGCTGCTTAATATCACCGATACTTTGGGTGGCATATGCGTCTAGAATTTCACCAATAACATTCAGACCCTCGCGTCCTTTTTCAAAGGTAGCCGCCAGCTTCGTTTCATTCAATACCCCTTTACCAACGTTCCCCGTTTGAACAACAGCATTTGCTTCTTTGCTCCACTGATCGAATGACACTTGGAAGCTCGCAGCGCTTTGTTCTATCGTCACCTTTGACTCGGTATGTGGGGTTTGCAACAATTCTTTACTTTTTAAAATCGCAATTGCCTGTCCAACTCTTTCATTCGTTTGATCAATATTTTCCTTCAGCGCCTTCAACTGACTTGTTTTCTCTTCCGCAGTCAAAGTGCCCGATACCAGCAATTGATACGCCGTTAAAGCTTGGTACATATCACGATCAGCATTCAAAATAAAGGAGGTACTCTTCTCCGTCGTCTCATACAAGGAGGAGCTAAGCGCATCCGTATTCGATTTGTTTAGCTGCAGTAAGTATACACTCGTACCTAAATATAAAAGGGATGGAATCAATAGCAATAAAATGAGCCGTACGCGTATTGAAAATAATTTAGTCACAGTGGGTTCCTCCATCATGATGCTTTTTTATTCACTATAGAGGACAAACATTTAACACTTATTAGAAAAATGTTAGAATAGGTTGAGTTTGAGATGAACAAAAATAAGCCCAACGGCATGAATGCCATTGAACTTATTTCGTGACGGAGAGAGAGGGATTCGAACCCTCGCACCACTTACGCAGTCTAACCCCTTAGCAGAGGGTCCCCTTATAGCCACTTGGGTATCTCTCCATATGGCTCCCCGAACAGGACTCGAACCTGTGACAACTCGATTAACAGTCGAGTGCTCTACCAACTGAGCTATCAGGGAATGGACAAGTTTTATTTTATTATGAAGGCGCTGTTAAGTCAAGTGTGTACGATTTCAATTTTCCCCTACAATTTCCACAAGCAAATTTACGGACATCCATTTTACGTTTCCGATAATACTCTGTCTTGCAATTTACGCACTCTAACCTATATTTATAGGGCTGTTTCGCCCGGGGTCGCGGTAATGATTGGCAATATCGAGTACCTCCGACTTGGGCTAGCAAAGTTTTGAAATCCTGATCTCGATGCTGATAGCCTCGCTTCAAAATATGTAAATGATAATGGCAAAGCTCATGCTTGATGATCTTCTCGATTTCATCTCTCCCATAGGTTTCCCACTGGCTCCAACTGATCTCAATATCATGCGATTTCATAAAATAACGTCCACCCGTCGACCGTAATCTTCGGTTAAAACGTGCCTGATGAACGAAGGGCCTGCCGAACGATTCCATTGAAATCTGCTCGATCCATTGCTGCAGCTCACGATCTTCCATAACGAACACTCCCAATGACAAGTCAGGAACAGGACTCATGACAAGCCTTAAATACTTTGAATACCAACACATAAATACTTCAAAAGACAAGTTCTTACTTGAATTTGTACCGTATCTACGGCTATACTGTCAAGTAGAAAAGAAGATCGAACGCCCTATACAGAAAGGAATTGAACCACCACATGCCACAAATGCGCTATGCGATTTTGAAGCTTGACCAACAACTTGAATTCGTCGAGATGCCTTCCTCCTATTCCTATCAATTAACAGCTTTAAACCAACGTCTGCACAAAGAATTAGAGAAATTAACCGCTGACCATGTGCCGCAGCTTCCACGCGTTATTGCGGAATGTGACGACTTGGAATTGATCGGTACGACTTATACGCTTATCCAAGGCCTGGACTACATCAATGGTTTGGAGAAAACGTTCGCTGGTATCCAAGAGAAATCGTACCCGCTGATCTCCTTGTTGACTGAAATTCGTGCCCTGCAAGCACAGCTTGAGCAATGGTACGAAGAGGAATTTGATCTCTAAACAATCGGGACCTGCACCCATTTCCCTCATTCTTCATATGCTAGAAGTACATGGCGAAGAAGGGGATGGGCATATGCCACAATGGCTTTGTAATCAATTAATGCGTGCCTTCCAGAACAAAAACCGCAGACAAATTCGATTATTGAACGATAGCTGGTACTTTTACCGCACTCGCCGCTCACAAGAGGAGTGGCCTGATAGCCAATCGACGGACGGACCGAGTAAGCGTAAATTTTGATAAAAAAGCTAGTACTTGTGCCACAAGTGCTGGCTTTTTTGCCATGGGTACATACGACCATGTTAGGAAGATTCAACATGTGAGAAAAAGTATACAAACCTGACGACATCAAGATCAGGAAAAAACAGTTGCATATTTTAAATGTGCCCTCTATACTGTAAATAAATGTAATAAAAAGTAATCAACCATTCGGAAATTAAAATACGAATACCTGAGTGAAGCACACTCGAATTGCAGCATATTCTGCAGTTCGTTTGTGCTTTTTTTGCGTATCGGGTAAAAAGGGGCTTAGTGACATGGAGCAAAATAGCAGTCAGTGGTTACGAAGAATGCGTGAGAAGCATCGTCGAATTGTAGGGATAAGGGAACCGAGCGCACATTATAACGAGCAACTGGGGGAAGAACTCTTTGATCAGGTGAAACAGAACGGCAGTCAAAACAACGTCATCCCCTTGGATGAAAGAAGAAGGATATCTTCCCTCAGCAAACCACATCCTCGCACCATCGCTGATCTTGAAACGGACATGTGGGAGCTGCGAAAGCAAACTATCCTCCAGATCGCCAATCGGCGAAATGGCAAAGTTCGTCTTCAAGAAGTCGCAGCCGAGTGCAACGTACATATTCGTGTCGCTGCAGCGTGGCTCAGCCGCCTCTCGATGGAAGGAATGCTTTCCCTTGTTGCCGGTCAGCGGTATGCGTCGACTTATATGGTGAGGGAGGTGGGAGGTGCACAGAAGTAGGGGGTGAGCAGGAACATTAGATGAGCGTCCATGAGGACAAGGTCCATGCAAAAAAGCAGTTGGGAGGAACTCCCAACTGCCTGCTAATTCAAATGCAAATTACAAACAACTGCTAACTGACACCTATTATTGCGGTTTTTTCATGGTCAAGCCGACGCGGCCTTTTTTCTGGTCCACGTTGAGTACCCACACTTGGACGATGTCTCCGACGGAAACCACATCCATCGGATGTTTCACGAAGCCGTTCTTGAGCTGGGAGATGTGCACCAGCCCATCGTTCTTAATGCCAATATCGACGAACGCGCCGAAGTCGATTACGTTACGCACCGTGCCGGTCAATTCCATGCCCGGCACAAGGTCTTCCAGCTGCAGCACGTCTGTGCGGAAGATCGGCGCGGGGACTTCGTCCCGCGGATCCCGCCCAGGCCGCTGCAGGCTGTCTAGGATGTCCCTCATCGTCGGGACACCTACACCAAGCTTAGGAGCCAGTTCCTCTGGCTCCAACGTCTGCAGCAGCGCTAGCAGCTGCTGAGAGCCCAGCTGCGCAAGCTCGATGCGCAGCTCCTTGAACAACCGATCCACCACGTCGTAAGACTCCGGATGGATCGGGGTGTTGTCGAGCGGATTCCGGCCGCCGGCAATCCGCATGAACCCGACACACTGCTCGAAGGATTTCGCGCCAAGGCGCGGAACCTTCGACAGCTCCTGGCGGGAGCTGAACTTGCCGTTCTCCTCGCGATACTTCACGATGTTCTTCGCAAGTGTCGCATTGACCCCCGACACGTACGAAAGCAAGGACGGGGACGCCGTGTTCAAGTCCACCCCGACATGGTTAACGGCCGATTCTACTACGGCCTTCAAGTTCTCGTCCAGACGTTTCTGCGAAACGTCATGCTGGTACTGCCCGACGCCGATCGCTTTCGGCTCGATCTTCACAAGCTCCGCGAGCGGGTCCTGCAGCCTCCGCGCGATCGAAATCGCGCTGCGCTCGGCCACGTCGAGCTCAGGGAACTCCGTCTGCGCCAGCTTCGACGCCGAGTACACGCTCGCGCCCGCTTCGCTGACGATCAAGTACTTGAGCTTCCGCTCCTTGATCTCACCGATCAGCTCCGCAACGAACTGCTCCGTTTCACGGGACGCCGTCCCATTCCCGATCACTATCAGCTCCACGCTGTATTTGCTGATCAACTGCTTGAACTTCGCCTTCGCCTCTGCCACCTTATTGTTCGGTGGAGTTGGGTAGGTGACGGCGATTTCAAGCATTTTACCGGTGTCGTCAATAACGGCCAGCTTACAGCCTGTCCGGTACGCCGGATCGACACCTAGTACCACATGGCCCTTGATCGGTGCTTGCAGCAGGAGATTTCGCAAATTCTCCGCGAAAATCTTAATCGCCTGCTCCTCGCCCGCTTCCGTCATTTCACCGCGCACTTCGCGCTCAACAGAAGGCGCCAGCAGTCGTTTGTACGCGTCTTCGACAATCGTACGAAGTAAGTCACGCACAACCGAATCGCCTCTTACGATTTGACGCAGCATGAAATCGTGTATTTTATCCGGTTGGACATCTAGACTAACCTTCAGGATCTCTTCCCGCTCCCCGCGATTAATCGCGAGAATACGGTGCGGCGGCAGGCGCTTCACAGGCTCCTGATAGGAATAGTACATCTCATAGACCGATTCTGCCTTCGCATCCTTAGCCTCTGTCCGCATAATGCCATTATCCTGCGTGTATCGACGCACCCAGGCCCGTATTTTCGCATCATCCGCGATATTCTCCGCTAGGATATCCATCGCGCCTTGGATCGCCTCAGCGGCGCTTCCAACCTGCTTGTCCGCGTTGATGTAACGCGATGCCTCTTCTTCTAGCGAGCCTTGACGAGGCTGCTTCCAAATCCACGCTGCAAGCGGCTCCAATCCGCGTTCCTTCGCAACACTGGCTCTTGTTTTCCGTTTCTGGCGGTACGGCCTGTAAAGATCTTCAATCTCCTGAAGCTTCACAGCGCGTTCAATTGAACTCCGCAGCTCATCCGTCAGCTTACCCTGCTCGTCAATTAGACGAACAACCTCGATTTTGCGATCCTCGAGATTACGCAAGTACTGCAAGCGCTCCTCGATATCCCGCAGCTGATTCTCGTCGAGTTCGCCCGTCATCTCTTTCCGATAACGTGCGATAAACGGAATCGTGTTGCCCTCATCCAGCAGCTCCATCGTCGTCTTCACTTTGCCGGCAGGCAGCTGCAACTCAGCGGAGATTTGTTTCAGGATCCGTTCCTGAATCTCCGCTTTCTTCTCCGCAGGAATCTGTATCTTCTCCTTCGGCTCTTCATACTCACTTGCTTTTGCCTTTAGTCCTTCTGTCTCCACATTTGCCACAGTCATACCTCTCTTCTATTGATCGTATGTATATGTATGTACAAACCAAAAAACGAGGGTACTATCGCCCTCGTCCGTTCCAGACCTTATTCAAAATTCTATCAGTCCCACACTAATTTGCAAAGCGTCGTCAACCTTTCGCATCGTTTCTTCATCCAAATGCGTAATTTTGTCCGTCAGTCTTTGCTTGTCGATTGTTCTGATTTGCTCAAGCAGAATGACCGAATCTCGATCGAAACCGTGCGTCTCCGCATCGATTTCCACATGCGTGGGAAGCTTTGCCTTTTGGATTTGAGCTGTAATCGCTGCAACAATCACAGTGGGGCTAAAGCGGTTGCCGATATCATTTTGGATCACTAGAACAGGACGGACTCCTCCCTGCTCCGATCCTACGACCGGCGAAAGATCTGCGAAAAATACATCGCCACGTTTCACAATCACGTCTTACACCCCGCTTACTAAGCGATCAAGCGTTCCGTCCGCTTCTTCCTCCGCTTGAAAAGCTTCAGATGCCATGCTGAGATTTATTTTCGCCATTTCCATATACCCACGCTGCATGGATTCGCGTAGACTGCGCTTTTTGCGTTCAATTAAATACAGCTTCATTGCCTGACGAATGAATTCACTCCGATTGGAGTTTTCCTTCTCAACAATTCCGTCCACTTCTTGCAACAGATTGTCAGGCAAGCTAATCATGATCCTTTTCGTATTATGCGCATTGCTCACACTCTCGCACCCCCAGAAACGATACAAAGACAATATTACCAGTATGTCATTCCAAAAACCAAATTATACAATAGAATATATGCCTCCGGTATATCAAATATGTTACACCATAAGATATAAGATTGTTAATACATAGTATTCTATACCCTATTCTGAAAATCCTCTCCAATAGCTGCAAAATTTACATGGTAAATTCATGAAGTATGGTCACTTTTCTAGTAACGGTGACGCATAAGAGGATTAAGAGCTTCAACTCGTTCGCCATTTCGAACGTAGACACGTGCAACACGATGTGAAATCATACAGATGATTTCATAGTTGATCGTCCCTAGTTGATCAGCCACATCTTCTGCGGTAATTCGTTCTTCGCCCTGCTCTCCGATAAGGACAACCTCATCTAATGCAGCTACATCAAGCACATCAGTTACATTGATCATACATTGATCCATGCAGATCCGGCCGACGATCGGCACTCTGTTGCCACGAACCAGCACTTCGGCTTTTGTGGACAGCATGCGCGAGTACCCGTCTGCGTAACCGATCGGCAGTGTCCCAATTCGTTCTTCACCCTTGGTGTGATAAATCGTTCCATAACTGACACCCGAACCTGCAGGCAGCGTTTTGAGATGAACAATCCCTGTTTTGAGACTCAGCACCGGTTTAAGCTCAATCTTCGATTGATCCACTTCTCTAGAAGGATAAAGACCATACATCGAGATTCCGAGGCGTACCATCGAATAGGTTAAGCCTGGTAAATCAATGGCTGCCGCGCTATTTCCCGCGTGAATATAAGGGAACGTCTCCCCTTTATCCGTAAAATAGCTCACAATCCGCTCGAATCGATCGTATTGCTGTAACGTGTAGTTTTTATCGATTTCATCAGCATTCGCATAATGTGTAAACAGTCCCTCTACATCCACATTAGGCAGCAATAATGCTTCCTCTATAAAAGGAATTGCATCCGCTTCCGTGTGCAAACCGAGTCGACCCATGCCTGTATCCAATTTGATATGGATTTTCAGCTTTTTCTGCGTTGCGTTTTCTTGCTTATGACCTTGCTCACGCAGTGCTTCCAATACGTCACGACTGTATACCGCAATCGTCACATCGAGTTCCCGAGCGCGATTAATCCCCTCTGGCGGCGTGTAGCCGAGTACAAGAATGGGCGCAGTAATGCCTGCATTTCGGAGCTCCAACGCTTCATCAAAGAAGGCAACTCCTAGATAATCCACACCTGCGGCGAGAACCTCTTTGGATACTTCTACAGCCCCGTGTCCGTAAGCATCCGCTTTAACGACTGCCATCTGCTTCATACCTGCAGGCAGTACCTTCTGAAAATGTTCAATGTTGCTTCGCAGTGCATCTAACGATATTTCTACCCACGTGGGCCGATAAAAAGCATCCACCAGCGTTCACCTCTTCTATCCACTTCCAAGTAAATTTATGTTACGCCCGATTTCAAAATACTGTTAACTCTCGTAATAATCTTACAAGCAGCACTTTTTATATTTTTTGCCGCTGCCGCATGGACAAGGATCATTACGTCCAATTTTGCTTTGCTCAGAAGCAGAAACTGGGGCACTTTTCAATATATAAGCCGCTTCATTCACAAAATAACGGAATACTCGGTTACCTGATTCTTGTACAGTCATCGTGACTGGTTTTCTCTCATTCGCATACTTCATTTCTGAATCTGGTAAGAATTGTGCTTGAAGCAACCCAAAACGCACTAATATGGTTACTACTGCATGTAAGAATACATCAACACCTGTATCCAGCAGGATCCCGGATTGGCGATGTTTATCCCATTCTTTTTTCACATTGTACTCAACACCAACTGTCCAGCTTGCTAGCACACTCGCAATGGCTCTTCTCCATGCCTGAATATCTTCGGGACGTCCACCTTCGTTGAGTTCCTCCAGAATCCCCCATGCTAACTTGTTCCAAAGTGTGTTTAATAAGAGGACTGCCTGCTCCTGCTCCGAAAGTGCCAAGTAGTTCGCCAATTGCTTCGCATTCACTGTAAGCTGTGTTCCTTCTTCTGTCATTCCCAGCACTAACGCTACATAGAAAAAGAATTGATACACCGGCTCTTGGTCTTGATTCAACGTTGGCTTACGGAAAAGCTGCAGATTCTGCCCCTCATCGAACTCACTCCAGAACTTCCGCGGCAAATGCTTGCGCGCTGCAGACAACTTGACGTTCTTTCCAACCTCCACAGCCTCCAAGAACGCTTTAAATTCCTGAACGATTTGCGGGACAGGTGTCCGCCCATCCATCCAAAGCTGATACAGTTTCTCGTCAACCACAAGTGGGTTCAGCTTTTTCTTAGAAGCTGCCTTGACAGGGGATAGGTGTGCCCCAATGTCATTCGAGTTCAGCCAACGCTCCAATGCGTAATCACTATCTGCTTTCATATATTGATCAAAACGATCTAAGAAGTACGTTTTTTGCTTACATACCTCATTCAGTGACGTGATTTGTTCCTTCGAAATTTTGGATGTAAGCCCCAGATATTGCACCCATTTTTTCAATGCAGTCAAATAAGCTGTAATATCCGACTCTGTACTATTCAAGACATGACTGATCGCAAAGCGACCTAAGAAATCAACAATCGTTTCACCTTGCAGATCCTCATAACTGATGTCATAACGAACCATATACTCCGTCGTCACAAAACGTATGCGATCTACATGCTTTTCGGTAGTTTCTGTTTTCAATTTACCTTCATCCGTTAAATGCTTCGCGAAGGCAATCGTCTCATTTTCCCAGAACAGCATCTGCTCTTCCATTGTTAAATTATCAATTGTACTCATCTTAAACACTCCAATTATCTATTCGCTCCAAAGTTGCATTATACCAAAAAAACGCCCGTTCGTGGGGATTGGATAAATCTTCTTTTAAAATTAATGTGAAAATGATGCCTAAAAGGGTGAAAAAACCCTGCACCTTGGGTGCAGAGCCTTCTCATTTTTACACAAAATCGAGACTATTTTCCGGACTGTCCATCCGTTGCCATCGCAACTTGAATCATTTCATTAACTGGCATGTCGCCTGTGAACATACGGAACTCAACACCATCATTCGTCCAAGTCAGCGTTCTCGGCTCATCCTTCGAGCCATTGCCTGTAAGTACCCCTACCGTGAACCCGAGGTCAACAATGTCGCCTGGAGGCAGTGAAACCGATTTAGCTTGCGGTCTTACTTCAATCAAATTGAAGCTATATTTGCCTTTGTATCGTAAAAGCACCGCGGCATCCTCACCTAGTTTCATATCAGTGATGTCTTGTTTCACAACATCTTTTGGCAAGTAGTATGGCTCAACAATACCAATGCTTTGTGCTTTGGCCGTTGCTGGTGCCGTTTTCGTCGCATCTGGTTTCGTCGTAGTGCCCGTAGCTTTGGATTGATCGGATTGACCGCCTGTTGCGGACAGATTTTTGTCCGTTACCGATTTGCCCCCAGTTGCCGCAGGGTGATCCGCATCAGTCACCGCAACGTCAGCTGACGTAGGCATCGTTTGCTGCAAGTTCCAGCTGGTCATATTGCGCTCCATTTGGAAGTAATCCTTATCGAAATCCGTATCGAACTCAAAGTGCGTGAAATTCACTTGCACCAATACATTCTGATTGGCATCTGACACTTGAACTTGCGCAGGTGCGAGAGTTTTCTTATTCAGCCAGATCTTCTGGCGAGAAAGCTGTTCATTCTGGTAATTTGCGGCAACATCGAACACGTAGGAGTCCTTGTCCGTCGTAAATTGGCGATCCTTATCCGCAATAATACTTTTCGCTAAAGATTGGAACAGATACACCTGGCCTTGATTCTCCGGCCAATCACTTTGGAAGCGGAAGCTCTTCTTCAAATGCGGCGTTAAGACGAACACACCTTCTTCATTACGCAAAACAATTTGAGTAACATCCTTCGTGGCATTCGTCAGTGAAATCCGGTAGAAATGCTCCGGCGAGAACGCTACTTCGACTGCATACTCTTGTGGCTGCTGCCCTGTGTTTAGAATCATGCTTCCTGATGCTTGATAGCTGCTCGACTTGCCCATCACATGATCCAAGTCCTTTACGATAGATCCTGCATCCTTTTTACCCATCCCGCATCCTGCGAGAACCAATGCTACGCACATTACCACTGCTACAACCCATGTGACCCGGCGCATTCGATCATCCCCTCACTCATGATTAACATCAACATAGTACATGCATATGAGGGGACTTGTTCGATTATGCAGCCAAGCTTCCGGCTTGGCCGAAAAAAGCATTTGTAACAAAGAATTATTAATAATTCAGTTACCTTTCAGGTTGTATGCATATTAAATTCACAGTCTTCCGGCATGATATTTAGTTGTATCCCCTATTCATGAACCGGAGGAATTACTTTTGATTCAGAATCAAAGAATTATGCTTCAGGCATCCCGAGGAACTGCAGCCTTCTTTGTGATGCTTTTTCATGTTTCAGCCATGTCACTCAAGTACTTTCAATTCGACTTTCTAGGGATCGGCACTTTAGGACGTTCAGGAGGTGTAGATTTATTTTTCTTACTTACTGGTTTTCTACTGTATCATACGTATGGTCATAAAATTGGAACTAAAGCAGTTGTGCTTCCCTACTTAACTAATCGTCTTATACGTATTTATCCCTTTTACTGGCTAATTACACTCATTGTGCTGCCTGTCTATTTTCTCGTTCCGAGCTTTGGTTATGGATTTGAGACACATAAAGATACGATTATCAAATCATTGCTACTGGTCCCCCAAACACATGGTCCTGTATTGCCAGTCGCTTGGTCGTTAAGTTATTTCGTATTATTTTACTTGGTGTTCAGCCTTCTTATGGCACTTGGGAAAAAGCCGGCCTACTTCTTACTTTCTATCTGGATTACAATTACACTTTGTCATGTACTACATGTTCCAATAATTAGTGCTGATATTGACCGGCATTTCTACCTAAGCTTTCTCTTTAGTGAAGTTAACTTAGAATTTATATCAGGCTGTTTATTGGCCAAATGGGCTGAAAGTTATAGATTTAAACACTACAAACGATTGATCGTAATTGGAGCGCTTTGCTTTATGCTGATATGGATAAATAACAAGCATTTGCTTATTCCATATCACAATTATCTGCTTTACATCATTCCATCTGCCTTAGTCCTTTTGGGAGCTTCTTCCGTTCCAGAAAAACTCCAGTTGCCTTATTGGGTAAAGAGCTTGAGTAAACTTGGAAATGCTTCATACACCATTTTGCTAACTCATCTATTATTTATTTCAGTCTTAATGAAGCTGAGTGTAGCGACTCATATCATTGACTACATGGGCTTCTTTTTTACAGACCTAATCATTGTGGCGATGACCGTTCCTCTTTGTTATTTGACCTATCGACTTGCTGAGAAACCTCTAGTGACACGACTCAAAGACGCAACAAAATTACGTCTCTCGCAAATATCAGATTCTATCTCCTAATAATATTAACTCCGCATCCTTTAACAAAGGGTGCTTTTCATCTTTTGCTGATAAAATAGGGGCGCTCGCAGGCCACGTTATGCCGATTGCTGGATCACTCCACAAAATTCCGCGATCATGCTGCGGCGAATAATACGCATCCACCTTATACAGCACCTGCGTCTTTGGCTCTAGTGTACAGAAACCATGTGCAAAGCCTTGAGGAACTAACAACTGCCGCTTATTAGCGGCACTGAGCCTAACACCCACCCATTGACCAAATGTAGGAGAACTTGGACGAATATCAACCGCCACATCGTAGATCGAACCAGATATGACTCTGACTAGCTTCGTCTGCGCATGTGGGTTCAGCTGGTAATGCAATCCACGCAGTACGCCAATTTCTTCGGAGAGTGAATGATTGTCTTGAACAAAATCTATCAGTATCCCCTGCTCTGCCAGTTTCCCAGCATGATAACTTTCCATAAAAAAGCCCCGATGGTCCGCATGGACCTCAGGTTCAACGATCACTAATCCCGCTAATGTTGTCGACGTAATCTTCATACTTTCTCTCACCTCTGTTTCTAACATATGCAAGAGAGCCGTAGAAAGCCTCAGGCAATGGTTTAGAGATCGGTGAACAGGTGCGTCTGTTAGAACGTAAAAAGGCCACCAAGGGCTTCACAGCCCCAGCAGCCTCTTCCTATGTGATACAACTACCATATATACACGATACCCGCAATTATACCTGCCCATATCAGGGAACCGAAGACCACACCGACAATCAAACCTTTGCCGATCGACAAATGATCATCCTGATAAGCGTCTTCATGATCGATCATAGTAAAACCTCCCCGCCTACTCAGTATATGCAATAGTATGGGGAAAATGTTGGCGAATCATGCGGGTGATTAGAATTTTTTTATCAATAAGCGTTTTTATTAATAAAACCTTTCACAATCGTTCTCCAAATAATTTTAATATCAAATAAAAAAGTCCAATTTTCGATGTAAAAAATATCATGCTTAATCCGTTCCTCAATGGATGTATCACCGCGTAAGCCGTTGCTCTGTGCCCATCCCGTAATCCCAGGCCTTATATGATGTTTGACCATATATTTCGGTATTTCTTCCTTAAATTGTTCCACAAAATAAGGACGCTCCGGCCTCGGGCCCACAACACTCATATGGCCAAACAACACATTGAAGAATTGCGGCAGCTCGTCGAGACTTGTTTTACGTAAGAATGTGCCGACCTTCGTTCGCCGCGGGTCATTCTCCACCGTCCACTCCGTATTCGAAACGATGTCGCCGAGCACCTTCATGCTTCGGAACTTGTACATCATAAAGTTTCTACGGTTCAGACCCACACGTTCTTGTTTGAAAATGATAGGACCGTCGGAGCTCAGTTTGATGGCAATTGCAGCCGAGAGCATGACGGGGGATGTTACCAAGATCGCAGCAGATGCGAATACGATGTCGAAAATTCGTTTGAACAATCGGTTTCGAAACTCGTCTAATGGAATATCACGCACGTTAATTAATGGCATATCCGCAAAATTATCAAAATATGGCCGCGATGGCAAGAAGTCATAAAAGTCTGGGATAATCAGCGTTTTGACGCCAATTTTTTCACAAACATTAATAATACTGCCGAACTTCGGATGGGCATCCAAAGGAAGCGCGATAATAACCTCATCCACGATGCGATCGTTCAGGATGGATTCCAGCTCGTCAATCTTGCCTAGAATTGGTTTGTAATTCTGGTAAGGCATCTCATGCTTCTCTTGGTAATCGTCAAGGAAACCAACCACTTCATAGCCTAGTTCAGGATGCTGTCTCAACTTTGTATAAAACTGTCGACCAAGCGAGCCAGCGCCTAGGATAAGAATAAATTGCTTGTTGTATCCCTTTTGACGGGCGCGTTTGAGCGAGATTTTGATCATATAACGATAAAAACTAATGAAAAGAATGTTATTCACCAAAAATAGCAATAGATAAGAACGAGAGACGTCGACTTCTTTTAAAATAAACAAAACACTTAGCAGCATGAGTAAGCTGAAAGCATATACTTGAATGATTTTCAAAACCTCGAAAGAGAACCTTTTTCTCCGCTTCGGGGTATAGAAATTCACTAAATAACTAATGAATATCGCGATAACTGCGTAAGTTATACTCCACATGACATAGTGTTTAAATGGCAGAGGAGACCCGTATGGGATCCAACCGCTTTTAAATTTTAGCCACCACGATAAAAGAAACACAAGCTGAATGCAAATGAAATCAGCTAAAGCATATAGTTGGGTCAAGAATCCTTGACTCTGACGGATCAACGGGATCACCTCACCGGACGCAATTTATTTTTCGCTAGTGCTAGACTGAATTTCACACCTACACCTGCATAAACCATCGCATTTGTCAGCCATGAATACTTGCTACGATAGTGCTTATTATGAAACAAAATCATCGCCCGATGAAACTCATAGATAATTTTATATGGCTTACGTCGACTACTTGCCCCTTTGTGATGGACAATTTGTGTCTTGGGGTAATAATAGTTTGCCCAACCAGCTTCCTTGATTCTATAACACCAATCGATATCTTCACCATACATAAAAAATTCCTCATCTAGCATGCCAACTTGGTCAATTGCCTCGCGGCGTACGAGCATGAAAGCTCCAACTAGTGAGTCGATGGGGTATTGTTGGTCAGGATCTAAAAAACCAAGCTGATATTGATTAAATCTGTGGATTTTCGGAAATAGCTTGGCAAATCCAAACGCATAGTAGAACGATGCTGAAGGAGTTGGGAATCCACGTTTGCAGGCTTTGTCGAGTGAACCATCAGGGAGTACGATTTTGCAGCCACTGGCCCCTACTGTGGGATTCTCATCCATGAATTGCAGCATTGTTTGGAATGTATCTGGTTGGACAATTGTATCAGAGTTCAGGAGCAACACGTAACGACCTTTGGCGATGCGAATGCCTTGGTTGTTGGCCCTAGAGAAGCCTACATTGTCTGAATTGGCGATAGTGACTACTTGTGGGAACTGCTCATTGACTGCCAGTATCGTTCCATCGTTTGATGCGTTATCAATAAGAATGATCTCGTATTTGTATGATGTAATTGACGAGAAAACCGATTCAATACAGGCTAGTGTTAGATGCTTCGTTTTGTAGTTCACGATGATAATAGATAAATCCACGAGATGACCTCATTTTTAAATTGATTACCTCTAGTATAGCACGGGAATATTAAATTTCGCCTAAAAAATAAGACTAGCAGCTGCTAATCTTAGGGAATTTATTTTATAAACCAACGATTCACTTAGAAGATGCATGTCTGTGTCTAGCCTGAACTCATCTTTTCTTGACCCTCAGTTCTGGATACTTGCGACATAAGCAAAACTGAGGCATTTATACGACAGTGAAACGAGATTCTTCAACTCCAATTCAACTACATTGAGATTTCATCATTTTTCAACATTATTTTATAGCGATAAATGTAGGATAACCTTCTTACAAAAAGCGGTTTGCTTCTCCTGGCGCCTTTTTTCCTGCACTGTTCTGGATAACTAAAGACCCATGAACTAGATCGGAAGTATCATACTTTTGCTAAGATGATTACATCGACTAGAGCAAACCGCAAGTTTGTCTCCTTTGTACGGATTAAACGTGAAACATTGACCCTCTTTCCTATTACCTAGTTGCCTCTCAAAACCGTATATATTAAAATTTAAGAGAGGGAAGCATAATAAAGTGTGTTTCTTAGAGTATTTGTTTTTGAATCAAGTACTCGATAATACGCCCAGCCGATTCCTCAAGCGAATACTTTCCGGTTTCTATATTCAGTTCTGGCGATCTTGGTGCCTCATATGGTGCAGAAATTCCAGTAAAATCTTTAATCTCTCCATTTCGGGCCTTTTTGTATAGACCTTTAGGATCTCGATGCTCGCAGATTTCCAAAGAACAATTCACATAAATCTCAATAAATTCATTCGTATCAAACATGGTTCTTGCCATTGCCCTCTCTGCTTCATAAGGCGAAATAAACGCGGTAAGCACTAGCACCCCTGCATCTACGAATAATTTGGATACCTCTCCAATCCTGCGAATATTTTCTCTGCGATCCTCTTCACTAAAACTTAGATTCTTATTAAGTCCAAGACGTATGTTGTCGCCATCTAGAATGTAAGTGCGAATTCCTCTTGCGTAAAGCTGCTTCTCGACTTCATTAGCCAACGTTGATTTCCCAGAACCAGACAAGCCTGTATACCATAACACACAGCTTTTATGTTGATTTAGTTGATGGCGATCTTGTTTATTAATAGTTGAATTATGGAACGTTAGGTGTCTTGTTGACGTTTCTATGTTCACGCACCGCCCTCATAATTTGTCGAATTCCCCCTATGTTAACCCTCTCATGGACTATCGTCAAGGGTGCAATGTTCTTTTCAGTAACGGCTTCATGTAGTTAAGTTGCATTTGGATCACTTTGAGAAGTCCTTACCTGCTGTTTTTTATTGTTTGACTTGGCTGGGCCTATTTAATCCTTTTAAACATATAATTAAAATCTCTAAACAGCTTTGTAACTCTCCAAGACTTAGATTTCAAGAATTGCTCTATTTCATTGTTTTTACGTTCTATTTCAATATTTTTTTGTTCAATTTCAATGGTTTTTCGCTCTATTTCATTGTTCTGTTGTATTGCTTTTCTGTTAAATAAATTTAACAACTCTTTTTGTTTAATATCTTTAAGCTTAAAATCTATTTTTATATATGTTGCTTCTTTAAAATCTCCTTCTAAGAAATAAATAGGGTCTAACGTTAGAAATTCGTCATAACCATCTTGTTCCCCCGTAGCATTTTTATATCTAATGCCTTGATAATCCCCATCCGTTTCAATTTTTAATATTGTACAGCGGCAAGCTTTTCCATTAACAGGGGCAAAGCGTAGTGAAATTACTTCTTTATAAATAAACTTTTCCTCTTTGAGATCTTTTATATTAAATAACACTGAAAAATCATAAAACATTGTTTTAGAAAATATTGACTTGGTTATTTGTTCCGTAAATCCATCATTGAACTCTATATATAAATGTGTACTTAAATTTAAATCCTCCGGCAAACGTTTAAAAATATCATACTTTCCCGATTCTTCAATTAAGTTCATGAACGTAAAATTATAAAGCCCCTTAATTTCCAACTTTTTTTCTTCATTATTCACTAGTTCTAATAGCAAACTTAAACCAAACAATTTGTGAAACTCAAAAGTCCTTTGCTCTAGGCAAACCATTGCAAATGCATATTCGATGACCATTTCATTATTAATGAAGTACTTACTAGTTTGAGGGAATATCTTCATTAACTCCGAAGGAGTCTGTACTTTTAAAAATTGTTTTAAAATATTAAAATATTCAAACCTCCCCCTAATTTGCACCTCTGGTCTTGCTCCACTCATATTTGCTTCATTATCAAACACTCTAAATTTAACTAACTTTTCTTGCCATATATGAATATCATATTTTAAACATACTTTTATCCATTTTAAAAAATCTGGAAGTTGCACGTAACCATAATCGAATAGCTCACACTCTTCATAACATTCTCTTCTTATTAAGATACTTGGATGGCATAAACAATTATTATTATAAAAAAAGTAATTTAACCACTCAAACCTGGTTCTATTACTTTTATTATATATATGATAATAAAAATGATCAGTTTTTAGAAAGGGGTTTTCATTCTCATCAATAACATCGACCAAGCTAAAGACAGCCGCATAATCCTCATTTTTATCTAAAAACTCTACTTGTTTTTCTAACTTCTCTTTCTCCCAAATATCATCCGAATGATGCATTGCAATATATTTGCCTTTAGCATTTTTAATTGCATTATAAAATCCTTCTTGCCTCATATTTTTACTATTCCTTATAGCAACGATTCTTTCATCTTGATAGCTTTCAATAATATTAAAAGAATTATCAGTTGAGCAATCATCAACTATAATCAACTCAAAATCTGTATATGTTTGATTTAAAACACTTTCAATACTCTTTCTGATATATTTTTCATGGTTATATGATGTTAATATAACTGAAACTTTCGACATATACGCTCCTTAATTGATAATCTGCTCTCGATTCTCACTAATAAAATTTATTATATTACAAATGTCCTTAACGCTTTCTTCAGAGACTTGATTACCGTTAGGTAATACTAAGACATTTCTTGTTAACCTTTTTGTACATTGTAAATCAAAAAAATAATCATCATTTTTTTTTTGATTTTTGTAAGGTAGTATATGGTGACAACCAGGAAAAAAATACCTTCTAGCGATCACATTTTCCTTATGTAAAATATCATGTAGTCTATCTCTGCTTACACCATACACATTCTCATCAATTTCAATTACGATATATTGATAATTATTATTTTCATGTTCATCATATTTCACAATATCTAATCCTGGAATTTCGGAGAGCATTTGCTTATACGTATTATAATTGTCTTTATTAACTTTTAAATATTCATTCATATGTTTCAAATTAACGAGACCCATAGCAGCACAAATTTCCGTCATTTTACCATTAATACCCAAATTCGTTACATTATCATAGCCTTTAAAACCAAAATTACTCATACTTCTCATTGTTTCTGCTAATTGGTCATTATTAGTTGTAATCGCGCCGCCTTCAAAAGTATTAAAAAACTTCGTTGCATGAAAGCTAAACACTTCGCATTCACCAAAATTACCTATCATTTCTCCATTATAACTAGAACCCATAGCATGTGCAGCATCAAAGAACAACTTTAAACTATTTCTATTGGCGACTTGTGCTAAAGTATCCACATCACATGGTCTTCCCCATAAATGCACACCTAAAAGACCTGTTGTTTTAGAAGTAATTGCTTTTTCGATACTTCTTGGATCAATATTATGAGAATTTTCATCAACCTCAACAAATATAGGCTCTATGTCAAGCCATTTCAACGCATGTGCTGTAGCTACAAAGGTAAATGATGGTACAATAACTTCACCTTTTAGCTCCAGTGCACGTATAGCAATTTCTAATCCAACAGTGCCGTTACATGTCGAAATGGCATGCTTAACACCAAGATATCTTGCTAATTCTCTTTCAAAATCATTTACAAGAGGACCAAAATTCGTAAGTTGCTTACTTTCATATATTTTATCTATATACTGCAAAAGCATTTCTTTTTCCCCCATATTTGGACGACCTACAAACAAAGGGTTCTCAAAAAAGGGAATTCCATTAAATATCGCTAAATCATTTATACTTCTTAAGTCTTTCATATTAGATCCTCTGTTAGGTTGGATCCAGCAACGCCATATCGCCCGAAACCTGGCTCCAAATTTAGCTTTCGGCGTAATTCATTTGATGGCATAACTACTTTCTCATTTGCTGCAATAATATTGTGAACTCTATTTAAAAGGTCTCTATTTGTTGCTAATTTTGATCTATCTTCATCATACCAGTAGTTATCTTCCAGTCCGATACGTACTCCCCAACCCATTGCAATGGCTAAAGAATTCACTTTCAACTGGGCTTGTCCAACCCCTCCTAAAGAGAAAATCGTGTTTGGAGGGAAATCCTTAATCATACACCCAATATGTAACAAATCCCCTTGTGCACTTGCAATATTTCCCAATAATAGATTGGCATAAAAAGGGGGGGATAATATCTTTTTCGAGATTAAATAATTGAAATAGTTAACCATGCCCAAATCAAATAACTCCAACTCAGGCATTATTCCTTTTTTTCTCATCCGCTCAGCCAAAGAAAAAATCATTGAGGGCTCATTGATACTGGCGCTTTTGTTAAAATTTAAAGAAGTGAGCGTCAGGCTGGCCATATCCGGTTTCAAAGCACTATCAAGAGACAAAACGTCTGATCTGGTTTCGAAAGTGTTACTAGCCCGTCCTGATGTAGAAACACAGATAACAAGTTCTGGTGCAAAACTACGTATGCCTGAAATGATTTCACTAAAATGCTCCTTATGGTAACTTGGTGTTTGGTCATCACAATTTCTAGCATGTAGGTGAACCATACTAATCCCAAGCTCCCATGCGGCCTTTACATCACTAATGATTTCTTTAGGTGAAATTGGTACATGAGGTGTATCGTTTTTTCGGGGAATCATACCTGTTGGTGTGAAGTTCACAATAATTTTGTCCATATTATAGAATCACCTTCAACCCTTCTTGCTGATGATAACCCAGTACTCTTGTTGGATTTCCGACGTTCCTAGAAAATGGTTCTGTATTTTTTATGACAACACTTCCAGCTCCAATTAGATTTTCCTCAGAAATTAAAATATTATTTATCACTGTAGCACCTATCCCAATATAGCAATTATTTTCAATTCGGCACCTGCCACCGATTTTACATCCTGGGGATATCACATTGTTATTTCCTAATGTAAAATCATGTCCTAAATATACTTGCTGCCGAATTGTATTGCATGAACCCATGTGCCCTTTAGCTCCAAGATAAACTTGCTCAAAAATTATATTATTTTCCCCCATTTCTATATCTTGTGAAACAATACTTGAAGGACTAATATAATTACGGTGACGGTATCCTAATCCCTTTGTTTTTTTGTACAAGCCTTCTCTATTTCGCATATCATGATAGGAAGTTGTTAATACAATCATATCGAATGATGATGGAGGATAATTTTTTGCGACTGAGCTCAATCCTACCTCAGGAAGCCCCAAATAAGAACCTGAACCATCCAAGTAGGATTCGTCTTGAGTAAATGCTTCAATTTTAAAGTCTGGATGTGTTAGTGCATCGTAATACAACATTTCTGCCAAAACTTTACTACCGCACACAACTACTGAGTTGCCCATCTTATTATTTATCCTTCCTGTAAATCAGGTAACTAACAAACATTACCTTATTTAATAATCTTTTTTATGACATTCGCGAAATGCAATAAACCCTTTTTCTCTTTATTAGGTGATTGATTCAATTTTGGCATTTGATGACCATTAAATTCAATATCTAAAAAATTACAAATTATCTTAGCACTAGCTTCATCTGATAGATTGATCTTCAAAAAATCATTTTCTCTGAATTTAAAATAATCCATAGCTCTTTTGTTAAAATCATTATAAAATTTTAGATAAATTTCCTTGTTATATAATGTATCTTCATCAATCCCAAATCTATCTTTCTGGACATTCCAAAGATAACCCTTATATCTATACTCAAACGCTTTTAAATCGTCTGCTGTTGGAAGCCTATTAGCTCCAACAATCTTTGTATGGAACCTAGTCAGTGATTCATACCAGACTCCAGCTGAATTTCTTACCGTAAGAATAAACTTTGATCCAGGAAAAGCGTAATCTAGAATTTGATAAGTGTAATCTAAGCTAAACGGTATGTCTTGAAAAGCTTGTGCACTTTTGCAAAACGTCACAATATTTTTAAAATCTCTTTTTGCCCAATCATTAAATAACAGCTCTCCATGTACTTGATTACCTAACTTATACCCTAAGTTACTTAAAAATGTTTCCATAGAAGTCGTTCCTGTTTTATTAAGCCCAATGCAAAAAACCTTTTTGTCATTATTTACTTTTAAATTTATCTTTTTTGAATTAGTATCCATCACCAGTTCATCCTTAATTAACTTCGTGTAACAAAAGGTACAGCCTCTCAAGAAGCTGTACCTTTCCTTGTAACTATTTATTCATAAACTCACTAATCTCTTACTTTGCGCTTTCCGCTAACATCTTAAGAAACGCCTTTAATCCTTCTCGCCAAGGCCTTAAATCCCTAAACCCGTTTGCTCGAATCGCTAAATGTTCCATAGCAGCGTAACGCGGCCGTGGTGCAGGCCGTGGAAACTCCTCTGTTGTGCAATGCTCAACCTTTATCGTCATCCCGCATTCCTCAAAAATGGCACAAGCGAACTCGTACCATGAACATACTCCCGAATTTGAGGCATGGTACACACCGTATTTCTCGGTATGTATGAGCTGTTCAAGAAACTGTACAAGGTCAACCGTGTAAGTTGGTGAGCCAAATTGATCATTTACCACCTTAAGTGTCTCTCCGTCTTTAGCCAAATTAAGCATCGTTTTTACGAAGTTAGTGCCGTTTCGCCCATACATCCACGAAGTTCTCACGATATAATAGCGAGAGGTTAGGGTCTCAACAAGTCGCTCCCCTGCTCTTTTGGAATTACCATAAACACTCTGGGGATTCGTACGATCATATTCTCTATACGGCTTAGAGCCTGTACCATCGAACACATAATCTGTGCTAATATAGCAAAGCCTCGCGCCCACCTTCTCAGCTCCGACAGCGACATTCCTTGTTCCAAAGGCATTGATTCTGTAGGCCAAGTCCTCGTTCGTTTCAGCCAGATCCGTTTCCGTATAGGCTGCGGTATGAATAATAACTTCAGGCATTATATTGGAGATCACTTTTATACACTGATTTTCGTCAGTGATGTCCAGTGCATCTCTCCCAAAGCCAAAAACCTCATGCCCGTATCCTAATCGTTCCATTAAATCCTGCCCTAATTGACCGTTCGCCCCTGTCACCATTATTCTCATAACTAGATACCCAAGCGAGAGCTATACTGCCGCGTGAAGTACTCTTGATATTGACCCGACTGGATGCGTTCCCACCAAGCCTGATTATCCAAATACCATCGAATTGTTTCATGTATACCTGTTTCGAAGTTATGAACAGGTTTCCAGCCAAGCTCCTTCGTAATCTTTGTTGCATCAATGCCATAGCGACGATCATGCCCCGGACGATCTTTTACATACTGAATCAACGACTCCGGCTTGCCTAACTCGCGAAGAATCGTCTGTATAATGTGAATATTCGTCCGTTCATTGTTCCCACCGATATTATATACTTCCCCATTGAGACCTTTATGTAGGACTAGGTCTATCGCACTACAGTGATCTTCAACATACAACCAGTCCCGGATATTTAGCCCATCTCCATATACAGGCAGCGGCTTGTTTGCTAAAGCGTTAGCTATAACAAGCGGGATTAGTTTTTCTGGGAACTGATACGGTCCATAATTATTTGAGCAACGTGTAATGTTGATAGGTAATCCGAATGTTTCATGGTAAGCCCGTACTAGAAGATCAGAACCAGCCTTACTTGCTGAGTAAGGACTATTAGGCGCAAGCGTTGTTTCTTCAGTAAAGAGCCCTGTCTCTCCTAGAGATCCGTAAACCTCATCTGTTGAGATATGCACAAACTTTTGAACACTATGCTGCTTCGCCGCTTCCAGTAGAACCTGTGTGCCGAGAACATTTGTTTTAACGGAAATATCTGGATCAAGAATACTCCGATCCACATGAGATTCTGCCGCGAAGTGGATGACAGCGTCAATACCTTTTTCAAAGAGGTTATTAACTAGCTCCTTGTTGGCGATATCGCCCCTAACAAAAGAATAGTTGATGTTGCTTTCGATTGCAGAAAGGTTTTCCAGGTTACCAGCATACGTTAGTGCATCCATATTAATAAGCTCATAACCAGGATATCGGTTAAGCATATAATGGACGAAGTTGCTGCCAATGAAGCCAGCGCCGCCAGTGATTAGTAGTTTCATAAAAATCTCCTTATATTTCAAAAATTACGTACGCCACAAATAAAGTATTAAACCAATATTGCGCAATAATCCTTGTTTATAAAATTTATACTTAAATGTAGTCTTCAAACGAAACAAGTACGAAGCATTCACCATGCTTAAATATGCTTTTAGCACAGAACGCTGCTCATTGAACTTTGGCTCATTCAGAATTGTATTTAATCGTTCTGCAAAGCATTGAGCTTGTCGATAATTTTTAGTTAAAACAGGTGGGGTAAACATCCTCTTTAAAGCGAATAGTATACCGAACTTTTTCGCTCCAATATTATTGATATCATGTTGTCTATATAGCATTGTCGGCTCTGTAACGTAAGCAATTTCACCAAAAGCTGCTGCAATCAATCCTAGCCACCAATCGTGCATGATCGCCTCTCGAGGAAATGAACCCCCTAATCTTGCTAAAGGTTGATTAATCATCATTGTACAACCCGTAATAACATTTTGCACCAACATTCGATTAAAATGACCAAAGCGTGGATCTAAATTTTGATACTCCCAAAATGAAGAACTTAATTGCATTAGATGTTTATCTACAACGACTAAATCGGAATGAATAAGAATTGGCTGTCCGATATGAAGGCTCTCCGTATTTTTCATACAAGAGAGGGTCCGCTCTATTTTTTCGGGAAGCCATACGTCATCTTGATCGGCAAACATGAAATATTCATACAAATCCCTATTCAACGCATGTTCCAGCAAATAACTGAAACTTTTGATAATCCCAACATTACCCGACGATGGCAATATTTCAACATTTTGGTTTTCAAACATAAAATCCTGCAAAACTTTTAACGTATCGTCAGTTGATCCATCATCTCTAATAATAAGAGTGAAATGTTTGTAGGATTGTTCCCTTAGCGAACTTAAAAGTACAGGTAAAAACTTTCTTCCATTGTACGTAGATAATAGAACGGCGATTTTCATGGTACCACTCTTTCTTACATGCACTTCACAAAACTAAAAGTTTAACTCGGCATCTTTTAGCAGTGGGAGCTTCAGATCTTTGTCTGATAAAATTGGTTTAGATGTTGGCCAGTCAATATTCAGCTCCGGATCATTCCATAATATACCTCGATCATGCTCAGGCGAATAAAACTGGTCCACTTTATATAGAACTTCTGTATTTGCAACAAGAGTACAAAAACCATGTGCAAAGCCTTGTGGAATAAGCAACTGCCGCTTGTTCTCTGCACTTAGAATTATTCCAGCCCATTGACCAAATGTAGGTGATGAATTGCGAACATCTACTATAACATCATAAATCGCACCGGCTAATACACGAACAAGCTTGGTCTGCGCTTTTGGATTTAACTGATAGTGAAGCCCACGGATTACTCCTGTTTCAACGGAGAGCGAATGATTATCTTGCCCAAAAAAATGATTGATCCCTATTTCTTGGAATTTTTGTTGATTATAACTTTCCATAAAAAAACCGCGATTATCCGCAAACACCTTAGGTTCCAACAGTAATGCATCTGTATAATAGGACTTCACTAATTTCATTTTTATTCATCCCCCAACCTAATACGCTCTGCTAGATTAATTAAATATTGACCATATGCATTCTTCCTCAAAGGTTCGGCCAAGTCTAGCAGCCTTGCTCGTGAAATATAACCTTTGCGGTAAGCAATCTCTTCAAGACAAGCTACTTTTAAACTTTGACGTCTCTCAATAGTTTCAATAAAAGTAGATGCTTCTAACAATGACTCGTGCGTCCCTGTATCTAACCAAGCGAAACCACGTCCAAGTAATTCAACGTTTAACTCGCCTGTCTTCAAATATATCGTATTCACGTCGGTGATTTCCAATTCTCCACGAGCAGACGGCTTTATGGTTTTTGCAATTTCTACGACTCGGTTATCATAAAAATATAAACCAGCAACCGCATATGTCGATTTCGGATCCTTAGGTTTTTCCTCAATAGAAAGAACCTTTCCTTCCTTATCAAATTCGACTACACCAAAGCGTTCCGGGTCTTTTACATTATAGCCAAATACAGTTGCGCCACTTTTTCTACTGTGTGCTCGTTCTAAAATATTTGTAAAACCATGACCGTAGAAGATATTATCTCCTAATATAAGCGCTACCGAATCTCCACCAATAAACTTTTCACCAATTAGAAATGCTTGTGCTAAACCATCTGGCGAAGGCTGAATTGCATATTCAATTAAAATACCGAGATCAGATCCGTCACCTAATAGCTGTTCGTACCGCGGAGTATCTTCAGGGGTAGAAATGATTAAAATCTCTTTAATACCAGCCAACATTAACACAGAGAGTGGATAGTAGATCATAGGCTTATCGTACACTGGAAGTAATTGCTTAGATATCGATTTCGTAAGCGGGTACAAACGTGTACCGCTTCCACCTGCTAGGACTATGCCTTTCATAAATTAATCTCCTTTTCTCTAGGAAAGTCCTTCTAAATATAACTGTTAGGATAGTTGTCTCTGCGAGGCTCATGTTTCCGTGCTTTCAAAATTAATCATTCTCCGTGAGACACTATAACAAAAGCTATGCATTTATTTATTTACCTTATAAATCACAGGATCATAAGAGTATTTCCCATCTTTAGATATAACTATTATTTCTATTTCATCTGCGTTAATAACCTCATTTTTATCTAAAGTCGCCGTAAAACCGGAGTTCAAGAAATTTTTATTATTAAAATAATCTACGACAGATTGCCTATCCTCTCCATAATTTGCACTATAGTACTTACTTCCGACTTTAATTATGATATTTGATGCCACACTATTATTTAAACTATCAACAGCCCAACCAGCTAGTTTAATATCATTATCCTCTTTTGAAACTGTTATCTCATTTTTACCAGCAAGTCTGTCATTAATAAAATCTAGCCACATCTGTGCTTTTTGACCGTTTGAATCCGGAATTCTACTTTGAAATAACTTAGAGGAATCACTTTCAAAATATAAATTTTGAAGTAACCTTGTAAAATCTCTTTCAAACACTTCTGTTATAATAACATCAGGTTTTACAGCATCAATAACATCTTCAGATATAAATCCCCCGCTTCCGACAATAATTGTATTTTCAAAGTTTTCACTTATAAAATGACCAATAAATGCATGAAGTGGTTCATATCCAACAAAAAAAGAATCAGCAAATATTAGAATTGTTCCTTTGGCGTTATCATTTTTATAAAACTGCACACCACCCTTTAAAAGCGATTTGTTTACAGTTTGTTTTTGTTTTGAAATTATATAATTTGCTAATGAGGGATTATCGTACTCATATGAACTTTTGTTATTGACCTCTAAATAACTATATGTTTCTGGCGGAACAAGTCCATAACCAATAACATTTCCGAATGCTAAATTTTTCGTAAATTCCTTTGGTTTAATTTCTAATTCTTTTGTCGTAAAATAGCTCTTCGACCTTAACTCTTGAGTAATCATCTTATACGTTTCAAAGGCTGAATAATCATTCCAATGAAGATCATTTTTAAAATACATTGAATTTTGTGATTTATTTGCTATTATGTTCTGCTTAGGGTTTATAACATTAACACCAACCTTAGTAAGCTCTTGTTGAAGCTTATCGCTATAAGTGTTTGTTGGTGAATATTCTATACCTTTCAACATCTCAGGATAAATATTCTCTTTGGAGGGTGGAGATATAAAATAATAGTCAATACCCTTTGCTTTTATTTTATCGCTAATAGACTTTAGATTTGAAGCCATCTGTTGATAGTCCTGTTTCGACATCTTATCGTAACCAAATGCTGTTAATCTACTACTATATGCTTCAAATAAATAATCGTCTTTACCTAAGGCTACCGTTTTAGATGGAGAAGTATCCAATGCTTTAAGTGATAATAGAGCATGTGCGTGCAAAAATTCACTCCTAAACCCAATATTATCATTAATCCACGAATCAAACTGTAATGGAAGTTTCTTGTTGATTGCTCCAGTTTTTGCATCAAATATCGAAGGTTGTGAAGCTAGAACTTTGTTTTCACCGGCAGAGACTTTTCCGTTTATTTTGTTATAAAACAACAACGGCAATGTTATTATACAAATAAAAATAACAATAAATATTATATTAATTATTTTACGCATTGCTACCCCCGCTAGAATCTGAAATAAATAAATGGACTATATGTCGAGCTCATAACGTACATAATTGAAATAATTAATAATCCTGAAATAATTAGATTATAAACAAAATGCCTCACCATATCATTTTTTATGAAAGCAAATTTCAAAAGTTTATCTTTAACCGGGAACGAGAAGATAACTCCTAGAATAAAAATAAGCAAGTACTCTGGTTGTATATACCAATTAATATTAATACTTCTATTAGCATCAGCGTTATACAAAAACATTGCTTTTAAGTACTCAATTGCATAGCTCAAGTTTGGTGCTCTAAAGAATACCCAGCCTACAATAACTATTAACATGGTCATCAACCATGTAAGGATTGTTGGAACTTTAATGGGGATCTTTTTCACCTTAACAATTTTCTCAATAATAAGGAACACACCATAATACATTCCCCACACAATGAAATTCATAGAAGCTCCATGCCAAAGACCGGTCAAGAAAAATACTATAAATAAATTGACGTACATATTACCGCTTCGATTTCCTCCAAGTGGAATATATACATAATCTCTAAACCATGATGATAATGATATGTGCCATCTGCGCCAAAATTCTGTAATACTTTTAGATATATATGGATAATTAAAGTTTTCTAAGAAATCAAAACCAAACATTTTCCCTAAACCTATTGCCATATCGGAATATCCGCTGAAATCAAAGTAAATTTGCAGTGTGTAGCACAGAATACCCAACCACGCAACTGCATTTGTATGCTCTGAGGGCGGTACATTAAATATCAAATCCGCAACATATCCCATATTATCTGCAATTATAACTTTTTTTGCTAAACCAAAAACAAATCTGGAGACTCCCTCCAGGAATTTATCTGTCGTTACATTTCTATCTTTTACTTGAGCTGCAATATCACTATATCTAACAATAGGCCCAGCAATCATATGCGGAAAAAACAAAAAATTCAAAGCCACATTCACTGGATTTTTTTGTGCTTCCACTTTTCCCCTATAGACATCTACTGTGTACGCAATACCTTGAAAGGTGTAGAAGGAGATTCCTATTGGCAACAAAATGTTGTTCATCAATAGATTAGTACTAAAAATTTGATTAAGAATACTAATAGAAAAATCGAAATATTTAAAGTAGAACAGCAATGATATATTCATTACTAGCGCAACGATTAATACAAACCTACTGGATATAGAAAGCTTTGGCCTTACTTCAGGTCTGTTATTAATATAATTTATTACTAAGGCAGCAGAATAATTTATTAATATGGATAGGAGCATAATAAGCAAATATTTTGCCCCACCCCAAGCATAAAATAAAAAGCATGCCAATATAAGAAATACATTTCTGTATTTCTTTTTTATCAAATAATTAATACATAATATGATTGGTAAAAAACAAAATATGAAGGTTATAGATGAAAATACCATGAGGAAATATTGCCTCCTTAATAATTGCCCTTCATACCTCTCGGTCCGAAGATTAGTCGTTTTAAATCTATTATTCTGCGGAAAATAAAACCTGGTAGGTATCTTTTGAGTTTATTTCTTATATCACTATTCATTTGATAACCTGAACTGCTGTGATGTAATTTAAAATAAGTATGCAAATGATATATATTCGTTGCTTCTACTCTAGCCATTTCATCAGTTTTTACAAATCCACTATAAAATCCTTCGTGTTGTGGAACAATTCCATATACTCTTTCTATAGCATGCAATATGGTTCCATCGTAATTATTAGGCTCTGGGGGGAAATCACTATATTTCCAATCGCAATTGAAAAGTGCTTTTAGTGCCTTAGGTCTAAACCAAAACATTGTTCCTAAAGGAGATATAGGCGGTTTTTCTGGAGAAATCTGTACATTAAGCTTCATTTTATTGATTGCAAGATCATAAACATTGTCGAAGTTTGCCGTCCACTCATGTCCAATTAATGACTGGTAGACACCATGTATAGGAGGTGCAGGAGATAATACTCCTAATTTGCTGTTTTTATTAAATAAATCAATTATATTTTTAACATACGTTTCACTACCTAATGTACATTCAAAACATTTTTCGGAGAAACCTTCTCCGATAGTCCATGGCTTCACTTGTGCTGTTTTTTTGTCATGCACAAAACATACATAGTCATAATCCATAACAATATCTTTAACACCTACTAGTAATGCACTAACATCTCTGCCTCGATTTTCAATTTTAATATACTCAATCTTGTTGAATTTATATTCTGCTTGTTTGAATACATTACGAATAAGGTCTAATTTAATGTCTGAATCACTAGTTATATAAATATCAGAGCCCTTAGGCATATTGATAATATAATTATAACAATACTCAATTAAATCATCGAAATATATATGAGCCACTAGTGCTATTTTTTTTTCAGCAAAGCTAAGCTCATCAAAAGTAGCTTTTTGGGGCAAAATAAAATCTAAATGTAATGTATTCTTTATATCAAACAGATTAAATACCCTTATTACATTTTCTAACATCATATCGGTATCATATTTTGTGTTTTCTTTTAAAAATTCAAATGTTTTTAATGTCTCATTTCCCAATGAGGATCCAAAAAATGAACCATATGGTTCACCGAAGCTTTTTCTTTTCATCACTGGACATCTTCGATTAACGATTAGTTCATATGCTTTAAAGAGTAATGGGTATCTAGTGTATTCACGTAAATCATCAGTATTGATATATAGATCAGAAACAAAACCCTTATTCTCAAAGTCCTTGGTAAAAACACCTTCATATAATTCTACTGAGTCTCTATAACCATTAATTTCAGGCATATACTTCCAAAGGTTTTTATACTCAGGACTATTTAACATTTTGTTCCTAATAGCAATAAAACTTGACTGAATATGATCAGGAACAAAATTACCGTACTTTGTTGAATAGAATCCCTCGGTTTGTAAATGTTCAGTGATTCCCCAAAAATCTATTTTTCTACTCTCCATTTCTTTAAACATCTCATCGAAATCATAAATCGGCCCATAAATCGTATCATTAATTAATAAGAGCTCGTCAATTTCTTTCGTATTACTCCAGCCAATATATTCTAGGCCTGCTTTATATGCCCCAATATCAAAATCAATATTTTCTCTAACAATTAAATCTTTACTTATATTTTCTAGCTTGTCTCTTCCTATTTTAGTTAACTTACCATTTACAACTATCACTAATTTTGTAACATGAGGAAGAAGTGCATTTAAGAAATACTCTACATATCTATCAATAATTCCTTCTGCATCATAGATTATATATATTGCTTGTCTATTAATTCTGGGACTCATTAAAGTACTCTCCATTATTTGATTTAATTTTATTTTTTGTGATGAATTGAAGTTACCACTCATTAAATCATATATGATGTCGACTAAATACGAATTATTCACTTTATTTAAAGCTATCAATTTCAAAAATTCTGTTTTAAAGAAATCTACACTAACTGTCTTTTCAGCAAGGTTGATTATAACATTGATAAGAAATTCGCTATCTATTTCCTCAATGCGCGGCCATTTTAAATATTCCTGCCCGGAATATTTAACTTTTTCAAACTTATTTATTCCTAAATATTGATTTACGAAATCTATTTCTTTGTTTAAAGACTCTACCTCTGAATTACTAAGACTAAACTCTAATTTGAATTTATTACTATTATCGAGTCTATTCAATAAATCGATATCAACTTCTAAATTTTGCCCATAATTCTTTGCCATATTGAATAGTTTATTTATTAATATAATAGTATTGTTATTCGACCTTTGATTCAGGAAGCCTACATCCTCAAGTTTAATCTCCAAACTTTGATCAATAGCGTTAAAAAAAGCATCCATTATGTTTAAATTATTATCTAAAATCTCATTAAAATTAATAAGATTCATACAATTTTGTCCAAAGTTTTTATTATATTCAGAGCATAGAGCCGTGTATTTCCATCTATTCACAAAGGATTTATCAGTGAATACTTCATCCAATGAAAGATGTGGCAATAAACAACTTTGTAACAAACCATCTGTATACGAAAAATAATCTCTCACAAAAAAAATCACTTTAAATTCATCGAAATATTTTTTCAAAAAACTAGCTAGCGTCTGAATTTCGTTTGGATTAAAAACTTCAAATAATTCTGCTGAAATAATGTAGTAAAGAGAATCGGAAGCAAAGAATTTAATGAAATCTTCCTCAAACAGAAGCTTTATTTGATTTTTTAATTTCTCATAATCATTATCTGTTGAAATGTTAAAAAAACTATCAATGACATTATTAACTCCTCTTTCTTGAACAACTGGACTTATTGCAAATCCAGTATTAGCAAACTCCCATTCATGATTATTTTGTCGATTCTTGCCATAAAACTCCGTCAGTTCATTTTGAAGGCAATTCCATACTTTATATTTCACACGTAATATTTCACGATTACGATATAAAGTAGTCTGTATTGTAGTAGTTGCCGTTTTATGTGCCCCAATATGTAAAATTAATGTTTTCTTGTTAGTCATAATGGTGCTCCTTTTACCTCTTTTCCCTCTTTACTTCAGCAAATCTTTGTATTGAGTTCTCATTATTTCTGATATTTTATCGTTATTTCCATATACTTCACTAGAATCGTACAATCTATCGGGGAAGGCTCCATAATCCAGTCGTATTTTAAGACCATTATTTGCTATAAAACTTTCTACTTTTTCTTTTAGTGTAATAGGTTCTCCACTACAACAATTGATGACACCATTAATCTCATCTTGTATAGATACAGCAACTATCTGCTTTGCTAAATCAACAACATCAATGAAATCATACTTATTTTTACCTGAATTAAAAGGAAACCTTTCCTTTCCTTCCGTTTCGGCTAGTAATATTTTCGTGAAAATAGAATGATTATTAAAATCATCGCCAGTTATATAGAAACATCTTATCCATTGAAAAGTAACATTATGTTCTTTTGCGAGTAACTCAATAGACCTTCTTAATGCATTTTTTGATATTCCATACATATTCAAAGGATTAGTTGGAGTATTTTCATCAACTGCCCCCACATGATATCCGACCTCATGCACTGATCCCAACACAACTATGTGTTTGATACCATTAATAATTAGATTTTTCAAAAATTGATAATGTTCCGATAAATAGTCCATATGATAGTTTGAATTATGAATAAAACCATCTTTCCAAGCTAAATGTATACATACATCCGGTCTCCAAAATTCTTCAAACAAATTTTCACTATGATTAAATATTTGTTCTTCAACTTCGATTACCCGAATATCTTTTGACCCATTATATTTAGGTACAATCACTTGGCAATTTCTTTCTAATAATTCTTCGACAACATGTTTCCCAATATAACCACTGGCACCAGTAAGGAGTATTTTTCTCATATTGCACCCACTTTTTACAGTATTATGTATTGTTATAGACAGTTAATCCCTCATTTGTTTCGCCATCAAAAACAATACAACCATTTTCTATAATCACTACTCTTGTGCACAGTTGCCTTATTAAGCTATCCTCATGAGAACTAAATAAAATAGTTTTGCCACTTTCAAACATTTCCAATTGTTTTTTTCTTGATTTCTCCCTAAAATCCTTATCTCCTACTGAAAAAACTTCATCAACTATCAGTATATCAGGGTCAAAAAAAATGATAAGAGCAAACCCTAATCTTGCCGCCATACCACTAGAATACATTTTCAAAGGTAAGTCAAAATACTCCCCGATACTTGCAAAATCCATAATATCTTGCACAATTTCATCAATCTGTGACATCTTCATACCCATAAGTTTGCCCTTATAGTAGACATTCTCACGCCCCGTATAATTAGGGTTAAATCCAGCGCCTAGATTAATTAGAGAACCAACTGAACCGTTAATATGTACTTGCCCCAATGTTGGCATAGCAATTTCTGCAATAATGCGCATTAAAGTTGATTTACCGGCACCATTTTTACCTATTAGCCCGACTATTTCACCTTTTTTTATGGATAGATTGATACCTTGTAACGCTATCTTCTCATCATTGTGTCCCTTTTTTGTAAAAAGCCATGGGATTTTTTTAAAGTCTTTTTCAAAAAGAAAGTATGATTTTTTAACATCAATTAACTCTATTGCTACATCATTATTCATAACAATCTCCTAAATGAAGTCTAAGTAGTATCTTCTAAGTTTATATTGAATATAACAGCCGAAAATAAACATTATGCATAACACTACCCAAAAACAAATAGCATTATTAGCATCTACGACAATTTTAGTAGGAGCAAAGCTATTTCTAAAGCCCTCAACAATGTATACCATAGGATTTAATTTAACTAATCCTATTACCCTAGGGTAATCTTTGAGTGTTTCATACCCCCACATAACTGGAACGAGAAAGAAAAATACAAAAGTGATGGATGAGTAAAGTTGCCTAAAATCAAAAGAAATTGCTATAAATGCAGAAAAAATCAAATTATACGCTATCATGAGCATGTACATACACAACATGTAGTATAAAAAAGAAATAACATTTACATCTGCAAAACTCCCAAAAAAATAAATAGCGGGAAATAAGAATACTAAAGTAAACAATCTTTTAATAAATATTGCAGTAACTTCGATGGTGGGAAATATAGATATAGGGAATTTTATGCTATTAAAAATAGATGTATTTACAGCAACAGCCATAGTACCTCCATTAATGACTTCATTCATAAAGTTCCAAGGAATAAGCCCAAGTATTAGATAGAGCACGAAATTTATTCCTTCAATTTTTGCGCCACCAGATAATAAAAACATAAACACTAAATATGAACAGAAAAAAACTGCATCCCTAAAAAAGATCCAACCAATACCAAAAGAAGTGCGTAATGTATATTGTTGCACATGATCTAAAGCAAGTTGCCATATTTGACGTCTATTGTTGAAGTGCTCTCCAAATACAAATTTCAGTGATGTTATCAAATCTATAAAATACCGCATTTACAACCCTTCAATCTTGGATAATTTTATAAAGGAACAATTACTTTTTCGCTATTAAACTATGCGTTGAGCACAATTATGCTAACTTGATACTTGTCCTAACAGAAAAAATCATTATGTGCTCGATCGAGACTGGTTCGCTTGGTTTCTTTAGTCGTATCAGTCGCTTGTGATGTTTACATTACGGCTCAACTCGTTTCGGCTGCTACAAACTAGACTTTAATGTGTTGGTTACAATACTATCTTCTTTTCGATGGATAATAAAAGCATCTTGCCATATTCCTACTACAGCTAATATCGTCGCTACTTAGAATAATCTCTATTTGGAAACCATCTTCCAGTATGCTAAAATAAAGTCGAACTTTAGCGAAGAAGGAGACTATCTGGAATGAGTGCAAGTAAGAATGCCTACGCGGCTTCGCGTGCAAAATCGATTGGAACGATAACAACGGATAAAAGCTCTATCATTTTTTGGATATTAGCCGTATTTACGGGCTTATTCATGTTCTGGGCACCTTTTCAAAGGGCGCTGTTTAATGGCGGTTCATCAGAGTTTGAGAGAAGTATTTACTCGGCTTCTGTGTGGTCCTCCATTATCCTATTACTTGTTGCGATTCTTGCATTTTTTGTGTTTAGACTTCAAGAAAAGAAAGATCTCGTTACTATTCTCGTCTTCATGATGCCTCTTACGTATGTTATCTCATTGTCCAATGCGGCTTCGCACTATTTGGCAACAAATATGGTTTACATCCAAATGCTGTATGCAACCTTCTTCATTTTAGGTGTATTTTTGACAAAAAACAAGCTTGGCGTGTCGATAGTTACCCATTTATTCATGATATCGGGATATTTCATCGTGCTATTCGGTCTTTTGTACTGGTTAGGTAACAAATCCTTCGCAGGACACCTAGTTGGTTGGTTTGCACTTATGGATGGAGCGGACGCGAATCTATACCGTGATGCCGTTATGACGGACTCCAACGGTCTGCGGTTAACTTCAGTGTTCCAATATGCAAATACGTATGCTGCCTTTTTAATAACCTTAACACTTAGCTCCACATTCTTCATTAGTAAATCACGGAAATGGTATGTAGTTCTCACAAATGCGTTCCTACTGATTCCAACGATCGTTTCATTCTGGTTAACGTTATCCCGTGGTGCGATTGTTGTAATCCCGGTTGTTTTCCTCATTATGCTATTCTTCTTCAAAATGAGTAGACAAATCATCTCGCTCATTCAGCTTGGATTAGCCTTTATTACTTCTATTGTTATTTTAGAAAAAGTAACCGATATCGGAATTGGCCTTCAAAAGCAGAGCAGCGCTTCAGAATCTTGGCACGGCTGGTGGATTTTGCTGCTAGCATCCTTAGTTTTCGCTGCACTGTCTGTCCTTATTCAACGCTATGCAGAACCTTGGTTGGAGCGTGTTACAACTCGTTTTGATTCAAAAAAATTCGCAACTTTCATTCTCCCAGTGGCTGCTATTCTCATTGGTGCCCTTGGTGCTATCCTTCTTCTAAGTGACACTGGCCTAAAAAATATTCTTCCTGATAATGTGAAAACACGTGTAGAGAATATTAACTTCCAGCAGCACAGTGTTTTGGAGCGTGGAACATTTTATAAAGATGCTGTAAAGCTGTGGTCCGACTATCCGATCATTGGCGCTGGTGGTGGAGCCTGGGCTTCCCTGTATGAAAAGTATCAAAATAACCCATACACAAGTCGTCAGGCACACAACTTTGCTCTCCAATACTTAGTTGAAGCTGGCGCTTTAGGATTCCTAGCTTTTATAAGCTTCGTTGTTGCAGTCAGCTGGCTCTACATACGGAGCTATATCCGAAGTTCACAGGAAAAGCGAGATTTACATTTCCTATTTTTCATTATCATGATTTCTCTTTTGGTCCACAGTATGATTGACTTTGATTTGAGTTATGTGTACTTAGGCGCTATCCTATTCCTCGCTCTTGGTGGGATGCTCAGCAACAGTTCTTCAGGTGAACTAAGATTGAAGTCAAAATCTGCTGTGATCCACAAGCTATTCCCAGCAAGTATCGCGGTTCTATCTCTTGTTATGCTCTTGATTTCTGCTCAAATTCTTTCAGCCAACGGTTCCTATAGACAGGCGGTTGAGGTTGTTAAAACGAGTACAGATTATAATCAGATAGCAACACCGCTCGATAAGGCCATTTCTTTGCATCCTGCTCATCCAGACTACTTACTGACTGGTCAAGTTAGTCGAATTGGAATACTACTTAGTGTTTATAATCAAATGCAGAAGGAAAACCCAAATGATCCGAAGAAGAGTGAGCCATTTTTCAACCAAGCTCAAGATCTTATGAGCCAGCTTTTAAAAAAAGAGCCGCATAACCGCGTCGTTGCTATGCAGCAGCTCAATATGCTTCTTCTAAAAGGGGAACATCAAAAGGCGTTAGATTGGTCTCACGCTCAGATTCCTAACTACCCTTGGTATATGGATATGTATGAGAAGAGTATCTCCTTGAATATTGAACTTGCGAATCAAGCAAATGCGAAAAGTAATACACGAGAGTTCAACACTAGATTAGAAAGTGCGCTTGCCACATATAAAGATGTACTTGCACGGATTGATTCGTTAAAAAACCTACCTAAAGAACAAGCCCAAGGTCGTGCATTTGCAGTCACTCCTACGATGGCATTAAATATAGGCCAAATAAGTTATATGCGAGGGGATTACAAAGCAGCAGCCACTATAATCCAGCCGTACATCACTGAAAATATGGATGACCAAGTGAATCGATTATTAATTCGCTGGTATCTAGCTATCATGCAGAAGCAAGGCACCCCAGATCAAGCATTAATGAACAAACTCATCGCCAAAGATCCAGCTGAAAAGCAAAATGTCGATGCCATTCTTGCAGCTGTTTTCCCTGCAAAATAAGTAAAAAGCGCCACATCGCTGTGGCGCTTTTTTATATGGCTTACTTCTCCATCCACTCCCGCCTCAAAGCAAAGAGCTCGCGCAGCTCGCTCGTCGACATCTCCGTGACCCAGTTCTCGCCGGTGCCGATGATTTGGTCACTGAGCCCCTGCTTACGCTCGATCATCTCGTCGATCCGCTCTTCGAGCGTGCCGAGCGTGACAAACTTGTGCACCTGCACGTTGCGCGTTTGCCCGATGCGAAAAGCGCGATCCGTGGCCTGATTCTCCACGGCCGGATTCCACCAGCGGTCGTAGTGGAACACGTGATTCGCCGCTGTGAGGTTCAACCCCGTTCCTCCTGCTTTCAGCGAGAGGATGAAGATATGGTAACGCTCCTCCGCTGGGAGCGTCGCATCTTGGAAGCGCGCGATCATCGCATCGCGCTTCGCCGCACTTACACCCCCGTGCAAGAACTGCACGGGTTCACCCAACGCCTGCGCAAGCGTAGCCTGCAGCAGGTGGCCCATCTCGACGAACTGGGTGAAGAGGAGGCAACTGCCTCCTTCGCTCCTGAGTTCGTCTATCATTTCAACCAGCCGCTCCAGCTTCGCTGAGCGTGCTCTCATCTCCGCGGCGGCGAACGCGCCGCGCCCAGCCTTTGCCACCGGGCTCGCACCCGCGCCACCAATCTCCTTCAAAAACAACCCCGGATGATCACAAATCTGCTTCAGCTTCATCAGCGAGGTTAGAATGAGGCCCTTCTTCTCGATCCCACTGGAGTCCTCAATCTTCTCCATCAAGGTCTGCACGACATTCTCATACAGTGCCCCCTGCTCAGTGGTCAGCCGCACATACGTCTTCCCCTCGTACTTATCCGGCAAGTCTAGTTGAATGGCTGGATCCTTCTTTAGGCGTCTCAACAAAAAAGGTCGAATCATACGCTGTACACGTGCCGTCAGTTCCTTCGCACCATCGCCATTTTTCTCTATTGGACCTACATATTGTCGGTTAAAATGGGTCAACGTCCCTAGGTACCCTGGGTTCACAAAGTCAAAAATCGACCACAACTCGGTCAATCGATTCTCAATCGGTGTGCCGGTCAGAGCAATTCGCTGCCCTGCTTCCAGCTTACGAATCGCTTGAGATTGCTTGGTATAAGCATTCTTGATATTTTGTGCCTCATCCAAGCAAAGGGTATCCCATTTAACGCTCGACAGATCCTCTTCATCCAACTGCGCGAGAGTATAGGAGGTTATTACCAAGTCCGCCTTCCCAAGCGAAGCTTCAAACGCCTCTCCCTTGGCACGCTGTGCACCATAGTGCAGATGTATCCGAAGCGTCGGTGCGAATCGAGCCAACTCCTTCTGCCAATTCCCCAACACCGAAGTCGGACATATGAGCAGTGAAGGTTTTAAACTTGGTTCAATCTCCTCCTTCTCCCGCACCCTCAACAAATACCCAATAAACTGAATCGTCTTCCCCAATCCCATATCATCCGCGAGACACCCGCCTAGTCCTAAGCTACGCAGGAACAAAAGCCACGAAACCCCCTGCACTTGATAAGGCCTAAGTTCTGCACATAAACCTTCAATTTTACCGACAAGTGGAATGGACTTCGTCTGACCCAGCTGTTTCATCAAAGCACGAAGATGACTATTGAGCTCTACTTTAACCGCGACAGCTTTCCCCTTGTCAGCGCCAGCCATGCCTCTCTCTTCCTCATCCTCCCCCTCCATCAGATGCATCTCCAACACATCCCGGAAGGAAAGCCCCTTCTTCCTCTCGACCTGCTTCATAGCATCGCGTATTTGTTCCAAATGCGCAGGATCCAGCTGCACCCATTTGCCTCGAATATAGATCAAACGTTTCTTTTCTAAAGCCAGCTGCACGAATTCTTCCTCGGAAACATCGACGCCACCCAGCGCCACTCGCCAATCAAACTGTACGATCTGGTCCATCCCGAACATTGCTTTGCGTGTAGAGCCCACGGAGCTTTTGATCTTCGCCTTCAAGTGAGGGCGGTTCATTTTCTGAATTTCTTCCCACCACGAGGGTAAAAAGACCGATATCCCTGCCGCCACCAGCTGCATGCTCGATTCCGTTAAAAATGTCCAAGCCTCATCATCCGACAACTGCTCGATGATTTTGCCTGGTTGGTACGCACTCTCTAGCCAAGGCAGCATCCGCAACAACCGCTTCGTTTGCTTTTGAAGCTTATCCGCAATGTCTGTCTTCCAAGCAAGCGGTACATCACCCACGAGCACATTGCCCGTGGAACTAAATTCAACAAATCGGTTCGCATCCCGACGATCCTGTGCTATAAAACGTAAGCGCCAATCCGCTGCGTTGTCCTTCGCTTTCGTTGTCCCATCGACATATGTCTCCGCGTAGGGCTCAACTAGCTGCACACAAATTCGATAGGCTCCATTATCTTCACTCCACCCAATTGCAAAAAGCCAATCCTCTTCCTGCATCCAGGCAGCATCCCTCTGTAAAGCTTCAAAACCCTGCTCATTCACTCGCAGCAGTCTATTCCCCTGGGCTAATCCGGTCCACACCCGAGCTAAGCTGAAATCTGGATCAGTCCCCAGCATTTCATTGATAACTAAGCTGAACCATCTCTGCCAAAAGCTTTCCGGAAACGCCCCGGCGCTCAGCTCCCTTAATCTTTCAACCTGCTCCTCAGGCAGTCGCAGCTTCCAACCATTGATCCCTTCGAGCCAAAGCTCGTAGGATGGCACATACCAACCAGCATCAAGTGCCTCCCCAAGGATGGCCGCTCCTTTTTGCAGCTCGATAATTCCCTCTTCCCAAGAAAGTCGGCTATGAAGCAGCACACCTGGAGAACGCATATAATCCAACGCCATAGCAGGAGAAAGCACAATCGCATCACCATAAGAAATCCGTGTGACTTCCAATTGCGTCCCATAGAACGAGCGTTCATGCCAAGCAAAAAGCAGCTTACGCAGCATATAACCCGGAACCTCGTTCGCATCCTCCGTTTCGCCATATAGAGCAAAGCTCCCCGAAGGCAACCTCTGCATTCTCATATAAATCGGTGACAAGGCTATCATGGAATTAAGTTTCCTCTCCGTAATTCCTCATTGAAAGCACGATAGCGAGCATATTGCTTAACGATTTGCCCCAAGTACGCCTCAAAACGAGGTGTTAGCTTCAGCTTTTTATAAGCAGCCGCTAATTTCTTCAATAGTTTAGTGGCTTGGATGTAATCGGCACGATTTTTGCCCTGCATGTACGCTTCAATTGCATGATGATAAATGGGCAGAAGATAGCGAACATTGGCTTTCTCGACGATTTTTAACTGCGCTGTATCAATCTGTACCGTAGCTAGATCCAAAAGCAAACAAAGATCCGCCCATTCTTGGTATTCACCCTTTGTTACTAGGAATCCGGCATAGTGATCATAACTCGCAGGCAAAAGCGATACCATGACCTCCCGCTGCTCCTTCTCTACATCTCGCTGTTCCGCTGCCAAACGCCAGTAATTCAAAAATTCACTCGCATACGCTCGATCTCCCCGAATCATCCTCGGTTTTAGCCATCGCAACCATGCCAATAAACGATCCCACTGACTTTCAAAAACGAAAGTGTTCAAGTAGTTAAACCAATACTCAGGCTCAATTTTAAAAATCCCCGTATCTGCCCGTTCCCAGGCATTTTCATCCTCACCACGGCTAATATCCAAATGAATGGAACAGAGTGTTGCCACTTGATGCACATGTTGACTCGCTCGCGAATCTGCCAGCAGTTGTCTAAGCCTTGTTTTTTCTAACTCCAGCATGTCCTTATTTTGAAATAATTGGGACCACAACAGCTTATACAAATCGATCCATTCATACAGGTACGAGCTCGAGCTTGTCTCACATAGTTCTGCCAGAAAATTGGATAACTCCTTCATATGCCCAGCATACTGCTCGTATGCCCGATTAACATCCAACTCATGGAGCGTTGCTTCCAACTGCTCACGGGCATGGCTCAGAACACGTTTAACATAATAGGTCGTATTTTGAAAATAATCATACGTATTCGTCTTCGGTCCTGCCATCGTATCGCATAGCTTTATCACATATAGCGCTACTTGCACGTCATACAAGCCTCTAATGGTCGGTTCCCATGCATCAGCCTGCTTATTAAGTTCTCTCCAAGCTCGAAGACTCACTTCCTCTAGGCTGAACGCGTTATAAATTTTCGCAGAACCATATTGTTTATTAAAATAAGACCGCCACATGTCACAGCTATCCGTCGGCTCTGGCAGCTTCATCTTAGATTTAGATTTCTGAGGCATATCAGGCTCTAAACTCGACAGTTTTGTATTGCCTGACCGGAGTTCCTCCGGATCATAACCTTCCTGCTTCGCCACTTCAAACAATACTGCAGCCATATGCTTACAATAGTATCCGTATGGACATGTGCAACCACTTCTTGTGAAATTCTTGAGATCTAAGGTAATCTTGTAACTCTTTGATCCCTGAGCCCTTGCCTTTATAATTGAGGAGCCTTCCACTTGAATATCGTTAACAGCACCTTCATTGAAATATGCCCAACCTCTCGCGAGGATTACGTTATCAAACTTGGGACGTATCCGCTCCATCCAATACGACCAGTCGATGTCTACCTCTTGCATGCTTCCTATCCCCCGTTACCCCATTCAACTTTCCTTCCACCATTATATAATCAATTCCCCCTACAAAAAAACACCCCCCGCCAGAATCAACGAAGGATTCTTAGCGAGAAGTGCCTGGTTGTCACTTCCTGAGCATACCTTGATGCGGGTGCGGGTGAGTTCCGCAATACTCATCGGTCTCTGTACAGGTATATACATGCTCATATACTGGTACACAGTGATGGCGATTCACAATTTGAATCGGATGAATGACTTGAACCTTTTGTGGATGATAGAAATCTCTAACTACACGTTCTGGATCTGTCATTATCGGGTCAGCAGGTGGACACTGAAATTGTTTTCCTGTACTTGTGCTCGGTTGTTGTTGTTGGAATGCCATTTTAATGAGTCAACTCCTCTGTTAGTTTGAGATAGTATACGTCTAACCCTAGTCCAGAGAGTGTACCAATGCCTATCTTTCTCATAAATGGGCTAATGCGCGTGGGCCAAGCAGGCATAGTGTCCAAGCAAATGGAAAAAAGCCAGGCTCTAAGCTTGCACAATTAGTAATGCTTACGCAGTTTTGGAATCGGAACTTTAGACCATTCGAGATCAGAAGCCAAATAAAAGCTCGTATAACAGGGCTGATTATAAACGACATTCTGCCAGGCGACGCCTGTTCTATATTGCCTATCGTGCATCAGCGTATACAATTTCCGATCGGTAAGTTCTGTACTAAGATAGATTCGGATCGATGAGCTGTCCGACGTTCGGACCAGCAGCTCTTCCCGCCAGTCCCCGAACACATCCGCAACTAGGCAAGGATTGCCCTTCGTACCGTTATTACTGCAAGTCCCTTCTGCTGTCAGTAGACGGCCTCGCTTCCAATCATCGATCACAACTGGCTGATCGAAGCTGCCGCTGATGATTTGAGTCGTCATATCCGCTGCCCATTGAATCCGCATATTCGTCCCCGGTACCTGCTGACTGATCCTTTCTCCCGTTGCTGTCAGTAAACCGAAGGCATCGTCACTCGTATAGCTCTCACTTGCCCATGTCTGAAGCCCGCGATAAGATGGGTCGACTTGACCCACCATCCCACGTCCAACATCCTCTGTGGCATAACCGCCATACAGCACCTCTCCTGTCGCCGCATCACGCAGCGTGTACCCGAAGGGTCCCCATACACCACTCTCATGCACCATAAAAATCTCAAGTCCTGGCCGATCCGGATCGATATTAGCCACATGAAGCGCATCCCCATGTCCAAGCTTGGCCAACGTACCAGGCGCTGCACTTCCTTCCGGCAGGATTCCCCTTGAGCTGTATAAAATCGTACCATCATGATCGATCGTTGCCGCCCCGTAGATGATTTCATCACAGCCGTCGCCATCTACATCCGCTATGCTCAACGAATGTGCCCCCTGCTTCGCAAGGCTGCCCCATTGCTCGCTGCGACCGTCCTCCTGCTTCAGCGTATTGTGAAACGGATTGTTCATCGGGACCCATCCGCTATCTGCAAACCAGTGTTCCTGTAGCTGTACTCCGTCCCACGTATAGGAGACAACCGCTGCCCGCGTATAGTAACCTCGTGCAAAAATCGCATGCGGCTTACGGCCATCCAAATAACCAACGCCAGCAAGGAAACGATCCACTCGATTACCAGGCTCAATACGGTTCCAGGCGTAATCCCCCCACATCAGTCCGTCATCCTGACGACCTGGCTTATAGGAAACAGTCTGCAGCTCCGCGCCTGTCTCCCCCTGAAACACCGTCAAATATTCCGGCCCTTTGACGATAAATCCCTCGAACGAGCGCAGCTGATTTCGACTGCTGCGGCTTGGCGCATAGACGTCCATGAAGTGATTTGTCAATTGCTCGGCATCCGCCCGTGACAGTGGGTATGGATAGGCCGGTTCGAGACCAAAGCACGCCTCTAGCGTTTCGGGCCAATTGCCAGCCGTCACTTCCTCATGCGCATGCCACCCCATGAACATTTGCACAACATGTTCAAAATAATCCGTACTACTCATGCGGTAATCGTCCTCATGGCTGTATCCGGAAGCCAAATCTTCCTCTGGCATCGAAATATAGTCTTCCGATGCGGGGCAACCTTCCAGATCATAGGTAATCACCTTGGTGCCTGGCGCTGTTTTAAGTATGATTTCCGCCTTGCCATCCCCATCGAAATCATAAACTAAAAACTGTGTATAATGCGCGCCAGCCCTTATATTGACGCCAAGATCAATCCGATATAGCAACCTGCCATCCAGCTTATAGCAGTCAAGGTATACGGGTCCGGTATATCCCGAATGTGAGACATCCTTGGAATTGGAGGGATCCCATTTAACAAAAAACTCATATTGACCGTCCCCGTCCACATCCCCAACACTCATATCATTCGCTGCATATGTGTAATGCTCGCCACTTGGCGTCACTCCATCAGCAGGCTTGCGTAGCGGAAGCTCATAATAGTCGCTCTCCCACGGTGTCACATCTTCACTGCGATCAACTTCCTGTCCCTGAATAGTCGCACAGACATAATAAACAGAAGAACCACTCCCACTACGATCCAAATAGTTAGTACTGTCACAAACAGTCGCGATGCGAACGCCATCCCGATATAGGTTAAAATCTGTCCCTACCAATCCTTGCGCCGAATATCCGGTCACTTCCGTCCCCAACAGTCGCCAACTGAGAAAAATACCTTCCGATGTTGAAGCTGCAACCAACCCTCGATCTAGATCTTCTAGCTGTATCGCATTGGCAGAACCATTATCACCGGCGTCATGCAGCGTCTTGTTTTGCTCTAATTTCATTGTTTCCTGCCTCCAATGGTGAAGAGGATTCAGCAGCCATCCTCCAGTTTTTATCGTGACTACTACGATACCTCATCGGAAGTTTAACTACATTAAGACATTTTTGCCCGAGAAAATGACATGCAAAAAAGGCTTTGTACAAATTCAATGAATTTGTACAAAGCCTTTTTTATCGAGCTATGAAGCAATAGGCTTTTCAGCCAATTACATCATGCCGCCCATACCACCCATGCCGCCCATATCAGGCATACCTGGTTTGTTTGCTTCTGGTTTATCAGCGATTACCGCTTCAGTTGTCAAGAACATAGCTGCTACGGAAGCTGCGTTTTGAAGTGCAGAACGCGTTACTTTCGCAGGGTCAACGATACCAGCTTCGAACATGTTTACCCATTGTCCAGTAGCTGCGTTATAACCGATGCCTACTTTTTCGTTTTTCAAGCGCTCAACGATTACGGAGCCTTCTTGACCAGCGTTAGCTGCGATTGTGCGAACTGGCTCTTCAAGGGAGCGAAGGATGATGTTAACACCCGTTTGCTCATCACCAGTTGCTACAACTCTCGCTACTGCGTTGTATACGTTAACTAGGGCAGTACCACCACCAGAAACGATACCTTCTTCAACTGCTGCACGAGTCGCGTTCAAAGCATCTTCGATGCGAAGTTTGCGCTCTTTCAATTCAGTTTCAGTCGCTGCGCCAACTTTGATAACAGCTACGCCGCCAGAAAGTTTAGCCAAACGCTCTTGCAATTTTTCTTTATCGAAGTCGGAAGTTGTTTCTTCCAATTGGGAACGGATTTGTGTAACACGAGCCTTAATATCTTGTGGGTTACCAGCACCATCAACGATGATTGTGTTTTCTTTCGTAACACGGATTTGACGCGCGCTACCCAATTGATCAGGAGTTGTGGATTTCAGATCCAATCCAAGCTCTTCTGTGATCACTTGGCCACCTGTTAGAGCAGCGATATCACCCAACATCGCTTTACGACGGTCACCGAAACCAGGAGCTTTAACAGCTACGCAAGTGAATGTGCCACGAAGTCTGTTCACAACAAGTGTTGCTTGTGCTTCGCCATCAACGTCTTCAGCAATGATCAGAAGTTGTTTACCGGATTGTACCACTTTTTCAAGAACAGGCAAGATTTCTTGGATGTTCGAGATTTTTTTATCTGTGATCAAGATGTACGGGTTGTCTAGAACTGCTTCCATTTTATCCGTATCTGTGATCATGTATGGGGACGTGTATCCACGGTCGAATTGCATACCTTCTACAACCTCAAGCTCCGTCAAGAAGCCTTTGGATTCTTCAACTGTGATAACACCGTCTTTACCTACTTTTTCCATAGCTTCAGCGATCAATTCGCCTACTTCTTCGTCAGCAGCAGAGATTGCCGCAACTTGTGCGATGGATTGTTTGCCTTCGATCGGCTTAGCAATAGCTTGAAGCTCTTCGATAGCGGCTTTAACAGCTTTCTCGATACCTTTGCGGATAACCATTGGGTTAGCGCCTGCAGTAACGTTTTTAAGACCTTCACGGATCATAGCTTGTGCTAGAACCGTTGCAGTAGTTGTACCGTCACCAGCAACATCGTTCGTTTTGGTAGCAACTTCTTTAACAAGTTGTGCTCCCATGTTTTCGAAAGCATCTTCAAGCTCGATTTCTTTCGCGATAGTAACACCATCGTTAGTGATCAACGGGCTACCGAATTTTTTCTCAAGTACTACGTTACGGCCTTTTGGACCTAATGTTACTTTAACGGCATTCGCCAAAGCATCTACCCCGCGAAGCATCGCGCGGCGTGCGTCTTCACTGAACTTAATTTCTTTTGCCACGATAGGAAACCTCCTCTAATTTAAAACCTGTAATCTAAGTATAAAAATCGTTGAAAACGTAAAGCCCGATCTATATGCTGCTCTAACTTAGGCTAATACAGCGAGAATGTCGCTTTCGCGCAAGATCAACAGTTCGCGGCCTTCGTATTTCACTTCAGTTCCAGCGTATTTGGAGAAAATGATGCGATCGCCTTCGCTTACTTCAAGCGGAACACGTACGCCATCTTTCAACGCGCCAGCGCCAACGGCTACAACTTTACCTTCTTGTGGTTTTTCTTTAGCTGTATCTGGCAGCACGATGCCACTTGCTGTAGTCTCCTCTTTCGCAACGGCTTCAATGATAACTCGATCACCTAACGGTCTGATCATGGAAAAATAGCCTCCTTTAGAAAATTGGTCTTGGGTATATTTCTTTGTTATTAGCACTCGAATGTGTTTAGTGCTAACAACACCTCTTATGATACTCATTCTGGGAGTAATTTGCAAGTCCTTTTACACATTTTTCATTCTTGTGGACACCCCCCTCATTCTACCCAAATGATAACCAAATATTCCCTCCATATATGAAAAAAAATAGCCCACCACAAAGGCGGACTATGTTTATGCAGTTGCTCATTTTGAACCAAACTCCCGTTCCCAAGCGGCATCGTTCGCAAGCTGCTTCCGATAAATGAAGCCCGACATGAAAACACTGAATTCATATAAAATAATAAGCGGAACCGCAACTAATATCGCTGAAATTGCATCTGGAGGCGTAATAACGGTCGCTAGAATGACCATGAGCATGTAAGCATATCTTCTAAACTTATGCAGACGCTTCGGGTTAAGCAGCTTAATCTTCGTGAGGAACATCACCACAATAGGCATCTCAAAAACACAGGCCAGCGGCAGAACGATGTTAAACATAAAGGTAAAATACTGCGCAGCACCGTACATCTCCGTAATTTCTAAGCTTTTGCTAATCGACGAAGTAAAATAAAAGGCCATCGGAAAAACAACCCAATACCCGAAGGATATCCCCAGTAAAAAGAGCAAAAATGCATAGGGTACATAAAGGAGTGAAGCCTTCTGCTCCGTTTCCCGCAAGCCTGGCTTAACAAAAGCCCATATATGATACAGAATAACGGGCAATGTAATAAGAAGGCCGACAGCTAAACCAAAATTCATATACAAACGCAAGGCATCCCAAGGCGAGAAAACATTCCAACCAATATCTTTCGCAGGGGGAATGCTTTTCAGATACCGAATGACAGGTTTAGCAGCAACGAGCCCACCCACCATGCCTATGACCAAAACAACTAATATCCACATGATCCGCTTGCGCAACTCACCAAGGTGCTCTACAAGCGACATTTCTTCATTTTTCAACCGATTTCACCTACCTAATCTAGTGCATACAACCTGCAAGGCTGAATCACTGTTCATCTGCGTGTCCTAAAACTAATCCGGTAACCGCCGTGAATTGCCTGAGTTGCCTGACTGCTGCGCTGGCGCCGGGGTAGGGGCCGAGGCTTGTGCAGGAGCGGAGGACAACACATCGCTGGCTGCTGGTGGGTCTAGCTCTTCAACAGCCGTCCCAGTTACATGGACTACCTCTGAAGACTTGTTAGAAATGAAAGTCACAGCTGGCTTTACTGTAGGTGAGCTAGTTGATTCGACCTCCACTTGTATATCAGCCACTGCGTCTGTCGAGTCTTGATCTGACGATGACTTTGTAAGCGAAGGCACTGAAGCATCATCATTTGCAACAACTACGCTGCTAGCTACCTCTACAGGGGTAATCGGGTCAGGTGCAACGGGTGTTTTGGATGCTAACGGTGCTTTGGGCTCGTCACTCATCAGTTCGTTCGTCGCTTGCTTGAAATCTCTTAACGTCTTACCCAGCATTCTGCCTATCTCCGGTAGCTTTTGTGGACCAAAGATGACAAGCGCAACGACCGCAATCAATAAGAGCTCGGTGAATCCTATATTTTGAAACATGGACTTCATCTCCATTATGTAATGCATTATAAATACGGTAAATCAATAAAGGAATGGCAAGTAAAAAACCACAATATACTCATTGGATAAATCCAATAGAAGAGGCTTTACCAGCGCTTAAAAAGGAAATTCACTGGATAAATCCAGTGACACTTCTTCTAACATTGATAAAATCCGCCGTAGCCCATCTCCGTGATGTCGCTACGCACGATCTCTTCGCCAGCGCAGATGCGCGGCAGCAGTACATCAAAGGACGTGTACGGGTCGTGCATCACACAACCCGGCAGGCCCATGATCGGCAGATCGCCTAAATAGGCGATCATCAGCATCGAGCCCGGCAGCATCGGCGTGCCGTAGCTGACCACGCGGGCGCCGGCCGCCTTGATCGCACCCGGCGTGCGATCATCCGGGTCCACGGACATGCCGCCCGTGACCAACACCAGATCCACGCCTAGCTCGGCTAGCGCGTGGATCTCACCCACAATCGCTTCGCTGTCGTCCGACACGAAGCGTTGGTCCACAACCTCGGAGCCGAGCTGCGCGACCTTCTCTTTCACAACCGGGCCGAATTTATCCTTGATTCGGCCCTTAAAGACCTCGCTGCCCGTCGTGATCACGCCGACGCGCAGCGCCCGAAACGGCTTCACCTCAAGCAAGGTGAAGCCCTCTGCACGTCGAGCGGCGGCTAACCGCTCGACCTCTTCAACCTTCGCTTCGTCGACGATCAGCGGGATTACCCGCGTACCGACCAGCGAAGCGCCTGCTTGCACGACCGTGTTGCTGCGAATCGTCGACAACACGACCTCATCGATGGCGTTCACGCTGTCGACGAACGCCTTATCGATCTTCACCAAACCGTGAATCTCCGACTTCACGTTCACCTTACCCTCATGCGGATCGGTCAACTTAAGATCCGCACTCGCACTCGCACTGGCACTCGCACGATCTCCCACAATCGCCCGCGCCATGCGCAAGGCAGCCTCATCCTCATGGAGATAGCCAGGCTGCAGCTCCATCACATAAATATGTTCCTTGCCGATACTAAGCAGGGCAGGAATATCCGCTTCCGTCACTTGATGACCTTTGCGGAACAGACGGCCCTTGAACTGACCAGGCAGGATCTGCGTGAGATCATGCGGAAGAATCATGCCAATCGCATCTTCCACTTTGACCTCGCGCAGCATAGAAGTGTTATGCTCTTTCACCCGTGATCGCCTTCTTTGCCTGTCAGAATACCCAGCGCATGAGGAAGTTGATCAATAATCGCCATCAAATTCTCTTGCACGCCTTTTGGACTGCCTGGTAAATTAATGATCAGCGTACGTCCGCGAATACCAGAAACAGCTCTCGAGAGCATCGCTTTTTTCGTTTTTTGCATCGAAATCATGCGCATCGCTTCTGCAAAGCCAGGTGCAACACGATCAATGACATTGAGCGTTGCTTCTGGTGTGACATCCCGTGGAGCTAGTCCGGTTCCACCCGTTGTTAGAATCAAATCAGCTTGATAGTAATCAGTCATTTCTATTAAGGAAGCCATAATTTCGTCCATCTCGTCCGGAACGACCCGGTACTCGATGATCTCGCCTTGAATTTCCTCTTCAATCAGCTCGCGGATTACCTGAGCGCTAGTGTCTTCTCGTTCTCCTCGGTAACCGCGGTCACTGGCTGTCAAAATCGCAACTTTCCAGTGCATCCTTCGTCACCTCTCCCTTGTTCACTGAATGAGATCAACCCACTAACCTGCGTGATTCGCAGAACCTCACCCGATTAACGGTATGTTGGCGCTGGTGCTTACTCTCATCACGCTTTTATGTCTTGCCTGTGAAAATCCCCGTTTTTGCCGCCAGTTTTCATAACAAGCAATGTCGAGTTAATCATCATATCTTTCTCTACAGCTTTGCACATGTCATACACGGTCAATGCCGCGGCAGAAACAGCCGTTAGGGCTTCCATTTCTACCCCTGTTGGACCCGTTGTACGTACAGTTGCTTCTATGTATAGTTCATTGCTGCCATTATTCGAGAACTGAATATCTACCCCAGTTAGCGCAATGGGATGGCACATCGGTATCCAGTCTGATGTTTTCTTGGCGGCCATAATACCAGCCACTTGAGCCACCGCGAGGACGTCGCCTTTTTTCATTTTACCCTGCACAATTAAATCAAGGGTTTCTGGCTTCATGACTAAGGTAGAGCGAGCTGTGGCTGTGCGCTTCGTCTCATCTTTATCCGATATGTCGACCATTCGCGCTCGTCCCTGTTCATTAAAATGCGTCAATGGTGAAGAATCGGGCACTGCAATCACCTCTATATTAGGTTTCTGTTTTGAACACCATCTTACTTTCGGTTACGATGCCATCCACTCGAAAATCATGCCAAGAAGAAGGAACAGCAGGAATCAATTGATTATCGAAAGCAGCTGCAACGGCAAAAGGTCTTTTTAAACCGCGAGCAGCGAATAACTGCATAAAGCGATCATAGAAACCGCCGCCATACCCTAAGCGACCGAAATCCAGATCAAACGCCAACCCAGGCACAACAATCATCGAAATCGCGCCCAAATCATGTTCTATCGGAACATCACTACGCGGTTCTCTAATCCCATAAGCACCACTTTCGAGGTCCTCATATCGACTTATGATGTGCAAGTTCATCGTCTTCGTATCCGCCACTACCTTCGGTATCAGCACACGAATTCCCTGCTGCCAACACCATTCCATTAATGGCGCAACGTCTGGTTCTGAACGGAAAGGCATATAGCTCATCAGCGTAGGTTGAGAATGGGATGATAACTTCCCCTGTTCAAACAGCTTATCCGAGCATAGCTTCACCATTCTTTGGTTTATCTGTTGTTGCTTCTCATCACGTATCTCAGCAACAATCGAAGCACGTCGTAGTTCCATTTCTTTACGTAATTCTATTTTCCGCTCTCGGATGTTCATCATAAGCTACAGCCCTTCCTAGCGAGGAGTGGTTTCCCCCATTTTAACATAAATAAAGTAAAAAACTATACTCGTACCGCAGAGCACTCCGAATCGCCTAGATTTCATGTCTAAATTAAGCAGGCGTTGCCCTCATTCTTCGTGTATACTAATGATTTGATGGGATTGAAACAGTGACTGAAGGTCAACTTAACTAGGTTCTTACATTAATATGTATCTAAAACGCAGGAGGTAGCAGCAACATGCTATTACAAGTTTCTAACATTTCCAAAAGCTATGGGGTACGCTCCGTACTCTCTAATATAACGCTTCAAATTGAAAATAGGGAACGCATCGGACTCGTCGGAGTCAATGGCGCCGGGAAGTCCACCCTTCTTCAAATCATCGCAGGTGAGATGTCTTATGACAGCGGTGATCTTTTTAAAGCAAAAGAAACCAAGATCGGCTATCTCAAGCAAAATAGCGGACTTAACACCGATAAATCCATATGGAATGAGCTGCTTAGCGTATTCAGTTCTTTATTGGAGACCGAACGCGAATTGCGTGAGCTGGAAGCCTTGATGGCTGACCCCGACCTCATCTCCGATGAGAAAAAGTACGAAACGACCATGAATCGGTATGCGCTGCGCTCCGAATGGTTTCGAGAGCATGGCGGCTATGAAATCGAGGCCAAGATCCGCGGTATTTTGCACGGAATGGGCTTCGGACAGTTTGCTCCAGAGACCTTGGTCAACACCCTCAGCGGAGGGCAGAAGACGAGATTGGCCTTGGCTAAAATGCTGCTGGAAGAGCCCGATTTGCTCATGCTCGATGAGCCTACCAACCATTTGGACATCGCCACATTGACGTGGCTCGAAGGCTATCTGCGCGGCTATCCTGGCGCTATTCTCGTCGTATCACATGACCGTTATTTCCTTGACGCGTTGGTGACGTCGATTTATGAAATTGAACGTCATGCCTCCAAACGGTATACGGGCAATTATTCCCGTTTTATTGAGATTAAAGAAGCGAACTATGAAATTGAATTGAAACAGTTTGAAAAGCAGCAAGAAGAGATCTCGAAACTCGAGGATTTCGTGCAGCGAAATATCGTACGTGCTTCGACAACGAAGAGAGCCCAGTCACGACGTAAGCAACTCGAGAAAATGGACCGTTTGGACAAGCCCATGGGCGATTTGAAACGTGCCTCCTTCTCTTTTGAAATCGAGCAAACTTCTGGGAAAGAAGTTCTGCAAGTAGACCGACTGTCGCTTTCCTACGATGGCAAAAAACGTCTGCTCGACGGTGTCTCGTTCCAGCTTCGCCGATCCGAAACTGCTGCGCTAATCGGACCTAACGGGGTCGGGAAATCCACCTTGCTCAAAACATTGATCGGTCAGCACAAGCAAGATGCCGGTACGTTCAAATGGGGTGCTGGAGTCACGATCGGGTATTACGATCAAGAGCAAAAGGGCTTAAATCCATCCAACAGTGTGTTGGAAGAAGTGTGGAACACGTATCCTCACCTGGAGGAAGCTCGTATTCGTACGGTGCTGGGCAGCTTTCTTTTTAGCGGCGAAGACGTATTTAAGAAGATTGCTGCATTAAGCGGCGGAGAAAAAGCTCGCGTCTCGCTCGCCAAACTCATGCTTCAGAAAGCCAACGTATTGATTCTCGATGAGCCTACCAACCATCTCGATTTATACAGTAAAGAAGTGCTCGAATCCGCGTTGATGGACTACGAGGGTACCTTGCTATTCATCTCCCATGACCGGTATTTCCTTAATAAAATGGCGGAGAGCATGCTCGATCTGCAAAAGGATGGCTTAACGAGCTATCTTGGCAACTACGATGACTATGTGGAGAAAAAAGCCGAGCTTGCTGAATTGGAAGCGCAGCGTTTGGCCAAAGAGGCGGAGAAGAAATCAGCTGGTAATTCCTCTTCTGCTAATGCGGTGAAAGCTGAACCTGTTGGTGGTGGCAGTTACGAGGCGGACAAGTTGGCGAAGCGCGAAGAACGCAGTCGTCAGCGGAAGCTAGAACAGCTTGAGCTGGATATCGCTCGACTTGAAGAAGAGGTTACAGCGCTTGAGGCAGAGCTTGCCGATCCCGCTGTGTATAACGACTATATGCTTGTGCAGGAGAAAACAGCCGAAGTTGATAAACGCAAGAGCTCGCTTGCGGCTTGTTATGAAGAGTGGGAAGTTTTATTGGCTTAAAATAGGGTTAACTCTGGAGTTCACGTCGGTTGACGTGGACTTTTTGTTTTTTACGGCGGGTTGTCGGGCAGGTTGGCAGGCATAACTGTGGACAAGTTCACAAAATGTTCAAAGTTACCCACAGGAGGTGCGAGATTGCACGACAATGTCTTGAAAACTTCCTCAGAAACGGTTCAAACTCACCTCATTGTCCGCTCTTATGCACAGAAAAATAATGACGAATTGTTCCGATAATTTCAACAGTACTTTCACACACCTCTTTTTGTTATACACAACGTTATCCACAGAAAAAGGGAGGCAGTTTCCGCCCCCCATCCCTCTTTCCGAGATTTGACCACAAAGTTATCCACATTACCCACATTTTTTCACGAAAAAGTTATCCCATTTCTTAGCCCTTAAAAAAGGTTGATAGATCACGTTTTATATGAGTTATGCACATTGTACACAGGGCATGTGTATAACCTTGCTCACATGGTGTGTATATATCTAAGTTTTCTTACAATTCGGGTATATGCGACGAAATCTGTCCGTTAAGAAGCTGGAATAACTGTCTCCGTTGTTTCGGAGGTCACGCTATTTTGCATCCGAATCGCTTGATTGCAAGCCGATATGAACGCTTTGGCAACCGCAACAAGGACATCTTGGTCGATACCCGTGTTCTTGTAGGTTTGGCCGCCAACTGAGATCGTAACTTCGGCTTCACCGGTTGCTTTTTCCCCTGTGGACAACGAATGCAGCTCCAGATCAGAGAACTCCACATCCATCGGGATCGCTTGTTGCAGACAATGCACGATAGCCTCGATCGGGCCTTCGCCGGTACCGGAGTAGACGCTCTCTGTGCCCGTCTGATTATTTCTAACGGATACGGAAGCTACGCGATTGCGATCACTGCTCGAAATTACTTGCATATGTGACAGCGTGAATGGCTCCATTTGCCCATCGACCGTGCTGCCGACAAGCTCCATCAGTTGGTCATCAGTGACCATTTTCTGCTCATCCGCTTTTTCTTTGAAGCGCGTATATAATGAATCTAGTTCCTCGCCTGTAAGCTCGATACCGAACTGACCCACGCGATGCTTCAGTGCATGACGGCCGGAATGCTTACCAAGGATAATCATAGAGCGAGGAATGCCCAGCTTTTCAGGATCCATGATCTCGTACGTATTGCGGTTTTTCAGCAGTCCATCTTGATGAATACCCGCTTCGTGCTGGAAGGCATTCCGTCCAACAATCGGCTTGTTATAGGCAATCGGGAAGCCCATAATGCGGGAAACCATTTTGGATGTGTTAAAAATCTCGCTCGTCACGATGCCCGTTTCCACGCCCATCGAATGCTTCCGCGTCTCAATCGCCATGACTAGCTCTTCAAGTGAGCAGTTACCGGCACGCTCGCCGACGCCGTTCACCGTTACTTCCACATGCGTAACACCTGCAGCAATAGCAGCAAGGCTGTTGGCAACAGCAAGCCCCAGATCATTATGACAGTGGGCACTATACTCGACCGTATCACCGCCTCTTACACTTTGGCGCACTCTGCGGAACATCGCACCATATTCTTCAGGAAGTGCATAGCCCACGGTATCTGGGATGTTAAGAATCGTTGCACCTTCCGCGATAACAGCTTCTAGCACTTCGAAAAGGAACTCATCCCCCGTCCGCGTTGCATCCATCGGTGAGAACTCGATCCGATCGACGAATTGCTTCGCATAGCCGACCATGGCGCGAGCCATTTCGACTACCTGCTGACGCGATTTGCGCAGCTGGAAATCCAGGTGAATGTCCGACGAGGACAGGAACATGTGAATGCGTCTGGATGCCGCGTCCTGTGTAGCTTTGACCGCTGCATCGATGTCGGCTTTGACCGCACGGGCGAAGCCGCAAATCTCAACGCCTTGCAGTTCACGTGAAATCTGCTGCACAGCTTGGAAATCCCCAGGGCTAGAGATCGGGAAACCTGGCTCAATGGTGTCAATGCCCATAAGAGCAAGCTGTCTCGCGATGCGGATCTTCTCTTCTGGGTATAAGGATGCGCCTGGTGCTTGCTCACCATCACGAAGTGTTGTATCAAAAATGCGAATGCGTCGATTAGTATTTGTATGGTTTTCCATGGTTGTTTCCTCCTAATGTATGCCCGTATGGGACTTTGAAATTGTATGGTCTGAAATCATCTTTTATAAGCGTAATTTTCACCGTTGTTGCGTGCGATTGGTCGGATGCGGCTTGTTTTATCAGTGTTCAGTGGCTGCAGCGCACTATCCACAGACGACAAAAAAACCCGTCATCTCCACATAAGAGACGACGGGTCTTCACCCAGCGCGGTACCACTCTTGTTGACTCCATGAAGGAGCCCACCTCAGATATAGCCAGCTACCTGCTCGCTATATCACCTGATCACGGAGGTCATCCGTTCATCCCTAACAGCTAGCTGTTCACCAGCCGATCAGGATGACCGCTTCCAAGCGAGTTCAGGGCGTTCTCGGTCTGCGTTGCATCAACCCGCAGCTTTCTGTACCGGAGATATCGAGTCCTTACTACTCTTGTTCATCGCGTTATTTATATGTGTTTCGTTAGTTAAATCAGTTTCAGAACAACCAAAAAAGCCTGCCATCTCTATAAAAGAGACGACAGGCTTGAACCTTCCGCGGTACCACTCTAATTGATCCGAGCTATTACACTCGAAACCACTCATGTACCTGATCACGGGGGTCAACCGTCAAGACCTACCTGGGTGCTGGATCCTTGGCATCCTTATCAGTCCTACCGCTCCCGGGCGAGTTCAGGTGACGTTTCGTCTGTGCTTTCACCAAGCGCACAGCTCTCTGAGCGAAACTGGTCATGCCTTACTATTCCCGTTCGTTGCGTTTGAAAGTATTGATTGTGATTATAATATGCACTTTTTTCAAAGTCAATACAACTGTCTGAAAATTTATTTTATTTGCCTGCGATAACTTACCACTCTTCGAGCTTAAGCTGTGGCTCTGCTTTCAACTCCATCGAGTCGAACTCCTGCTTGTCCCACTTCAAGAAAGCGGCGGCGCCAATCATCGCCGCATTGTCCGTGCACAGCCGGTGAGGCGGCACCAGCAGCGGCACACCCAGCTGCTCGCAGCGCTCGGCGAGCCTGCTGCGAAGGCCTTTGTTCGCGGCGACGCCACCCGCGAGCAAGAGCTGTTTCGCGCCGAAGTCCTTCACGGCGCGGCTTGCCTTCTCCACAAGCACGTCGATGACGGATGCTTGGAAGCCCTTGGCAATCTGCGCGACCTGAACGGTTTCGCCGCGCATCTTGCTTTGGTTGACGACGTTCAGCACCGCGGATTTCAATCCGCTAAAGCTGAAGTCGTAGGAATCTGCCTCGAGCCAGCTGCGAGGCATTTTGATCTCGGAATCGGCTTCCTGTGCAAGCCGATCCACGTGCGGTCCGCCCGGGTAAGGCAATCCCATTGCCCGGGCAATTTTATCGTAGGCCTCGCCGGCCGCATCATCGCGCGTGCGCCCGATGATACGGAACTGGCCGGGGCCTTCGAGCAGAATGAGCTCGGTGTGTCCGCCGGACACGACGAGCGAAATCGAAGGATACACCAGCTCATGCACGAGCTGGTTGGCGTAGATATGTCCCGCGATATGGTGAACACCAATCAGCGGGAGCTCTAGGGCGCAAGCGAGCGCTTTGCCCGCGACGACGCCAACGAGCAGGGCCCCGATTAATCCGGGGCCTTCGGTTACGGCAATGGCGGAGAGCTCATGGAGCGATACGCCCGCTTCTGTGACAGCTTCCTCCAGCATCCATGTAATCGACTCCACATGCTTACGGGAAGCCACTTCTGGCACAACACCGCCATAGCGTTGGTGCGTTTCGATCTGGCTCGAAATCACGTTCGAGCGAATGATTTTGCCATTTTCGACAATGGCCACCGAAGTCTCATCACAGCTCGTTTCAATGGCGAGAATGTACACCGACTTTGATGTTACATCGCTATCTTCTCTCATATTTCCTTCTTGTCCATCCTGTTGCATCTGTTCATTGCTCACACTATTCACCTATTTGAAAACCTCATTCACTGAGGCTATCCTTTCTACGATTGGGCAAATCTGCCCACATAACGACAGCATCCTCACGATTATCCGTATAATAACCTCTACGCACACCAACAGAACGGAAGCCTAGCTTCTCGTATAAATTTTGTGCCACATAGTTCGAGGTTCTTACCTCAAGCGTGATGCGAATGGCACCGAGGAACGATGATGTTTTCATCAACTCGCGGAGGAGTCTTTCCCCCAGCTTGCGGCCTCGATAGGTGTCTTTTACGGCAATATTCGTGACATGGGCTTCCTCCATAATGAGCCACATGCCGCCATACCCCGCGACTTCTCCATCGATATCCATAATCATATAGTGGGCAAACTGGTTGTTCGTCAGCTCATTCTCAAAAGCACCTCGGGTCCAAGGTGTCGTGAACGCTTCCTGCTCGATCTCGACAATAAAAGGAATGTCTTCCATGGTCATCGAGCGGAATACCAATGAATTTTCTATGGCATGCGGCTGTCTCTGTTCCATGTTTATTGTTCCCCTTTCTTCGTCTGCAGGCCAGCCAGCAGATTGGCTTCCGCTTCTGGAAGCCTCGTGTAGTTCGGTACGAAGGTATGAACATCCGATTTCTCGCCACTTGCAAGTCTTGGATAAGCAAGTATTCCAATATACTCCGCCTCAATCCCATAGGGAACCACACTCACACTGCCTCCAAAATCTTTGGCAAACTGCTCAAGCTCCGCCACAAAGCCCTCGGTCTCACCGACAAATAGAATGTGACTAGGTGCTGAAACAGCAGCTTGCGCAAGAATCTGGTCCGTCCACGCTCCAATGACCCGAATACCGTCCGGCAGCACTTCACGCCAAGAAGCATCAGGGACTCTTGCTTCCGTCACTGCTGTTGCCCCTTCAAACGCGTACACAGCCGTAAACGCCTGTTTACGCCTTCCATCCATAAGAGGCACGACCCATGTCAGTCCCATTCCTTTATAGTCGTTCTGTACAGAACCACCAAGTGCCATCGCTTCTAAACTGGATACACCGATGAGATCCAACCCGATCGACCATGCGAATGTTTTGGCTACAGAAACAGCGATTCTAACGCCTGTATACGAGCCTGGTCCTTGACCGGCAACGACCGAGCGAAGATCTCTCGGCTTCATTCCTAAACCAGAGAGCAAATCTTGTATGTGAGGGATCAATCCAATAGAGTGATTCCGTTCCGCGTGAGAGCTAACTTCACCAAGCAGGCGACCATTTTCCAAAACAGCAACTGTCATTGCCGAGGTTGAAGTATCGATGGCTAAGCATCGACCTGTATTAGTTATCCGTTCCGTCATGTAAATATCCGTTCTCCTTCATCTGTACACACCAGCTCAGATACGGCGAACCGTATGGAGTCAGGTGAAATACACGAGTCTGATCAGCCTCTTGGGTGATCGTAATCCTTAATCTGTCGGGTGGCAGTAGATCCTCAATTAAGCTCGACCATTCGATCAGTGTGACCCCTGCCCCATAGAAATAATCCTCTAATCCTAATTCATCTGCTTCCTCTTGCGAAATACGATACATATCCATATGGTAGAAAGGAAGCTCAGCTCCCTCATATTCTTTGATTATCGTAAAAGTAGGCGAATTCACATGCTCCGAAATCCCCATCGCTCTTGCGAAGCCTTGAGAGAATCTTGTTTTGCCAGCACCCAAATCACCATCTAAAGTCAAAACCGTACCCGGTTGTAGATAGGTTGATAATAAGTTTCCCAGTTTATCCGTATCTGCTTCATGCTCAGAACGAAACACAAATGTGGATTGAGTCAATGATCTCATCCCTTTCTTCCGCGTGCGCGTGCTGTTACTATTATAGTCCCCGCTAGCAGGTGACAGCAACCTGTCACCTGTGAAAATTGAAAAGCCCTCCCCGATTTATTCATCGGAGAAGGCTTCTTTTGCCCATACGGACCTTTAGTGTACCTCTTCAAGCTCCTTAGCTGGAACGACCCGAGCATCTGCGGGATTGCCTTCCGCATGGACTTTGACGAGACCTTTACCGGAATCTACACTGTCAATCCAGACAGCCAGACCGTTCAGATCCACCTCAATTTTCTCATCTGCAGCTAAAATCTCTTGAGCGCGGTGAACATTCATGGTTCATCCAGTACGGATTCCGGATATTCCATCGTATCCGTGGTTGAGTGCTCAATTAACCCACCCTGCATGGTGACGTTACCGCCGCCAAGCCCCTCATTAATCATACGATCAATGTCCATATAACAATCGTCCCTATCTTCATTGTTCGTATCTTGTGACAGATTTGATTCTGATGCCATCCGTAATCCCTCCTTTGGTTCGCTATTTGGGCTATCATGTTGCATTAATAAGCTTTCCATTCTCCCCACTAACCATTCTCTTAAATCCCTGCCGTATAAAGGTTCTGCTTCAAGAGAATACTAGTACAATTATGTATGTTGGGGGAGGAATGCTATCTATGCATACTGTGTGGAAAGGCGCCATCAGCTTCGGACTTGTTCATGTTCCTGTTAAAATGTTTTCAGCCACGGAGGATAAAGATATCTCCATGCGCTATATTCACAAAACTTGTATTACACCGCTATCTTATGTCCGAAAATGCCAGACTTGTGAGAAGGAAGTAGAGTGGGAAGAGATTACGAAGGGCTATGAATATGAGCCTGGACGATTCGTACTTTTTGAAAAAGACGAGCTAGAGGAAATCTCCGGCGAAGCGAATAAGGAAATTAAGATTTTGGACTTTGTCAATTTAACAGATATTGACCCCGTTTATTTTCAAAAGACATACTATCTCGGCCCTGGAGATACAGGTGCAGGTGCTTACATGCTATTGCTCGATTCGATGCGCCAAACAGGCAAAATCGGTATCGCCAAGGTGTCGATCCGCTCCAAAAGCTCGCTAGCCGCAATCCGTGTCATTGAAAATTGTTTAGCAATGGAAACGATCTTCTACCCGGATGAGATTCGGCCAATTTCGCAAGTGCCTAACCTCCCAGAGAAGGTTACGGTGAATGAGCGGGAGATGGAGATGGCGAAAATGCTGATCAATCAGCTCTCTACTCCTTTTGAACCGGAGAAATACAAAGACGAGTATCGAGCTCGCTTATTGGAGGCCATTGATCATAAAGTCGCTGGCGAAGAGATTCAGTCCGCCCCTCAATTGCAAAAGACAAGCGTCATCGACCTGATGTCTGCCCTGCAAGCCAGCTTAAATGCGACGAAACCGTCCGATGGTACTATAACGCTTGGCGCAGATGCCTCGGTGACCGAGGAGAAATCGCAAGAGAAAAAGCCCGCAACGAAGCCCCGTGCCCGAAAAGCCAAGGAGCCTGTTAATTAATTAGCATAAAAGAAGTGCCCTATCTTGGCAGCCAAGATGGGGCACTTTTGCGTGCGACAATGAAATGGGCTGTCGGCTGGTGCGGTGCTTCAGAGTTACGATAAGTGCCCATACCTCTAACTGGGAAACCTACAGTTGATTAGGTCCGAATCCACCAGTTTCACCAAATAGATGGATTTCCTCACGTTAATTTCACCCATTATGATAAATTTGAAGAAAATCCTCAAATTTAGGTGTAGGAAATCCAGTTGATCGCTGGATTTCGACTAAATCGACCAAATTAGCTGGAGGAAATCCAGTTATTTCGTGTCGTTAGCTCGCCGACAGCTCGTCACCAATCCAACGCAAGTTGCCTTTTCCCTGTTTCGGCTTGTTTTGGTCTATTTCGGCTTTTTCCGCCCCGTTCGCCCAGTCTTGCCCCTGCTCCCTGAAGCCCCCTCACCCCTGCGGGGCAGGCTTCAGCTTTTTCCGTTTCATCAGCGCTAACATCAGGAGCACCAACGGCCCAATAACCATGAAAATTGGAAATAGGAAGGGTGCCGCTATTTTCTGCGGAAAAATAATCGAGATCTCTTCATAATTAACGGGTATGAAGGATAAGAGCATCACAACGAGTGCGGTAATCCATGTGACGATTTTCCAATTTTGTAAACCTAATAGCTGTGACGCCCCGTAGCTTGCAACAAATAAATAAAGCCCCAATTTCGTGAAAATACTTATAATCCAAATACTAACCACGATGGCATCCAAATTTTCAATAATGCCGCCAATCGAAATGGATCGAACTATCATTAACATCGGGTACGGATAAGCAGCGGCTACATTGGGTCCAAACATCAAGATGCTGACGATTATGGACAACGTTGTCAGTATGCCGGAAAGCATAACACCGCTAACAGCATAGCGAATGGTTTGCTTCCTTTTGCTCACAAAAGCTATTAGCATCATAAGCAAAATACAATCAGCTAAGAAAGCTGATGTTGGAAGCGCGCCTTTCATGATAGAACTGACATTGTTGTCAAAAAGGACGGGGAGCAGTCGATCCCCGTTCATTTGATTGATACCAAGCAGCATGGGGCCAACAACGCAGAGCAATATAATCGGACCCGTAATTTCACAAATACGCGCTATCACGCCCACCCCATGCAAGGTAGGATATAGTACGACGAGAAGCATTGGAACTTCGACCACATAGAGGGGCGTCTTGGGCATAATTGTACCGGTAATAAATAAACTGAATTGCTGCAATATCACCGTTAAAATAACTAGCCAAACCAAGATGTAGAGAGCAGTGATAATCCAGCCTAACCATTTGCCTAACAGTATTCGATTATAGTCAACGATGGTCAGTCCTGGGAAAATCAGATTCAACTTTCCACAAACATAAGCAATCGCCATCCCCACCAATGTCGCCAAAAGGATAGATATCCACGCATCCTGCTTGGCAATCTGAGCAGCTGGCGAAGTCGTAAGCAGCATGGTCATAATAATTTGCGTACTAACCATCATCCAGAATATTTGCCGGTTCGATAAATCCATATCACTCATGGACGCCCCTCCTCTCTATCTTTATTGAGCTGTTATAATCGGAAAATTAGATATCCCCGGTCTCTGGATTACGCTTTTGACATCTAGCTCAACGTCTATGGTCGGATAGATGGTATGCCACTCCTCTTTGGCCTTCTTCCACTCCCGCGGGTACTTTTTATGAAAGGCTCGGGCAAAGCCAAGTACGTCTACCTTTTGTTCTTTTTGTAATTGTTGTAAGGTGTCGGTCAAAATCTTGCAAATCTTCCGATCGAACGGTTCCTCTAATTTCCTCATGTTATCTGAGCCATTAGCCAGGCTTATGTCTGTTGAATTTTGTACAACATCCGCCTCTAATTTCAGTTGAACCTTCATTTTCCAAATCCCATTCTCAATCAAAGGCTGGAGATGAAGATCTGTCGTTATGATTTTGATGACAATTTTGCCATCGTCTTCTAGCTCAGTGATTGTGATATTCCGTCCAAGATCTTCATGAATAAACAATCGAACCCCCATTTGTGATTCATGCGTTAGAAAGCCCACTAGCTTGCCCTTTTGAATGACTGACATGCCATCTACAGTAATAATCGATTTTTGGGCTTTATTCGATATTAAATTACTTCGATTGGCAACAGGCAGTAAAAAATCCCCGGACTCTCCACTCAGCACTTCCTCGATATCATGCATAGTCGAAGACTGAATCAGCGGCTTCTGAGAGAGTTTAATTAACGTTTCATACGAGTTGGGGTCATTTTGCGCCGATAACAGCGCCTTGGCTGTTCCTCTGCAAACAAAGAAATTGGCCTGTTCCCGCGGCTGAATATCCCTAAATAGAAAATCGAAATCATCATACATACCGCTTCGCGCCAGTTCTTCTCCGAAGACATAAGCTTTGGCATGCCCCCAAGAGAAATAGCGGGGAAACTTTTTTTGCAATTCAGTTAACGCATCTGGCATGGAACTACCTATTACTGAAACCGTGTAAACATTGCCGTTCCCGGCACTTCCTTCTCCAGAGGAGGCTGCCGGATTCGGAATGAACACTTGGACCGTCACTTCAACCTCATGATCCACGCTTTTGTCGATACCTGCCGCTATGATAAAAGCCATGTCATTCACTTCAATACGATCCCAGCATCCCGTTAAGAGCAGCACGCAAAGAGAAATGACGGGAAAGGCTATATAGTACCTCATTGCAGTCCTCCTATCCGCTAATCCTCATTGTGGTCATTCTTGTTTCCACCTTGTCTTTTCAAATTATTTTTAGCTGCATAAAAGGCGGGACGGGATGTCATTTTGCTGATGGGAGCACGAAATAAGACATCTTTAATGCCTTTTGGATAAATCGGGGCAAATGGCGCCAAATAAGGTACTCCGAAAGAACGGAGAATACACAGATGACTGATGATTAACAATAACGCAAGAATGAGACCAAACAATCCTAGAATGCCGGATAGAATCATTATGGGAAACCGAAGGATACGTAAGGAGATACCTGCTGAGTATTGCGGCATCATAAACGAGGAAATGCCGGTAATGGCTACAACCATAACCATCGGAGCAGATACTAATCCAGCTTGGATGGCGGCTTGACCAATGACAAGTGCTCCCACAATACTGACGGCAGAACCAACCTGCCTAGGCAAACGTACTCCAGCTTCACGCAGCGCTTCAAATGTAATTTCCATAATCAACGCTTCGACCAATGCCGGAAAGGGGATTTCCTCTCGTGATTTGGCAACACGCAGCAATAAAGTTGTAGGTACCATTTCATGATGAAAAGTTAATACGGCAACATAAATGGCTGGCGCTAGCATGGCGATTAAGAAAAAGGTGTACCGGAGCCAGCGAATCAAACTTCCAATAAGAAATCGCTCATAATAATCTTCAGGAGATTGCATCAATGACCAGAATGTCGTAGGAGCTATGAGCGCAATCGGTGTGTTATCTGTAATAATGACGACACGACCATCTAATAGACTCGATACCGCCACATCTGGTCGTTCCGTTGATTGCAGTTGAGGAAAAGGCGAGTAAATATTGTTCTCGATCAATTCTTCGATGTAACCGCTCTCCAGTACCCCATCTATCTTGATTTGAGCGATTCGTTCCGAAACTTTATTGATGATTTCCGGTTTAGCGACCCCTTCGATGTATGCCAACGTGACATTCGTCTTGGAATAATTACCTAGGATGAATGGAACGAATTTCAACGCGGGCGTCTTTAACCTTTTGCGAATTAATGATCGATTCACTTCTAAGGATTCTACGAACCCCTCGCGCGGGCCCCTGACGATAGATTCAGCCAATGGCTCTTCTACGTTCCTACCTTCAAAGTGAGAGATACCAATTGATATTGCCCCTTCAAGAGTATCTAGCATCAGAACCGGTTTACCACTCAACACCTCGTTCAGGATATCCCCCAGAATACCTACCTTGTTAAGCTCCGGCACCTGGATATAGCTCATCGCTTCGTCCATCGATTCCAAACATTCGGCACTAGCGCGCTTAATCGGTTCAAGGACATGCCCATCTAGCAGTTCTATATTCACCATTCCCCGTAAATACAGGAGAGCTGCTTTCATACCGTTCTCCAAATAAAACACCGAGAAAACAACATCATCACAGTCTATAAATAACGTCCGCAAATGAAGGATATTTGAGGAAAGCTCATCTGAAACCAGGGTATGAAACGATTCCTTATTGATACTTGGATCCTCAGGAAAAGGTTGATTCATGCATAACTCTCCTTTTCTTCCCACATTCATTTACGTATTGTTATGCTCTCAAATCCATTAGGCTATTCAGTTGTTTCCTTTACAGGTGCATTTTAGCAAAATGGAAGTCGCATCGCGCTTAAAAGCCCATTAATTTGTTAAGAATGGTAGGAAAACAACCTTTGAAGGGGGAAGCGAACGGTGGATTTTAAACCAATCAGTCCATTTGAGCCCGTTAGCACAAATGAATTGCCTGTAGGGGAACATTTTATTAGTCAAATCAAATGGGATGGCGTAAGAATGCTGCTTTACTTTGATGGCAGCACAACCAAATTAATCAATCGAAGAACCAATGATCGAACCCTACAATACCCGGAGTTAACGAATCCACGTGCTTTCTGTTCAGCAAATTCTGTTATTTTAGATGGAGAAATTATCGCCTTATCGCAAGGCAAGCCTTCCTTTTATGAAATTATGCGACGTGACGGCGTTCGGAAATCCAGCTCCGTACACCGAGCCATGCAGCAGGTTGCCATTACGTATATGGTATTTGATATCCTCTATTGGAACGGTAACTGGATAACCCACTTGAGTTTGAAAGAGAGACAGGACGTGCTTGGGACAATCATAAAACCGAACGAACAAGTTCAACTCGTCACGAGTCATAGCGACATCGAAGCCCTTTATACGATAGTGAAGCAGCATGATTTAGAAGGTATCGTGGTGAAAGATCTGAACAGCAGCTACCTCATTAACGGGAAAGATAAACGGTGGATGAAGTTAAAACTGTTTAAGGACCTTTACGCCGTAGTAAGCGGAGTTACGTATAGAGCCAATACGGTAAATTCACTCCTATTAGGTTTGTACGATGAGCAGGGTCAGTTATGGTATATTGGCCACGCTGGGACTGGCAAGCTTACCGTGGAAGATTGGCGAAATCTCACAGAGATCGTGCAAAGCTTAAAAATCAAAGAGCGTCCCTTCATCAATGAACCTGAAAGAGCTAAGGATGCGGAGTGGATAACCCCCAAACTCATTGTGAAAGTAAGCTTTTTGGAATGGACTTCTAACAAAACTATGCGACATCCCAGTATTCAAACTTTTGTGGAAACTGATTTGCATGTTTGTACCTTTAATCAGAACTAGAAACAAGCTTGGATGAAATTTATTTTTTGAAATAAAATTTTATTAATAATTATAATTTTAAAATAAAGATACAAAAAGTGCAGGAATACGTCGAATCGTGTCGAATCATTATCCAATAAATCACGCATGTATTTTTTTACCAGATATATGTGAATAGAAACTATTGGTAGGTGAGCGACTTGAGAAATCTCTTAAAGACTGTTACTTCTTCCTTCAAACTGCTTGAAAGCCCAGTAAAATCTGTCGGGATGAAATTATTTCTGATGTTTTTTACAAGTATTATTTTTTTCGTCATGGTTGTCGGCGCAATTTCTTACTTCGTTTCCAAAGACGTAATTAAGAACAAAATGGCCGACTCCAGTCTCCAGACGGTAACACAAGCTGGTCAAAAACTTGATTTCTTATATCAAACATTTGAAGATGTGACGCTGCAAGTTATGTATAATGCAGATGTACAAAAATTATTGGAGACACTCTCCAAAATCGATCCTTTATCTTACGATGCTGCTGATCCTAGTCATCAACTTACAGAAAAAATAAATTTTGTCGCTTTTTCAAATAAAGCTATTAAAACGCTGCGCATCTACAGACCAGACGGCAAGCTCATTGTCGCGACAGGCAGCACTGGCTACGAATCTGATGTGAGCGTTAGTGATACCGATTGGTTCAAGCAAATCGTCGAAGCAGGTGGTAAAGCTGCTTGGCTCGATAGCAAAGCCAAAGGGTATTCAAGTGATTCTGGTAGTACATTCGGGATTGGCCGTATCATTAGCAACGCAACATCGGATCTATTGGTGGTGGAATTTAGCACAGATATCTTGAACAACGAGTTAGGTCGAATGACGCTTGGCGAGAACAGTTCCGTTATTATCACGAATAGCGCCAACAAAAACCTTGCGACGCTGGACATGACAGAATTAGAAAAACCGTCTAAAGTTCAACTGACAAAAGAACAATTCGAAATGAATCAGGATTCCTTTACGACAAAAGACGATCATCTCGTTGCCTATTATAGATCTCCGGTATCCGGATGGAATTTGATCGGAGACGTTCCGGTAAGCTCCATGGTTAAGGATGCTAAGAAGATCTTCAACTATACGTTAATCGTTGCGTTTTTTGCTGCTATTGCAGCCGTTTTGATCGGTTTGTTCGTTGTACGAATGATCGGGAGACCTCTGGTCAAATTACGTAACCTCATGCAGCAAGGGGCAAAGGGTAAGCTGACTGTTCGCGCGAACTACACGACGAAGGATGAAATCGGTCAGTTAGGCACGAGCTTTGATAGCATGATGGAGCAAATCACGGCCTTAGTTCAACAAACAAGCACATCAGCCCAGCAAGTATATGAAACGGCTACTGAGCTGTCGAACTCATCCAAAATAACGGCGCACGCAGCCCGAGAAATTGCAACAGCGACCGAAGAAATCTCTGGCGGCGCAGCAGGTTTGGCAACAGAGTCGGAACGCGGCAATGAGTTGACGCATCATATTGGCATGCAAATGAAAAGCGCTATTGAAGCGAATCTTGAAATGGGTACAGCGGCAACTGATGTGCAAAGATCTAGTGAACTCGGCACGAAGTATATGGCTGAGCTTATTGATAAAACGAAACTGACAGAAACCATGATCCACTCGATGGTGGATAAGGTAGCTAACTTAAAAGACAGCACGAAGTCGATTCGCCAAATTCTTGATGTGTTGAACAATATGACGAAACAGACGAATATCTTGTCGTTGAACGCAACGATTGAAGCTGCGCGCGCTGGCGCAGCCGGTAAAGGATTTATGGTCGTAGCCGATGAAATTCGCAAACTAGCCGATCAATCGAAACAATCTATCGATGTAGTTGGTCAAATCACAGAAAAGATTCAAGTTGAGATTAACGAGACTGTGAAAGTACTCTCCACGGCGACACCGATTTTCAAAGAACAAATTCAAGCTGTGAATGAAGCGGACACTATTTTCAAACAAGTAACGAGTCACATGGGCGGCTTTGTGGTCCAGCTCAGCACGGTTAGCGATTCAATCAGTACGCTCGAGCAGTCGCAAGAAGTGTTATCCGAAGCGATGATGAATGTGAGCGCAGTAGCCGAAGAGTCACTCGCGACCTCCCAGGAGGTTGCTTCTTTAAGCACAGAGCAGCTTAGCATCAGCAATGGCTTGGTGAGGTTGTCAGAACAGCTTGATCAACTGTCCAAATCGCTAAATGAGACATTGTCTTATTTCGAAGTTTAACTAGGCATATAAACTCCTAAGTAAAACGGCTCTTTCGCCAACGATGCGAACAGAGCCGTTTTGTGCAATTGGTCAACCAAAAATTTAGTATATACAGACCTCCATAAATTTGAGATATTTACATCGTCGTTTATTTAACTGTCGATCTGGAGGCTCTCATGATTTATTTAGCTATTATCATTTTTTCACTTACAATTACCTTTGTCATCTGGCAGCCGAAAGGCTTAAGTATTGGTTGGTCTGCTTCAGCAGGAGCGCTGCTTGCCCTTGCCTTCCAAGTCGTTACACTGCAGGATGTCGCTACTGTTACAGGCATTGTATGGAACGCGACATTCGCTTTTGTCGGTATTATCTTAATTTCTATTATCTTAGATGGGATCGGCTTTTTCGAGTGGTCTGCCCTCCACATGGCACGCTTAGCCAAAGGCAACGGGAAGCACATGTTCATCTATGTGATCCTGCTTGGGGCAGCGGTGTCAGCTTTCTTTGCAAATGATGGTGCTGCCTTGATTCTTACGCCTATCGTATTGGCCATGGTCCGCGCGATGAAGCTACCGGATGCCGCCATTCTCCCTTTCATTATGGCTAGTGGCTTTATCGCGGATACCACGTCACTTCCATTTGTCATCAGCAACTTGGTTAATATACTTTCGGCCGATTTTTTCGGGATTGACTTTGTCACCTACGCAAGCCGAATGTTCGTGACGAGCTTGTTCTCGTTAGGAGCAAGCTTGCTTGTTCTCTACCTTTTTTATCGCAAACAAATTCCTCAGAGCTATGATCTCACGGAGCTGCGACGCCCTTCGGACGCGATTAAAGATGTGCAGCTGTTCCGTTTGTCCTGGTTGATTCTCGGCATTCTGTTAGTTGCCTATATCTGCAGTGGATTTATTCATATGCCCGTTTCCTTACTCGTTGGGGTTGCCGCTCTTGCATTCCTGATCATCGCGAGATCGAGCGAGGTCATGGACACGAAGAAAATTTTGAAAGAAGCGCCGTGGGCGGTCGTTATTTTCTCTATCGGAATGTACGTGGTCGTCTATGGGCTCAAAAATGTCGGTCTTACCGATGCGCTTGGCGAGCTTATCAACCTTATTTCTGGTGAGGGCTTGTTCGTAGCCACGATCGGCATGGGATTTCTAGCGGCCATCCTCTCCTCGATCATGAACAATTTGCCGACAGTGCTCATTGATGCCTTAGCGATTCAAGGAACACAAACCGAGGGCATTCTCAGAGAGGCTTTGATTTACGCCAATGTCGTTGGGACCGATCTAGGACCGAAAATGACGCCAATCGGCTCGCTTGCAACCCTTATCTGGCTTCATGTTCTAGCCAAAAAAGGTGTCAAAATCACTTGGGGCGGCTATATGAAAGCAGGTATCATCCTAACGGTACCAACGTTACTTATCACGTTAATCGGTTTGTATCTTTGGTTGCAGGTCGTAGCCTGAGATCAACGTGTTGCGAGTTTATTTAAATGCAGGGGGAACACTTACTACTCCGTTTGAGAAGTGTCTGACTAGGCAATAATTGGTGATACAACCAAGCTCAGAAGGAGTTCCCTGCCTATGGCGTTCAAAGCAGAGAAAGCGACGCTTCTCGTAGAAGGCAACGAGTTAACGATCACGAATCCGAATAAACCGCTATGGCCCGATCTAGGCATCACGAAAGCGGATTATCTAACGAAGTTAAGTGAGCTCTCTCCGTACCTCTTACGTTACTGTCGTAATCGTCATTTAACGACGATTCGCTTTCCACACGGGTACGATGACAAGTCATTTTATCAGAAAAATGCCCCCGATCCTGTGCCCAGCTTCGTTAAGCTTGCGCCTCTGGACGGTATTAACTATGTGAATTTAGATTCCTTATCTACGCTCATGTGGCTTGGGAATCTTACATGCTTGGAATTTCATCCGTCTTTCCATTACATCGGGGAGACAATGCCTGCGGAATGGTTAATCGATATTGACCCTACCTTAGAGGAAGAACCTCGCATCATGGAGGCCGCTCTCATTATCGGTGAAGTCCTCGATTCGCTGCGCATTCAGTCGGTTCCCAAAACCTCTGGTGCTACAGGTGTGCAAATTTACATCCCTATTCAGCCTGGCTATACATTCGAAGAACTAAGACGTGTGGGGCAGTTTATAGCGGCGTATGCGGTGAATATGCATCCAAAACTGTTTACTATTGAGCGTTTCAAGAAAAATCGCGGTGATAAGATTTATATCGACTATCTCCAGCATTGGTATGGCAAGACACTCTCGGCTCCCTATACGCCACGTGCCAAAAAGGATGCCACCGTTTCAACGCCCTTACTTTGGAAAGAGGTCGAGCTTCATCCTAGCCCTCGCGAGTTCAATCAACTAACAATCATGAATCGATTACGAACCTACGGAGACCTAATTGACCGTGTATCACCCCAAAACTTAGACGCTATTTTAGCAAAATTAAAAGAGTAGTTCTTTACAGAACTACTCTTTTCTATTCAGAATAAAGGAGATAATAGTCGCGCAATCATCTCCTTCCTTTTCTCACTCCGCGACCGCCTCTCAAACTCGTCCAACCTAACTTCCGTACACTCCTTCAAATCCATCTCGAAGTCACTCTCCAAACGGCGAATCACCTTCTCATCAAACATCACCGCATTCAACTCGAAGTTACTGAAAAAGCTTCGCAAATCCACATTGGCCGTCCCCGATGTCGCCATGATGTCATCTACGATAATTACTTTGGCATGAATAAAGCCTTTTCGGTATAAGTAGAATCGGACCCCCACCTGCAACAATTCCTGCAAATAAGACCTTGAAGCGTATTGAACGATGCGAGAGTCCGCCTTGAACGGGAGAATAATACGCACATCAACACCACTGATCGCCGCTGATTTGAGTGCCATTATGATGCCGGGATCAGGAATGAAATAAGGCGTTGTAATCCATATTCGATGCTTAGCAGCAATCAAACCCGCGAAATACATCTCTTGAATAGCATCCCATCTGGTATCTGGACCACTAGAAATGACTTGCACGAACGACGATTCTTGCACGGAATGAGATGGATAATAGCTATGTCCAACCAAGCTTTCCCCACTGACAAAGAACCAATCTGTCAGGAAGGTTCTCTGTAAATCATAGACCGAATCCCCCTGCAGCATGAGGTGGGTATCTCGCCAGAAACCAAGCTTCGGATCACCACCGACGTATTCATTACCGATATTAATTCCCCCTACGAAACCTACCAAGCCGTCCACAACCACAATTTTACGATGGTTGCGATAATTCAGTCGTTTATCAAAGAACGCAATCAGTGGCTTTAAGAAAGGCTGAACAGCAATCCCCGCGCGCTTCAATGCGTCCGTGTATGCCTTCGAAAGCGAATGACTTCCAATGCCATCGTAAATGACCCTAACCATTACCCCTTCCTTCGCTTTCTCAAGCAAAGCTTGTTGAAATCTCAAGCCTATCGCATCATCGTGAATCGTATAGAATTCGAAGTGAATATGGTGTCGTGCCTTACTTATTTCCTTCAGCATCGCCTCGTATGTCACATCTGCATTCGTGAGTACTTCCACATGATTCAATGCTGTAATCGGTGCATGAGGCACACGGCGCAGCCAATCTCGCAGTCGCTCTTCACCTGGCAAGAAGCTGTCTACACCTTTTTGAGAGGCTGAGCCGACTATAGAAGTGGCGCCTTGGTGTTCTTGTTTATCATCAGTATGACTGGCATGGACATGAACTTGCTTCCGTCTAACGTATTCCCTTGCAATGAAGACATACATAATAAATCCAATTATTGGAAAAATAAAAAGGATACTTAACCATGCGACTGACTTCGCAGGCCTTTTATATTCAACTATGAGAATCGTAGCTGCCTGAAATATAAATAACAACAGTAGTAGCATGACCCATAACAACAACACCATCTCCAGTCCCTACATCTTCATGCTGAGATAGCTTTTGCTAAGGACTTCGGAGCTATACCTTTTCTTTCCAATAAGTCCCGCACAATAAATTTTTCCAACTTTCGTAATAAAATCCTTCTATTTCGCAGAATATAATCTACGCATTCTTATTTCTTCACTTCAGCGTAACAGGAGGTGCCTATCACTTATGGCCAAAACACCGAAATATTTGATGAAAAGCATCTTGCAAAGTCGGAAATCTCATCCATCAAGCGAAGGGCCTCCCCCTCCCACTTTGGAGCAAGCGCTCGATATTCCATTTATCGAAGACCTTAAACAAACGAAACTCTCGCTGCTGCTAGATGAGAATCATAAATTTATCAAAGATATGTTCACGGAATGCTCCGATGTCGTTGTTAGGGAATTCGAGATTGATCCGCATATCCCAGCCCTGCTTCTATTCGTCGATGGTCTAACTAATACAGAGCTACTGAACGATACCATGAAATCCCTCATGCTGATTGGTGGCGGAGAGACCTCGATTGAACGCATTGCGAATGTTATTCTGCCTGTGTCTCAGACACAAATTTCCGATAATTATGGCGATTTGCTGACTTCCGTCTTAGGCGGTGATGCTGCCCTGCTTGTTGAGGGGAACGCGAAGGCCATTCTGCTCGGCATCCGTGGCACAGAGAAGCGTTCCGTTGGTGAACCGGAGACCGAAACTGTCGTGCGCGGGCCGAAGGAAGGCTTCGTCGAGAGTATCAGGACGAACACTTCCATGATTCGCCGCAAGTTAAAAACACCTAAACTCAAGATGAAATCCATGTGTGTCGGCAAACAAAGCAATACGAACCTTGTCGTTTGCTACATGGATGACTTAGCCATGCCTTCATTAATTGAAGAAGTCGTCAAACGACTAGAACAAATCAAGATTGATGCCATTCTAGAATCAGGCATGATTGAAGAACTCATTCAAGATGACGCCTATTCGCCTTTTCCACAAATGCAATATACAGAGCGTCCTGACGTAGTTGCTTCCGCCTTACTTCAGGGACGGGTTGCCATCCTCACTGACGGAACCCCATTTGCACTCATCGTTCCCTTCGTATTCATTCAAATTATGCAGACAAGCGAAGATTACTATGAACGATTCCAGATTAGCTCGCTCTTACGTATGCTTCGTTATGTCTTCATGTTTCTGTCTTTGACGACACCTGCACTCTATGTTGCCATAACGACGTACCATCAAGCACTACTACCAACAGCCTTAATGCTTAGCGTCGCTGCCTCACGGGAAGCAATCCCTTTCCCGTCTGTTGTAGAGGCCTTCATTATGGAAATCACTTTCGAGGCTTTGCGAGAGGCCGGTATTCGACTCCCTAAGGCAGTTGGCTCAGCCGTTTCCATCTTGGGCGCGCTCGTCGTTGGGCAGGCGGCGGTTCAAGCCGGCATCGTTTCAGCACCTATGGTCATTGTCGTTTCAATTACAGGGATAGCTTCCTTCACGATTCCACGATTTAATGGTGCGATTGCCATTCGGATGCTGCGCTTCCCCATTCTCATTGCTGCTGCTGTTTTTGGATTCTATGGTATCTTTTTCTCCTTAATGCTTCTGATCGGGCACATGGCGAATCTTCGTTCCTTCGGTGTTCCTTATTTATCACCAATCGGCCCTTTATCTGCTACGGATATTAGGGATGTTCTGATCCGCGCGCCTTGGTGGCAAATGCAGAAGCGGCCCGAATTTATGGCCATTCAAGATAACATCAGCATGGATAATGCCTTACCGGATCAAATCAGGAAAGCCGGAGGCTTGGATGGCAGCAATATAGACCATGTACACAAAGCCAGTAAGGAGGAGCAATCCAATGATTCATCCTAAACTGCGTTTAAGAATGGTCGTCATCCTGCTATGTTCCACGACGCTTCTTACTGGCTGTTGGGATCGTACGGAGACGAATGACCTCGCATTTGTGGTTACGTCTTCCGTTGATTTAGAGGATGACGGCAGATATCGTGTCACGTATATGTTCCCGCTTCCAGGTTCTATGGGCGGGGCAAGCGGTGGTGGCGGCGGAACAGCTGGAGGAAAAAGCTATTACATTGATTCCGAAGTAGGGGACACCTTCCGCGATGCCGTCAGCAGACTTCAAATGCGGTTGTCACGGCGAATATTCCTCTCACATCGAAGAACGATTGTCATTGGTGAGGAACTCGCTAAGGCTGGCATTAATTCAATATTTGATGCCTTACCACGATCACCCGAGAATCGGATGACCTGCTTCCTTATCGTTGCGAAAGGCAAGGGCTATGACCTCTTGAAGTCCGAACCCAAATTCGAACGCTTTCCTGCTGAAACCATTCGAGAGCTGGCCAAATCACGTCAATCCATGCCTACATCCATGAAGGATGTGGGTTTGTCATTAAGCTTTAACAGCGATCCTATCATGAGCTATATGCAACCTCATGTGGGCGATCCTGCAAAGGAGTCCCCACAGGAAATCCAAATGACTGGTTATGTACAATTCAAAGGGGATAAGATGGTTGGCGTCTATAAGAAGAAAGAAGCTAGCGGGCTTATGTGGCTTCGAAATCAAGTGAAAGAACAGCAGATCACATTCCCCTTGGAAGAAGGCAAGGATATTTCCATTGCCATTATTGGAGGCCAGACAGCTATCACCCCCAAACTTCTCGATAATAAGGTCCAGTTCAACGTCCTCATCGACGCTCGTGGAGCCATACGAGAAGACTTGTCTGATGAGGATTTATTCAAGTCGGAAAACCTTCACCACGTAGAAACGAAGTTCGCAGAGCAAATCAAGCAATCCGTGTTAGCAACGATTAAACAAATGCAAAAAGAGGGCACAGATTCAGCTCAGCTTGGACTCATGGTTTGGCGAACTCATCCTCAGGAGTGGAACGAACGATACGGGAAGGACTGGGAGCAATATTTTAAAAAAGCGGAATTCAATATTGTGGTCAAAGCCATTATTCCTGATACTGGCGTGATCAATCGTAACGTGACCAAAGGAGGCATTTAAAGATGGATGGTATATTCATCATCAGCTTTCTCAGCATGCTGGTCGTCTTTTTTATTATGGATCGCAAAATGCTTCGGCAGGCGAAAGCAGGATATCAAATAACCTATGGTCTTGCCGTTGGTATCATCCTTGTTCTTCTGGTCGCAAAATATTTTCACGTTCACATCCCGATGCCTCCCTATTTCTTTGTGCAACATGTTTCTCCTTGGCTCATCCGAGTTCTTGGCATCTAAGCAGAAAGGTGGTCTTCCTCATGGATAGTAAGCAAGTCATTAACCAACGTCAGCTCTCGTGGCTAGCTTCTTCCATTGTCACCAGTGGAGGCATCCTCACCTTGCAAAATGAGTTGATTCGTATCAATCAAATGGATGCTTGGTTCAGCTATTTACTTTCCATTATCTATGTGTTCCTCATAGCTGGCTTCTTTGGCTTTATAGCCAAACTTTATCCGCAAAAGAACATTTTCGAAATATCCAAAGAAGTATTAGGTCAATGGATAGGTACTTGTCTAAACCTAATCATATTGTTTCATTTTTGGCAGATTGTTGTCCGTGATATTTCCTCCGTCTCTAGATTTAGTTCAACACTTTTGCTACCTTCAACACCTTTGGAAATTTTATTTTTACTAACCTGCTTATTACTTATTTATTTCGGCAAAACAAGCCTAGAGGTCATTGCACGTGTAAACGATCTCTTCTACCCGCTATTCGTGGTTACCATTACCATAATGCCGTTGCTCCTATCGAATGAATTCTTTTTACGGCTTACTACACCGGTCTTAACGATGCCGCTTCAGCACTGGACAGCTAGTTCGATTCTGACACTTGGAAGTGCTGGTGATGTGTTCATTCTAGGTGCTTTTCTTCATACGATTTACAATTCCAATCACGTGCGATCTGCTATTCGACATGGCTCTTTGCTTGGTTTTTTTCTACTTACCCTTATTTTATTCACCATAATTGCCGTACTCGGACCTAGAATGCCTGCCAATTTCTCCTATCCCACTTTTAACTTGGTCCAGACGATTCATATTACGGACTTTCTAGATCGACTCGATCTCGTCATGCTCATGATCTGGTATCCGACGGAAGCTTGTAAAATCATCGCGATTTACTTGGCACTCCTGATTGGCATTAGCTCCATATTCAATGAGCGAAATTATCCAATGATTAATAAGCCTATCGGGCTTATGTTGGCTCTAACGACTTGCCTTTCCTTTAAAAGCACGACCGAGCTGCTCTCCTTTTCCAACTTTAGCTCACCTGTCATTGTTCTGGCCTACCAACCTTTCACCATGGTACTTCTCCTTATCGTAGGTATTCGAAAGAGGCGGAAAAACCCAAATGCACTTCCTACCCGTTCCTCCTCAGGTGGCACTCATGCTAAGCAGGATCCTGAACAAAATTCAGGTAAGCTCAGCCAACGTCTAACCTATTCCCATTGGTTGCAGGGCGGGAATCTATTGCTGGCCATTTGTGTTGCATTTATTATGATTGGGCTCATGTTTGGCGGAAAATCTCCATTGATTGGTACAATTTGCGCGATTGGATTCGGCAGTAGTCTACTCCTGACGACACTGACCACTTATATGGAAACCACGAAGCTGAAACAAGCGGAAGCAAGTAACTAGCGCGAGCTGCTTTTGTGAAATGAGATGTGGAGGAATGCTTATCGTTCAAAAATGAAAAAAGCACCCGCTTCAGCGAGTGCCTTGTATAGATTAAACAGGAACGGAATGATTCATACGGCTTTTTGCGACCTTCAAATAGCCGTGTACATTGAGGTACTCACTATCATTAGTGAAACGCAATTTCATAGCCCCTGCCGCGTCTTGGATATACGGTTTTAGTGCAGTTGCACCGCCGCCAATTACGTAAAAGCATTTAATATCCGGGCATTTACGCCAGCGCTTCTTGATCATTTCTACCATGCGTACAGCTGCGCGACGGAAATGCTGATCAACGATCGGCCGAATATCTACTTGGCCTTCTCCAGGAAGCTGAATCGTAAACTGACGATTCTTCACCCTTTGCGCTAGCTTTGCACGACTCGGGAACAAATGACCATAGGCATCTTCAACATCCCGAATGATGGCATCCAAATACGTAGCGATTCCAATTTGCTCCCCATGGCTGAAATGGTTATCTATCGCCATACGTTTGATAACAGGGAAGTCTGTCGTCAATGCACCGATTTCGCAAACACCTATGCAGCCGTTGTATATTTCTTCGTCCTTCACTTGCAGGCTGTCGTGTGTCGCCATGTGAAACATAGCCGCAGCACCTTCAATGGAGACAGCAACTTTGCGAATTGAAACTTTGATTTTGCGATTATGGAATTGCGGTGTGGAAAGAAACGTCACTTCGTGCTCACCCAGCAGGCGATGTTCGAAGGTCTGACTATATTTGGGGAATGCACGAACGGGTAAACCCGTGCCTAATGTATATTCAACTTCGTCAACGTTGCCGTAGCCAGGATTGGCCGCTTGGTTCGTGAGCCCCTGATAAGCAAGTGCAGTCAGTGCAACAATGAGGGATTGATCCGATAGCGCTTTATTATCCGTATCTTCAAGCTCTAAGTTATCCTCGTGCTCCAAGGCAAGCTGCCCTACGAAATAACGTTGATTCCTCTGTGAAAGGCTCGGACTGTAGATGACAACATCCAATGCTTTCCAAGGTGAATCTTCTTCCTGCAAAATGTGTCTTTCGTAGCCCGGCGCAATGATATTCGGTATCACCAGTGGTTCTCTGGACCCATCTAGCACCAGCTTAATACTATCGTTCCCTATGTCAATACCTGCAAGCTTAATCATGTGTGCCTCCACTCCAAATCTACAGCTTTCTGTAATTGTATTAGTAACATTCGATCACATACGACAGGATTCCTTCCTACTTTAGACTCATTTTACTAGGACTGATAGGTAAGAAGGCAGGTTTTTAGCAAAATATGACGAATGATGTACAGAACTTTACTTTACCAAATTCAACCATGACAGGAGATAACTTAGTCCTTATGAAGCTTAAGTGGAAACCAAAAAAACTGACACTGGTTATCATACCAGACGCTAATCAATCAGTCGTCAGGTTTCGCATATCTCATTTAGTAGCCTATATCGCAGCAGCATGCTTTTCCTTGCTAATGCTGATTTCCATATCGATTTATTTTGTACACGCACATACCTTGAAACAGGCAAGTGATTTACAGTCGAAGCTTAGCGGTGCTAACCAGCAATGGAGTAAAGCCCTATCTTCCAAAGATGAAGCCATCGAACAATTGCAAAATGAAGTGATTCAACTGTCCCAGCAAGCTGAACAGATGAAAACACAGGTCGAAGAAGTAAAGAAGCTCGAGAGTGATCTCAAATCCATCGCTGGCATTGATCCAGAACCCGGAAACAAGGCACTTGCAAGCACCTCGACGACAGAAAAGGCGAAGAAAGATGCCAATCAGCCTACCATTGGTGAATCTACTGCTTCAACGGGTGTCGGAGGAAGCCCAAACCCTGTCTCACAAGAACTCATTCTTAAGCTGGGTCAAGATACATTAGCCTCTTTCACGGCACTGAATGGCGAAGTTCAGACTTTGCAAACCAATTTGACAGTAACGAAGCAGAAAGTAGCCGATAAACAAGAGCAGCTTCGTATAACGCCAACGCTATGGCCAACAAGTACGAAGGTGGTAACCTCCCCCTTTGGCTACAGATCCGATCCTTTTACCAAAATACCGAGCTATCATTCCGGCATTGATTTCGGCGCTCACGAGAATGACCCTGTTTATGCAACTGCGGCTGGTAAAGTTGTCAGTACAGGTAAGGACATTTACCATGGCAACAACATTGTGATCGAGCATTCCAAGGGCTTGCGCACCTGGTATATGCATTTAAATAAAATTTTAGTGAACAAAGGAGATTCTGTAGAAAAAGGCGGCACCATTGGTTTAGTCGGATCTACAGGCCGAAGCACAGGCGCACATCTCCACTATGAAGTACTCAAAAACGGCGAAAGTATTGATCCCAAACCTTATCTTAAATCGCTTCGAAAGGATGACAACTAACATGTTTAAAAAAACAAAAAACCTCATGAATCCTAATACAACCGATACACTGATAGGTGAGGGAACTAGCTTTGAAGGCCGCATTAAATCAGAGGCGAGCATTCGCATTGAAGGTGGAATTACAGGAGATATCGATTGCGCTGGTGATGTCATTATTGGCGAACATGGGATTGTAAAATCCAATATCGCAGCGCGGGATGTCGTTTTGGCTGGAAGCGTGCAAGGAAATATTACAACTAAAGGTAAACTAACCATCACTTCCACTGGCTCCTTGCATGGCAATATTAGCGCAGCTTCATTCATCATCGAGGAAGGCGGCGTCTTCCAAGGCAGCAGTAAAATGGAAACGAAATCTACCGTACCTGCACCTGTACCAAACAACGAACCTGAGACTGGAAATAGACCCGTTGCTGCACCTGAAAATATGTACAAAGGCAATACGGTGGCCATGTAACGTCCTGACGGCTAGGATTGAAGCTTCCCGCATGATATACTAGTTGGAAACTCATTTTCTAACTGATGTAGGAGAACGCAAACTATGAGAGAACAATCCATCCTATTTGATCTAGATGACACGTTAGTTCATTGCAATAAATATTTTGACTTTGTTATCGATCAATTCGTTGATCTGATGTTAACCTGGTATGCTGGTCATCGACTAACTAAGCAGGACATTAAGCAAAAACAGTTACAAATCGACCTTGCTGGTATCCAAATTCACGGCTTTATGCCAGAGCGTTTTCCACAATCTTTTGTGGAAACGTACCATTGGTTCGCACAGCATTACAACCGCCCTGTCAGCGCCAAAGAAGTGGACTGGCTCATGCAGCTCGGTCATACCGTCTATAGTTATACGGTTGAACCTTATCCCCTGATGAATGAGACCCTGCAGAACCTTCAACAAGCGGGCCATCGTCTATATCTTTACACAGGTGGCGATGTGTCCATCCAGATGAAGAAAATCAAGGATGTTGGCCTCGACGCGTTTTTCCAGGATCGCATCTTCGTTACCGTTCATAAGACACGCGAGTTTATGAATACGCTCGTGCACGAGCAGCGCTTTGATCGCCAGCACACTTGGATGATCGGAAACTCGGTCACGACCGATGTTCTGCCAGCACTGCATGCGGGTATCCATGCGATTCACATCCCTGTTGCGGATGATTGGGTATTTAACAACGGGACGATTGATGTCACTCCACAAGGCGCGTTTTACCAACTGCCCTCTCTTTTGGAAGTGCCTGAGGCGATACAAAAGTATATTCAGAAATAAAAAGAACGATCCCCCGGTGAAAGCTGAACCGGAAGGATCGTTCTTTTGTTGTTAAGCGGCGACATCGCGTCTGCGGAATATTTCCCAGGAAAGTACATTGAATAGTAAGAAGTAGAGGACAAGCATGGTGATCGAGAAGCCCATCGTCATTCCCTCTGCTAACGGCCTATCCTCCAGATAGGGAGTAAGATCTGTATTCGCGAATAGGAAGTATTTGCCCCACGAATACCGTAGAAACAGTAAAGTAATCACTTGGCCAGCAAACATGATGAAAATGCTGAGTCCGATCGCAAGGGAAGCGCTGCGAAACACGGTCGAAATCATAAAAGCCAGTGTAACAATCATCACAAGCTCGATTAATTTAAACCCATAGGTTGCAAACACGTAAAGCAGCATGTTTTTCTCCTGTACCTGCCCTGCGGCATTGACAGTTAGATGTGGAAGGCTCAGTCGCTCAAAGCCATACGAGAAGCCGTACACGATCAAGGCCGTGATGAACAAGAGAACCAGAAGCGTAGCTGCAAAAAGTAAGGTTGTCAGATACTTCGACAATAAGATTTTGGATCGACTAGCTGGCCGAATGAGCAGCAGCTTGATGGTTCCCCACGTAAATTCCCCTGCCACCATATCTCCTGCGATAATAACCGTGAATAGCGTGACCAGAATAACCAAACTAGAAGCAGTGATCATGCCACCCCATAACGTGTTATCAATAGGCGGGTAATCATGGTCCAGCATATATTGCTGACGTGCACTTTCTTCACGCATTTGCTTCTTAAAACTATCTGGAATATCCGGACTCGCAAGTTCTGTCTTATTATGTTCGACGGTTTCTGCTGCTCTAGTCTTCCAACTATCATCTTGTTGATTATCTGAATGTGTTAACACGCCTGTCAGTACGACAATCACAATGAGTAAAATCATGAGAATCCATGTTCGAAGCCGACTATAAATTTTCATATGCTCATTCTTGATGAGATTAAGCAATAGGATCACTTCCCGTCATTTCCAAAAATTGATCTTCCAGCGATTTCGCCGTTTTGCGAATGCCATATACAGCAATACCAGCCTCAACGAATCGCCTATTCCACTCGGCCGTTTCTTGTTTGTCGAGATCCATGACAAGTTCATTGTCAACGACTTCTACTTGCATGCTTTGTTCCGAGGCTAGCTTCACTGCTTGCTCAACCGTTTCTACTTCGAAGACGACCCGCTGCTTGCCATCCTCCTGGACATATTCCTTGATAAGTCGAACATCCACTAATTTGCCATTTTGGATAATGGCTACGCGGTCACACATGAGCTCCATTTCTGCCAATAGGTGAGAGGAAACGATAACTGAAATCCCTTCGTCACGGGTTAGCTTTCGCAAATGATCGCGAAGTTCACGTATCCCTGCAGGATCCAATCCATTGGTAGGCTCGTCCAGTATCAGAACGGACGGCTTATGCAGCAACGCTTGCGCGATGCCTAGTCGTTGACGCATTCCCAGGGAGTACGTTTTGACCTTGTCATGGATACGATTCGACATTCCGACAAGATCAATGACCTCCTCAATCCGATTCTCGTCAATACCTGGAATCATCCGGGCATAATGCACTAAATTTTTATAACCACTTAGAAATTTGTACATTTCCGGATTTTCTACAATCGCGCCAATATGGCGAATAGCTTGCTCAAAATGAGTCCGAATGGAATAACCGCCAATGCGTATATCCCCCTCCGAGATCGACATGAGGCCGACCATCATGCGGATTGTTGTCGTTTTACCCGCGCCGTTCGGCCCGAGAAACCCAAAAACTTCGCCGCGTGGTACATCGAAGCTTAACTTATCAATAATGGTTTTGGAACCAATGCGTTTGGAAATTTGATCCACCTGTACGATGGGTGTAAGAGCCTCTTGTGATGCTGACATTCGACATCTCCTCTCTTCTAAATCCAATATAATCCAATCCTACCTTACTTCTTTTGTCATGCCTAGTCAAAAAATCTCAGTCGAACCCTTCTGGTAAGCAGCGCGGATTGCGGTCATACAGAATCATATGACTGCGTTCACTATGGCTTTTTCCTTTTTTTATGTACAATGGAAAGATAAGACCTGCCAGTAAAGGAGCTCATCTATGATCCAACGAAGACCGTGGCACGGTGTAGAATGGTCCCTGTTCATCGTCTTAACAGGTGCTGCACTGCTTGGTTTACTTTATAGCTGCCTTCACATCTATGAGCAACCATTCTCCCACTTCCTATTAACCATATTGGCTATTTTGCTATCCTATGGGGCTCCATTTTTATTCTGGCGACCCCACTATATCCATTCGACAGGGTACCCTATTGCCGTTCTGCTGACAGGGATCCCCCTGCAAATTTACTTAGCTTGGATGGAGCAAGATGCCCTACTTACCATTAATTGCCCAATTATGGTCATTGGATTCCTCGCTGACCGAAAAAATGCTTGGTGGACCGCCCCTATCTTCATGCTGGGGATGCCTGTCACTTACTTTTTCCTGCTCCACAGCGACACGGGTGTCGGGCAACTATTCAGTGTAATCCTCAATGCCGTCCTCTTCTTCGCAATTGGACTTAGCTTGCAACGTGCCGTTACTTCCAACGAGAAGACGGAAAAGCTGCTAGGGGAGAACCAACGTCAGTATCATTTGATTCATGAGCAAAATAACGTACTAGAACAGTATGCGAATCAGATCGAACAGCTCACTTTAATGGAAGAACGCAATCGGATGGCACGTGAGCTTCACGATACGGTTGGGCATACGTTTACTTCCGTTATTATGGGGATGGACGCCGTCTCCTATCTCATCGAAGTTTCACCAGAAAAAGCGAAGCAGAAGCTCGACGTCCTACGGAATGTGACTAGAGGCGGACTAGAGGAAGTGCGCCGCAGCATTCATCAGATGGTCCCTCAAGAGGGAGATATGCTGCTTTCCCAGCAGCTATCCCGTCTAGCAAATGAGTTTGCGCTGCACACGGGCACACAGATTCATTTCACAACGGTTAGCGATGAATTCGAGATCCCTGAACAAACCAAGCTTTCACTCGTTCGCTGTCTGCAGGAATCATTGACGAATGCCAAACGCCACGGGAAAGCAACCTCCATTGAGATTGTGCTCACTTATGCCGAAGACCAAGTCTCCCTTCGCATCGAAGATGATGGCATCGGTACCGATCAATTGAAAATGGGCTTCGGCATTACTGCGATGCAAGAGCGGATATCTGCGCTGCAAGGCACCCTGCAGGTACGCTCCTTACCCGAGCAAGGAACCGTGGTTCATTGTTTCATTCCCGTAAAACGATTTCCAACCTTTTAATCCCTGTAAGGAGGATTCCCTATGACCGTCAATCAAGCCCCGCTCAAATTGCTCCTGGTCGATGATCAGGATCTAATACGTGAAAGCTTACACATCGTCTTGGGTATGGACCCCGATATTGAGGTCGTCGGTTTAGCCGAAAATGGCCAAGTCGCTGTCCAGCTATGTAAAGAGGCACAGCCCGATGTCGTACTGATGGACATTCACATGCCAATCATGGATGGCGTTGAGGCGACACGCCAAATCAAAATCGCCTGGCCGCACATCCGCGTCGTTATTTTGACCACTTTTCAGGAAATTGGTTACGTTGTAGACGCACTTAGTGCAGGGGCTGAAGGCTATTTGCTCAAAGCTATTCATCCCAAAGAGTTAGCCACGGGAATCAAATGGGTTCATCAAGGCGGTACATTAATTCCGCATGACATTGCCAAAATGCTCGTTCAGCAAGCACGTGACGGCGGAAGCGGGACTTCCTCTGAAGGAAAAGAAGAGACTGTTCGTGCAGAGACTTACGGGCTTAGCGAACGTGAATTGCAAGTGCTCCATAGTATCGCCGATGGGCTCAACAACCGTGAGATCGCCGAGAAACTTTTCTTATCTGAAGGTACCGTGAAGAACTACATCTCCAATATTTATTCAAAAATGGATGTTCGCGACCGCGTTCAAGCATCGAAGAAAGCGCATGATGAAGGTATTCTGTGAGTTGCTCCAAAACTTAGCTACTCCAACTGATCCTTCCTGCCCTAATTGCACACTTAACTGAAACGATCTACTCATGTGCTAAATTTACACCGGTAACAGCCTTTTCTATCCGCTTAAACAGCCACGGGAAAACAAAAACCGCTCTTCATAATGAAGAAGCGGTCTTTGTGCATGCTATTCAAATAGCTTTTCGAGAAAGCCCTTTTTTCTTTTGCGAATCTTGCCGTAGCTCTTTACTCTAGAGAAGGGTAGCTGCGTATCTGCCACAGTGGTGTCCGCCAACGCTTCCTTCTGGGGGCTGGCTTCTTCCCAAGTCATCGCAGCTTGCTGCAACTCCATCTGGTCTTCTTGATTTGCCGCATGTTGATGCACAACGATGGTATTAACCAACTGCTCATGCAGTTTGTTCTCGAGTTGGTGCCTGCATAGTCGGAGAAATTGCTCTTGCTGTCTATTCTGGAGTTCAAACTGCTCATGAAGTTGTGCCTGAAGCTCTTCTACCTGCTTAGAAAGAAGCATAACAGCCTTTTGCAAAGAAATCAGATCTTGCCCCTTGAGCGGCTCATCTTGCTCACTCTCTTCATTCCCTGCTAGTAAGGCCTCTATTTCCGCCGGTGTTATGAATTCTTCCTTCTTCATGTGCTTTCCTCCATTCCGTACATCTTGGTGTCCCTACTTGGACTACACTTTCTCTTATTGTACATGAGAATGAAGAAATGTTCACGTTTATATAGTCCTATTGGGTGGACTAGTCTGGAGCGGCTTGGCTTTGGCGGGTCTGTAAGTCGATTTTTTCGACTTACGCTAGCGCGCATGGGTGTCACAACCCTTTCCCAGCATGCATTAACAATAAAAAACTGCCTGCAAGTAGAATCTCTACCTGCAAGCAGTCCACTACGGTTCTTATGGTAAATTCGACGATCCCATCAAGAAACGGTCCACTTCACGCGCTACTGCGCGACCTTCGTTGATCGCCCAAACCACGAGACTTTGACCACGACGCATGTCGCCAGCAGCGAAAACGCCGTCAACGTTCGTTGCAAACTTCCCGTAGTCCGCTTTCGCGTTAGAGCGCTCGTCTTTGGCAACGCCAAGCTGATCCAACACGGTGTTTTCTGGTCCTGTGAAGCCCATCGCAATCAACACGAGCTGCGCTGGGTAAACCTTCTCGCTGCCAGGTACTTCAACAGGTACGAAAGCACCCTTCTCGTTCTTTTGCCACTCAATTAGAATTGTATGCAGCTCCTTCAAGTTGCCGTTCTCATCCCCCACGAATTTCTTCGTGTTGATCAAGTACGTCCGCGGATCTTCGCCCTGAAGCGCAGCTACCTCCTGTTGACCGTAGTCCACTTTCAACACCTTCGGCCATTCCGGCCATGGGTTGTTCGCTGGACGTGTTTCCGGTGACTTCGGCATAATCTCGAACTGCGTCACGCTCTTACATTTGTGACGAATGGACGTACCCACGCAGTCCGTTCCCGTGTCACCACCACCGATGACGATAACATCTTTGCCTTCAGCGGAGATGAATTCACGATCTGCATGCTCGGAATCGAGCAAGCTCTTCGTATTCTTGCTCAGGAATTCCATCGCTAGATGTACACCGCCGAGCTCACGACCCTCGATTGGAAGATCGCGGCCCTTCGTAGCTCCGCCGCACAGGACGATCGCATCGAATTCCTCTTGCAGCTTCTCAATCGGATAGTTCACACCGACGTGAGCGCCAGTGATGAAAGCTACGCCTTCCGCTTCAAGCAGATCTACACGACGCTGGACATACTTTTTGTCCAGCTTCATGTTCGGGATACCGTACATCAGCAAGCCGCCAACACGGTCGGCCCGTTCAAAAACCGTAACCCAATGCCCAGCTTTGTTCAGCTGCGCTGCTGCCGCAAGCCCGGAAGGACCTGATCCAACAACCGCAACCTTTTTCCCTGTGCGCGTTTCCGGTGGTTCAGGCTTGATCCAGCCCTCATCGAAGCCTTTGTCGATGATCGCTTTCTCAATTGCTTTGATCGTAACCGGTGTATCCTTCAAGCCTACTGTACAAGAGCCTTCACAAGGCGCTGGACAAACACGCCCCGTAAATTCCGGGAAATTATTCGTTTTGTGCAGACGATCCAAAGCTTCACGCCATTGACCGCGATACACGAGATCATTCCACTCGGGAATGAGGTTATTCACTGGGCAACCAGCGGCCATACCGCTGATTAATGCCCCTGTGTGGCAGAAAGGAATCCCGCAATCCATACAACGGGAGCCTTGCGTCTGTAATTTATCTTGCGTAAGTGGTGTCGCAAACTCTTTCCAATGGCCGATTCGGACCAGAGGAGATGCTTCGGATGCCACTTCACGAGCATGTTCTATAAAACCGGTTGGTTTACCCATTTACGTTTAATCCCTCCTGAGTTTCGTTAATTTCCACCGACACGGGAAACATCTCTCATATTCGCCTCGAAAGCAACCATGACCGCTTCTTGTTGGCTTAGACCGGAGCGTTTCACCTTTTCGATGGCATCAAACATACGTTTGTAGTCCTTCGGTATAACCTTCACGAACTTCCAAACGTACTCATCCCAGTGCTGAATAACTTGGTGGGCAACGCTGCTATCCGTAAATGTGGCATGATGCTGGATCATCGTTTTCAACTCATTCATCTCATACGTTTCTTCCAGCTGTTCAAGGTAAACCATCTCTTTATTCACTTTACTTTGGAAATCACCGTTCACATCCAAGACGTAAGCGATACCGCCTGACATCCCAGCTGCGAAGTTACGTCCCGTTTGACCCAGAACTACAACACGGCCACCTGTCATGTACTCACAACCGTGATCGCCAACACCCTCAACGACAGCACGTACACCACTGTTTCTAACGCAGAAGCGCTCGCCCGCGATACCACGGATATAAGCATCCCCATCGGTTGCGCCGTAGAAGGCTGTATTTCCAATAATCACGTTCTCTTCCGGTACAAAAGAGGACTTACTCGATGGGAAAATGGCCAGCTTACCGCCGGACAATCCTTTTCCAACGTAGTCATTGGCATCTCCTTCGAGGGAGAGTGTGATCCCCTTCGGTACGAAAGCACCAAAGCTTTGACCTGCTGATCCTTCAAAGTGAAGTCGAATCGTATCGTGCGGCAAGCCTTCCACACCATGACGGCGTGTCACTTCACTGCCCACGATCGTTCCAACAACACGGTTCACGTTCGTAATTGGTAGAATTGCGTGTACATGCTCTTTGCGCTCAATCGCTGGCTCACAAATCTCAAGCAGCTTCGTCATATCCAGCGAGCGATCTAAGCCGTGATCCTGCGCCATTGAGCAGAAACGACCGACTTCTTCGCCCATATCCGGTTGATGCAAGAGTGGCGAAAGATCGACGCCTTTGGCTTTCCAATGTTCGACCGCTGGTTTGGACTCCAGGATATCCGTGCGTCCAACCATTTCCTCGATCGTGCGAAAGCCAAGCTCTGCCATCATTTCACGCACATCGTTCGCGATGAAGGTCATGAAGTTAACCACATGCTGCGGATCTCCAGCAAATTTCTTGCGAAGCTCCGGATTTTGCGTAGCGACCCCAACCGGACAAGTGTCCAAGTGGCAGACGCGCATCATCACGCAGCCGATTGTAATTAGTGGCGTTGTTGCGAAGCCAAACTCCTCGGCACCGAGCAGGGCAGCTACGACAACGTCGCGTCCAGTCATCAGCTTGCCATCCGTCTCGACGACGATACGGCTGCGCAGGTTGTTCAGCACGAGTGTCTGGTGCGTCTCCGCCAGACCGAGCTCCCACGGCAGTCCCGCGTGACGAATACTCGTCTGCGGTGACGCGCCTGTGCCTCCGTCGTAGCCGGAGATGAGGACAACGTCCGCTTTCCCTTTGGCTACGCCGGCAGCGATCGTGCCAACCCCCACCTCGGATACCAGCTTCACGCTGATTCGTGCCCGTGGGTTGGCATTCTTGAGATCGTGGATCAGCTCTGCCAGATCCTCGATCGAATAAATATCATGATGCGGCGGCGGCGAAATCAAGCCTACGCCTGGCGTAACACCGCGAACCTCGGCTACCCAAGGGTACACCTTGGTTCCCGGAAGCTGACCACCTTCGCCGGGCTTCGCGCCCTGCGCCATCTTGATCTGAATCTCGTCAGCATTGACGAGATAATGGCTCGTGACGCCGAAGCGGCCGGACGCCACCTGCTTAATGCTGCTACGGCGAAGATCGCCGTTCGCATCCGGTGTGAAGCGTTCCGGATGCTCCCCGCCTTCGCCGGTATTGCTCTTGCCGCCGATGCGGTTCATCGCAATCGCGATCGTTTCGTGCGCTTCTTTGGAGATGGAGCCGTAGGACATGGCTCCCGTCTTGAAGCGCTTAAAGATCGATTCGATCGGCTCTACCTCTTCGATCGGAATCGGTGTGCGTCCTGCTTTGAAGCTCAGCAATCCGCGCAAAGCCATATATTTCTCGTCTTCACGTTTGACGAGCTTAGAAAAATTCTTATACATGCCGTAGTTATTACTACGTACGGCAGATTGCAACGCATGCACAGTTTCCGGGGTATAAATGTGATCTTCTCCGTCTCGACGCCATTGCAAGTCGCCGCCTGTATCCAGTACGCGATCGCGTCCCTCTTGCTCAGAGAACGCACGGCTGTGACGCATCAAAGCTTCCTTCGCTACCATTTCGATGCCGATACCACCAACCGGTGTGTACGTCCAAGTGAAATAGCTGTCCACCAGCTCTTGGCTCAAGCCGATCGCTTCGAAAATTTGCGCCCCGCGATAGCTCTGAATGGTGGAAATCCCCATTTTCGCTAACACTTTGACGACACCCTTCGTGACCGCTTTGATGTAGTTATAGATCGCTTTCTCGTGATCAACGCCAACTAACTGCTTACGTTGAATCATGTCATCTAACGTTTCCAGTGCTAGATAAGGGTTAATCGCGCCTGCACCATAGCCAAGCAATAAGGCAAAATGGTGCACTTCACGCGGCTCACCAGACTCGACAAGCAAGCTGACTTTCGTACGTGTCCCTTGACGAATCAGATGGTGATGCAAGCCCGACGTAGCTAATAGGGCTGGAATCGGCGCACTGACACGATCTACACCACGGTCAGACAGGATGAGCAGCGTGGCTCCGTCGACAATGGCTTGATCCGCTGCTGTGTACAGCGCTTGCATCGCACTTTCAAGCCCCGCTGTACCCGCAGATGCTTCGAAAAGCGTCGACAACGTGACCGTTTTGAAACCGTCGCGCTGAATATGACGCAGCTTCGCCAATTCTTCATTGGAGAGGAACGGCGACTTCAAACGAATTTGACGGCAGCTCTCTGGCTCTGGCTTAATCAGATTACGCTCAGGTCCAATCGTCGTGCCTTGCGCGGTAATGATTTCTTCGAAGTTCGCATCAATTGGCGGGTTCGTTACTTGCGCGAACAATTGTTTGAAATAGTTATACAGGAGCTGCGGGCGGTCTGAAAGCACAGCAAGCGGCGCATCCGTACCCATCGAACCGATCGGATCCACACCTGTTTTGCCCATAGGCTCAAGGGTCTTACGCAGTTGTTCGAAGGTATAACCAAAAGCTTGCTGACGCTGAAGAATCGTGTCATGGTCAGAGCCAAGTACAATTGGCGCATCTTCCAAATCCTCTAAGGAAACGAGATGCTCATTCAACCAATCCCGATACGGCTGTTCGCTAGCGATGCCGCTCTTGATTTCTTCGTCGGTCACGATGCGGCCTTCTACCGTATCTACAAGCAGCATACGTCCTGGTCTTAGACGGTCTTTGTACAAAATGCGCTCAGGCTCGATATCCAGCACGCCTACTTCAGAAGCAAGTACGATTAAGTCGTCTGTCGTGACATAGTAACGTGACGGACGCAAGCCATTGCGATCCAGAATCGCTCCGATTTGACTGCCATCTGTGAATGCAATCGCAGCAGGGCCATCCCATGGCTCCATCAAGGTGCTGTGATACTCGTAGAATGCTTTCTTATCATCATCCATACCTTCATGCTTGGACCATGGCTCTGGCACCATCATCATTGCAGCATGCGGCAAGGAGCGACCTGAAAGCATCAGAAACTCTAGTGTATTATCGAACATTTGCGAATCGGAACCATCCGTATCAATAACAGGAAGAATGCGCCCAAAATCTTCGCCAAATAACTCCGAATCACACATCGCTTGACGCGCGTGCATCCAGTTGACGTTACCGCGAAGCGTATTGATCTCACCATTGTGGATGAGATAGCGATATGGATGTGCACGTTCCCAGCTCGGGAAGGTGTTCGTACTAAAGCGCGAGTGAACAAGCGCTAAAGCAGAGTCTACCTTTTCGTCTTGCAATTCCACGTAATAGGCATCCACTTGTTCGGGTGTTAACATCCCTTTATATACAATCGTTCTGCTAGACAAGCTAGAATAGTAAAATTGCGATTCCGCATGAGATATTTTGATAGCGTTTTCAGATAATTTGCGAATAATATAAAGCTTGCGCTCAAAATCAAGATTCGTTACCGTATCCGCGCTTTGGCCGATAAATACCTGACGAACATATGGCTCCGCTGATTTCGCAGAATCTCCCAATGAACTGTTATTTGTTGGAACCGTTCTCCAGCCAAGGAACTGTTGACCTTCTTGTTTGACTATTCGCTCAATTGTACTTTCGCACGCTTGACGTGCTTCTAATTCCTGAGGCAAATACACCATACCCACACCATAATTACCAGCGCATGGTAATTTAATGTTTTCTTTTTCACAAGCTGATTGGAAATACGTATCTGGAATCTGCATCAAAATGCCAGCTCCATCTCCCGTATTCTGCTCACAACCTTGCCCACCACGATGATCCAAATTGCAAAGTACACGAAGCGCTTGCTTAACGATGGCGTGTGATTTGACACCCTTAATATTGGCAACAAAGCCAATCCCACAGGCATCATGCTCATTCCTCGGATCGTACAATCCCTGTTTGGGAGGTAATCCTTTAATAGTCATGTTTTGCAACCTTTCTTCCCTCGTTTTCACTGGACTTTGTTAGACGCCTGCTTTAAAGTACTAAAAAGTAAAAATTCGAAGCAACATATTTCGACTACAACCGCAATAAGTAGAGGAAATATTCTCAATATTTTTTATATTATATTAACACTTGATTTCCTATAGTTCAATTTAAAAATATTTAAATTGAAAAGGTTTTCATTTTAATAGAATTGCCAGTAAAATCATATTGTATAGGCACGGTTATTTATTGGCTTTCCTATATATATACGACAGGCTATGCATGTGATAGCACAATTTCTATGTTTCATGCTATGATAGCTAATACCGCTGCAAGAACATACATCCAGATTCCACATCTTAGGAGGAGCTCTGTTTGAGTATACAGCATACTTTTGGGGACGGCTTGATTAGGGAGCCTCTATACCAATGGCAGCTAAAAGCCCATCCGGTCGAAATTGAGCTTTTCCGCTCTAAGCCGGTACGCCGCCTTAAGTTTTTACATCATTTTGGAGCATCGGCTCTGTTTTCACCACTTACACATTCACGATTCGAACATACGGTTGGCGTTTGGTCACTCATGGCCCACTTTTGCCCAGAAGAACCGCTTCTGCGCATTGCGGCATTACTCCATGATATCGGGCACCTGCCCTTCTCCCATGCGGTTGAGCGGACGCTGGGATATAATCATCATCGTCATACGGAGCAATTGATCGGACAAGGCGTCATCGCCGATATTTTGATTAAACATGGCATCTCACCACAGTCGATTATCGATCTTTTGAAGCAAGAGACGCCACTAACGAACAAATCAACGATTCTTGGACTTGATCATCTAGATAGCTTTCTGCGTGATACGTATTATGCGGGTCTGCAAACACTGCCACCTTCAGAAATCGTAAAAGGGCTGCGGTTACGCGGTCCCTTTATTGAGGCGGATGAGCCTTCAGCCGCGGCACTTGTTGATGCTATCGTCGAAGATCATCGACTTTTCTTGAACCCTCAGTTTCTAGCCATGGATGCGCTGCTGGCGAAAGCAACAGCCCATCACTGCGAGTCTAACCCAGGTATGCGGGATCGTATCCCGGCGCTGATGGATCATGAATTAATCCAGGAGCTGCTTCAGAGTAACAATGATACGGCAAGGGAAACCATTCATGTGCTCATGTATGAGCCTCACCGAATTCAAGTTACACAGCAACCTGTCCCAGGCAGTATCGAGGTTAAAATCGGCAAGGTTTACAAAAAACAACCCTTAATCGGTGAAAAACTCGCCTCCGAGGTGAGCTTCCAAGCCGCTGTTAAGCTCACTGAGTTGGATAGCATGGCCGCGACTTACTTTTTTACAATCTAACATTCTTATGAAATCAACTATCTTACATCCGCAGAAGGGACTGTCCCAGCTTGGCAAAATTGTACTTTCGTTATGGCACGATGAATAGCGGTAAATCCATTGAAGTCTTACGTGTTGCTCATAATTATGAAGAACAAGGCAAAAAGGTACTTCTCCTCACTTCCGTTATGGACGATCGCTTCGGCGTTGGTAAAGTCGCTTCCCGTATCGGCATGCAAAAAGGGGCCATCGTTGTAGACGAACATCTGGATATGGTCGCCCTCGCGCAGACCGAGCGTCCGAACTGCATTTTGGTCGATGAAGCACAGTTCTTAAACAAAGCCCAAGTCTCTCAGTTGATAGAAGTCGTCGATGAACTGGATATTCCTGTTATCGCTTACGGGCTTCGCGCTGATTTCATGGGACAATTATTCGAAGGCAGCAATGCTCTCTTGGCTGTCGCCGATACAATCGAGGAAATTAAAACCGTTTGTTGGTATTGTGATAAAAAGGCGATCATGAATATGCGATGCAAAGATGGTGTTCCTATTTTCCATGGAGAGCAGATTCAGATTGGCGGTAACGAAAGTTACGTTCCCGTATGCCGCAAGTGCTATGCCTCCAAAAAGAAAGCTGCGCACATCTAAGGATTGATATGGTATGTGCAAAGAAAGGTGAGTTCCTTGCGTAAAAAACGGATTCTCCTATTATCCGAGGGCTTCGGGAAAGGTCATACACAAGCTGCTCATGCGCTGTCTGGCGAGCTAAGGCAATCCTCATCTGACATGATAACCCGCGTGATCGAGCTTGGCGCTTTTTTACATCCTACCTTAGCACCTTGGGTCTTCTCGGCATACCGCCGCACGGTAACATCACAACCTAGGCTGTACGGTATGCTCTATCGACATCACTATAATAAAAGGCCGAGTCGTATAGCCAGTCTCGTGCTGCATCGCATCTTCTATTCACGGACGAAAGCCGTTATCAAGCAATTAAAGCCGGACTTGATCGTCTGTACGCATCCATTCCCAAGCATTATTGTCTCAAGGCTCAAACGCGCAGGACTGGATATACCGCTCTTCACTGTAATCACCGACTATGATGCGCATGGCACGTGGATTAATTCTGCTGTAGACAAATATCTCGTATCTACACCACTAGTTCGGGAACGTCTCATGGACTGCGGTGTTCCGGACAAGCGGATCGAAGTAACAGGTATTCCCGTCCACCCTAATTTCCGAATGGCGCATAGCAAGGAACATATTCGTCAGGAATTTGGTCTCAAAGCAATGCCAACCGTAATGGTCATGGGCGGTGGCTGGGGTGTTTTTAAGAAAGAAGAAAAAGAAGAGATGCTGACTTATTTAGCGAGCTGGAGCAAAGATATTCAGCTGCTGATTTGTCTCGGCACGAACGAGAAAGCACGCCTCCAGCTGCTGGAGGAAGACGCCTTTCGTCAACCAAATGTCCATCTCATTGGCTATACAACCGAAATCAGCAAGCTGATGGACATCTCCGATCTGCTGATTACGAAGCCAGGCGGAATGACATGTACAGAGGCGATGGCCAAGGGTATTCCTATGCTGTTCTACAGCCCGATTCCCGGACAGGAAGAGAAAAACTGCACTTATTTTCAGGAAAATGGATACGGACAACGCATCACATCGCTTGCGATGATTGACCACTGGTTCAAACTGCTGCTCGAGCAACACCCCGAGCTCGTTCAACGTAGAACGGACATCCGTGAAGGTAACAATGAGGAAGAAAGCAGCTGCGCGGCTGCGATCATTGCGTATTTGGAGCAGTCGGACAAACGTTCCTATATTCAGGCATCATCAAAAACACCGCTCATACAATGGTAGTATCCATTGTAAGGGCGGTGTTTTGTTATGAATCCCATTCACCGATTCGGCAAGCAGGCTATATTTGCCTATTTAGTAATCTGGTTTGTCGGCAGCCTTTGGATGATGGCCGTGCTTGGCAGCGGATCTTTCCAGCGTAAACTATTAGGTGTTGATTTCGCTCTCTTCCATGAGTATGCCTGTTTCGGATTCGCAGGTGCGCTTGGTGGTGCGTTGTACGGCTTACGCATGTTTCACGAGCATTATCAAGAGCTTACCACACAGTGGATCTACTGGTACCTTATGCGGCCGATCCTTTGCTTCGGCTCCGCGATCATCACGATCATTCTTTTCGCGAGCGGAATCATGCTGCTTGAAGTAGGCGACTCGATGTCAGCGCGCATCAGCATCGCCTTTCTGACCGGCTACGGCTACGGGAAGTTCATGGAGAAGCTGCGTGATCTCACATCGACGTTCTTTAACGGGAAGAATACGAATGGGACGAACGGGAACGGGAATGGCAATGGGAGTGATACGCCTACGAAATGAGTTGACGGACCCGGGGCCATCCCTCCATACCAATTAACACTGACCCGTCAGCTTCAACGTGCGTTTCACAAACCGCGCGGCAAACACTTTGAGCGCAGCATAATCGGAAACGTTAATTTCGTATTGGCGATCTGTCAGACATTGACGCAGATCGTCAATCGTCTTGCAGTCCTTGTATAAGTTGTTTTTAACACAACCAAACTGCACGGGTAAGTGCGAGTCACTGCCGCAAACAACGGGTTTACCCAATTGTTGTCCCAATTGCTGCAACCTTGCAAACGTATCTTTCTGTTTAGCAACATCTTTCCCGTTCAAGTCAAACGCATCAAACCGTTGTAATTGTTCATCACGCAAATGGGTCAAAGGAGTCGAAATGCGTGTAGGATGAGCACCTATTTTAAGCACATTGAATTGTTCGGCAGTGCCCAATACGTCCTCAAATGTCGGAAACTTAGATTTCTCTGTCTTCGTTGCAAATTGTTTGTGAATCGTACGAATGTCCTCGCGGTTGCCAATTAATAGAATATGCCCCTTTTCTCGAATATCCACTTCCATCCCAGGGAACACCTTAAAGCCAGCCACATCATAGTAATCATCGCGATACGTGAAGTGCTGATCCAGTGTATTGTAAATATCCTCATATCGTTTTGTGTTAAAATGCTCTGTTAAGGCTAGCGCATCCAAACCGTTTTTTTGTGCACTGCGCACCATTTTCATAAAATATTCGATTGAAAAATCAATCTTCTTGGACATTTTCGTATGTGTATGGAAATCGATCCACATAAGCTTCTCCTCTTTTCTGATTACATATAGACAATAGTTCCAACGATGTAGATACCTGTTAGATACAACACAGTAGCACCAATAAAAACAGCATCTTTATACGACAATTGCAAATAGGACAACTTCATTCTTTTGGCCTCTTTACTATGAAGGGAATATGTAAATCCTTTCACCTCAAGCGCCTCCACCGTCGTACGTGTTCGTTTGGCCGTATTCAGCAGCATCGGATAGAAGGCTAAGATCGCAATTTTGCAAAGATAGAACAACTTTCTCCATCGTCCTTCAGGCATACGCCCTCTAAGCCGATAGGAATAAATAATATGCTGATATTGTTCGATTAAGATGGGAATCATGCGGTATCCATAAGAAATGCCAAAGCATACTTGTGCGGGCACACCTAGACTTAACAGCGCATCGCTGAATTTCTCAGGATTGAGACTCGTAAATACCGCGACACTTACTAACGCTACGGACAATAACTTTAACGTCAAGGTAATCATCGCTGTGAAAGCTTCTAAATCACCGCCAAGGACTAAAGCAAGAACAACCAAATACAACAAGTTACATACGGTGCTGATAGCCATTAACCCCATGACGAGTCCGCTAACGCGCGAGATTAAAGCCAGTACGAGCATCGTGATAAATAAGATGATAAGCAGCGCTTGATTATAGATAAACCAAGGAATGATGGCAAAAAGCATATACCATAACAATAGCACGCGTGGATCAAATTTCGTTAGAAACGTTGTATTTGGCACATAGACGATTTTAAGCAGTGTGAGCTTCAGCCGCTCGATCGATAGATGAGCTAACATCTTGTTGATCATGTTTCACTTCCTCTCTACGCAATCGCTGTCTGTCACAAAAAGCGTCTACACTTAATGCAGGCGGAAGCATGCCCATTGTAAGGCTAAGTGATACGATTTGTGGAGGCAGCAGCCCCGCCTTGCTCATGAGTACCGGGTCAGTGAATAGCGCTTGCGCTGTCGTGTCTGCCAACACGGCCCCCTGCCCAAGTACAATCATGCGATTCGACCAGTCCGCTGCAAGCTGCATATCATGGGTCGCGATCACAACGGTTTTCACCTTGCTGTCGATGTGTGAGAGCATAGTCACAACTTGCTTGCGACTAGCCACATCTAGACTTGCCGTTGGCTCATCAAGCAACAGCAGTTCTGGGCACATGCCCATACCAATCGCAAGCGAGGCTCTTCGCTGTTGACCACCGCTGAGTAATCTGCCATCGAACTCTTGTATGTCCGTCAGTCGAAAATCTTCGAGCAATTGATCAACGTGCTGATTGTAATGAGGAACTTGGCGTGCCCTCTGGAAAAAAGCAATATCAGAGCGGATGTTATCCGTAATGAACATTTCCTCCGGCTGCTGATAAATAAAGGCCACTTGCTCCGCTAATTGCTCTGGCGTTGCCTTGCAGGTGTCTGTACCCAGCACACGCACAGTCCCTTCTGATGGTTTCAGTAATCCGGTAATCAACTTCAGAAGCGATGATTTCCCTGCCCCATTCCCACCTACTAGCGCAATACGTTCTCCCTCATAGAAATCAAGGTTAATCTGATTAAGAATTGTTTTATGGGAACGTTCTACCGTTAGATTTGTTGTGAAACATTTTGAAACTGAGCAATTAGCCCTCGTTTTTCTTCGTATATAGGGTTTCCAATGTTAGATGGAACAAGGTGAGATTCCAAACCGCCATACGGATACTGAAATGCACCTGCACCTTCCAAAAGGCGTACAGGATAAGGTTTACGATCTGGCTGAAGCTGATAAGCGGCCTGTGTAACCTGAGGCGGATAAATGTTGCGCGCTAGTAATGCCTCTACTTCGTTGAGTGCACTAGTCGTTTCCTTTTTCCATACCAGTGTACCTTGATCCATGAGAATGGCATGCTTGCAATAATCTGCAATAAATTCGGTGTGGTGCTCAATGACGATGATTGTGGTACCGAACTTCTCGTTCATGGTTTTCAGCGCTTCATAGATATGAACGGCATTAAGCGGGTCAAGCTGTGCCGCTGGCTCATCCACGATGAGAACGGAAGGCTCCATAACCATGGCGGCTGCAAGAGCCACCATATGCTTTTGGCCCCCGCTTAGCTGCCATATGTATTTATGCTGAATTGAAGTTAGGCCGAGGAGCTCCATGATGCTAAAAGCTTTCTCACGATAGTCCGCGTATCCGTAATTCATTCTGGCAAAAATCAATTCCTCGAACACGGTTGGTCGGACTAATTGATTCTCAAAATCCTGATAGACATAACCTACGAGCTTAGACATCTCCGATACCGTGCTTTGGAGGGGATCCAACGAGCATACACTAATGTCCCCTTCAAAATCACCAGCATAAAAGTGTGGAATCAACCCATTCAACGCTTTACAAAGCGTAGATTTGCCACTCCCATTACTCCCCATAACGGCAATGAAATCGCCTGATTCAATCGTTAGCGTAACCTGGTGAAGCGCGATGCGCTCCGAACCAGGATAACAAAACGTGACGTCCTTGAGTTCAATCACAGGAACCTCACTCATTATAGTTTCTCAAAACGCGAGACATTTCCCCGACGTGAAGAAAGCCCGATTATGGTTACGGCGATAGCAATTAATCCCGTGATACCGATACCAACCCAGATAAACCCGCCTCCGTACTGATCGACAAAATCCGGTTTCCACTCGCCAAGCTCAATCGACTCACCTAGTACACCCAATAATACAGCAACGATGAATATCCCCACACTAAGGGTTAGTATCGCACCAGCAGTTGCTCTATACATCTTATTGGTGCGTGGTTTCATGCCAAGCAGAGGCTCCAACTTACCGTACAGCTTAGGAATCATAAACATAGCGGGAATGATCCCTACAATTAATCCTGCAACAATCCACTCATTCACATTTTCGATGAGCTCTAGAAGGACGATACTTTGTGGCAAACCTTCAATCGCTTCAAATTCTTTTACCCCAACAGAAACTTTAATAATATCCGCTAATCCACTCAGTAACTGATCGATCCCAATACCAATCATACCTGCAATGGCAATATTCACTTTGCTTTTGGGATTAGTAACCAACAGACCTGCAATATAGAGCCCGATAAACAACGTCAGCACACCTTCAAATTCCCCGATCCCGCCGAAATCTCCCATCAGCAAATCACCGAAGATTACTTCACCTAATGCGGCTCCGAGCGCTGCGTAAAGCGGGTTGAATAACATGACAAGAATGAGTGCAACAAACCCGAAATACGGGACTCCGATTTCAATAGGTCCGAAACCTACATCAGGAATCAATTCTGTTACCAAATCTGCTAATCCGAAAAGCGCCATGGATAAAACGAAGACCATTAAATTTTGTGATTGATTCCGTTGCTGTTGATTCGTTAATGTTTTACTCATCTCTTAACCTCCCAAATTCTTCTTCTACTTCATGGTAATTGGGAAGTGTTAAGCGAGCGTTAACCTCATTTATTGGTTTTGTAAAAATTATTTCAAGTTAATCAATAATGTAATTTTTATTTCATTTTACTATTGAGGTATTCACGCTAGTATGGTAAAACTGTCTACGAGAGGGTGATACGCATGACATTCAAACGATTCGAAGCAGAAGCTTTATCCGCAGGACATCAGAAAATTGCTGATTTTATTACAAAGAATACCCATCAAGTCCCTTATATGACCGAACAAGATATTGCAGACCAGTCAGGTATCAGTATCGCAACGGTATCTAGATTCTGGAAAGCGGTCGGGTATGTGAATTTCAAAGAATACAAACGCCAATTGCAAGAAGAAGCTATCCCTACACCTGTGCTAAAAATGAAGGACAAGCTGCAAAAGGTAGCTGACGACGATATTGTAGGAAAAATGATAGAGCTTGAAATGAATCATCTCGCCGTAACCATGGAACGGTTATCACGTGAAGATTTTAATCGTGCTGTTCAAGCGATTATCCAAGCAAACCAAATCGTCGTGTACGGGTCTGGACCCTCCCATGCGCTGTGCGAGCTGCTGCACTTTCGACTAAATCGGTTTGGTTATCGCGTTAACCATCTTAGTCGAGGGGGATCTGAGCTGTTCGAGGGAGTTTCTCAAATTCGCGAACAGGATGTGCTCATTGTTTTCGGATTTTCCAACACACCGCCGGAAGCCAAGCTGCTGCTTGAAATGGCCATGGAAGCCAAGTGCACCTCCATTCTGATCACAGATCTACTCGTATCCGAGCTTGTCGATGCGGCAACCTGCGTCTTGTATACCTGCAGAGGTGAGCGGCAGGAATTTCATTCCATGGTAGCACCGGTAGCGCTGATCGATTCATTAACTATCGCGCTCGCCAAGCAAGACGAGCAGCGAGCCATTCCGCATTTGCAACGCTTATACGACTTGAGACAGAAGCACGCTTCGTCACTGCAATATAAGCGATAAAAAAAACCACCGCGTGCAGACAACCGCGGTGGTTTGTAGTATTACGGTGCATCGAACGTATGCACCTTATTCCAGTTCACACCACCATTCCGGGTGGTGTACATGACACTCGGCTGCTCATTATCATTCGTGATGAGCCAGCCGCTATTCGCGTCTGCCATGCCGAGCAGCAGCTCGCCGTACCCTGTGAACGACTCCGTCCCGTTCACCCAAGTCTTGCCGCCGTCCTTCGTCCATCCGACGGAGTTCGGCTTGTCGCATGCCGGGCAGCTGCCGCCCATGAAGGCTACGTCGGTGTTCACGACGTAGAGCGGGCCGGGCTTCGAGCCCGTGTTCTTCGGCCCCGACGTATCCCCTACGGGGAATCCTGGGGCCGGACCTCCGCCAGCCGTGCTGTTCACCAGCACGGTCTGCCAGGTCTTCCCACCGTCTTTCGTGTGAAACAGCGAATACGACGTTTGCGTCATCCCTGACTCCCCAATCAGCTCGATCCACGCGTCGTCCACCCCTGCGGAGCGAATGACGGTGCCTGTCAGTGTTGCCACGGTTGGGCGCGACATCACGGTTTTCCAATTTTGCCCGCCATCTTGCGTCCGCAATACTTCGATCGTATCTTTCACCTGCCGGACGGCCCAGCCATTCTTACCATCATGATAATAGGCATCGCCTATCATTCCTTCGGGTACAGGCAGCGTTGCCCATTTGACACCGCCATCCACAGTCTGAGCATTCCCGCTATAAGCTTCCTGCTTCGATACGAAATGAAGGAACGCTTGATTAGGAACAGTACCGACTGCTGACCAATGTGCGCCGCCATCATGGGTGCTCAAGAGCTTCCTCGTAGTTTCTTCCGTTGCCCAGGCGTCCTGATCATTCAGGGCAAATAACTGCGCCACTTCTCCAGCCCCTGTATATTGCACCTTCCACTTCACGCCGCCATCATCGGTACGAGCGATCCAGCCCTTGCCGCCAATCCACCCTTTCTCCGCATCAGCGAGCCTTACTACCGTTACTCCCTGCAAACGTGTTGTTGATGTTGGATCGCTGCCTTTGGTAGGCACGGTTGTCGCCTCTGATCCCGGTGCAGCCGGGCTCGTTGTTGGCTCCCTTGTAGCCACCGCACTGGGACTCGGTGAATCCGAAACGTTCACATTCCCACTTGTTTGTCCAGATGCTTTACACCCCGTTAAGGCCAGAGTGGTTATCGCCAACAGCAGCAGTGTCCTTTTTAACATAAGCATTACTCCCTTCATTTGCATGTGTAGTTGATATTTCATAGACGTTATCGGGGAGGGAAAAGTTGATCTCACTTCCTTAACATCTTCCCCTGAATACGAGAAATTAGGCATGACTCATCCATCTGTGGAATACAATCGTAAACATGAAGGGGGACTTCGTTACGGAGAGGGAGGAGGATCTGTTGAAATTCATTTGGGGCAAAAAGGAACTGACCTTCATGATCATTCCGGGTGCCAACCGCCATACCGTAAGATTCAAGCTTCCGCACAGCAGCCTGTATATTGTGCCTAGCGTGATCCTGCTTGTACTAATGGGATTCTTGGTAACCATCTACTTGATGAATACCCAATCTCACCAAACTCAAAACAGCATGCAGCAAGCTTTCGATGGACAAGAACGTCAGTTGGTTGATCAAATTACACATAAAACAAGCGAGCTGGAGAAACTGCAAATCGATTTGATTGACCTGGCTCAGCAGGCCGATGAATTTAAAGTAAAGCTAGAGGAAATTAAGAAACTGGATCATGTCATCGAACTCATGAGTCAGCCAGAGGGCATAAACGGGACAAGCAAGAAGGTTTCAAGCATTCAGGGCACCAAGCCCGTGAATGGAACAAATGTGGATGTTGGCGGCAGCGATGTACCTGTCACAATAGATGATGTATCTACCCTCGTAAGCGATACCAAGCAAGGGCTTTTTTCATTAGTTGGCGATATTAATGCGCTCCTCGTCAATCTCAATGAATCTGAAGCCAAAATTAAAGAAGCCGAGCGGCTGCGCAGTATTACACCCACGCTTTGGCCAATTACCTCGCATAGTATCACCTCAGGCTTCGGCATCCGCATCGATCCTTTTACATTCAAGCCTTCCATGCATACGGGGTATGATATCGATGGTGAATACAACGACCCTGTCTTCGTAACTGCCGCAGGGAAGGTCATTGCCGTGGGCTTTGATGGCGAGTTAGGCAATTACATCATTGTTGATCATTCGAGAGGTATTGAAACGGAATATATGCATTTGAATAAAATATTGGTAAAACGCGGAGAATCTGTAACAAAAGGTCAACAGATCGGTCTCGTTGGTTCCACTGGACGCAGCACGGGCTCCCATCTTCATTATGAGGTTCATAAAAATGGCGTACAGATTGATCCCAAACCCTATCTCATTTCAGATCGAAAGGATGAACGCAAATGATCGGAAGCTCGAAATTGAAACGAATCGATGCCAAAACAACGGATACGCTGATCGGAGGCAGTACGATCTGTGAAGGCAAAATCATGTCCGAAGCCAGTCTTCGCATCGAGGGGCAAATGAACGGTGACATTGAATGTGCCGGTGACATCACCATTGGTGAGAACGCTGTCGTACAATCGAATATCCACGCGCGCGATGTGATCGTTGCCGGCAAAGTGAAAGGCAATATTTATACGAAGGGTAAGCTGATTGTGACAAGCTCTGGCGTGTTGATTGGCAATATTGATGTTCGATCCTTCATTATCGAAGAGGGCGGTATCTTCCAGGGAAGCAGTGCGATGAATGCCATGGCGGCACAAGGGGATAAAAGCAGCGGCGGCAAAGTTATCGATGCTAAGGCACATAAGCAGCAAAAAAATGAGCAACAGGCCGCTTCTGGTGGAAACTAGAGCAGCATCATATACAAAGAGCTCGTCTTCATCCGCCTGCGGCGGGTGCGACGAGCTCTTTCTCATTTGTTTTATTTCCCAGCTTTCACTTCGGCTAGCATAGAGAGATCCACGAATCGGCTAAGATCCAGTTCCTCAGGCTTAATGCCTTTGATGTATCTAGCGCCGATAGACACTTTCGCCATCTCTTCCATCACCTTCACATCAACGTTAGTGGTCAGCTTGAGACGGCTAAGCGAGGCTTTAATCAAGCCTTTATCCATCCCCTTGCCACTGTACTGCTTCAACTGATTGTTGATAAGATCGTAGGCTTGGTCGGGGCTATTTTGAATGAATGCGATGCCATCCATGTTGGCTTTAATGGCACCTTTCACAATGTCGCGATGGTGTTGGATGAACTTGTCGCTTGCCACCATAATCACGGTTGGATAGTCACCTTGGTTTGGCGGAATCGCCTGCCAATCAACGACGACTTTACCGAGTCCGGCCTTCTCAATCTGCGTTCCCCAAGGCTCTGGGACTAAGGCTGCGTCGATTTCCTTCTGACGGAAAGAGATCAGCGTATCCGAAGGTGAACGTACAATGAGATGTGCGTTATCTACGCCTCTCCCTAGTGCGATGCCGGATTGCTGTAGGAGCAAACGTAGTGATATTTCATTCGTATTCCCTTTAGCAGGGATTGCGATGGTTTTATCTCGTAAGTCTGCTGTCGACTGGATACCTGCATCTGATCTCGCTACCAGTACGGCACCGCCGTTATTGGATCCGGAGACTACGCGGAAATTGCCGCTTTTCAAGAAAAAAGTCGTCGCAGGTCCTGGACCTACAAAACCAACGTCGATATCCCCCGTCGCCATCGCAATAGACAGATCGGACCCATTATCGAAGGGTGTCACTTCTATTTTCACTTCATCGCCCCATTCGCGGGCAAAGTAACCTTTTTCCAGCGCAATGTAGGCGGCGGCATGGGTCACATTTTTGAACACACCTACTCGAACGACCTGTGGTTTTCCTGTTGCTGTCAGCTTCTCCTCGCAGGCGCTAAGCAGCGTAACCGTGAGTAGAAGCAGTATGAGTACTTTGATGCGTTTCGCCATCACGCCCACTCCCCTACGACTTGGAGCCAGCGAGGCCGTAGCGCTCTAGCACTTTATCTTCTAGTTTTTTGAAGCAGAAATGGTCTGAAACCGTACCGAGCACAGCGATAATAATAACGATACAGAGCATCAGTGAGGTATCCCCCAAATTCCGTCCATCCTGCAAAAGCTGTCCCAGCCCCGCTCCCTTGGCAATCAGTTCACCTGCCACAAGCGCTCGCCACGCAAAGGCCCATGCGGTACGCACACCATTGATTAAATGTGGAAAAGCGGCCGGAATCATGACTTGAATGAACAGATTAAACCCATTCCCCGTCCCCATGGTCTGAGCTGCGCGTAAATAGATTGGCGGGATATTCTTGATGCCCGTGCGGCTCGCCAAAGCCATCGTCCACGTAGCACCTAGCGTCGTAATGAAAATAACAGAAGATTCGTTAAGACCGAACCATATAATAGCAAAAGGCAGCCAAGCAATACTCGGAATGGTCTGTAGCGAGACAACGAGGAAGCCCAGCGTGTCATCCAGTAAGCGGTAACGGGCAAATAGGAACCCTAACGTCGTCCCTATCGCGAGTGAAAGAGCAAAGGAAATGAGCAAACGGAGCATACTAGCTCCCGCTGCTTGCAGCAGCTCGCCGTGCACGATACCGTCGTAGAACGCTTGCAGCGTCTGCGTAACGGAAGGGAACTTCCATCCCCAGTCGAAAATCCTAAATCCCGCCTCCCAAGCTATCAGCAGCAGTACCAGAAAAATCGTTCTTCTTAATGCTGTACTCATCGCCAGTCTCCTCTCTCACCACTTTCTCCAGCTCATCCGCCAGTGCGTCCATAATCAACGCCTCCATATGATGGAGCACAGAATCGCTGCTATCGCGAGGTCTCGCTGCTTTGACAGCGAACTCCTTCTTGATCGTGCCGGGACGTGTGGACATCACCAGAACCCGATCCGACAGGATGACCGCTTCGCGAATATTGTGGGTAATGAAGAGAATCGTTTTACGCGTACGCATCCATATTTCTTCCAATTCTTTATGCAAAATAAGGCGTGTTTGCTCATCTAAAGCCGCAAAAGGCTCGTCCATCAGCAAAATTTCTGGATCCATCGCCAGCGCTCTGGCAATCGCCGCACGCTGCTTCATCCCACCCGAAAGCTCGTGCGGATAACGATCCGCAAAGCGGCTTAAATGCACGGCTTTGATCTGTTCCATCGCCATCTCGATGCGCTCTTTCTTCACAATCCCCTTCTGCTTAAGGCCGAAGGCGACATTATCTAGAACCGTCAGCCAGGGGAACAACCCATGCTCCTGAAAAACGACGACGCGATCCGCGCCGGCTCCAGTTACCTTTTTACCGTTGACCTGAATAATGCCTTCAGACTGTGTATCAAAGCCTGCGACAAGGTTAAGAACCGTCGACTTTCCGCAGCCTGAAGGGCCAAGCAGGGAGACGAACTCCCCTTTTTTTATCGTCAAAGTAATGTCATCCAACGCCTTGTAGCTGCCGCCGATCCGTTGAACGAACGTCTTGCTGACTCCCTTAATCTCGATCAAGCTTACTCATCCCCTACGTTTGTCGCATTAGAATAACATTTTCAAGCCTGCCAAGCCTAACCCAATGATAAATCCACAAATCGCCCCGTTCACCCGAATCCATTGTAGATCACTGCCAATCTTCTCCTCCATCAGAACCGTTAACTTCTCGTTGTCGAGTTTGTCTAGGTTCTCTTTGACCAGTTGGCCGATTTTACTATGGTTTTGTTCCACATAAGAGGCGATCTGCTCTTGAATCCAGTCTTCCCCCTTGTGCAGCATATCGGGGTTTTCACGTATGGATAGGAGCATTTTGCGAATGATCGGTACCACATGCTGTGGGACAAAGTCCGGTTCATCGATGAAGGCTTCTGCCTTCTCTTTTAATTTGGTGAGCATAAGAGTCAGCTTCTCATCCAGATCAAACAATTCAGGAAGCTTGGATTTAAGCGATTCTAGCTCTGCTAGAAGCTGTGGATTGCGCTCCAACTTGTGGAGCTCATTGCGGATAAACGTGAGCACCGATTCCCGGCGCGGATGATTCTTCATGCGCATTTGGTCGATGTAACTCAGCACGAAATTCTGGATGATACCGCCGATTTTCTCCTCATTCACCATGCCGATGAAGGCATTCACAGCAAAAGCCATGAAGCCATTGGACTGTAAGCCCTCAAATGCTTTGATCGCCATGGCTCCTAATTGATCGCGTGTATCCGCTTTAATCGCCCATGCTGCTACCTTATCGAGGACAAAATCGAATGTTTTGCCATCGTAGCCACCGTTTTCAATGGTGTCCACGAGGGTGCGAACTAGCCGACTTGTATCTACGTCTTGAAGTGCTTTATGAATTTCCTCTGCTAGAAGAGGAGTTAATTTCTCTACATCAATCGCTTGTAGCGCTTGCTTGGCTAGCGCAGTAAGCCCTTTGTGCAGCGACGCATTGTCCAGTTGCTTGTCCGCGAGCTCTAGGCCTCGCTCCAAGAACCGAATTTGCTGCAAACGTGCGCGAATCGTTTCTTTGGAAAGCAGCTCATTCTGTACAGTGGAAACGAGCGCCTTCGTAATCTTTTCCCTGTTATTCGGCAGTAATGCCGTATGCGGGATGGGAATGCCAAGCGGATGACGGAACAAGGCGCTGACTGCGAACCAGTCGGCCAAACCGCCGACTACCCCTGCCTCGAACCCACCTTGCAGGAACGCGCCCCATACTGTTGAGGATACGGGCAATGTGGCTAAAAATCCGGCGCCCATGACGCCAAGTGAAACTGTTGCTATATACTTAGCTTCTTTTTTCATCGTTGTAACATCTCTTTCCGCGTGAGGTTGATGATTCATTCTTTCTATTTTATCACATTTTGGAAGGAAAGGTGGGAGGGGTGTTGGTGGGCGGAATCCGGTGCGGTGGAAATGGCTCACTCGGGCAACTAGTTAGCACATGTGACGTGGCTCCTTGCGTGAGACGTCGATTATTGCTGCCTCAGTAGCGCATCTGCAGAAATCCCACTCTGAGACGTCGAAAATCGCTCGCTCGGGCAACTAGTTAGACTCATGTGACGTGCTTCCCTGTGCGAGACGTCGATTATTGCTGCCTCAGTAGCGCATCTGCACCCATCTCACTCTGAGACGTCGAAATTGGCTCGCTCAGTTGACAAATTAGGCTCATGTGATGTGGCTCCCTGTGTGAGACGTCGATTATTGCTGTCTCAGTAGCGCATCTGCACCCATCTCACTCTGAGACGTCGAAATTGGCTCGCTCAGTTGACTAATTTGGCTCATGTGACGCGACTCCCTGTGGGAGACGTCGATTATTGCTGGGTCAGCTGCGGATCTGCAGAAATCCCACTCTGAGACGTCGAAAATCGCTCGCTCGGGCAACTAGTTAGGCTCATGTGATGTGGCTATCTGTATACGACCAAGAAAAAAAGAGCCACCGAGTGGCTCTCTCCTAAAATTCTTATCGCTCGCCTTCCCACTCTGCATAAAATTGCTGCAGATAGAGCTCCATAAAGCGATGCCGCTCCTCCGCGAGTTGCCTCGCGTAGGCCGTATTCATAAGCTCCTTCAGCTTGAGGAGCTTCTCGTAAAAGTGATTAATCGCGGTGTCATTGCCCCCGCGATATTCCGCCTCCGTCATCTGCTCACGCGCGATGACGGAAGGATCATGAATCGGGCGGCCTTTCCAGCCCGAATAGGCAAACACGCGCGAGATGCCCACCGCGCCAATGGCATCCAACCGGTCGGCATCCTGCACGACCTGGCCCTCAAGCGTGCGCATCGGCGGACGCGCGCCGCCTTTATAAGACATCGTGCTGATGATCTCCAGCACGTGCTCTACCTGCGCCGCCGGCGTGCCACTGGCGGCGAGCCAAGCCTCCAGCTCGCGCTGCGCCGCAGCTGGATCGGCGTTCAGCTTCTCGTCGACGACGTCGTGAAGCAACGCCGCAAGCTCGCAGACGAAACGATCAGCGCCCTCCTGGGCCGCGATACGTTTCGTCGTTTGTACCACGCGATATATGTGCCACCAATCGTGGCCGCTGCTATCGCGCTCTAGCTTTTCCTTCACGAGCGCTTCCGCCGCGAGTAAAATCCGCTCTTGATTTTCCATTTGCTCATACTGCATCATTTCTTTTTCTTCCTCTTCTCTTGTCCTGACTTTCCTGATTCTGACTTCCCATGTCCTGACTTCACGGGTTCAGACTTATCCTGTTCCGATATATCCAAATCTAACTTTTCATGACCAGCGCTCTCGTCACTCAAATTCTCTACAGTAAATTCACCCTCATCAAGTCTACCCAACTCTCCGGTAATCTCACTCCCTGAATGTAACTTAATTGCAATCAATTTGCCCTCATCCAGTTTCTTCGGTTCAGGCACTTTTCCATCTATTTGTTTTTGTATGATTTTCTTGAAATTTTTTCCGTATTTATCCTCGAGCTTCGTCCCCATATCCTGCTGAAGCTCTTGAAACACAACACTACTGCAAAAATGATTATACAGCATTTCCACCATCGCTGGATGCTCGGTTAGCATAGCCACCGTCGGATCTTCCACGCCACGCGTGCCAACGATCGCCAATTTGCGATCAATAAGCAGTGCGAATTTACGTCCCTGCTGACCCTTCAGACCTTCAACTCGTTTTCGGGCAAAAGGGTAGAAACCAGCCCCCGCTTCGCGTGTCGGCATAACGATTACACGTACGCCCTGCGTAGCAGCTTCACGAATGTCATCCTTCAGCAGCTTGGCTTCCTCTGGTGACAAATCACAAAATGCCTCTTCCTTCGCTCTCCTCAATTCCAAGCGGATACGCTCGATAACCTTGGTTTCACCTTCCAAGCTGAAGTACTCAGAACGATGCGCCTCTTGCTTAGGCAGGTGCTCTTTCACGTAGCGGATAGAGGCTTGCAGCTCCGCTTCCATTCGCTCGCCGATTTCCTCGATCGGCACACTTTGATACACAGTGGGTTCACCATGACTTGTGAGCACTGCACCCTTTTCCGCGAGCTTTTGTAAAGCTGCGTATACGTTTGAACGCGATACGCCAAGCCCCTTGGCAATTTCGTAGCCAGTTTGCGTACCATTCACGGCAAGCACGTGCAGACACTTAGCTTCCAGATCCGTGAAGCCAAGGTTTTTCAAATGCTGTAGAACATTCTCCATGGCGCAGTCCCCCTCATATCCCTATTGTAGCACGATGATTGCCTAGTCGTACTGCTTCACAGTACGAAGATAATAAAAATTTTATGTTGACAATGATAATCATTATCATCTAATATGATGGAAGTTAATGGGTTGCTAAAAACCAATAGGAGGTCCACCATGTCCAAAATTATTATCGTCTACGCAAGCATGTCTGGAAATACAGAAGAACTAGCCGAGGCCATTGCTGCTGGTATTCAGGAAGCTGGTATCGAGCCTGTTCTCAAAAACGTGATGGATACCAATGCTAGTGAGCTCGAGAAGTATGAAGGTGTTCTACTTGGGGCTTACACTTGGGGAGATGGCGATCTGCCTGATGAATTCGAAGATTTTTACGATGACATGGATGATATCAATCTGGATGGCCGCAAGTTCGGCGTATTCGGTTCAGCTGATTCCTCTTACACATATTTTGGTAAAGCAGTGGATACACTTGAGGAGAAATTAGCCGAAATCGGTGGAGAAAAAGTATTTGATGGCTTCAAGGTTGAGCTTAATCCGTCCAAGGATGAGAAACAACAATGCCACGAACTAGGTCTCAAATTCGCAGCTGCTCTGGGCGTATCAGCCTAAATAAGAAAAGGCCGGAAAGCAGCCCTGCGGCAACGATCCGGTCCTCTTCTTACAGCGTTTCAACTTCGGCGATTTCGATATAGGCCATGCTTTTCATTTCATCGAACACTTCGGAAGCATATTTGCGATCCACATACACGATGAAATTGAGCTCTTGCAGCTCTTGGTTCAACTCTTTGATGTGAACGCTTTTCATTTTGTACCCTTTGCCAATAATCTCTTTGATAATCGCTGTTAGGTTTCCGTCATGGGATACGATAAGTCGTACACGCAGATCTTTCATGATCAGCGGTCTAGGTCCCATTTTTTTAATAAAGTAAGGCAATACGATTACGCTAATGAGAATAAGCAGAAGTCCGAAAAACGCTTCAATGTAGAACCCTGCCCCAACTGCAATACCTAGCCCTGCAGCGCCCCAAATCATCGCAGCCGTCGTCAGTCCGATAATGACATCGTTGTGCTTGCGCAGAATAACACCTGCTCCGAGAAAACCGATCCCGCTGACCACTTGCGCCGCTAACCGCATGGGATCCATCACATGCAAACCAGCAACTGCGTACTTGTTCGCCGATTCAATGGATACAATTGTCAGTAAGCAGCTGCTTAAGCAAATGACAAGCGATGTTTTAAGCCCGAGCGGTTTATTTCTAATTTCCCGTTCCAATCCAATAATTAATCCAAAAATTGCTGAAATCCCTAGTTTCATTAAAATATGTAGATCTACAGTAAATTCCATCATCGCCTGCTCCTCTTGTTAAGTCACCTTTACAATATCTTAACAAAGTAACGAAGTAAATAACCATTTGCGAATTAGAAATATGTTTATGCCGACAACCAAAAAAGCCTGAGATGAGTTTGTTAACTCTCCCAAGCTTAGCTAGTTAGATTCGGAATCGATAGCCCGCTCCCCAAATCGTTTCAATATATTGTGGATTGGAGGGATCTTGCTCCACTTTCTCCCGAAGCTTACGAATATGTACGGTTACTGTGGCAATCTCCCCCATCGCGTCCATACCCCATAACAGATCGAATAATTGCTCTTTGCTATACACCCGATTCGGATTCATCGCCAGATGGGTCAGCAGGTCAAATTCTTTGGTCGTAAACATAACTTCCTTGTCATTCACGAACACGCGCCGCGCTGTTTTATCAATCATCAAACCACGAATACGAACTTCATCGTTCCTCGACTCGCGTTTCCCCATCAGCCGTTCATAGCGGGCCAAATGGGCTTTCACTCTAGCCACTAGCTCACTTGGGCTAAATGGCTTAATCATGTAATCGTCGGCGCCAAGACCGAGGCCGCGTATCTTGTCGATGTCTTCTTTTTTGGCTGAAACCATGACGATAGGAATATCCTTCACGCTGCGAATACGTCGGCAAATTTCAAAGCCATCCATAATCGGAAGCATCAGATCGAGAATCACGAGATCATAGTTAATGGATAGCGCCCGCTCAAGTCCACGATCACCGCTAGTCTCAATATCAACCTCATAACCGCTAATTTCTAAATAATCACGTTCGAGCTCGGCAATGCTTTGTTCATCTTCTACAATCAAAATCCGACTCATGCTTCGCTTCCCTTCCCTTGATGACGTGGTAAGGCCATAAACACGGTGGTTCCCTGTCCAACCACGCTAGTTGCCCCAATGCGCCCGCCATGTTCTTCGATAATCTGCTTAGCAATAGCGAGTCCTAGCCCGCTGCCTCCTGTTGCCGTATTGCGCGAAGGATCTGCGCGGTAGAACCGGTCGAAAATATGCGGTAGCGCCTCCTCTGAGATGCCCTGGCCATTATCCTTGATTTGAATGACGGCGAAATCACCCTCTTTTTGCACACTTAATGTAATCTGGCAATTGCCTTCCTCGCTGTATTTCATTGCATTTTCTATTATATTAAGGAGCACACGTCTCAGCTTGTCGCGATCAGCTGTCACCAGTATCGGCTCTTGCGGCAGATCGGTAAGTGTAAACTGAACTCCTTTTTTCTCCATATCAAATTGTAATTCCTGCGCACAATCCTGCACGTAAAGTCCTAGATCGACGGTTTCGAATTGAAACGGAACTTTACCTAAATCCAGCTTGGAAAATAGAAATAGCTCATCAATTAGCCGATCCATATCCGCCGCTTTGTTATAGATGGTTCGAACATATTTATCCAACTTATCCGGTGAGTTCGAAACGCCATCCATGATGCCTTCAACATACCCTTTGATAGCAGTGACCGGCGTTTTCAAATCATGGGAAATATTCGAAATGAGCTCCTTGCGATTCTCCTCGTATTGGAGCTGGAGTTCTACCGATTTCTTGAGTTTACGGCGCATTTCTTCAAATGCAATACTAAGTTCGCCAAGCTCGTCTTTTCCCTGTGGAACAATCTCAAAGTCTAGATTCCCTTCTTTAATTTCCTCTGTCGCCTTTTTGAGTGCTCGCAATGGCCGGATAATGCTGCGTGAAACAAAATAAGTCAGCACGCCATTGGTTGCTATGAGGATAAACAAAAATGTTAAGAATACGGATTTGGAGAACTGGTGCAAATATTTCTGAAACGGGCCTCCGTCCAAGAATACAAATACGGTCCCTTTGCTTTTATCGGCAAATAAAAAATCCTGCTGTCTAGTTATCCACAGAGAACCTTGATTACGCTGGAATTTCCCTGAAGATGTGCCGAAAGCCGGCAGCTTCGCGGTATCCCCCGCTTCTCCCTGTTTAATGTAAGGCGAGATATAGGTGATCGCTTCCTCTTTGCGAATGATCAAACCCATATTAATTTTGTGGAAACGCTGCTCCAAATCCTTCACAAACACCTCATCCAGGAAAGCATCCGGATCGGTATCCATCTTCGCCTTCATATAGGCGACGTTTTCCAACTCCTGGTCAACGACGCGCTTGATCGGATTACCGTGGGAGAAGTCCACTTCAAAACCAGATTTCAGGCTCCCGAAGGTGGCGATGCTGATAAGGATGACGGCTAGCCCGAAAAGCACAAGCGGTACAAGCAGCATGGCTATATAGGACAAGACTAGCCGAAAGCGAATCGACATCGGGTTCAGAGCTCCTTTTTATCAAACAAATAATAACCAGCTGTAAAAAATAGTATACTGCACGCTATCAAAAACATAAAGATCGAAAGGATCTTGCTGCCCACAATCGAACCGCCAACCCAAAGCATATGCCAATCCATGTAAGCTGTCGGGGAGTAAGTTGCAATCTGTGGTAAGAAGAAGGCTACTACCTTAAAAGCCAGATATACCAGAATGCTCACTGTTAACGCAGAGCTGCTGCTTGAGAAAAACTGTGCCAGACAGACCGCTGTAATACTCAAGACTAGCAGAGGTACAAAGGCCGCGCCATAAGCAAGAAGCCAATTGGAGATGGTACCGATGCCTCCGAAATGTTGAAAAAATAGAGCAGAAATTACGGATGCCACTAGAGCTACAATTAAATAGAGCGCAATGTAGATCGCGAGTGCCAACTGCTTAGAAGCAAACACTTTGAATCTGGAAAGTGGCCGGGTCAGAATATTTTTCATCGTTCGGTCACCCATCTCACCAGAAAACACATCTGCCGCACCCATAAACACGAACAAAGGCAAGAAAATCGTCGTGAATAAGCCCAGCATCACAATCGGAAAATCCTTTGCAGCGATTGCACCAATACCGATACCCTGCTGAAATCTCGAGAGCAAGATGCCTGCTAGGATGGGCAGCAGCAAGGTGACGGCTAGGAAGAAGATGGTTTTCTTCTTGTAGGCAAGTTTCAACGTCTCATTCCAGACGTTAGCTGTAAGTATGCTAGGCATGCGCGGCTAGCCCCCTGACTTCTTGAATTTCACGCAGGTAGGCGGCTTCCAATGAGGGGCTGCCTTGGAGCAAATCGGAGACCAATCCCTCACGGATAAGCTTTCCTTGATGGATAATGCCAATCCGATTACACATTAACTCCATTTCGTGGATGAGATGAGAGGAGATTAGGAACGTTATCCGTTCCTCTCGTGCTAACCGTAGGATGATTTCACGAATGTGAACCATGCCCTCAATATCGAGACCGTTCGTAGGCTCATCGAGAATGAGCAGCTCTGGCTTAGCAAGCATCGCGGCCGCTAGTCCTAGCCTTTGCTTCATGCCCAGTGAGTAACCGGCTACTTTTTCATGCTGAAAAGGAGTTAGATCTACAATCTCCAGCACTTCATCTACACGCTGCTTGCTCACCTCCGGGTACAATCGCGCTGCTTGCTCCAGATTCCTTCTGCCGCTCATGTAGGTGTAGGCTTCTGCTGTCTCGATCAACACGCCGACCTTCGCCATCGCTTGCTCATACTGTGTTTTCACATCGTAGCCGAAAAGCTTCACTTCGCCTTGCTGTGCTTGAGAAAGGCCGGTCATGATCTTCATGACGGTTGTTTTTCCCGCTCCGTTCGGCCCAAAAAAGCCATAAATATCACCGCGCTGCACGGTCATATTAACCGCATGGATGCCGCGCAGGTTACTGAAAATCTTTGTTACTTGGCTCATCTCAACGATGTGCTTCACACGGCCTCCGCCTTTCAATAAGGAAGTGAGGAGGTCAACCGAGGTTGACAGCTCCTCTTTGATTTAAGTGATGCTTAGTGCTTATCGCCCCAGTTTTTGTGGCCCGATAATTCGTCAAATTTCACATTCTCTACTTGCTTCCCGCTCAAATCAACCGTATCGGGCAGCGTCGAGTTCAAGCTGGAGAGTGTCATGTCAATGCGAAGCACAACCTCATGTTCGGTGCCTTGCGCATCTTTACCAGACAAATGAATTTGTGCTGACTGACTCGTAATGTGATCATCCTCATCAACGCTCGCATTTACTTCCAATTCATCCATAGAGATGTCGGAAGAAAGCTGTGGCAGACTGTTTCTTAGTGTCGCTAGGTCGATACCGAGCGTATTGGCTTTGGTTGGCATAGGTTCATCTTTGGCCATTACACCATGCTTGATCACGAGCGAACCTACCGTGTTCACAACGGGAGAGATTTGGCTGCCGGAAAGCTTGAAATGAATTTCCTTGCCGTTTCCTGTCGTTTCGTCCATCGTGACATAATTTTTCAAATTGCCGACCAGCGTGTCTACAACATTTTCAACTTCGCTGATGACTTCAGGGTCTGGGGTATGATTGCCTTTGTTATGCCCTTTGAACTTTGACGGTGCGTCGCCACCTTCAATGACTTTGTATACGTCAGAATCTGCTGTTTTGACAATCTGCTTGCCATCTTGGCTGTAGAATTGAATAGTTTGCTGCTCATTCGTGCCATTAAGTACATTCACTTGTGCACTTCCAGCGTGATCGGCTCCGCCGGTTTTGATCGTTGATTTCACTTGGAGCAGAGAAGCTCCATTGTCCTGTAAGGACACGTTGACCTGACGCGTTACGTTTTTAATTGTCGCTGTTTGTTTCACTGCTGATTTGAAAGCTTCATAACCGGGAGCCTCTCCCACACCTGCATATACGGAAGTCACTAGCATCATGCTGCCTACAGCCACACCTAATCCCAACATCGCTAACTTCTTATTCATCTCGTCCTGCCTCCGCGTAATCCATACGCTTTCTCTAATTTGGCCGCGCTACTTGCGCTTCCATATTGACTATCTTAGCCCTCGAGACTTAATTGCCACTAAACCGCCTATTAACACGGGCTAAAACATTTCTTAAATTTTTCTAAACTGGTTAATAACGAGCTCAAATGAAAAAGAAGCTCCCCTCCTAATCGGCGATGGGTAGCTTCTTGTTAATTCGTTTCTGACTAATATTGTGTTTGTTTTATATTCGTTTTCAACATGCCTGAGTGGAGAATTGTGGGTTTTACGTGAATGGTACCGAGCTCATAGTCGGTTAGCGGATTTTCACCATAATTTGTACGTTTGGCCCATCTGGCGAAATCTTTCCTGTAAAGGATATGCTCCAGTCCAAACACATCAATTTCTCTACTTTTGCCAAGTTTAAAGGTCATCTCAATTTCTTCCTTTATTTGTTTGGCAATCAGTTTTTTCAAATCAGCCTCATCCACCTCTTCGAATATTTCAGCTATGGTAGAAGGAGCTAACACCTCCACATCGAAAATGGTTTTCTCACCATCCGCTCGTATCTTGATATTAGCCTTCGGTTTGATAATCACGTTGTGAACCGGTTTCCCCTCTCTATAAACAAGCATTGGGGTACGAATTGTATGTATATTTAACCACCTTGCACCAACATATTCTTCCTCCGAGAACCATTGCAAACTACGGTGCTTGTTCAAGGCGTAAACGCCATTCACCCTTAGTTTGGGATCTGGCTTTTTATTTTTCCTCCATACCTCATCTTCAATATCCAATGTGGGCAACATCACCGTATCCCCAGGCTCTCGTAATCTCGAAGCCACCCAAAACAGCCGATGCGGAGAGATGTTAGATCGTTGTCGAAAGCTATCTGTTGGCTGCATTAAGATGGAACTCATCGGCGAGACATTGAAAAAGGGAATAACGGAGAAAATGTCCTCAATCGACTCGTCTGTACTATAGAACCACTGAGTGAATCTCGTTTCACTATAGCGAACGTTTCCGTCTGTAAATTTGCCTATTCCTTGATTTAACGCATTTTTGGAAAATAAGTAAGCACCGACATGTCCCCAGAATACACGTTGCTGGGATGTCCGGTAGAGCTTATTGAATGCGTCGCTAACAGTTGCTCCCTCTTCTTTACCTACCCAAATCAAAGGTAACTGTGCCGATTGACCCCCTTCTTGTTTGGCCACACTTGCGAAATCCAACATTTGTCCGTAGACGATGTATTTCCCATCTTTATAATCAAAACCAATCGCTGTCATGTAGTTTGTGTCTTGAATCGTTTTTAAATCCCAACAGCCCGTCAAGCTAGTTAATACTAGCACGGCCACCGTTAATTTCACCCACATGTTCATCATGAAGATTCACTGCCTTGTCTTGTATCATCCTTCGTATCGAGCTCAATCGGCCTTCGTGCAAGCTTCTTCCAAGCCTTCGAAAATAAGGAAGTGATCATTTCCCCGAAAAATGGCGGTGAAATTGGTGTTAGATACGGTACGCCAAATGACTGTAGCGTCGACATCAAAAGAACTAAGCCCATGAGCGAAATCATGAATCCGTATATACCGAACATGGTGGAGATCAGTAGAATAACAATACGTAACACCGTAATAGTTCCAGCGAGATTTTGATTAACTAGCGTATACATCGATATCGTAGATAGGGCAGTAACTACCAAGGTAGTGGGGCTTGTAATTCCTGAGCGTATCGCCGCATCACCAACAATTAATCCACCTACTACGGTAACCGTTTGTCCAACTACCTTGGGCAATCGTGCGCCAGCTTCACGGAACAATTCAAATAACATCAGCATGATAATGAAATCCATTGGGCCAGATAAAGGCAAGCCTAATCGTGAAGAAGAAATCGTGGCTACGAGTTGATAGGGAATTTGGTCCAAATTAAAGCTGGACACCGAAATCCAAAGACCTGGCAACAATACCGATATGAGCAAACCGACTAATCTGAGTAATTTCTCAAATGCGACATAATAGAAGGGATTATGGACATCTTCAGGTGAGTTTAGAATATAGGTTAAGGTGACTGGTGCAACGAGAACCATCGGGGAACCATCCACGATAATCGCAAATCGGCCGCGAAGTAGGCTATCTGCCACAAAATCAGGTCTCCCCGTATAATTCAGGAGAGGGAAAAATGAATAGGTTCGCCCTGATAAGGCATCCTCGAGCTGTGCGCTGCTGATAACCGCATCGACATCAATCGATTGTAGTCGATCTTTTGCCTCTTGCAGGACCGACTCATTGATGATATCGCCGAGATACAGCAAAGCAACTACCGTGTTGCTTCTTCGCCCTAATTGTATCTTTTCAACACATAAGCTTGATGTGGCTAAGCGTTTGCGGATTAAGGCGATATTCGTGATAACATCTTCAATAAAACCGTCGCGTGGCCCTTTAATCGACGTTTCCGTACTAGATTCTTCAGGTGTACGGTTCGGAGGAGCGGCAATATCCAGTGCGTATATCGCTTGGCTATTTTCAAAAAATAAAATTAGCTGACCCGCAAAAACAGATAATTTCATATCATCTATGACATGTTTACCCGTGAGCTTGACCAATTGAAGTAATGTACTCATATCAAGAGCTTCTTCATTTTGATAATAATCACTATTTATAAACGCCTGTAGATTAGGAAGCACGAGACCATCGATCATATCCTTTCTTACCATGCCTTCACAATACACCATCGTTACACGTTCAACCCTGTCCCCTTGCGTGACAGGATACGTTTTCACAATAACGTCGTCTGAAAGGGCAAACCATTCACGGAAATCCTGCTCATTCACTTAAGCATCCTGCTCCTTTCGCCGAATAGGCAGCATAGCAACTACAAGTAAAAACAACAGTAGAGATAGACCGACTACAAACATCAACGAATAGTAATATTTCTGCAGCCAAATCACCATGTCGTTATCTGATACGGGATACAAGGTAATTCCGAATAAACCTAGGCCAATTCCAATAAGAATATAGGTTCTAGTAGATTTCTTCTCTATCCTCATCATATCCAAACTAATAAACAACAATATTGAGGTCCGCATGCTAGACCCTGAAATCCATTGAAAAATGGATAAGAAATCTAGATGAGAAATATACTTTCCAAGGCTCACCATCCGCCATTGCTCAAAGGCTGGGTACCTTAAATCCGCTGCTTCAAAAGGACCAAATATAGCGATTGCTCCTGTTAGTGGACCGATGGTAAGCCCAATTACACATGTGGTAAGAATCAATAGTCCTCGTAGTCGGATCCGCGTTCGGACATGATGCTGCATAACGAGAATACTTAATATTTCGAAGGAAGCGCTGCAAGTTAACAACATACACATGAGTGTCGGACCATATCCATGTGTGAAAAGTGGTGTTAGCAGCGTGTAATCCTTAAATTGAAAATTAGCACCCATCACAAAGTAACCGAGAACAACAACAGCTGGTAAAAGGAGGCCAGATGCAATCGCAATCGCTTTAATACCTTCTCTTGCTGCAAAAAAGCAAAATAGGATAAACATTAATGAAATCATAAAAAGGGGGGTTCTTGGCAAGTAAGTGACGTGAGTCCACATGGTGACATCTTTAATCGTGACTAAGGCATGCGTTAAACAGATCAAGATAATGAGAGATTGAATGAGATACGCCCCCCAGTTTCCCAACCTCAATCTTATCCATGCTATCAAGTCACCTTGTTTAGTTCGTTTAACCAAGAAGTAGATTAGACAAGTCCAGACAAGCATTGGGACAATGGCCAATGAGGCTCCTAACCAGGAATCTCGTTTCCCATAGTGCAGTAGAACTGGGATGAGTAGCACATGATTCGTTATCGCGATGGCAATGATCACGATCCCATATAATTGAATGGAAGTAATTTGTTTATTTACAAACATAAGCGTTCTCCCGCTTTGGTATGACGTGGAAATGATGGCATCAGTTATCGTTAAGTTCTCCCCTAACTGGAAATTTATGCGTATAGACGCAACAAAGCCGCTTCCCGGTAACCGGAAAACGGCTTCTATTGCTCATGTTCCTATTAGAATGTTGCCAAAATAATAACCAATAAAATGTACAGTACCAGAATAACTGCTGTGCTGGAATATCCAACGTTTGACATGGGTAGTTCCCCCTTCCGCCTGGTAAAACCTCATCTTGGCTGCTCCCTATATCTTATGTTAGGCAGGGCGGATGGGTATGGACGGATGTCTATTTGCCCGGAAGAAAAGGTGTTAATTCACCTAGATAACAGACATCTAAATAGTGAAGAGGCCTAGTGCAAGCCGTGTAGAACAGCTTGCGTTCCTTCGCCTCCGCGTAGACAGACGCCCCGGCATTGTAGAGAATAACCGCGTCGAACTCGAGCCCTTTGGCGAGGTACGCCGGCAAGATCATCACGCCTGCTTCGTAGTGCAGCGTATCTTTGCTGATCCGCGCGAGGTCTGGCAGCAGCGGCTTCAATCGTCCGTGCGCGTACTCCGTCTCGCGCTCGGTCTTGCAAATGATCGCGACGGAGCTTGCGCCGCCGCGCTGCCTCCTAGCAGCCGCCTCCGCGACGAGGCGGATTAGCTCTTGCTCGCTTGCTGCACGCAGCAAGCGCGGCTCTTCGCCGCTGCGGCTGAACGGTTCCACCGGTTCGCCGCCCGGCAGTACCTGACACGCGAACTCCGTGATCTCGCGTGTGGAGCGGTAGCTCTTGACGAGACGGATCGTCTTCGTCTCGTCTTCGCCCATCAGCTCGCTAATCGAGCTGTAGCTTTGCTCTGGCTGCGCGGCGCTTGAGCCGATGCCTTCGCTTGCACTTGCACTTGCACTTGCATTCGCGTTCGCGTGCGTGAAGATCCCTTGATTCCAATCGCCGAGTAGCGTAAAGCGGGCGCGTGGGAACAGTTTTTTCAAATAGGCATAGTGAAAAGGTGAATAATCCTGTGCTTCATCCACCAGGCAATAACGGATTGTACCAACCCGCAGCTGTCCCTCTACAAGTCCTTTGAGATACACAAGCGGTGTTGCGTCCTCATAGCGAAGATGACCTTGCTCCAGCGCTTCTACTGTGACGTCGCTAATCGTAGCCCATGCTTCGGGCAATGGCTCACCGGCTAGCTTCACCAGCTCCTGCTGTAAGCTCGTATCCGTAAATAACTCTTTATACATGCCGAGCACGTCGACATAGGCTAGCTTTTGCGCTTTTTCCCGGAGCGGTGTGATCGCTTTGTGCGCTTTGACACGGCTCATTTTCTTCATCTCCGGCTCGCTGCCCATATACTTGGGTTCACGTACAAGCTTGCGATAGAACCGTTTTTGCACATCGGCTTGGAAGACGTCCAACTGCTCCAAAATCCACTCCGACAGCTGCTCCATTCGCTCACCGATGGCAAGTATCGAGGACTTGCTATAGAAGCGTTCACTAAGCTCTGCCCCCGTAATGAGTACCTTTTTGCCCACAGCCAGATCAACGAATCGAATCCCATCCAGCTTCAACTTTTCTCCGTATGCTTCAATCACACGAAGGAAAGCCTCGGAGGCTTTGTAGGTAATGCTTTGCAAACGTGCAGCGTACAAGTGATCCTGACCATTGCCTGTCAAAATATACTCGAGCTGATCATATGGATCCTCCAGCTTTAGCCCTGTATCGGTTAATTTATGAGTTAAATAATCTTGGAAGGTCGTTTGCTGCATTGTCGCTTCCCCGAGCTCTGGCAAAACGCGAGACACATAATCGCTGAATAGCGAATTCGGTGAAAAGAGAATCATATTATCGGCGCTCAGCGTCGTCCGATATTTATAGAGCAGGTACGCGATGCGTTGCAGCGCAACGGACGTTTTACCGCTGCCAGCCGCGCCTTGAACGACCAGCACCTTGTGCTGGTCATCGCGGATGATCTGGTTCTGCTCGCGCTGAATCGTTGTCACGATCGAGCTCATCTTCTCGTCAGCGCTGCGGCTGAGCATCTTCTGCAGCATCTCATCACCGATCGAGATACCTGTGTCGAACACATCCTGCAGCTCGCCGGCCTTGATGATATATTGGCGCTTGAGCCACAGCTCGCCGCTTACATCCATCTCTGGCGTCCGATACGTCGCCGGCCCCGGCGGATAATCATAGAACAAGCTGGCGATCGGAGCTCGCCAGTCATAGATGAGAATTTCATCAGTCTTACTATCGATGAACGACGTCAAACCAATATAGATTTTCTCCCGCTCCTGCTCGCCCTTCTCTTGAAAATCAATTCGGCTGAAATAGGGCGCATCGACGACGCGCTCCAACTTGCGCAGTGCATCCTGTGCCAAGCGATAGCTTCGCTCTTGCCCTTGCAGCACGTGCTCCTGCTGTGCCATACTCGCAGCCGTTTCAATCAAATCATCGTCATTGTCTGCGTTGACGGAAATATCATCCCAGAAGCTTCGGCCGATAGCCGTTGCTTCTGATCTGCGATCATCTACGGTTTGACGCAGCTCTACAATTCGCCGCTGAATATTCGTTCTAACTGTAGCGACGCGCTGCGCTTCCCTCTCTCGTTCTTCATTCCCTATCGCCATAGCTTCGTTCCACTCCCATACTTGATCTATAAATAGACGTTCTGAATAACTTCTTCAAATTCTGGTTCTTCCATATGTACATCGTCCATGTCGCCCCAGCTGCTCACAATCCGCAGCACATCCATCGCCTTGAGTTCTTGGCGGTTGCAGGCAATCGTCAAGAAGTTCGCTTCTTGCTCGACTACGCGGAACGGCAGTTCCCAGCTTGCCGGGACTCGAATCTCACCGCGAAAGGATACTTTCATCATCGTCGGTAAGCCGATTCGATCACGCAGCTTGTCTATGGAACCATCATAGCCAATTTGCCCATGATTAATGACAATGACCCTTGGACAAAGCTGCTCAATATCATCCATATCATGCGTCGTTAACAATATCGTCTTTCCGAAATCCCGATTCAACGTCTGCAAGAATCCGCGGATATTTCTCTTAGCGACGACATCTAGGCCGATAGTGGGCTCATCTAGGAATAAAATCGCTGGATCATGCAGCATGGAAGCTGCCAGATCCGCTCTCATCCGTTGACCCAGAGATAATTTGCGAACGGGGGTATCTAAAAATTCTTTTAAATCCAACAGCTCCGACAATTCTCCTAAGCGGCGGCGAGCATCTGCCTCCTCCACGCGATACATCGCGATAAGGATTTCGTAGGAATCCTTCACAGGGAGATCCCACCACAGCTGGCTTCGCTGTCCAAAGACAACGCCAAGCTGCCTAACAACCTGCTTCCGTTGCTTCTGCGGGCTGCGTCCGTGAATCAGAACCTCACCGGAGGTGGGGTGCAGGATGCCTGTCAGCATTTTGATCGTCGTCGACTTTCCTGCCCCATTAGGTCCAATATACCCGACGAACTCGCCAGTTTCAATCTCGAAGCTGACATCGCGCACGGCTTCTTTCTCTTTATATGCCCTAGAAAATAGGGTTCGAATCCCCGAGAACTTCCCTTCCTGGACGACAGGAGATTGAAAGGTTTTGCGTAAATGCCTGACCGTTATCATCGGGTGCTTGCCCTCCCTTTTATTCATATGGTTAACTACCTGTGCTTTGATATCGTGAAAGTCCTAGCTTCCAGAAACGCATCGCTAGCCACAATACAACAGCGGAGACCGCCAAAGTCCCTGCCAGCAGCCCTATGCCTCCTTGATGCCTCAACACGTAGAGTGAAGGAATGTAATTGACGAAACCCACAGGAACGAGCACTAACAGTGCACCTTGCAGCCATTTGGGATAAATGCTGAGCGGGTAGCGAGCCGCTGTTTGCGAGGCATCTTCGGTCATATTTTGCAGAGACTCGATGCGTGTGAGCCAAAATCCAGCCGCCGCCGTAGCAAGCCCAATCGCGAACAAAATCACAGCACCTGTGAGGATGATGAAGACAGTCAGTGGGATGGCACTCCAGCTGATTTGCCCGCTAGCCATTAGCGCTTTCATCGAAATGAAGAGCAGGATCAGACCTTGGCTGACTTCCGCAATGAGAATCCGTGAATTTTGTGTCATCAAGGCAAGCAGTACGGGAACTGGTCGAATCAGAATCGCATCCAGGTCACCTGAAACGAGATATTTCTCAAGATGATGCACGTCTGAAGCAAGTGTCCGATAAATGGCTTTGGAAATTGTCATCATGCCATATAAGTAACTCACCTCGTAGAGTGTCCAACCGTGAATATTACCAAATTTCATCATGACCAGCGCGACCATCAGGAATTCAGAAATTTGAATAAACGAGGCCATAATTGTTGAAAAAACAAAATTAAACTTATACTGCATCCGACTTCGCAAATTGGCTTTAATGAGCAGCATAAACAACCGAATCGAGATCATCCGCCCTGCACCTCCAGCTTCCTGCGAACCATTTGGGTAACGGCCATACAGACACAAGTAAACCCGATGCCCCATAAAAGAGCGCCGAGCACAATCGTTCCATGTTCAAATCCGAGGTAGATCCGTGTCGGGTAATAGAGTAAGTAAGGGTATGGCGTGTACGAACTGATAGTTCGAAGCCAGCTTGGCAGCCATTCTAAGGGAATAAAAAATCCCGAAATCAACATAGCAAATGCATAATTAACCCAATACAACCAACGGGATTCCGTTGTCCATAAGGCGGCTACGCCAATTAAGTAGTTCATACAAATTGAAATATAGGAGGCCGTGACGAGCGAGAGAGCTGTCCATCCGTACACCGAAGCGTGTTGTGGAAGCTGTAAGGAGAAGATGAATACATAGAGGACATAAATCGGAATGCTTTTATATAAAAACTGATACCACACTTGGCCCCATTCCCGGCTCATCGCTTGGTAAAATAAATGCACCGGCCGCATGAGATCGACCGCTATTTGACCCGTGCGAACCGATTGCTCGAGTCCGAGTCCATTCGTCGTAAACTGAGTAATCCACAGAATCGCTTGGTTAAAAGCAATGTAACTCACCATGCCTTTGGCACCATACTCGCCTAGCGATGCATCACTGCCTAAACCTGTCCAGATGCTCGCATAAATAAAGCCGAACACTGCGCTTACTGCGTTATGCAGCAGATGCGAGCCGCGATACTGCAAGTTCCTTGCGTACGCCTTGCGCGCCAAAACCGCGAAAAGCATAAAACACCTCCTGTTTTGTCATTCAAGATCCGTTTGCCTTTTCGTTTATGTGCAGTCGCCGCGTAGAGACGGAATTTCATATTACCAAAATAACCCTGCAGCTGGCAACAGTTATTTCTTGTTGGGTGTTGATGTGCTGTTTAGTGGGAAAAACATTAGCTAATTTCGGCTTGGAGCCTTGCCGTACTGATTAACTGGATAAGGTACAGCTAATTTCGCGCGGATGAGACATTTAGCCGAAATAGATGGAAAAGGTACAGTTATTTCTCATGAATTCGATGAAATGGCGGGAAATGGCTGAATTTAACTGTATGTTTTCCAGGTAATCATCTCAAAGAGTGAATTTCCTGAAAAATAGATGGAGTTTTTCCATCTAATGCCGCCGTGTTAGCGGAGTTGAAGGGGTTGGGTTGGGTTGGGTTGGGTTGGGTTGGGTTGGGTTGGGTTGGGTTGGGTTGGGTTGGGTTGGGTTGGGTTGGGTTGGGTTGGGTTGGGTTGGGTTGGGTTGGGTTGTTCTGCTTGGCCGAGGTACGGAGGCCTGCGGTTGGGTCTGATACAGTGGCGTTGCAGATGGGTTCAACCACCCAAACACACAAAGACCGCCCCCTCAAGTATTCTCTACTTGAAGAGACGGCCTTTTTATCCAAACTACACTACTGTGTACTCGGCTGCTTGGTGTCATTGCTGCCTTGTGCCTCGGACTTTGCCGCGCCCGTACCGCCAAATTCGGCGTTGTAGTCTGCTTGCGTACCCTTGGTCAAATAATCGTGATCCAAATAGTCGGCCAAATATTGCTTACCGAACATTAAATCGTACTGCACGTTTCGATAGTCATTTATTAATGATGCCGCGGATTCCGGTGTAGTTGCATGCAGTTGTCCATCCTGATCAACGATCAAGTTGCTTAGCAAGCCTGGTACTTGCCCCGCCAACTCAGCATCCAAAGCGAAATTCGCTGGCTTTTCCATATGAAGCATATCCAGAACATGTGCACCTAGGAAGGAATCACTCAAAAGTGGAATGTCCTGTTTCGGCATATCGAAGTTAGACCACGTAACTAGGGGAATGCTATGCATCTTCTTGATTTCCTCCAACGACCACTTATTAGCATCGCTTGTTGAGATGAAGCCTGCTTCTTTATACACCTGATAATCCATGCCTAACATCGGTAAATGGTCACCATAGAATACGATAAGTGTAGGTTCATCTGAATCCTTGAAATGATCGATCATCATTTGCAAGCTTTGATCCGCGTCATGCGCACCTTGCGTGTACGTTTCTAGAATACTTTTTGCTTGCGCAGAAAGATTGCCCGTTGCTTTGAACTGATTTTCTCCATAGCGAGGGTCATCGTACGGTCCGTGATTTTGCATCGTAACGGTGTAGATAAACATCGGGTTTTCCGTTTTATCCACTTCACTAATCACGTTTCTTGCCACTTCTGCATCGGAGATAAAGTAACCTTTCATTTCCGGATTATCGAAGTGCTCGCTGCTTTTGAACGCTTCAAAACCTAGCTCCTTATAGACAGAATTCCGATCCCAGAACCATCCTTCATAGGAGTGAATCCCCATACTTTTGTAGCCATGATCAGCAAAATAACTCGCCAAACTTGGTACTGGCTTGGAAATGTACTGTTGATACGGAATGGACCCACCAGGTAGGAAGCTCATCGAGTTCCCCGTTAACACTTCAAATTCCACGTTACTCGTACCGCCTCCATACTGAGGGGAAAGCAAATAACCGGAACTTGACTCCTTCTGCAGACGGTGAATTGTCGGAAGTGGATCTTCGCTAAACGTGACATTCTCTAGTAGGGTTGGGTCCCAGAATGCTTCGCTCATAACGAAAATAACATTCGGCTGTTTCCCGTCAGCAAGCGTAGCTTTCGCTTTACGAACGCCAGCATCTTTTTGTACTGCTGCCTCTTGAATATTTGCCGCGGCCGCAGCCAGTGCTTGCTCACTGTACGTATCCGGCTTCTGCACAATCGAGTTCTTCACATTAAGTGTGAAGGCAAGTGTGAGGCCGTTGTTCGCGTAGTTTTGCTGCTGATCCCATACAATTTCGTTCACGCCTGCATGGTCTAACACTTTGCCTGCCAAAGGTGTTTTGATCCCAAATGCATACAAGGCATAGAGCGAAAAAAGCCCTAAACCGATTCGAGCGATGACTGGAATTGTAGTACGCGGAATGATCCATCTTAGTGCAAGAACGATGAGAATCGCGGCCGCAACCGCACTTATTCGAATTAATGCCGCTTTGCCCGTAACTAACGATGCAATGTCCATACTCTCTTTATTCAGCAATATATCCCAAGGGAAGAACGGCTCCCCGATCATTTTCACTTTCATATACGAGATAATTGCCATTAGACCAAGAATTAAGGTCGAGATGGAGCCGGAAATCGCCAATGACCCAACAAGGGCATAAATAAAGGCGAGAAGGAAGAAAGATAAACCTACGTTTAGCACAAATAAAGGTTGATTACTTGTAATCCATTGCATAGTTTCAGCAAAATTGCCACGCTCAAGAAACTCCATACCTACGACAGACAAAATCGGTAATCCGATCATAAATAAAACTAGTGAAATCGATGCTCCCAGACGGCTTGAGCTCTTTTTACTCGAAAGACGCTTCCGGGGCTTCAAATTCAAGTGCATCTAACATCACTCTCCTCATGCCCCTAATTGTAAATGTCAATTGTGAAGAAATTATGTAGCTAACCTTAACGTAACCTTAATCATACCAGTTATTTACAATTACTTAAGACCAGCCAACCAAGTTGCAAGTGCTTTCAATTCCTCTTCTTTCATCGTGACCTGAAACGGCGGCATCCCGCCACCACCCTTTTGTATCCGTTTTACAATTTCAGCTTCATCGAGGCGTTCTCCCACTTTTTGGATATTGGGACCTTGCCCGCCCTGTAATTGATTACCATGACACGAGATACAATAGTTCTGATATAACTTTGAAACATTCACATTAGCTGAAACACTCGCACTAGGTGTAGCCGATGGTTGATCTCCCCCACAAGCGGTTAAGCCTATTGCAGCTACCAACACGAATCCCCCAACCCAACTTACTCTCATTTTCATGTGCCCTAACTCCTTCAATCTCATTTCTCTCATCATACCAGAGCGTGGATTGGAAAAGAAAGAAAAGCCGCGGGCACCGTCACCTGGAAAGCCTCGCATACCTTATACGATCGAGGTTTTTCCTATGACTATTATGGTACCAAACGCGACTTTTTAGCACATATCAAAGAATAAGTTTTCGGTACTCGAAGACTTTTATACCAATTTAAGACGAATTACATTCCAAGACGCTTTACCTAGAACAGCTTCAATGTGCCCATTCGAAGAAATTTTCGCATTCCCTGCGGAATGCGGTTTTACTCGGTCCGGCGCTTCTAACGTATTGGTCGCCTTGAGATCCTCATGCTCTAAAACAATATGCTCAACGATATTGAACCCGCTGAAACTGCGAAGATCCATCTCTAGAGGGAGCGCTTCGGCCAGATGGCGATTCACTGCGAAGATCGTCAACTCCGATGTTTCCTCATTATGTACAGCAACGGCCTCCAAGTAAGGAACATCTGTGTAGTCTTTCGCATCATATTTCGGCGATTTAATGAGCGGTACAAGGACCGTTCCACGGCCAAATACACTAGCATGAAGATAAGGATAGTAAATCGTTTGCTTCCAAGCCGCACCGCCATTGGCTGTCATAATCGGAGCGATCACATTGACCAATTGAGCTAAGCAAGCCATTTTGACACGATCAGCACGTTTGAGCATGGAAATTAGCATACAGCCCACCAGAAGCGCATCTTCATGATTATAAATGTCCTCCAGTTGGGGCGGTGCGATGGACCAAGGCTCGATTTTACGATCAGCATCGTGGGAGTGGTACCATACATTCCATTCGTCGAAGGAAAGATTGATTTTCTTTTTGCCGCGCTTCTTAGCCTGAACGTAATCTGCCGTTGCAATGACCGTGTGGATGAACCGATCCATGCCTAAAGATTGGGCCAAGAAATTCGCTGAATTTTGTTCTCGATTGCCGTAATACTGGTGAAGCGAAATATAATCAACATGATCGTAGGTATGCTCAAGTACGGTTGCTTCCCAATCTGGGAAGGTAGGCATCGTTAAGCTTGAACTGCCGCAAGCGACTAGCTCGATCGAAGGATCTACCCATTTCATCACTTTAGCTGTTTCACAAGCGGTACGACCATACTCGACTGCGGTTTTGCTTCCTGTTTGCCAAGGACCATCCATTTCGTTGCCTAAGCACCATGTTTTAATTTTATGCGGTGTCCGATAGCCATGGGAGATTCGCAAATCACTCCAGTAGGTGCCACCTGTGATGTTCGCGTATTCAATAATATCCCTAGCTTCATCAGGACCGCGAGTCCCCAGATTCACGGCCATCATTGCTTCTGTATTCGCTTTGCGGCACCAGTCCATGAACTCATTCAGACCGACTAGGTTCGGCTCAATTGTGCGCCAAGCAAGATCAAGACGTCTCTTACGCTGATCGAGAGGTCCGATACCATCCTCCCAGTTGTAACCCGACACAAAGTTTCCTCCTGGGTAACGAACGATTGGCACTTGTAGACTTTTAACTAACTCCAACACATCTCCGCGAAATCCTTGCTCATCTGCTTGCGGATGTCCAGGTTCATAAATACCGCCGTATACCGCGCGTCCCAAATGCTCAATAAAGGAACCATACAGACGTGGATCTACTTCTCCTACTACAAAATCCTTATCAATGATCATGCTTGCTTTCATAGACATTACGATCACCTCATAGTATAATTAATAAAAATATGAATCAGTTAATATAATTATTATGTATGATCATATTAAACAATAAAAAAGAAGGAAGATCAAGACCCTTCCCCCGTTTTCGTTGCATTCACATTTATGTTAATCAGTTAGAAAAGGAGTTGATGGACATGATTCACACGACAACAGACCGCAAATGGCTGCCCTTATATGAAGCCTTGGCTAGCGATGTGCGGCTTAACATATTGGAATTATTAGCTGAACAAGAGATGAACGTAAAGGACTTAGCTCAGCGGCTTTCGTTAAGCAGTGCCATCGTGACGATGCATGTTAAGAAACTGGAGGCAGGCGGGCTCATTCATACGAAGCTCGTTCGCAAGCAAGGCGGTACGCACAAAATCTGTACACTCGCCCTCGCGCGTATTGACGTCCAGCTCCCTCAGTCGACTGAACAGAAGCGCTTATTCAACGAAGTATCGATTCCCGTCGGTCACTATACGCGTTTCGAGGTTCATCCCACCTGCGGTTTAGCGACGGAAGATCGGCTGATCGGTCAGTTTGACGATCCTCGTTTTTTCTTTGAGCCAGAGCGTATGCATGCCAGAATCCTGTGGTTTGCCAAGGGCTTCGTCGAGTACCGGATTCCTAACTATATGCTTGCAGGGCAAGACTTGGAGGAGATCGAAATCTCGCTGGAGATAGGCTCCGAAGCACCAGGAATCGCAGCCAATTGGCCGTCCGATATTCACTTCTATGTGAATGACACCTTGCTGGGCTATTGGACAAGCCCCGGCGATTCTGGAGATGGCCGCGGTCAACTGACCCCAGCTTGGTGGTCGGACTACACGAACCAGTATGGTTGGTTAAAGGTGCTTCGCATCACCCAAGAAGGGACTTTCCTCGATGGACAGCTGCTATCCAATGCGACCATTCAGGATCTTCCCATCTCCCGCAATGAGTGGATATTACGTTTAGAAGTCCCTGAGCATGCTGAGCATGTCGGTGGTTTGACGTTGTATGGAGAAGGCTTCGGCAACTACAACCAAGACATCCGATTTCGAACTTACCGGAGTTAACTGACATGGAACACCAAAGGGGAACACAAGTGACTTGTCACTCTTGTTCCCCTCTCTTATTTGTGCACCAGCAACCTATGTAGGTGCCCTAGTTTAAGCACTATGCACACTTCGAACTTCTGCTCCAATCCCTCCTGAAGCATCAAGAACCTTCGCTTTTCTTTCCGCCATGCGCAAATACTTCTTTCGCCGCCAACGGATAGCCACCAGAATACCGCGAAGATACTCATCGCACATCATCGCTATATAAATCCCCGTTAATCCTAGACCATAATGTAACCCCAAGACATAAGAAAGCCCCGCAGCGACACCCCACATTGAAAACAACGAGATCACCATATTAAATCGTGTATCACCAATCGCATTCAGAGCATTACCAAAGCCCATATTGATCATCCTGCCTGGCTGAAGTATCGCACTTAGTACAAGGCAAGAGAGTGCTAGATTGATAATACCTTGGTCAGAACTGAAGAAACCGAGAAAGCTTTTTCCGATAATCAAAAGAAGAATACTATTGAACCCGACTAAGCCAAGTCCAATCCAGGTGCCGCGATAGCCTGCTTTATATACGGCATGTGTATGCCCTGAGCCATATAGATGCGCAATCTGGATTTGAGCCGATAAAGCAATCGAATAACCCAACATAAAGCAGATAGATTCCAGCGTATTCATATACGTTCTCGCCGCCAAAGCAGCAGCCCCCATCGTTGCCAAAAAGCTATAAATCGCCAGCTGCGATAAAACCCATGACGACATATTGACGCCGAGCGGCCAGCCGATTTTGATAATTTCACTAAATAGCTTTCGATTAAAAATAGCAAGATCACGCCATCTGATTCTTCGCTCAAAGGCAGTAACAAACATATAAAGCAGCAAACAAGTCGCAAGTAACCGACTCACTAGTGTCGAAATGGCAACACCCGTTAAGCCGAGCTGTGGGAATCCGAAGGCTCCATTAATCCATACATAGTTCAAAATGACGTGAATGACATTCATCCCGATCGCGGTTATCATGGGCCCCTTCGTGTTCCCTGTATTCCGAATGGCCGTGCTGAGTGTAGCCGTCAATGCAGTTAACACCATGCCGCTGCCGACAATTGAAATATACGTATGTGCTAGCGGAAGCAGCCGCTCTTCTAACTGAAACAGTCGCGCTAACGGAACAGCCTCGACATACAGGATGACACTGAGTATGGCACCAATCAATCCGCTGATCGTGACAGCCATAATCCCAACCGTTCGTGCGGCTTCCTGTTGTTTGGCTCCAATTTTCTGAGCAATGAGAATACCTGCCCCACTTGCAACTGTCATAAATAAAATCATCACTGCCTGAAAGATCTGATTCGCTAAACCAACTACGGCTACCGCATCATCCGAGACACGGCTTACCATCAGCGTATCCACCGCGCCTAAGAGGAGTTGAAGCAGTAATTCGACAAATATTGGCCATGCTAGAATCCATAAGGAAAACTTATTTTTCTCAGTCGTCATGTTCACGCCACCATCCAGTATACTTCGCTATTTGTTATGTAAATGAAACTTACTAGTCAGTTCAAATTATAGCTGTTATAGTTGGATTCATGTATCAACATCGCAACTGAAACTTATACAATTCCAACTTTTACACAGAATTAAAGAAGGTGGTATTATGGCATTTCTTGAGATCACGATTCCTCCTCTGCCCCACTATATCGCGAGTGGATATAACAGTATCCCCAAGGGAGGACAGCACCCCAGTCGCAGCAACATCCAAGTATTTGATTTGCTTATCACAACTTCCGGCTGCTTCTACATCGGTGAAGAGGATGAACGTTTCGAGGTTGGGGTCGGGCAGGCTGTCATTTTACGGCCTGATCGCTACCATTTCGCGACCAAAGTATGCGAGGAACTAACCTACACCTACTGGCTGCATTTCCATGTAGGCGGTGCTTGGGAGTTAATGAAGCCGAGCGCCGTTGCAGCTGTTTCTTTAGAGGACCCTGCTCCAGAGGATGCCGTGGTGGAAGCCTTCGCCGTGGACCCCTTCACCATGCGCATCCCGCAATTTACGACACTCCAGCACCCCGAGAAAATGTATGAAGTCCTTGATCAGCTGCTACAGCTCCAGCCTCGTGCGCACGTGAACAGTGTTCGTTTTGCCCAGCAGCAGTTATTTCAAGAGATTCTATATCAATTGGCTGCCTCCGCAGAGACCGCTCATGCATCTGCCTCCAGAGCCTGCGCTGAGAAGGCGGCCTCCTACTTAAGGCAGCATTTCCGAGAATCGGTTACCGCTAAACAGCTGGGGGATGAGCTCAATTTCCATCCTGTGTACATAGCTCGCTGCATGCAAAAAGAATACGGCTGCTCTCCCTTAACCTATCTGCTTAAATTACGGGTAAGTCAAGCCAAACTATTGCTTCTACAAACGGAGCTCCCGATTGCCCACATTGCTCAGGAAGTTGGCTTTGAACAAGCTGCTTATTTCGCTGCAAGCTTTACCAAGCTCGAAGGAATGTCGCCTCGCTCGTACCGGCAGCAGTTCGCACATGGGTCCTAAATGCTTGGGGATCGAGCCATTTATGCTATACTGAGAAAAAAAAGGATAAGGAGTCCACGTCATGGCAACCCCCTTACATTGGAAAAAGTCATTATGGATACTTTGGGGTGCGAACTTCTCCATTACATGTGGCATGAATCTAGTTCTTCCGTTCTTACCTCTCTACATCGGGGAGTTAGGGGTTCACGACTTAGATGATATTGTCCGTTGGACAGGCTGGATCGTGGCTGCCCAATTCATCACTTCCTTTTTGACCCAGCCACTATGGGGAGCCATTGCCGATCGACGCGGGCGTAAGATCATGCTGCTGCGCGCCGGCTTCGGAATGGCCATCGTCACCGCTCTAATGGGCATTGTTACATCGCCTTGGCAGCTGCTATCGCTGAGATTGTTGAATGGATTCTTCTCCGGCTTCATCTCGATGGCGGTTTCATTGCAAGCCTCACTGACCCCCCGAGAACATTCGGGTAAGTCGCTTGGCACCTTGCAAACTGGCGCTATCGCAGGCACACTCATCGGCCCTTTAATCGGCGGCGTACTAGCCAGCTTTCTCGGCTACCACCACGTGTTCTTCTTCACAGGAGGGCTCATGCTATGCGCCAGCCTCATCGTCATGCTGTTCATTAAAGAGGAGCGCAAGCCTGTCACCGCGAAAAAGGTACGACAGCGGACGCCGTGGCGCTTGTTCCGCCCCTTACTGCCTGTGTTTGCTGCATCACTGATTACGCAGATCGGTATGATGAGTATCGAGCCGATTGTAACGGTATATGCCAAAACCTTATACACGGGAGCGCACTTGGCCTTCTTCGCCGGGCTTATCGTCGCAATCACGGGCATCGCCAATCTATTCGGAGCTCCGACCTTGGGTCGGTTAGGTGACCGAATCGGGCAGCGCATGACGCTGGTCATTGCCCTCACGATGGCGGCTGTCGCTTTCATACCGCAGGCTTTTGCCACTAATATTACGACGCTGCTCATCGGCAGATTCCTGCTCGGACTGTTCATCGGCGGGATGATTCCTTCGCTGAACGCTTTAGTCATGAAGCTTGCAGCTCCTGAGATTCAAGGCACCGCCTATGGCTTCAATACGTCTTCGCTGTTCCTTGGGAATCTCATTGGCCCCTTGCTCGGCAGTCATCTGGCAGCGGAATACGGCTTCACTTCTGTGTTCTTTGTAACGATGAGTATATTGCTAATTTGTGCCGTGTTCGTGTATGCGAATCGCAGCTTGGATGCAACCACACAGCCCAAAACCGCGTAGAAATATAAGGAAATTAGGATAATCTACAAATAATTAAATGGAGGATACCGATGAAACACGAAATCTTATATAAAGGCGCATTTCCGATGCTGCGCGTGCAGCTTGAAGCTGGTGAGAACATTAAAGCCGAGTCTGGCGCGATGGTTTCCATGTCCCCGAATATTGAACTTAAAGGTACGGCAGACGGTGGAATTATGCGCGGTCTTGGACGGATGCTCAGCGGCGAAAGCTTCTTCTTCCAGGAATTGAGTCCTAACCGTGGATCCGGCGAGGTGCTCCTAGCACCTGCTGTTATCGGTGATATTGAAGCCGTTGAATTAGATGGCACCTACAAGCTTTATGTCCAAAAGGATGGCTTCCTTGCCGGCACTTCAGGCATTCAGGTGAACACCAAAATGCAGAATCTAGCGAGCGGCTTCATGTCCGGCGAAGGCTTCTTTATCGTTGAGATTAGCGGTCGCGGCACCGTATTCCTCTCCTCCTACGGCGCGATCCATGCCATTAACTTGGCGCCAGGCCAAGAGGTTATTATTGATAACGGGCATCTGGTTGCTTGGCCGGATTATACGCCTTATACGATTGAAAAAGCCTCCAAAGGCTGGATTTCCAGCCTTACGAGCGGCGAAGGCATCGTCTGCCGATTCAGAGGTGAAGGCGTCGTGCTCATCCAAACGCGGAATCCGAAGAGCTTCGGCGGTTGGATCAAACAGCTGCTGCCGGGTAGATAAGGCAGCAATGACAAAGAAGCATGCGAAGACGGTTACGTCTTGCATGCTTTTTTGGTTTGTTGCGCGGCGAGCAGTGTCCATCATCTGATCCTATCTATCTATTTTATCTTCTAGTCGCTCCAGCACTTCCTGCATATCCGTCATTCTTCTTCAATTTGACACCTATTAGATAAAGTGATATGGTCAAGAGAACAGGACGTTCCGCTTTTTGCGGGATGTCTTGTTGTACTTTTATGGGTATCGATACATCTCATCTAATTACTTTGCGTATAGGTGAAGTCTTCTGTAATATCTGTTGTACATACTCATCAATCCATTTAGGGAGGAATTTGAAGTGATTCAGGTAAAGGAGTTTTTAGATACGGATGCGTCTTATGCAGAGACAAGAGCTAATCAGTTTCTAGCCGAATTGAAAGATGAACAAATTGTTAATGTTTGCTATGGATCCATCTTGAAGTCATCCCCAAGCGGCGTGGGTTTTCAACGTAGTGCAATCCTTGTAGTTTATAAATCGGAAGAAAGTAATCTTAAGTAAACGAGTTGTTTACACGAAGATAGAGACTGCTATTCCTGTCGCACAACAAAGAGGCATTTCAACACCTATAAAGTGTCGAAATGCCTTTTGTTGTGTGAAGATGATGTGCAGGAGACTGACTTTCTACCAATAACCTTTTGTAACTCCCTGTAACTTGGCGACAGCTTCCACAAAGTAATAATCGCCATAAATAAGGGAACAATCCACATTCGTATTGGCTGGATGATGTCCACAACCATGGAGTAATAAACCTTCATGAGAACGATCAGACCTTGTAGCGTAATGATTATATAAATTAGAAATCGCCTCAACAGCATACCTTTCATAGCGTTGCTGTTCTTCTCCGTCAACGTGCTTGGCTAGCTCTAGTAAGCTCGCAGCAGCGATTGCCGCAGCTGAACTATCCCGATAAGCATTCACGCGATCAGTGACATCAAAATCCCAGAGAGGCACCAAATCCGCCTCTACTCTGTCTAGGTAAACTTTAGCACAGCTGCGCGCTATGTCCAAGTAGGCTTTCTTACCTGTATATTTGTAAGCGTATGTGTAGCCGCCAATAGCCCACGTCTGACCTCTCGACCAGCATGAATCATCTGCAAATCCTTGGAAGGTTTGTCCGAACTTAGGCTCACCTGTTTCTGGATCAAAGACGAAGGTGTGAAACGCCGTAAAGTCTTCTCGAATGATTGTACGCGCACATGTATCCGCGTGTGCCTCCGCCACTCTTCTGTATTCCTCGTCTCCAGTTTCTTCCGAGGCCCAGAATAGAAGCGGCAAATTATACATACAATCAATGATGATTCTGCCTCTATTTTCCTCGCTGAAGGGTTCTCCTGGTACCCAAACATTCCATGCTTGAATGAAGTTACCCTTACTATTAAATCTGGACTTGAGGTGGTCAGCTGCATCAAGCGCCACTTTGCGCGCATAGGTATCCCCTGTCAGCTTATAGTCAGCTACAAAGGACAAGGAGTAAAGAAAGCCGAGATCATGATCCAAGGTTTCCGGCGTCTCATACATCCGTTTTAACAGTCTAGGGTAGGAGTCACGAGCGGACTTCATAAACGTCTCGTCCTTGGTTAACTCATAGCAAAGCCAATTCATACCTGTCCAGAAACCGCCAGTCCAAAAACCATTTTCAGCAAATTCATATTTGCCTTCTTTGGTATGAGCAGGCAGAGCATCCCCGAAGGAAGCTGCATTACGACTTGTTTTTTCGGTAATAAAATCACTAATTTCACGTAATGATGGCATAGGATCCTCCAATAATATAATCAATGTAAACTTTATTATAGGTGCATCCTTGTTCCAAAACTACGAGGTAATCTTTTGTTTATATAAGACGATCTTTCGAGATATATCTACCGATACGCCCGCATCGCCTTGCGCAGTTCCTTCAAGCTAGGCCGCTTGCCGTACATCAGCACGCCTGTGCGGTAGATCTTCGCCGCAAGCCAAGCCATCGCACCGATGGACAGCAACTGAATGGCGATCGAAAGCGCAATCTGCCAGAACGGCGGGCTGCTCATTCCGATGCGCAGAAACATTATCATTGGCGAGAAAAATGGCACGAAGGACATCGTAACCACGAAGGGTGCATTCGGGTGATTAAGACCGAAGATCGCGATCATGAAAGCCGCAACGATGACATAGGTAACTGGCATAATGGCTGGCCCCACATCCTCCGTTCGACTGACAAGTGAGCCTACTGCCGCGAAAATCGTCGCGTAGATGAAGAAACCGAGTAAGTAAAAAATCAAGAAATAGACGATAATTGATATTTCTAAATCGCTCCAACTGATTTTCAGATCCTTGATGGCCGATGCATCACTAAACTGAATATTAATGGCTGCAACGACGATTAATGCGGCGATTTGTGAGAGCGCCAGCAAGCAAATACCAATGATTTTACCAAACATCTGCTTGAGTGGTGACACGCTAGTAATGAGCAATTCCATGACGCGCGTACTCTTCTCGGCTGTGATTTCCGTTGCAACGAGATTCCCAAATCCAATGGCTCCCATGTACAGCATGAAGAGCAGGATATACACCAACATATAGGACAGCCTCATTTGGGACTCGGTTTTGCCCACAGCAGCTTGATCCGAAGTGGATATTTGCACGGTTTCTAAGGAAACAGGCGTCTGTATATCGGTTTTAAGCGCATCTGGCAGACCAGCGCCTTGCAGCACGATATCCGTCTTAATTAGCTGAAGCGCCGTTTGCAGCTTGTTTTTAGGCGAATCCATCGTTCCTGTGGATTTATAGATCATCTTCGGGAATCCGCCCTGTTTCCCCTGCGTGAATTCTAGATATCCCTTGATCTTCTTATCCGCAATTTGCTGCTTCCCGTATGCCTCATTTGCCTCTACACTTCCTTGATCGGAAAGAGGGACAATTTGTATCTCTGCATTCGGCTGATTGTTATAAAAAGCTTCTAATTTGGACGCCACAACCGCTTGTTGTGTGCCAAATATGCCTATTTTCGTCGCCTCATCGGAAGAGAATTGTTTGATAATGGTGGGAAGATGAATCAAAAGCGATATTAGGATTAGTAAGATTAGACCCATCACTTGAAACGATTTCGTGCGAAAGCGAGACAGGAATGTAAATTTAATGACTGTCCATATACTATTCATGCTGGCTTCCCACCTTCTGGATAAAAATTTCATTCAAGGTTGGCTCCATAATCTGAAAACGCTGCACGGTGGATCGTTCCATCGCGTATTGCAGAATACGCTGTGCGGCTTCTGGTTGCGCAATACGTAGCTCGTACCCATGTAGCCCTTGGTTCATTGAGGTTACGCCTGGAAGCTTCTCTAACCCCTCTACACTGGTCGCTGTCTCCAGCACAACTCTCTCCTTCGGGAAGCTTGCTTTAATGTCCTTTAAGCTGCCTTGAAGAATCGTATTTGAACGATGAAGCATACAAATATTCTCACAAAGCTCCTCCACATGCTCCATGCGATGGCTGGAAAATAAAATCGTTCTCCCCTCATCACGGAGGCTTTTCACTGTTTTCTTCAGCAGCTCGACATTCACCGGATCTAGTCCGCTGAAGGCTTCATCCAGAATCAGAATCTCCGGATTATGAATGACCGCCGCAATGAATTGAATCTTCTGCTGGTTTCCCTTGGACAACTCCTCCACCTTACGGTTGTAATAATCAGGAACCTCAAACCGTTCCAACCACATCTTCAAGCTGCGATCTGCCTCGCGTCGCTTCATTCCTCGAAGCTCAGCTAAGTATAAAATCTGCTCACTAATTTTCACTTTGGGATATAAGCCGCGCTCCTCTGGTAAATAACCCATCAAACTGCGGAGCTCTTCCCGATAGCCTTGCCCGTTCCACCTAATATGGCCTTCATCCGGATAAATAAGACCGAGTACCATCCGCATTGTTGTCGTTTTGCCAGCGCCATTCGCACCTAATAACCCATATATTTCTCCCTGCTTCACTCGCAGCTGAATCCGATTCACGGCTGTTCTATCTCCGTACTGCTTCGTTACCTGTTCAACAACTAAAGGGTATGTCATCCATGAACCTACCTTTCATCACGAAGTTGATTACGCTTACTATTTTACATGATAATGGAAGATTAATGAATTTTTCTAATCCAAATACAAAAAAGAGAAGCGTTCAACGCTTCTCATACCGATTTAAGGCTAACTTCTGGATCTCGATAGCTCGATCAATTTTGGATGCTTTCATCTTACTAACGTAGCTATCAAATGCATCTAGCGGCTCAACACCGAGAATAATCTTCAGAGACATCTCATCAACAAGTGTCATCACATCCATCATAATCGAAGAAAACTCAGCACTCTCCAGCTCTGTCTTCGGAGTTTGCGGTAGGGTGTACGATTCAACTTGCGTATCCGCCCAGATCCCAATCGCTTTCCTTTGCTCAGGCAACGTGTAATATTGTTCAACATACCGAACATCCTGAACAAACGGACCAAAATAGCTTGCTCTCGTATACATCGACAAGGCTTGCGAAGGTGCCAACTTATCTGGATTTCGCAGGATCCAATCCGTATAGGTCGGATAGCCGTCTTTCAACGTGTAGCTCGTTCCTTCAATGCCAAAATTAAAGAGCATATGTCCTTCGTCACTATAACCGTAATCAAGTAACTTAGCCGCCTCAGCCGCATGTTGACTATTACTTGAAATCGCTACGCCACCAGTCCCGACATAATCATAACTCTTCTGTCCAAATTTCGGCTTATCCCCTTTATGGAGTACGGGATATGGGGTTGCTGCAAACAAAGCTGACTTGTTTTTCTCTTCGACCAGTGGCTGCCACTTCCCAATACCGGCCCCCGCATTCCAGATCGTTGCCCCGCTGCGCCCTGTTACCATATTGGAATCCATCGTTTTGGTATCCACGGAAGCGATGTTTTTATCGATTAATCCTTCCTTATACCAAGCTCGGAAAGTAGCTAAAAAATCCTGATAGCCCTTCTCCATAGGACCATACTTGACCTCACCCTGATCCAGGTAGAACCCTTTGCGAATCCCATAAGCCCCGACAAAAGCGCCACCCTCAATCCCAAATAACGGATTCGGCACGCCTAGGAAAGTTAAAGGTGCTGCAACTCCCTTCTTTTCCTTGAACGTCTTGAGCACCGTATGCCATTCCTCTATCGTCGTTGGCACCTCTAGCCCGAGCTCATTCAACCAATCCTGCCGAATAATCGGCCCTTGATACGTACGAAGCTTATCGTCACCACGGATAAAGGGGAACACGTAATAGCTGCCGTCATCGGTCCGAATTTGCTTATCGATTTCGGGATGCTCCTTTAAGTACTGCTTTAGATTAGGGGCATACTTATCGATGACCTCATTCAGCCTCAAAATATACCCATCCTTGATCGCCTTTTCAGGTCCACCAGGGAAGCTGTCCCATTCGAACTCCATCATATCAGGCAAGTCGCCAGACGCTAATAAGACATTCATCGCTTCCTTGGCTTGATTGGCAGAAGGCTGAATGAAGGAAAGCTGAACCCCTGTCCGCTTCTGCCACTCTTGAAAAAAGGGAATATCCTTGAATTTGGTTTTCACACTGGCGGCATTCCCATTCAACTCTGACCAATAGGTCAATTTAGTGGTTGCTGGCACAGACTGCTCCTTATCAGTAGTCGTCGTTGTTGGCTGCCCTGACGGTGTCGTCAGATTCGTTGGACTCTCTGAAGAGCATGCCGTGAGTCCAAGGGTGAACATACATAGAAGTAATATTGCCTTGCTGCTAGCTCGTCTGCTCATTCCGTTCCCTCCCAGCATGTCATCTTCTTATCATCAGTTCATTTCTTTATATTTCCCAGGTGTTATTCCTTCATATTTCTTGAAAACACGTATAAAGGTTGCCACTTCATTATAGCCAACTAACTTCGCAATCTCCGAGATCGAATCTTGCTTATAGCTGATCATTTTTTTCGCTTGTTGAATCCGGTATTTCGTAATGTAGTCGAGCAAACCTTCACCCGTCTGATCTTTGAATAATTTGGATACATAGCTACCTCTTAAGGCAAAGTTTTCACCAATTGTATTCACATTCAAATTAGCGTCTTGATACTGCTCCTCAATATATTGCATAACTTTGGCGATTAATTCGCGCAAGGTTTCCGTGCGTTCCTTCGTCTGGTTTGCTTCTATTTTAGAAGCGGCAAACGCACACACCTCTCCGAGGAGCAACTGCAGCTCTTGCTGCATCTCGAGGATGGTGTCGCATGCAATGATTTTATCCATCCACAAGGGGTTGTCCCCTAACCAGGGCTGCGTCGTTCCGTCCCCAAGCTCATTCATCGCTTTCACCATCGTACCCACGAGGTTAAAAATGAGGCATCTCGCCAAGGTAAGCGACACCAGCGGCTTATCAAAATTTCGCTCCATGATTTCGTTCATGCTAGCCGAGGCTTGGTCAATATCTCCCGTTTTGATGAGATTAATAATTTGCTGCTCCACTTGGAGTGGATAATAATAGCCCATCTGCAGCTTATCGGCCGTATCGATACGAATCTCATCGTAGGTGATGATCTCCCTTTTGCCTCTAACCATCTTATATTCCATAGCATCCAGTGCTTCACTATACGCCTCAGCAACACCTACCAAGGCAGGGTGAACACCGCTGATGGAGATCGTTAGATCCATATGGAATCTTGTCAGGAAACGCTGTGCTTCTGCAGCAATCCAATCCAGATCAACCTTCCGCTCGGCTGCATCCGTCTCTGCAAAGTTCACCAAACATACCATCATATCGTCGATCTCTGCCACGTAACCAGCATGCTTACGATGTCCAACGAGCTCTTCAACAACATTCGTGATAATGAATTGCATCAATTTTCGGCGTTCACTGATATCCATACCGGGTAAATTCGTAGATATACTATCGGAATTCTCAACCGCAAACAAAATGACCGCGAAATGATTCGAAATCACATCCATATGAAAGGTCTTGAAAGCTTCCTCATAGGATACGAGTGAATCAATTCTCCCCTTCAACAGTCGATTCAACATATTCGAACGGAGTACATGATGGTGAGATTGCAGCTGTAGCGCGATTTGATCCTTCTCATCCCGTGTATGCGAGATCATTTTCTGAATGAAATGCAGCTCATTCCCATCTGCGCGTTCCTCGAACGCATTTTTATCGGAAATCGATTGAACCAAACGTTGGATCGGTGAGTAATTACGGCGCAGAAAGAACCAGGTCAGCACCGCTGCACCAAATAAGCTGATCAGGATGCTGATATAAGTAAATTTGCGGACATACTCCGCTTTTTCCCAATAAATACGACTTGGAATGATCAGTACATATTTCAAATCAGAAACAGCCGATTGAATATAGAAAAGCTCTGATTCTCCATCCTGCGAAGGTTTGTACGTAACATTATCCTCATCCTGCAATTGCTCCAAAATGAGATTCTTATTCACCGTCACAGGAACATTGGAGAGTAGAACTTGATTGTCATGATTAAGGATGACGATTTGTCCACCGCTAAACCCTGAAATGCTTTCGATAGCCTTCTCGAACCGTTCCATATCGGCCATCACAACGACTGTCCCTGTTTGTTTACCATTCAAATCCTTGGGCAGGTGTGTGATGTACGCGATGGAAGAGGAAGACGGACCTGCATCTACGCGGGGAAGGATAAGAAACTGGTTATTCGTCGCTTGGTGAATCGTATTCAACCATTGTTCATACCGGAGGGTACCTGTATTGTGGATCGTATCAAACGCTGTTTGCAGATCGCGCATATTTCCCGGGCGGAGAATTGCAGCTTCCTGATCCCAAGTCACATAGAATTCATCGATCGTCGCATAGGAGGTTTGATACATCCGAAACTCTTTTACCAGCTGAAAAGCCAGATATTGATCATCATTTGTTCGTATATTCGTGTACATTAAACTTTGAAGCTTCGTATTCCAAGTAATTTCCATATTTAACCGTTTCATCAAATCGAACTGTGTGTCGATCGTATAACGGACTTGTTTGAGTAATGAATCGTTCGCACGATGAATTTCACTTTTTAGTGCATGACTAGACTGTGAATAAATAAGAATGCTCATCAGCATAGGCACGAACAAAACAGCGCTGTACGATAATAACCAAGTAAATACAATACTCTTTCTTTTCGGCCAAAATAATCGAAGCTTCACATGGATCTCCTCCCGCTGCGCACCTTGAAAAATCCTCTGAAGGGATTGTCACCTTCACTCTATTATACCTCTGTTCGCAAGGGGAGGAATGTCCAAAATGACAAATCCAATTGACAAAAGCGCTATTAGATCCCTATTTCTGGGGTTTAGCCCTTCAAGGAGCCTACCATAACCCCTTTAACAAAGAAGCGTTGTACGAATGGGTAGACACATAGAATTGGCAATGTCGCCACGACGATTGTCGCATATTTAATGGTTTCCCCAATCTGGAAGCGATCACCCGCATCGGCTCCCACGGACATACCATCTGTTGAGTTAGAAATTAGTATTTCCCGAAGTACAAGCTGTAACGGGAAGAGATCCCGGTTTTTGATGAAAATCGATGCGTAAAACCAACCATTCCATTTATCAACGGCATAATACAGAATCATCACGGCAATGACGGGCATGGAAAGCGGAATGATGATTCGGAACAAAATCGTAAAGTGATTGGCCCCATCGATTTTGGCCGACTCCTCTAAACTGTCTGGTATCGCCATAAATGCTGTTCGCATAATAATCAAATTGAAAGTAGAGATTGAAAAAGGAATAATCGTCGCCCATAGAGTGTCGAGTAGGCCTACATTTTTGACAATCAAATAGAGCGGGATTAAGCCTCCATGGAAGAACATCGTGATGACAATGATGATCATAAATGCCTTATTCCAGATCACATTTTTTCTAGAAAGTACGTATGCACCTAGCGCAGTCATCAAAAGGTTGACGATAACGCCGGCGACGACGATAAACATCGTGTTGCGGTAGCCGATAAGAATGCCAGGGTTCTTCATCACCCCTTTATAGGCTTCCCAACTAAAGCCAAGTGATTTAAATAAAATCCCTTTATGAGCAACTAATTCATTCGCATTACTGAAGGAAGCAAATAATACGTAAAGTAAAGGGTACAACGTTACGATAACGAGTAGGCTCAAAATCAAATGAATAGCAATATCGAATAGTCTTTCTACAAAACTTGGTCCTTTTCTCATCAACATCACCTCACCATAAGCTGCTTTCATTTACTTTACGACTGATATAATTCGCTGTAATGAGTAGGATTAGATTGATTATGGAGTTAAATAAGCCAACAGCCGAGCTGTAGCTCCATCCAAACTCTAGCAATCCTTTGCGATAGACGAAGGAGGAAATCACGTCCGCCGTTTCATAAGTGACAGGATTATAGAGCAGAATGATTTTCTCAAAGCCCACATTCAACAGATTACCCATACGCAAAATAAACATAATCGCAATCGTCGGCATAATACCTGGCAATGTGATATACACCATCTGTTTCCAGCGACTAGCGCCATCCATCCGTGCAGCTTCGTACTGTTCGGTATCGATACTCATTAATGCAGCAATATAAATAATGGACTCCCAGCCAATACGTTGCCAAATCTCGGATAAAATGTAGATCGGCCGGAACAACTCCGACTTCTGCAGCATCGCTTGTCCGTCATACCCGAAAGCCATCGCGATATTATTAATAACCCCATCCGCATTCGTAAAGTCCGTAATAATTCCGCAAATGACGACTAGTGAGATAAAATAAGGCATATACGTAATCGTCTGTGCGACGCGCTTAAATGTCTTACTTCGTACCTCATTGATCAAGAGGGCTAGAATAATCGGAGCTGGAAACTCAAAAAGCAACGAATACAAGCTGATGACCAGCGTATTTTTCAATATGCGCCAAAAATAAAAAGAACTGAAAAAATCATGGAAATGCTTAATGCCAACCCAATCACTACCAAGGATTCCCTTCATAGGTGAATAATCTTTGAAAGCAATTAAAGCACCATACATCGGTGCATAATGGAAAATCAAATAATAAGCGAGCACTGGTACCATCATGAGGTACAAGTACTTATTAGCGATAAAATCACGGATATATCTGTTTGTCCCCGTTTGTTGCTTCGTAAGCTTTACGCTTTCCAGTGGCTGTGTATTCGCCATCTCCATCCTCACCCTCTCGCCAGTTTACTTATAGAAGAGGGAGATCTCAGATCCCCCACTTCTCCATTGCACAAAAGAAACTTATCGCTTGTTATAGCGATCTAGTGCTGCTTGTTGAATCTCGATAGCGCGGCTTAGATTAAGTGACTTCATTTTATCCACATACTTCTCAAAGCTATCGGCTGACTCGTTACCCAAAATGATTTTTAACGTCATTTCATCAACCAACGTGTTCATATCGCCCATGATTTTCGCATATTCAGAGCTTTCTTCCGGTGTTGGTGTTAATGGTGGCAAGCTGTATTTGGCAGTATCGGTTTTCTTCCACACATTGATCGCATCGCGTTGTGCTGGCAGAACGAAGAATTGCTCCGCATAACGCTTGTCTTGGATAAATGGCCCGTTGTAGCTACCGCGAGTGTACATGGACATCGCTTGTGCAGGTGCTAATTTATCTGGATTCTTCATCAGCAAATCCGTATATTTTGGATAGTTATCCACCATCGAGTAGCTTACACCCTCTGTTCCGAAGTTGAAGAACATATGGCCAGCTTCACTATACCCATAATCCAACATTCTGACTGCAAGTTCTGGATTCTTGGATTTAGCCGTTACCGCGACAATACCTCCGGAGGAATACGGATTATCCTTTTGACCAAACTTCGGCGTATCGCCTTTTTTGAGTACTGGATATGGCGCTGCTACTAGCTGTGCCTTCGGATCTTTAGCCTGTACAAGTGGCTGCCATTTGCCTATGCCGCCGCCAGCATTACCGATACTTGCCCCTGTAGCACCCGTAGCGAAGCTGCCGTCCAAGGCTTTCGTATCCACCGTTGCAATGTTCTTATCTAACAAGCCATCTTGATACCATTGGTGGAATGTCTTCAAATAGTCTTTGAAGCCAGCTTCCGACGGTCCGAACTTGATTTTCCCATTATCCAAATAGAAGCCGCGGTTCACACCAAATGCACCTAAGAATGCACCGTTGTAAGATTCATTGAAGAAACGTGGTTTGCTGATAAAGGATAGTGGCGCTGCTGCACCTTTCTTCTCTTTAAATGCTTTCAGTGTTGTCGTCCAGTCATCAATTGTCTCAGGAACAGGAAGCCCTAACTCATCCAACCAGTCTTTACGAATCATCGGGCCTTGGAATACCTGTAGATACTCATCTCCACGAATAAAAGGGAATGCATAGTAACTTCCGTTATCCGTTTTTACCATTTTGTCGACTTCTGGATGCTCTTTGAGATATTTCTTCAGGTTCGGTGCGTATTTATCAATCAGATCATTCAATTTCAAAATGTAACCATCTTTAATCGCTTTCTCCGGTCCACCTGGGAAATCACTCAGAAAGTTATATTCGATCATATCTGGCAGATCTCCGGATGCTAGCATCACGTTAAGCGCTTCTTTGGCTTGTCCTGTAGGAGGTGCTAAGAATTTAAGCGGGACGCCAGTTTTCTTCTGCCACTCTTGGAAAAAAGGGACATCGGCATGTGTCGTTTTCACACCTGTTAAGTTCCCGTTCAACTCGCCCCAGTAGGTCAGCGTTTTATCAGTTGTCATCGGATACGTCGTCGCACTCGCAGTTGCTGGTGCTTGTGACTCACTCGTTGTTGTCGTTGACTCTGTCTTCGAGGAACAGGCAATGGCTGTACCCATCATCATGACAATCATGGTTGAAGCTAAAATTTTCTTCATTCGTTGACCCTCCACTACATGTTATGGTGAGATGCATCTCTTCCTTAAGCGTAGTGGAATCCACCGAATTAACCTATGAGCAATATGAAGAATGGCATGGTCATTTCGTCATCGCCAATTGTTGATTTCTGCAATCGAATGGGCGAAATCACAAAATCAGCACTTAGGAAGACAAAAAAATAGCACGGAATGATGAACTTTCACATCATTCCGTGCTATTGAGATGGTTTACAATCCAAAAATGGCATCAATTACGGGCTTCGTTGTTCCACCTGGATATAGGATATACAACAATATATAGACCATAACGCCTGTTGGGGCTGTTAACAGCCATACAAACGCAGCGATTTTTCCGATTTTCTTATGTTTAAGGAATTTCTTTTTGTAAGCAAACCACAAAGTGATAAGTCCTAGTACACCACCTAGCGTTGCTAGTGTGATATGGAAGAACAAGAACAAATGATAGGGTAACACTAAACTTTTTGGGCCGCCAAAGGAGGTGTTTCCTTCAAATATAGTACGGGACATGTAGATGATGAAAAAGGCTAACGCGAAAATTGCGCCCAAAACCATCAGCTTTTCATGCGTTTCTCGGTTCCCTTTAACAATATGATACCATCCGAACCCAACAAAAATGGCACTAATCACAATAAACATCGTAGAAATTGTGGGTAATATGTGCATCTTTCGAAATCCTTTCTCTAAGCGCGATTCCAGTTCCCGCCTTGATTATTCAAGCTTTCTTGTGATGGAAGTGGATCCAATTCGTCCTCATCCTTGCGTTCTCTGCGATACCAACGGAAGAAAATGTAAGCTAACGTGGCGCCATAGATAATCTCTTGCAAAATTTTCATGATTACGCCACCTAGTTGTTGATCATCAAGCGGCGACAGGTGAACAAAAGGAACCGTGACATTGTTATACATATCATAGATAATCGTATCTGCAAAAATGATAAGCGCACAAGCCGGTGTCAATAAGACGCCATTCCCGAAAATATACGCCATTTTCTTCAAATCGTTCAAGCGATTCAGCTCAGGCAGCGGGCAAAATACAGGGAACCACATGATAAAGGCCGTCACTAAAAGCACAGTATGATAAGCAAGAAGCGGTACATCATTCTTCATCAAGTAATCCATAATAAAAGGCATATGGTAGATGGAGAATAGCATATTGAACATGAATAATGCGATCAGAGGCCGTGTAAAAAAGGAAAATAGGCCACGGAATACGACATTCGTCATAGCTGCTCTAAGCAGCCATGCCGGCGTTCCTAACCAAATGAGAATCGGTACGATCAAGTAAAGAATCGTTTGTTGCAGCATGTGCATACTGAACAAGTAGTGATGCCCAATATAGTTAATAGGGCTTCCTTGTCCAACGTAGAATAAGAACAACCCTGTGTAAAATAGAAGCTGTTGTGATGTCGAAATTGGCTCGGATTTCGCAGCGCTCCCATTTCCATTCACGACAAATCGACCATAACTATATGCGATCACAACGACGATCAATAGTAAAACAGGACTCCACAAATCGAAAAACCCACCAATCTGACTCATACCCGCATCTATCTCCTTTCAAGCTGACTACTTCCAATTAACTCCCAGTAAAAAAAGAGGAGGCACTTTGTCTAGACAAAGTTGCCTCTTCTTGCTTTTCTACCACCAAACCCAATATACCGCCATGATTACGCCAGTAAGAGCAACGAATGCTCCTGCAAAGATGAAGATTAGAGGAAACAAGTGTCCTCTTTCTTTGGCATGCATCCAGAAAAGCAACTGAACGAGTGCCTGCACGATCCCAAGGGATACGATGAAAATCAAGATAAACGAACGATCCAAGTCTCCGTAAAGTACGACAGCGAATGCCAACATCGTGAGTAGAATCGAGATAATGTAAGTCAAATAGTGGTTAAGTGTTGAGTCGTGCTTCACTCTCTTGCTAGGTGCGTGTGTATCATGAGAATTGCTGCTCATTTAGTGACCCACCTTCCCCATCAAATAAACGACTGTGAAGATAAATACCCAAACTAAGTCGATAAAGTGCCAGTACAGAGAAGCGACATAGAACTTAGGTGCCGTAACAACTGTAAGACCCTTCTTCATACCTTGGAAAATCAACAGTGTAATCCAGCAAACACCGAATGCTACGTGAGCACCGTGGAAACCAACTAGTGTGTAGAACGATGTGGAGAATGCACTTGTTGTAAACCCATGGCCTTCATGAACGTACTCATAAAACTCGTAGATCTCCATCCCTAAGAAGGAAAGACCAAACAAAACGGTAACTGCTAACCAACCTAGCAATTGACCTACTTTTTGACGGTGCATCGCGATGATTGCAAATACACTCGTCAAGCTGCTCGTTAAGAGAACGAATGTTGACCAACCAACTGTTTTAAGCTTGAATAGCTCATCAGCTGTTGGGCCATCCGGAACAGAGTTCCGGAGAGCAATGTAAGTTGCGAATAAGCAACCAAACAATACAACCTCAGCGCCAAGAAATAACCAGAAACCAAGAACTTTATTTTTCCCTTCGAGGGTAGCCGTTTCCGGATTAGCAGGCAGTGCGCCCGTGTGATGACTACTCATGCCTTTACCCCCTTATGATCGTCTTCAAGTTCTTCTGGTTCAATATGCCAACCGTGGTCGTCATATACCGAACGCAAGAACATGGCAATGAATGTAACTAAGATACCTGCTCCAGCTACATAGTAGTTTTTGTACATAAAGCCAAATCCAGCAATGAACAACCCAACAGACATAACAAGCGGCAAAATCGATGCCGAAGGCATATGAATGGAACCAATTGGCTCAGCAGGTGTCATTTGTTTGTTACCAGCCATTTTTTCTTTCCAGAAAGCATCCAAACCACGAACAAGCGGAGTTTGTTTGAAGTTATATTCAGGTGCAGGTGACGGAATTGTCCACTCCAAGGAGCGTCCATCCCATGGATCTGCAGGAGCTGTAATTGGTTTTCTTGCAGTTGCAATAATGTTGATAAGGAACACTAACGTACCGATACCCATTAAGAACGCACCAACGGTTGAAACTAAGTTACCAGTTTCGAGACCATACCCTGGTTGATACGTAAATACACGTCGTGGCATCCCCATTAGACCCAAGAAATGCTGCGGGAAGAATGTTAAGTGGAAACCGATGAAGAACAACCAGAAATGAAGTTTACCTAAACCTTCATTTAGCATACGACCGAACATTTTCGGCCACCAGTAGTAAAGACCAGCGAACAAACCAAGTACGAGACCACCAACGATAACGTAGTGGAAATGCGCTACTACGAAATACGTATCATGATACTGGAAGTCAGCTGCAGGAATCGCAAGCATAACCCCTGTTGTTCCACCCATAACGAAGGTTGGAATGAAAGCTGTAGCGAAAATATTCGCTGTTGTGAAACGGATTTGACCACCCCAAAGCGTGAACAACCAGTTAAAGATCTTAACACCTGTAGGAACGGCAATCGCCATTGTTGCAATCGCGAAGATTGAGTTCGCTACCGGGCCTAAGCCTGATGTAAACATATGGTGGACCCAAACCATGAAGCCTAGGAAACCAATTAACACTGTTGCAAATACCATGGAGCTGTATCCGAACAGACGTTTTTTCGAAAAAGTAGAAACGATCTCAGAAATAATACCGAAGGCTGGAAGAATCAAAATGTAAACTTCGGGATGCCCGAAAATCCAGAATAAATGCTCCCACAGTACGTTGTTTCCGCCTCTGGCTGCATCGAAGATGGCTCCGCCAAAGACACGGTCAAACATAAGAAGAACTAGAGCAACTGTAATTGCCGGGAAAGCAAGAACGATCAAACCTGAAGTTACAAAAGCAGACCATGTGAACATTGGTAAACGCATGTATGTAAGACCAGGAGCACGCATGTTAATAATCGTTACGAGGAAGTTAATCCCCCCGATTAGTGTCCCGATACCTGCAATTTGCAGACCAAGCACGTAGAAGTCAGTTCCTTGTAAGTTGCCTTCTAACGTTGCTCCCCAACCTGCGTCGGTGATGGAAGACAGTGGTGCATACCCCGTCCAACCAGCATCAGGTGCGCCGCCTAAGAACCAACTTGTGTTCATAAGCACGCCGCCGGCGAAGAATAACCAGAAGCCTAATGAGTTAACGAAAGGGAACGCAACATCCCTTGCCCCAATTTGCAGTGGAACAATGGCATTCATGAAAGCGAAGATGACCGGCATCGCCGCAAAGAAAATCATCGTTGTTCCGTGCATCGTTGTTAATTGGTTAAAAGAATCGCCGATAAAAATCTGTTGGTCTGGATATGCGAGTTGTATCCGAATCAAGATTGCTTCAAGTCCTCCAACGAGGAAGAAGAAGCCGCCCGCTAGTAAATACAGGATACCGATTTTCTTATGATCGACAGTTGTAAGCCAATCCATAAGCCCGGTATGTTTTTTTACTGGATGAGAGTGAGCCAACGTATGAACCTCCTTTACATCAAGAGTTTATTTCAATGTTTGTAAGTACGTAACAATATCTTTAATTTGAGCGTCATCAAGTTTACCGTTAGCTTCTTTACCGAAAGCTGGCATTTTGTTGCCCGGTTTCAGTTCTTGCGGATTATGTATCCAAGATGCTAAGTTCTCAGGTGTCTTCTCTAAGATGCCCGCAAGTGTGTCGCGATCTGCAAAGCCTTTAAGGTTAGGTGCAACCCCTGGACCGCTAGCATTAACAGCATGACAAGACATACAATTTTCTTTGAAAAGCTCTTCACCTTTTTGTGCAGAAGCTGGCACAGTGTTAGGTGCTTTCATTTTGGCAACCCAAGCATTGAAGTCTGCCTCAGACTTAGATGCAACAGTAAAGTTCATCAAAGCATGTGAAGCTCCACAAAGCTCTGTACATCTACCTTGGAACGTTGCAATTTCATCTGCTTGCAAGTAAAGCGTATTACGGATACCTGGGTTCGTATCGACTTTACCACCAAGGGATGGTACCCAGAATGCGTGTGCTACGTCAGCAGAAACAACATCAAATGCAATGATTTTATCCTTTGGAATCACAAGCTGTTGCGCTGTCGCGATACCAAGATCTGGATATTCAAACTGCCACCAGAACTGATGCGCAGTGACTTTCACATGGATAGCGTCTTTGTTCTTGTTGTAATTCTCGGAGTGTTTGAACGTGTAGGACACTGTTGGCACCGCAAGTACTAACAGTAATAGAATTGGGATTACCGTCCAGATAATCTCCAAAACGTGACTTCCTTCGACTTGTTTAGGTATGCTTTCGTCACCTTTGCGCTTGCGAAAGCGAACTAAAACGTACACATAAATCGCAAATACGACAATTACGACAAAAATCATGATAAAGAGACTTAATTTCATTAAATAAAGCTGCTCCGTCGCCACAGGACCTTTTGGCACTAAAGCAGATAAGGTTGGGTCTCCGCACCCAGTTAGCATGAACGTCATCACCGCTAAAAGGGGTAGCAGACGCCAGAACTTTTTCAATTGACTCATTGTATCAACCCCACTTTTAAAACAATATTTTTACCACGAAGGCCATGCCCATGTCAATTCACTTTAATAACTATAAATTCGTGAAAACTTTTTGTCAATCGCTGTAGGAGAGTTCACAAATTGTTCTTAAACAGCGTCTGTAGCGATATATTTCCCTTCATGGTTATTTCCATACACCCACCTCTTTATGCATAAAAGCCTTTATTTGTGATCACGAATAATTAGACAGAAACATCTCATCCTATAGACAATAAATCACATTGGGAGGTCTGTTAATTATGTTCAGGAAGTTAGGTTTTCCGATTTGTGGAATCATATTCCTACTGCTCACATTATCTGCATGTGGTACTAGCGGTAAACAGTACAGAGGCGATCGTGATGACTCTACAAGCTCGAATTTTGGCGTTCATGTCGATAAAGCTGGTCAAAATGAAAGAGCCTATCAAGTACAGCAACTCTCCGGTCCCGTAACGCACAACAATACGAAGCTAGAGTATAGTCAATATCTCTCAGATCAATTACACACCATGGATGGAGTCAATACGGCTTTAGTCATGATTACAAATCAGAATGCCTATGTCGCATTAATGATGGATAGCAGTGCCGTCGGAACAAAAGGATGGACCAAAGAAACGAATAATCAAGGAACGACAAAAGGGTTTTACAACGATGATAACCCCTATGATGACTCTTTACCGTCTAACGATCTAAATAAAGGTTACAATAGTTATGAAACGGCTATGCATCATGATTGGCTTTCTCATCCCTTTAAACAGGCTATAGCTGAGAAGCTGCGTGTCTTAAAACCAGATCTCATGGACGTTTATATATCGGCGAATCGAGATTATCTCAATAAAATGAATAACTACGCACAGGAAAGTTGGAAGGGCCATTCACTCATGCCGCTATTAACGGATTTTAATCAGACGGTTACTCGTGTGTTTGGAACGGCACAATCTTTACCTCATGACTAGATAGATTAGGGCTAACCTCCTATAGGAAGCTTTATTTCTCTTAGGGGGTCTTACTATGTCTCTTGGAGCACAACCAGCATGTAAAACTTCTATTATTAAAGTGGTTTATTTCTGCTAGTGGGTCGGCTCCTGTTTTCATTTGTCTTTCATTCCTGTACAATGAGGGAATCGTCTTTACTAAGAAGGAAAAAGGGAGCTGGCCAATTACCCATGTCAAATGGATTTGCCTCATTAGGTATCAGAGAACAATTAGTTCAAGTTTTGCAAAATCAAGGTGTCGTAGAACCGACCCCCATTCAAACGGAAGCAATTCCTGTCTTGTTGAAAGGTTCGGACGTTATCGCTCAAGCTCAAACAGGTACAGGTAAAACCCTTGCCTTTGTACTTCCTATATTAGAAACAATTGATGTAGAAAGCTCTGACGTTCAGGCGCTGATTCTCACGCCTACTCGTGAGTTAGCCATTCAAATCAGCAATGAATTGAAAACCCTGGTTCCCATTACAGGCGCTAAGGTCCTAGCCGCTTACGGCGGGCAGGATGTAGAAAAACAGCTTAGAAAGCTTCAAGGTAACATACATATAGTAGTAGGAACACCGGGAAGATTGCTTGATCATCTTCGCCGCGGTTCTATTAACTTCTATAAACTAAAAATCCTTGTATTAGATGAAGCGGATCAAATGCTGCACATGGGCTTCTTGCACGAAGTTAAAGATATCATTGCCCAAACGTCTCCTTACCGCCAAACGCTGCTCTTCTCTGCAACAATGCCCGAACAGGTCATCAATCTGTCTAAGGCTTATATGAAGGAAGCAAAAGAAATTAAAATTCAAAGTAAACAAGTTACCTTGACTGAAATTCAGCAAGTACTTATTCCTACAACTGATCGTGATAAACAGGATGCTCTTATTGCTGCAATTAAACAATATAGGCCTTATCTCGCGATGATTTTCTGTCGGACCAAAGCCAAAGCGATCGCTCTCAATGAAACGCTGCAAGAAATCGGTCTGATGTCAGATGAGCTGCATGGTGACCTATCGCAAGCGAAACGTGAGCAAGTGATGAAGCGTTTCAGAGAAGGTCGTATCGAACTCTTAGTCGCTACGGATATCGCAGCTCGCGGTCTAGATGTTGAAGGCGTAACGCATATCTTCAATTATGATGTACCACAAGATGCCGAAAGCTATATCCATCGGATTGGTAGAACTGGCCGTGCTGGAGAGTCGGGCGTTGCTGTGACCTTCGCAACACAAAGAGATATGCCAACGATTGAGCTCATTGAAAAAGGAATCAAAATGTCTTTGCGCGGTGCCGATGGGCAACAACGCCGTGTCGTGCGTTCCAGAACAGAAGATCACATCGAGCAAGAAGGCAGAGGGTCTGCACGTAAAGGTGGAGCTGGAGCTTCTTCGCGCGGTGGTAGACGTAATGACCGCAGCGGTGCCCCAGAGCAACGCAGCAGCGGCGGACGTGCAGGAAGACCTGGCGCACGCGAATTGCGTGGTGAACGCACTAACGTTCAGTATGGTGGCGAGCGGAAAACTGGTTATGGTTCCAAAGCGGACAAATTTGGTTCACGCGGTGGTTCAGCTGGTGCTGGACGTTCAGGCGAAAGACCGGCTAAAGTGAACTCGGAGCGCAGCCCGAATACATGGGGGCGCGCAACTGTCATCCATGAAGCAACAACAACGAATGCCGCCCCAGCTCGTGGCACGAACATGGGCGCTGCGAAAGCACGCGTAACAGGTTCGTATAATGGCGGCGGCGAGGGTGCTGAGCGCAAGCGTTCAGCTCCGCACGGCGATAAGTCCTACTCGCCATACAACAAGTACGCGGGCGCAGGTCGCGATGACGCGGCTAGCGCATCTCGAACGCTTCGCGGCGGCAAGGGCCGTGGCGATGGCGCAGCACGCGGTGCAGCTCCTCGCGGCGAAGGCTTCGGCGCTCGCACGGGCGGTGCTCCGCGCGGTGAGGGCTTCGGCGCTCGCACGGGCGGTGCTCCTCGCGGCGAGGGCTTCGGCGCTCGCACAGGCGGCGCTCCGCGCGGTGAGGGCTTCGGCGCTCGCACGAGCGGTGCTCCTCGCGGGCGCAGTGACGAGCGTGGTGCGCGTAGCGCAGCACCTCGTGGCGACAGCTTCGGGTCGCGCGGTGGCGCGCCTCGCGGCGACAGACCAAGCGGCCCGCGCGGCGGCGGTCAAGGCGGCGCTCGCGGTAGTGCGCCAAGAGGCACACGCGGCGGCGGCGGAAAGCGCTAAAAGAAATGAAGCGATTTCATGCGAGTCTTTACCAATTAAGGCTTACGTTGTAAACTATAGGTATGGTTAATTAAGTTTCTACAGGGCAAAAATCGTTTCACCCCGTTCACGCACTTAGGATTTACCCCCACATCCAATCGAAGGAGGTATGTTCCATGTACGCATTAAAGGATAAGGAAATGATTTTTGTATTCACTGGCCCACACGGGGCAGGTCGTAAAACCGTCGCCGAAATGTCCGGCTCCACCTTGGGAATGAAACAAGTGATTTCCTACACCACCCGACCTCCGAAACCGACAGAGGAAGATGGTCAGGATTATCACTTCATCTCCCCCGCCCAATTTGTTCAGGCACAAACTGGCGGCGAATTTATTGAGGTTAGCACCGTAAATGACCATCTATACGGAATCAAAAGCGCAGATATTGAGCGGATGTTCCAGCAAAGTGGCAGCATTTACTTGATTTTGAATCGCTTTGGCGCCGAAACGCTCAAAAAGCTATATGGCGACCGCGTCGTCCAAATCTTCATTTATGCCCAGCGAGACACACTTGAAGAGCGGATGAAAGAAAGCGGAGATACGGAAGAAATCGCCTCTAAATATTTGTCTGATTACGAAAATGAATTAGCCTACCGTGACCAATGTGATCATGTTTTTGAAAATGTGGACTTGGCGCATACGGTTTTTGATCTTACCAAAACGTTGGATTTATATTTAAATCGTAACCTAGTCGACTTAGACTAGAAACGAAGGGCACTAGCTGCCGATCAAGGCCTGGACGGTTCCCCGTCCGGGCCTTTTCATCTAACGAATCAACAGCAGCATCGATCCGTTCCTATTAAGGAGTTGAATGTAATGAAAATCATTTCTATTGAACCAACACCCAGCCCGAATTCTATGAAGCTCAATATGGATGAATCCTTACCGGCTGGCGTCCGAGAAACGTATACAAAAAAGAATGGAACTAACGCTCCCGAGGACGTGCAGAAGTTGCTTGCTGTGCCCGGCGTTATCAGCGTGTTTCACGCAGCTGATTTCATTGCGGTAGATCGCAGCTCCAAAGGGGACTGGCAGTTTATCCTGGCGCAGGCGCGAGAAATTTATGGAGAAGCTCAGGGAGCAACTAGTACTGGATTGCCTACCGAGCAACCTGCTCCTGAGGCCGCATTCGGCGAAGCGCAGGTGCTCGTGCAAATGTTTCGCGGTATTCCGCTCCAGGTGAGGGTGCGCGCAGGCTCAGAAGAAGCGCGCGTCGCTATGCCGGAGCGCTTCACGCAAGCCGCCGTCCGCGCAGGTACGGCCTCGCCGAACCTGATCAAAGAGCGGAAGCTCGAGGAGCTCGGCGTCCGCTACGGCGAGCTGTCGGACATCGCGGGCGAAGTCGTCCAGGAACTGGACGCTTCTTACGACGATGCCCGCGTCGAAGAACTGGTCTCCCGCGCGATGCAGGAGACTACGGATTCCCCTGTGGAGGAAGACGCCACAGGAGATCTTGTCGCAGCCGCCGCGCAGCTGCGACACAGTGATTGGAAGCTGCGCTACGCCGCGCTTCAGAAGATCCAGCCGTCGCTAGAGACGCTGCCCCTTCTCGTCACTGCGTTGCAGGACGAGAACACGTCGCTTCGGCGACTGGCCACGGTGTACCTCGGGGACATCAAGGAACCCGAGGTACTGCCCTATCTGTATCGTGCCCTCGAGGACGATACACCTTCTGTTCGCCGGACAGCAGGCGATACGCTGTCCGATCTCGGTGACCCCGCCGCCATGCCGGCGATGGCCAAGGCGCTTAAGGATCGCAACAAGCTCGTCCGTTGGCGGGCGGCGCGTTTCCTATATGAAGTAGGCGACCAGAGCGTGCTTGATGACTTAAAGCAAGCGGCAGACGACACCGAATTTGAGGTTCGGATGCAAGTAAAGATCGCACTCGAGCGCATCGAGGGCGGGCATGCTGCTGAAGGCTCTGTATGGCAGCAAATGACACGCAGAAATGATTAACCCTATCAAATAATTAAAGCACGAAAGCTGCCTATGGATGTAGGTGAGCATTCGTGCTTTTTTGATTGATTGTAACTATGATTAATAGCATTTACTTTCTAAACTGCCCGAAATACACAATTCTCTCCTCAATCGTTGGATGAGAGCCGCGGAACCACTGTACAAGCTTGGGCTGCGTAACTGGGCTTAGGTTCTCTTTGGCAATATGCTGAAAAGCGCGAATCGCCGCATCGCCATCTCCTGTCATTTTCATCGCATAGACGTCTGCCCGATGTTCGATCACCCTGGAGAACGCATTTTGTGCTGGCGACGAAAGGAAGCCCATCAGCGAGATGAGCACTAGCAGAATCGGCAAAGCCGCTAAGTCCCTCTCCCCGCGCATTCCCCACAGCGAACCCCATCGCTTCAGAATCAGTCGGTATGCGTGAAATGCCAACCAGAAGCCTACAAAGCTGAGGGCAACACCATAAGCAATTCCCCAATATATATGATGTTCTACATAATGTCCCATCTCGTGCGCCATGACGGTCAGAATTTCAGCTGGCTGCAGCTTATTCAAAATCGTGTCCCACAGCACAATACGCGCATTGCCACCGATGCCATTCACGTAAGCGTTAATCGTGTTGGTTCTCTCTGACATGTTGACCTCGTAAACCTGGTCAGTCGGAATCTGTGATTTGGCAGCGAGATCCAGAATTTGCGCCTTTAGTTCTTGATTTTGAAGGGGCTGAAATTGATTGTACAACGGGTCCAACACTACAGGCTGAATAAATGTGACGAATAAGATCAATGGAATGGAAATCAACCATAGCCAAACCCACCAGCGCTTAGGGCTCCACTTACTGATCCATCTAAAAATAACAACCATCACGATCGTGCCAACGATATCTATGAAAAATGTTTTGATGTAATCCTTTAGAAAAAGGATAGGTGTCTCATTGGAGATGCCGTAGGCTTGATCGATTTTAAACAAAAATACATCAATCGGTAGAAACAGCACGTCCATAACGAGCGTAAAAAGCACTACAAAGAGGAGTAATTGCAGGAATGAAGCTCGGAATACTTTTTCCGCGAGTTGACGAAAGCTAACGGCTATACCGAACAAAGCAACAGTCACCCCAATTTGCAATGGAGAGCTCAAGAAAAAGGTTAACGAATGAATCCGCGAAAGCGTCTCTGCTTTGGCAATTTCTGCATGCGTCATGAACGTATTGGGATCCGCTGCAGTGCCCACAACAGATAATGGGATTGAAAACAAATCCCCTTTGATGAAATACATGATAATGAAAATAGCATAACAAGCAAAAGCAGCTGCACACCACAAATAAAATCGCTTCATCCTATTCCTCCAATATCTTTTGGATCATCTCAACCTTCGATGCTGTTTGTAGATGTGCCTGTACACCTTTGTCTAGTCTATGCGAGTATATGCGTCACCTATGTGTCTCTAGGTATAGTGAATGCCAAGTATTGCATTCTCTAGCAACCCATGATCTAATGAAAGCATCGATAGGAATGGAGTGCGACATGAAGAAATCTATCTCGCTAGTTTTGCTGAGTTTGGTCAGCCTACTATGTTTTCTACTCTTAAAAACAACCACTCCCGCTACACTATCTATCACTCCACCAGCCCGTCAAGCCCAGGAAACTCTTTCACAGAAGCCCATTGTTGGAGATGTCGCGATGGCAACTCTATCACCTGAAGTCGATCCAACTACCACATCTTCAGCTCTACAGAGTACAGTTAATGCAGCATCCACATTAAGCCTTACAGTAGCTGGAGCCACCTTGCCAATCGAGCATCATGTTCAAATACAAGCCATTCCCCCACTATCCCAGCTCCCCGAGCTGCCAAATGGGTGTGAAGCTGTTGCCGCAACCATGCTGCTGAATTGGGCCGGGATGCCGATAACGAAGGAAGAAGTGGCGCAATCGCTGCCTACAGGTGACATGCCTTCTGAAAATGCCTACGGCGCCTTAGTTGGAGCAAATCCCAATGATGTATTCGTTGGCGATCCATTTGCTGTCGGCTATGGGATTTATCATACACCAATCGCGGATTTGATGAATCAGTGGTTACCTGGTCATGTGCGCGATCTGACAGGAGCCTCCTTTGAAGCTTTACTTGGTGTTATCACCAAGGGGAGTCCGGCTATGGTATGGGCAACCGAGCATATGGACACCCCCTATCTGGATTTAGAGTGGGAAGACGAGTCCGGCGAAGTTGTTCCATGGTACCAGCCTGAGCATGCCTTGCTGTTAACCGGATGGGACGATGACTTTGCGTATATGAACGACCCCATGACGGGTGAGCAAGAAGCCTATCCACTGGCTGCTTTCAAGGAGGCCTGGGAGCATTTGGGTTCCCAAGCGATTACAATCATCACCTAGTATGGGGATTAGTTCCTCGCGTGCTCCTATTTCCTTATTTTAAATGGAAAAAGTACATCTGTTTTCGCTTATTTGGGACAATATTAACAATTAGATGGAGAATATGCAGTTAATTTAGAGCATTAATTAGTTTTCTTAGAAAAAGTATCAGATTAGATGGAGTTTTTCCAGTTATTTGGTCAAAAAGGGAAATACACAAGAAATTAACTGTACTTTTTCCTGCTAATTACGTTTGGCGGGGGCTGGTTGAAGAAGACTGGTGCTGATCAGGGAAGACTCGATCGCCAGCGTTGGTTAAAACGGAGTGGCATAGTTAGTTTGTACAGCTGGAGATACGTCAATGGACAAGTGTGTTGTGTTTCGCAAGTGCGATGAGTGACGCTAGTGGATGAGTTATTGAATTGAGATCCATGGGCTAGCTGGTAAAGTGAGATCGACGGACGAGCTAACTATATTTCGTCTGCGGATGGCCCCCAACAGCCGCACCAAAAAGCAGGGATAACCCACAAGGGTTGTCCCTGCTTTTTGGTTATCCCCGCTTTGCTTGAACGCACTTTTGCTTGTACATAATTTGCTTGTACTTGCTTGAACTTGCTTTACTTGAACGTACTCTTACTTTTACACGCTCATGCTTGTCCACTCTTTACAAAGGATCCAACTGAACGGCCGCTTGCTTCCCGCTTAGTTGAATGCCCGTGTGCTTTTTGCCGTGGGAGCTCAGCTCCTTAACTAGCGTTTCCAGTAATTCCTTTGCTTTTGCGCCTTCCTTGCCGGAGATCTTAACGACCAGCAGGACGGCGTCCCCGCCTGTGAGGATGCGCTCCGCTTGCTGGCGCTTCGTATCCAGATCGTGATCTTCGATGTTCGCTGTCAAGCGGAGCTCCTTGACCTTCGGGCCTTGCTCTTGTTTCCGTGCTTGCTGCTTTTCCTGCAAAGCCTCTTGTTTGGCCGCTCCCGCTCCAATCAGCTTGCAAGGAGGCGGGCTGCTCATAAGCGAGGTGCAGACGAGGTCAACTTTTAACTTTTTGGCAAGAAGCAGTGCGTCTTTCGTAGACATTACGCCTAGATCTTCACCCTGGAGCCCAGTGACTTGAACTTCAGATGCTTTAATTTTCTCATTCTTAATAATCATTGTGAATACACCTAATCTTTCGTTATAATGAACCCATCCACCCGTAGGTGGATAGAAGTTGGCCTAGCACATACATCATTTTGCCATGAAGTTATATAAGGAGATGTCGATTACCCCATGAATAATAAACAATTAGAAGAACAAATGATCGAGAATTACAAACGTGAAGAGCATATGATGATTTTGGTTTTTGCACAGTGGTGTATTAACCATGGTCTGGACCCTGCAGCACTTTATCATAGCGCCTATCCGGACCAGCCGAATAATGAAGCACTAGAGAAAGCTCTTGAACTAACGGTACCAAAAGAGGAAGCTGGCGAGGTACCGGATGACACTTTGCTAGGTGTGCTTTCCCTCTTTGGCAATGAAGAGCTGGCATTCATTGTGACACAAGAAATCGATAAGCGGCCGAAGCGCGCGCGATAAGCGATTTCTCAACCATCTAGCCTCGGCCCGCTAGATTACGTAACTGTGCTGATGACTTAACTGAAAAGCTTCTGCCAACAGTTCCACTGTCTGGAGTCTCGTTTCCACCTGGTGGCCGCCGGCGACGACCATGACTTCATCTACACTGTAGCTCTCAGCGAGTCGCAGGATTTGTTCTCTGACTTCACCTGGATTACCTACGATCATCCGTGAGCGATTGTCTCTCACGCGGGTTTGATCCCAGTCGGAGTACACGTATTCCGCTGCTTCTTTCGGCGATTTCACTCCGGTGAACTCGCCTTTTTCCATTTGCAGAATACGCAAATCGATCGAGGTCGCGAGTTCCTCCGCTTCTGCTGTCGTTTCTGCGCACAGCGCATAGATGCAGACCGTCGCCTGCGGGACGACATTCAATGCGGACGGCTGGAACGAGCTGCGGTAGCTGCGCACCGCATGCTGGCCTCCCGCGCCGTTGATAAAGTGCGCGAAGCAGAAGGCTGCGCCTGCCTGCGACGCATAGACCCCGCTCTGCCCCGTGGAGCCGAGCAGCCACACCTGGGGCATCGAGGCCACCAAAGGGGTGGCGCGGATGCCCTCGAACACGTGCCCCGGTTCCACCGAGTCGGTGAGGAACCGCAGCAGATCCGTGACTTGCGCAGGGAACCGCTCAAGTCCCTCGAACAGATCGGCGCTGACGCCACGCAGCGCTTTAGCTGTATGCGGCGTGCCGCCAGGCGCACGCCCGATTCCAAGGTCGATGCGCCCAGGATAGAGCGCCTCCAGCATGCGGAAATTTTCAGCAACCTTATAGGCGCTGTAATGAGGCAGCAGCACACCGCCGGAGCCAAGCCGAATTCGGCTTGTACGAGCAGCTAGGGTGGATAAGAAAACCTCTGGCGAGGAGCCGGCAAGTCCCGCTGAGTTATGATGCTCTGACACCCAGAATCGGGTGTAGCCGAGACGGTCAGCGAGCTGCGCGAGCGCAATGGTTTGTTGTAATGCTTCACTATGGGTAAATCCGGATGATACCGGTGACTGATCAAGAATACTTAGCTTCAGCATAGTCATCCCTTCTTTCTAAGTCTTCTGCCGATGATGATACTGATGTCAATTATACAACGCCCAGCTCACAAAAGAAAAAAGGACAAACCGAAGTGGCGTTGTCCTGTTGGGCGAGTTGATACCGTGGTAGTCCATATAACGTTATTTTTTTTCTAGAACAAATCGAATGCACCATAAGTCCCTGCCATAAAAGTCAGAAGTAATGGCATTAGCTGGCTTTGAAAAGTCATGATCTCCAGCCAGTTGTAAACCCGCTTCGTCAATTAAGCTTAAAAATTTCTCCACATGTACATCTGGATAATCAACGGTAATAATCAGTTTACCATCATCTTTTAGGACTCGCTTAAACTCTTCAAGGGCACGAAACTGTACACTCATGTCTTCGATGTGTTCCATAACCGAAATACAAAATGCAACATCAAACTTCGCGTCTTCATAGGGCAATTTTGAAATATCAGCTATTGTGATAATTGGCTTACTTAAAGTGGAAAGGTTAATTTGATCTATATTCTCTTTCCTCACATAATATTCCAGCTCTTTGATAATTTCATCTCTATCTAAAATGCGTTCATCCATATCACAAGCGTACACTTCTTTACACTTGTCTACGAGATAATACTTAAATGGATGACCCAAGCCACATGCAGCATCTAGAACAACGTGATCTTTTTCAACAAAATGGGAAGCCCAGATGTATTCATAGTGTCGGCTCCACCAATGATTAGGCAGCGGATAGAATATGTCTTGATTCTTTATATCATCGTATGTAAAAAAGCGAGACGCGTAGTTATCCATATCATTTCCCCATTCAAAGTTCTTATATTTCAGCATCGTTATGTAGGCATTCAGACTTTCATCTCTGATAGTTACTAGAAAACCTTACGTTGGCTATTTCCAGTTGCGCCTCTATTTCTGCCAATCGCTCTTGCTTTCCTGCTCCTAATCGACCGAAGTGCCTGCGTACAACCCATTAGTCCAATCCCACCAGCCATATAGCCAGCTAGCACATCACTGGGATAATGAACACCTAGGTAAATCCGGCTTACGCCAATACATAAAATGACAAAGGCAGCTACAGTTGGTATCCACCATGCGGATCTCCAGGTTTGGCGCACATTCACCCATAACAAATACGCAAGCAGTCCGTAAAACAGAAGCGAAACCATCGCGTGACCACTTGGGAAGCTGAACCCATCAACTTCTACTAACCAACCGTCTGAGGATGGACGATCACGTTCAATAAGTCCCTTAAGTCCTGTATTTAGCCCCCAAGCGCCAAGTACACCAAGGAATAAGACAAGTGTTTCCAACCGATGTTTATATTTAAAAATTAATAGTGCAGCAACTAGAAAAAAGAGAATGAATTCGGTGGATCCACTACCCATGAAGGTGAATACTTTCGCAACGGCAGTCAACAGGTCTCCTCGCTGCTCTTGAATGTAACCGCCTACATGTTGATCAAAATCTTGCAGCCATTTCGCCGAAAAGCTCTGCGACAGTACAATAAAAATAAGGAGCAGAGCACCTGCTCCCCCAAAACCCCATGCCATATCTCTAACGACAACTTTCCCCTTCATCTTTTCTCATGCCTCCCACGGCGAATTGTTCATTCCTTCTCTCTCATGCTGCTTGACGCACTTTGCGGCGCCCTTGTCGTTTCTTAATAATCAATGGGACGATAGCAAAAACGGCATACATCACTACGGCTCCAAGAAACTTCCATGACCAAATATCGTTTAAGGAAGCACCAAATACGTTATACACAATCGCACCTGGAATAATTCCAATGAACGTAGCCCACGTATAGTCCCAAAAGCGGATCTTGGATAGTCCAGCACCATAACTAATACCATCGAATGGAAAGAAAGGCATGAGCCGCATATAAAGTACGACCATGAACCCTTTTTCCTCCGCTTTTTGATCAAAGGATAACAGTTTGGGACTTCGTAAAATACGTTGAAAGCTGCCGCGGCCCCATCTGCGCGTAATGTAGAAAGACAATAAGGCGCCCGCGCCTGCACCTATAATATCGTAGACCGTCCCCCAAAAAGCGCCAAATACATAACCACCATAAAGCGTCAACGGTGTTGCTGGGAATAAAACTAACGGCCGCAACGTATAGGCTAGGATATATAACAGTCCGCCCAGCGGACCTAGATCTCGCAGCCATCTCGTGAGCCAATTCAGATCTATGTGCTTCCAAACACCCGTCCATTTGAGAATCAATAAGCCGATTACAGCAATCCCAAACCAACTAATTAGCAACCAAAGCGGCTTTGAACGCGCCATGGCTCGCCTCCTTCTTACTGCTGATTCCTTATTCTTACAGGTGATTATTCCACTCCATCTTACACAAATGTAGGGGTCTATATCAACTCGACGTAGAAGGTCGATAGGCGGACATCCTTTTCTCTCTTCTCGCTGAAGGAAATCATTGATGCCATCAGTTGGATATGATAAACTGCTCCCATCTTCTCTCCACTTCTATCCATTCATTTCTAATATGCCATGCCACCTATATCCCGCACCCACTGGAGGGGCTACCTATGCTGCTTCGACGCAAAAGTATTTTTCTGACGCTATGGCTCTCTTACATCCTTATTCTTCTCATTCCCGTAACAGGTACGTTCATTTTGTACACTAATATGGAAAAAAATATGGTCGATAACGCCAACCGATCGAATTTGGCTATGCTCGAACAAGCTCGCCAAGTCGTAGACAACAACCTTCAAGAAATCGAACAACTCGGCATTCAGATCGCTACACAACCTAAGCTTCAAACCCTATGGACCATCAAGGACAGCGAAAAATACATTCAATATGAAGAGGCCGTGCGTGCGTTAAAAACCATTCGCAACAGCTCACCTTTCATCGAGGATTTCTACATCTATTTGCGTGATGATGATACGGTTATTTCCCCTAATTTAAAAACAGATGCCCCTACTTTTTTCACAAATCTCTACCCGCTTCCTGGTAAAAGCTTAGATCAAGTCCGTGATGAGCTGCTTACCGGCTATCATTACTTAACCTACCTGCCTACTTCCGACACAACTGCTGATCCTGCAACCAAAAGCGTCATTGCCAGCGCAATCTCTCTCCCTCTTGGCGAGACAAGCAATGTGAAAGGCACAATCGTCATGCTGATCAATGAACAGCAAATCCTGCATCTATTGAAAGGCATTCAATGGGTTAATAATGGCTCCATGTTTATCTTGGATAATACAGGGCAAGTGATTCTCTCTACTTCGAACAAGTACAAACTGTCCCCAAGCTTGCTTGCAGAAACAACGGGCAGTAATGGCTATGAAACCTATGCGGCTGACGGCGAGGCACACATGCTTTCGTTTACGACAGGAGCAAGTGGCTGGAAATATATTTCCCTGGTTCCGAAGAGTGTCGTCTTAGAACGCGTAAACGAAATGAAAACATGGGCCATTTATTTGCTTATTCTTGTTGTCGCTGCCGGAAGCGCTGCCGCTTATTGGATGGCCTACCGAAGCTATAGCCCGATTCGCGATCTTGTCTTTTCGATTAATAAAGGTAACAATGTGCCACGCCAAGGTTTATCCAATGAGTATGAATATATTCGAAACTCCATTGCCGCATCTGTAGCCGAGGGCAAGGCACTCGAACAACAGCTAGCAGGTCACCTTCCTGTTGTACGTGCGAACTTTCTAACCCGCCTCTTGAAAGGGGAAGTGGATCCATCCGAATTAACGGATGATTCCCTCGCCTTCATCGATGTTCAATTCCCCCATCCCTATGTGTGTGTCATCATCCTTGAAGTGGATGAAAGCCGGGATTACCGAATTGAAGAAAGCGATCGGGATCGCGCCCTCGTCCGATTTATTTTATTTAATTTAAGCAGTGAATTCATTGGAAATTCTGGTTATGTCACAGAAACAGATAACAATCGACTTGCGCTGATTCTTAATGTACCCGATGCTTCTGAGGAAACGCTTCTTAACCGAGACCGCTTAATTGCCGAGCTCAAAGGCGTGATTGAGGAACGATTCCGTATGAAAATGACAGTTGCAACCAGTTCGTTAAGATTCGGAAGATCCGAAACCTCACATTGCTACAATGAAGCGCTAAATGCCCTGGACTATCGGATTATTCACGGAATTAATTCTGTCATTCATTACGATGAAATTCGCTTCTTAGAACGAACGTATTACCACTACCCGATGGAAGTGGAAGCTCACATCATTAATTGTCTCAAAAGCGGTGAATATGAAGCCGTTGAACGGCTGCTCAACGAGCTGTATCAGAATAATATGGGGTCACGCGACACAACTCCTGAACTTGGCAAGCTTCTCTTCATGAACTTGTTAGGGACCGTGCTGAAAGTGACGAATGCCCTGAAGCTAGATGAGAAGCAGTGGCAGGAGGATGGCTCCGATCCTGTAAAATTGATTATTAACAGCACTTCGGCTGAGGATATGTTGAAAAAAGTGAAGGAGCTCTGCCTCTTTATTTGTAGTAGCGTACAAGATGCGCGATCGGAACATAGTGAACGTTGGCATGAGCGTATGAAACTATATATCGATCATCATTACAGCGATCATTCGCTTAGTTTAACAACCATTGCTGATCATTTTGGCATGACACCGCAGTATCTGTCTGGCTTATTTAAAAAGCAGTATGGGATCAATCTTACAGACTACATGATTGAGGTTCGAATGAAAGAAGCGAAGCGTTTTCTGGAGACTCCAGGGATGACGATCCTGCAGGTTGCCGAGCAAGTGGGCTATTCCACGGATATTGGTTTTATCCGCGTTTTCAAGAAAGTGGAAGGTATTACACCCGGAAAGTATCGTGAAATGCTGCTAAGAGAGGACCATCTGAAAGATAGTTAGCCCTCCTGAAATATGGTTTACTCTTGATCTGAAGCCGTGTTTATCGTTCAGTAGAACGTATTGTAGGCACCAAAAGTCTGTTCTTCTATATTGAAATTGCGGGCACCGATACCGCAAAACCAATATGTACAGGAGGGTCACACACGTATGAACAGAAATAAAAGAACGATGAAATTGACCTTGATCTCGGCTGCAGCACTTTCCGTCTTAATCACAGGATGTAGTAAAGAGACAGCCACTCCATCACCCGCAGTATCAAGCGCACCTGCAACCACTACTTCGTCTGCAGTCCCAGAATCGAAGTATCCTAATTCCCTTACGTACTGGGTAGCTATGAACGGTAATGCCGCAGCTGTTATGAAGAACTACAATGAAATGGCCGCTTATAAAGAAATTGAGAAGAAAACAGGTACAAAAGTTGACTTCCAGCACCCGCCTACAGGCCAAGAGAAAGATCAGTTCAATATTATGCTAGCATCGAATAGCTTACCGGATGTTGTGGAGTATAACTTTGCTACGTTACCACAAAGTGCAGATTCCCTCATTAAAGGGAAGCAAATACTTCGTCTAAATGAACTCATCGAAAAGAATGCCCCGAACTTAACGAAGGTTCTGAAAGATCATCCTGAATTCCGTAAAATGATTACAACGGATGAAGGCAATATCTATGTGATGCCATTCTTACTTGGAGATGAACTGTTAAGCGTAGTCAACGGCCCTATTTTCCGCCAGGATTGGCTGGATAAACTAGGATTGAAGGCCCCAACAACCATTCCAGAATGGGAATCGGTTTTAACCGCATTTCGTGATAAAGATCCAAACGGTAATGGCAAGAAGGATGAAATTCCGTTCTTTATGAACTTAGGCGGAGATTTCGACGCGAATAACCTGCTTGTTGGTGCATGGGGGATTACGACGGATTTCTACAATGATAAAGGTAAAGTCAAATACGGCCCGATACAGCCTGAATACAAAGAGTTCCTTGCTACGCTTGCCCGCTGGTACAAAGATGGCTTAATTGATAAAGATTATGCCAGCATTACCGACGGCAAGCTGAAAGATTCCAAGATTACGAACAGCCAAGTTGGTGCTTATTCCGGGTACGCGGGGTCTGGGCTCGGCCGTTACTTAACCTTGGTACAACCGACTAACCCTACTTTCGCCTTATCCGGTGTCCCTTATCCGAAGCTGAAGGAAGGCGCTCCAGCCTCTCTAGGCCAATATACGATGCCATTCACAGGTTATGGAGCTGCCGTCTCAGCGAAAGCCAAGAATCCGGAAGAAATTATCAAATGGCTTGATTTTAAATACAGTCAAGATGGTGCAATGCTGATGAACTTCGGTATTGAAGGCCAAAGCTACAAAATGGAGAACGGCTATCCCAAATACACAGACATTATTATGAATAACCCGGATAAATTACCTGTCCCCCAAGCGATGGCAAAATTTTTCCAAGCTAGCTGGAATGGACCCTTCGTTCAAGATAAACGTTACATCGAACAGTACTATACAATCCCTGCCCAACGTGAAGCTCAAAAGACATGGACAAATGCTGATCATTCCAAACAAATGCCAGGTGTTAGCCTGACAGCAGACGAAAGCTCCAAAACAGCCTCCATTATGAATGATGTGAAAACATACCGGGATGAACTGTTCAATAAATTCGTTATGGGTGCTGAGCCCATTGAGAACTTCGATAAATATGTGCAAACCATGAAAAGTATGGGCATTGAAGAGGCTGTTAAAGCTCGCCAAGCAGCCTTAGATCGATTCAACAGCCGTAAATAATCATAAGATCAGACGCTAAACTCACGGTGCGGGAGAAGAGCTCCCCGCCGTGTGGCGTCTTCTTGCACCCATTTTTACCGACTCAACAGCTGAAGGAGGGGCCCCGTGATGCCCACAGCACGTAAAGAACAGACCGGCTCCGTGAAATCAGCCGTCGACAAAAACAAGTTCTCTTACCGTTTCATCCGCGATGCGAAAATGAATAAATATGTGTACATCATGCTGCTGCCCGTCGTCGTTTACTACATTCTTTTCTATTACGTCCCAATGTATGGTGTGCAAATTGCTTTTAAAGACTATGCGCCTGGTATTGGAATTTTGCACAGCCCTTGGGTTGGATTCAAACATTTTCAAGACTTCTTTTCCAGTTATTATTTTTGGCGGATATTACGCAATACCTTGCTGATCAGCGCCTATGATTTATTGTTTTCCTTTCCCGCCTCCATCATTTTGGCGCTTCTGCTTAACGAGCTGCGCAGCCGGTTTCTGAAGCGTACTGTTCAAACGATTACGTATATGCCACATTTTATTTCAATTGTCGTCATATCGGGTATGCTCGTTGATTTCTTAGCCCGTGATGGATTAATTAACAATATCTTAAGCTCTTGGTTCGGATTTGCACCTGTTACGTTCCTGCAAGAATCTGGCTGGTTCCGCTCTGTATATGTATCTTCGAACATTTGGCAAAATATCGGCTGGGGCTCCATCATTTATTTATCCGCGATGTCCGGCATTGATCCTTCGTTGTACGAAGCTTCCAAAGTGGATGGCGCCAATCGATGGCAGCAAACGTTCCGTATTACCCTGCCGGGTATCATGTCCACGATCGTGATTCTTCTCATTTTGCAAATAGGAAATTTCATGACCATCGGTGCTGACAAGATCCTATTGTTATACAATCCAACAACCTATGAAACAGCTGATGTCATTGGCACTTTCGTCTATCGCAAAGGAATTCTCGAATCCAACTTCAGCTACAGCTCCGCTGTTGGACTCTTCAACTCTCTCATTAACTTCACGCTGCTCGTTCTGGCCAATACATTAAGCCGACGCACCAGTGATAATAAGCTTTGGTAAAAGGAGGCTGCAATCATCATGAGTAGAAGCTGGGGAGAACGTATTTTTGACCTATCCAATTCCTTATTCTTAATCCTACTTTCTTTAACAACGCTGTATCCGTTTCTTTATGTATTGATCGCCTCTCTCAGTGACCCAGCTTGGATTGTGCAATTCCGCGGGCTTCTTTGGTACCCGAAAGGTATCAATTGGGAAGCTTACGTACTGGTTTTCAAAAACCCGGCCATCATGTCCGGCTATCTAAACACGATCCTGTACGTCACGCTCGGTACCTCGCTAAACATTCTGATGACATCCCTGGGCGCTTATGCACTTTCAAGGCAGAACCTGATGTGGAAAAATCCCGTCATGTTCATGATTGTGTTTACGATGTTTTTCAGTGGCGGATTGATTCCAACCTACTTGCTTATTAACGACTTAGGCATGGTGGATACCCGCTGGGCACTTCTGATCCCCTCAGCCATGAGTGCTTACAACTTGATTATTATGCGAACCGCTTTTCAAGGTGTACCTGTTAGTTTAGAGGAATCCGCTAAGTTAGACGGCGCTAACGATTTCACCATTCTTTTCCGAGTTATTCTACCACTCTCGATGCCTGTAGTGGCCGTGATGGTGCTCTTCTATGGGGTTGCTCATTGGAACGCCTGGTTCAGTGCTCTGATTTATTTACGAACACGTGACCTTTACCCGTTGCAGCTCATTTTGCGAGAAATTTTGATCACGAATAGTACCGAATCGATGATGACGGGTGTCGGTGGGAACGATAAGATGCCTATCGGAGAAACGATCAAATACGCGACGATTATCGTAGCAACTGCGCCTATTCTATTCCTCTACCCTTTCCTGCAAAAGTATTTCGTGAAAGGCGTTATGATCGGCGCGATCAAGGGTTGATCAACACGGCAACTATTTCATGATCACATAGTGGTCTTATTCCCCGGAATCCCCGATAAAAAGAAGAATAAGCAATTCAAACTTGCTTATTCTTCCGATCTTCTTAAGAAATTCGCCCATCCCCCACACCTTTCCCGCTATTTTCCCCTTTAATCAATTGAGCTAAAGTTAAAAACCAAATAAACAATAAGTACAACCTGCAAGACACCAACGAGTAGGTTTAACGTTAATGCCAATTTGGCATATCTGCTTTTTAAACGACTCCCACTCAAACAAACTCCGGTTATGAAAAAAATGATTCCTAATAAATTAGAAAATAAGAAAAAAGAAATAAACGATAATCCCGCTGCTGCCATGGCTAGCTTGATTCGTATACTCATAATAAGCTCCTCGCATTCGGCTTTACTCAAATTGATTTCAATTGACTAATCGAAAGGTTTGAATTTACACTATAGGAATAATTTAGGTTATTAAACATAAAGGCGTCAAGCTCCGCAAACGTTGCCACATCAACAAGCAGTTAGGAGATACGCATATGAAGAAAATTGTTATTCTACTTCTATTAACTACGCTGTGCCTCTGGCAATATGTAAGAACCTCGTCTGCTGGCGAAGATCCCTTCTTACGCTCCGATTATAGCAAGCTTCGTCCTGTGAAGATTGAGCGGGTCATACCAACCAAAGAAATGAAGCAGCTTCAAGAGATTGTGAACGAGGCCCGGGAGAAAGGGCTCAAGATTTCGATTGCCGGCCAGCGGCACAGCCAAGGCGGGCATACGTATTACAAGGACAGCATCGTGCTGGATATGACCCCATTTAACAAGGTTCTTGCCTTCGACAAGACGGCAAAGATAATAACCGTACAGTCCGGAGCCACTTGGGCGGATGTGCAGAAGTACATTAACCCTTACGGGCTTGCTGTGAAGACTATGCAATCTCAAAATATTTTCACCATCGGAGGCTCGATCTCCGTAAATGCACATGGCCGTGACATTCGAAATGGCTCTCTCATTAGCACGGTTGAATCCTTCCGACTATTGGGGGCTGACGGCGTTACTCGAAATGTTTCACGTTCTGAAAATGCCGAGCTATTCCCGCTCGCGTTAGGTGGATACGGGTTATTCGGTGTCATTTTGGATGTAACCTTGTCGCTGACGGAAGACGAAGTGTACGAGATGACAAGCGAAACAATGACTATAGATGCCTATACTGACTACTTCCTTAACCAGGTTAAAAAGAATCCCGACATCCACATGCATCTCGCACGCATATCTGTCGCACCAGATACATTTTTAAACGAAATGTATGCTACGAATTACAGGACACGGTGGGATCTCCCTGTTACCGACTACAACCAATTAAAGCTGAAAGACAGCTATGTGTTGCCACTCAAGTTTCTGTTTGGGCTCAATCGCTCCTTTGATTGGGCGAAAAATAAATTCTGGGACTTACAACGGTATTTCCTTATTGGCCGCAGCACAATTCTAACTCGCAATAACGCTATGCGATCTGAATCTGATTTTATGGATTACAGCTCGGATACCAAAAACGATCTTCTCCAAGAATACTTCATTCCCGTGGAACATTTTGAGAATTTTATTAACCACATGAAACCTATCCTGCAAGAAGAACAATTAAATCTATTAAATATTACGGTTCGTTACGTTAATCATGATGAAGAAGCTTTGCTCTCCTATGCGAAGAGCGACATGTTCGCCCTTGTATGTCTATTTAATACCCCGCTAAGTCGCGAGGCGCAAGCTCGTATGACTCATGGAATCCAGCGAATCATTCATCAATTAAAGTCCTTTAATGGCTCTTACTATTTGCCCTATGCTCCCTTCCCATCGGTAGAGCAGTTCCGAACGATATATCCTAAAGCGGATGCCTTTTTTCAAGCCAAAGATCAGTGGGATCCACAGCATCTTTTTATGAACCAATTCTACGATGATTATAGGGGGGATTAGGATGAATGTCGGACTACTCATACGATCCCAAAGCTTAGCGACATTAGCAGCGGGAATGATTTACCCTTACTACTTGCTATTCTTGAAAAATCTCGGCAGCACCTATTCGGCCTACGGACTCGCTTTCGCTATTTTTACGATAAGCTCTGCCGCCTCTTCCTTCTGGCTCAATAAACTAGTTGACCGCTCCTCCGTGAACATGATGGCAGGCGGTTCGCTCGGAATGATGGCAGCCATGCTCGTCTTCCCGTGGATTCCTTCCTATGGCTATGTCTTACTTCTACAAGCATGCATGGGCGTCTGTAACGCTATGCAAAAAATGAGCGAACGCGGATTGCTCGCAGATGGGACTGAGCGAGGTAACCGCGGAGGCACGCTTGGCCATTACCATTTCTGGACATCGGTATCTTCAGGTTTCGCAGTACTCATCGGAGGCTATATCATTGATTGGCTGACGATTGATGTGTTGTTTTATGTTAGCGCGGGAATTTATGCGGTCAGTGCATGGATGACGCTACGAATGCGGAAAGATATAGTTAAGAAACATACACTTTCATAAATAGAAATGAAAACCTTGAAAACCGCAGCCTCATGGTTTTGAAGGTTTTCTCTTTATTCACAGTTGGCAAGTAATTCTTATGGATTGTGATCATGCAATTTAGTATAATAGCGGATGGGATTTAATATTGTAGAAAAATGTTTGATTTTGTCGAATTGGAAAATAACCCCTTTGACTATATCCGACTTTTTTAGTAGGATATAAAAGAAGTCATTGGTTCATTCCATATACATATTAGATATAGAGGAGAGAAACACCATGAAAAAAGCAATATTCTCAGTTCTTGCAGCAACTGTATTACTAACAGGCTGTGGGGCAGCAAAGACAGACACAGCATCACCTGCAGCATCCGGTGCGCCAGCAGGCAAATCAGATAAGAAGATTATCCTTATTACACCTGAGAAGATCGGTGTGAACCCGTTCTTTACACAAATGGATGAGGGTGTAAAGAAAGCTAGTAAAGAATTTGGTGTAACCGTTAAAACTGTTGAATCCGCAGATGCGAGCGCGATCGAGCAAAACTTGCGCGCTGCCGTTGCTGACAACTATGATCTCATCATTACAAGCTCTTTCACAGCTGAAGATGCTCTTAAAAAAGTAGCAACTGAAAATCCGAAGAAATCTTTCGCGATTATTGATACCGTTGTTGATCTTCCGAATGTTCGCAGCGTTGTTTTCCGTGAACATGAAGCAGCTTACTTGCTTGGAGCAGCAGCAGGTCTATCTACGAAGAAAAACATTGTCGGTATGGTAGCAGCCGTCGATATCCCACTTATCAAGAAATATACGGTTGGTTTCCAAGAAGGTTTGAAAGCAACGAACCCGAATGCGAAATTCATCGTTAACTATGTAGGCAGCTTCACGGATCCAGCTAAAGCAAAGGAATTGGCATTAACTCAATTCTCACAAGGCGCAGACTTCATTGCAGGCGCATCGGCTGTAGGCGATCTTGGTGTATTTGAAGCAGCAAAAGAAAAAGGCTTCTTTACTTCCGGTCAAGATATCGACCGTACAGTAACAGATCCACAGCATATCGTGCTTTCCCAATTAAAAGGAACAGATGCTGTTGCTTATCAAACCGTGAAAGATTTCGTAAACGGCACGTTCAAATTCGGTGCTGTTGACTACGGCTTGAAAGAAGATGGCGTTGGTCTTACATTTGTTACAAGAGAAACGAAATCGGCACTAAGTCCTTTCGTTGGACAAGATGTCATTACGAAGGTAAAAGCTATCCGTGATGATATCGTTTCTGGTAAAGTGAAAGTAGAAAATCCAGTAAAATAATCGCGCGACAATCGTATAGGTTTGACCTGGAAACTGTTTACGGAGACGTAAGCAGTTTCCGCATGTCTAGGTAGAGGAGCGAAAAACCGTTATGCTGCTTCAAATGCGTCAAATTACGAAAACATATGGCAATTTAACAGCGAATTCCGGCGTTGATTTCTCACTGCGTCAAGGTGAGATCCATGCATTAGTTGGGGAAAATGGCGCTGGCAAAACAACCCTGATGCGTATCTTGTACGGTATGGAGCAGCCTTCGGCTGGTCAGATTCTTTTGAACGACAAGGAAGTCGTGTTTACGAATCCTACGGATGCTATCCGCCACCGTATTGGGATGGTTCATCAGCATTTCATGCTCTTCCCGTCATTTACCGTGGCTGAAAATATTGTAATCGGTAATGAACCCAGAGCTGGCGTTGCTTTTGACCGTAAAAAGGCTATCGCTCAGGTAGAGGAGCTTTGTGCCAAATACCGCCTCCCTATTGATCCCCGCATGAAGGTAGCTGATTGTCCGCTTGGATTACAGCAGCGTGTTGAAATTCTGAAGGTATTATATCAAGGCGCCGATATTATTATTTTGGACGAGCCCACTGGAGTACTTACGCCGCTTGAAGCGAAAGAACTTCTCGTTATTATGCGAAGTCTTGCTAATCAGGGCAAAAGCTTCATTATTATTACACACAAGCTGCATGAAGTTATGGAAGTAGCTGATCGAGTTACTGTGCTTCGGGACGGCAAGGTGACGGGCACCGTTGATGCTGGGGCAACAAACGTTGAAGAATTGTCCAAATTAATGGTAGGCAGAGATTTGAAGCAGCTTGAGAAACGGACTTTGAATTCAGGTCAAACAGTCCTTCAGGTTAATAACATTTCTATTCTTGGTGATAAAGGCAAGCCCGTGCTGAATAACGTTAATTTGCAAGTGAAGGCTGGAGAAATCGTAGGTATAGCAGGTATTTCAGGTAATGGCCAATCCGAATTGATACAAGCTATTTCGGGGCTTCAGCCGATTGATCAGGGTGACATTCAACTACTAGGAACACCGATTCGTGGACGTTCTGTTCGCGAAATCAGGGAAATTGGACTATCACATGTCCCTGAGGATCGGTATCAATGGGGTGCAGCCAAAGAAGGTACTGTGCTAGAGAATGGCACGATGGGCCATCATAAAACGACAAGCCGTTCTGGCTTACTTCATGGTCAGGAGCTTCGCAATTTGGTTAGCCGCTTCATTCAACAGTTCCAGATTAAAACCGGCTCGCAAGATACCAAAGTGAAGTATCTTTCTGGTGGCAACTTACAGAAGCTAATTGTAGCCAGAGAAATTGCCCAGAAGCAACCATTCCTCATTGCGGCTGAGCCGACGCGCGGCGTAGATATTGGTGCTATGGAGTTGATTCATGAAGAGCTGCTGCGCAAGCGGGATGAGCAAGGGGCTATATTATTAGTTTCTTCCGAATTAACGGAGATTCTCAAGTTGTCTGATCGTATTGTGGTTATGTACGAAGGGCGAATTGTCGGGGAACTATCGGCCGAAGACGCAACAGAGGAGCAAATTAGTTTATGGATGGCAGGGGGAAATTCAGATGCTTAAAAGTCGACTCAACCTAAGCGCTTGGATTCAGCCGCTGCTTGCCGTTTTCATCGGTTTACTCGGTGGTGCGATTGCCATTCTACTAATTGGCGGGTCCGTCATTGAAACATACACAGAAATGTGGAAAGGTGCCTTCGGCAACTTCTTCTATTTCACGAATACACTAACGCGCGCGACTCCACTCATTCTTGTTGGGTTAGGTGTTTCTATCGCCTTTCGTGCTGGATTTTTCAACATGGGGTCTGAAGGCCAAATGATTCTTGGCGCATTATCCAGCGCTATGGTTGCACTATACCTGCCTGGACCACCGTTCTTTAAATTGTTGGCGGCCATTCTTGGCGGCATTCTGGCAGGTGGCATTTGGTCCGCTTTTGCTGGCTGGCTCGATGCGAAATTCCGAATGAATTTGATCATTACAACATTGTTGCTCAATTATATTGCGGCTTTATTCGCAGGCTATTTAGTGGCTTATCCATTGAAAGACACATCGGGTTCAGCAGCGCTCGCCCAAACGATGATGATTGATAAAGGCGTATGGCTTCCCAAGCTGTTCCAAGGAATGAGCGTCCATGTCGGCTTTATCATAGCCATTGGACTAGCGATTCTCCTGTTCTTGTTCATTAAATATACCGTTGCCGGTTATGAAATTCGGATGTTGGGCTATAACCCGTTGTTTGCCGCCTATGGCGGGGTAAATAGACGGAAAGTAATGCTAACAAGTATGTTCGCCAGCGGCGGCTTTGCCGGGCTTGCTGGCGCCATTGAGGTACTCGGTATGCAGTATCGTTATACGGATGGCATGATCTCAAATCCAGGCTACGCTTGGTCAGGTATTATGGCGACTCTGCTTTCAGGGGCTCATCCGCTAGGTACGGCTATCGCCTCTTTGCTTCTTGCTGCCTTGCAGACTGGAGGCATGGGAGTAGAACGCAATACAGACATTCCACTGCAGATATCCAGTGTCATTCAATCGTTGCTCATTCTCTTTGTAACTGCTAAATTCAGCTTTACCCTATGGAAACGTCGGAAAGGAGGCAAGAGCGATGGAGCATCTTCTTGATGTATCTTTATTTAACTCCATGTTTCGCATGGTCGCTCCTATTCTTCTTGCAGCACTCGGCGGAGCGATCTGTTCGCGGGTCGGATTGTTTAATGTCGGTTTGGAAGGGTTCGTCCTGGTTGGCGCCTTCTCAGCAATTGTTGGCAACTATTACACAGGCAACGTATTCCTTGCCGTGCTCATCGCCATAGCCGTAACCATGCTGTTTTCACTGATATTTGCTTATATGAGTATTCACTTGCAAGCGAATGTCATCGTCGTTGGTATTTCGTTCAACTTTCTTGCCTTAGGGTTAACCGCGTTTTGCTTGAAAGCTATTTTTAATGTAAAAGGCGCTTATTATGATAAAAATATGATTGGGCTTCCGAAGTGGGACATTCCCTTCATCCAAGATATCCCTTTCATTGGCGGGATCATTTCCGGACATTCCCCGCTGGTTTATCTAGCTTTTGCACTTGTATTCGGGCTTCAATATTTGCTCTTTAAATCGGTTCTAGGCTTCCGCATGATTGCGGTCGGAGAAAACCCGATTGCCGCAAAAAGTCTCGGTATTAAAGTCAATCGGATGCAATATATCGCCGTGCTGATCTGTGGTGTTCTCTGCGGACTAGCAGGTGCTCAGCTTTCCTTGGGACAAGTGACGATGTTCACTGAAGGCATGACTGCAGGCCGCGGCTTCATTGCGCTTGTAGCAACGATGCTAGGACAAGCTAATCCACTTGGCGTTATGGCTTCCAGTTTATTATTTGGTTTAATGGATGCATTCAGTATCCGACTGCAAGGTTTCTCACTACCTACGCATTTCACTCAAATGCTGCCTTATATCGTGACATTGCTTGCCATGCTGTTCTTCCGTAAAAACAACTACTTAGCAGATGCACAGAAAGCCAATGGTAGTTCGCGATAAGTGTTTATACAAGCAAGCTTAGGAGGTTAACAGATGAGCAAAGACACCAAAGCGGAGCGCATCAAGCGCATGCAAATTCCCGCTGTAGATGTACCACAGGAGCTTGCGGGTAGAATTCCACCGGGGCAAATGGTCACGGAGCGATTCCCTATTTTACATGAGGGTGAAGTGCCGGACTACGATATGTCCACATGGTCCTTGCGTGTTTTTGGACAAGTAGCCGAAGAGAAAACATTCAGCTACGACGACATACTAGCCCTGCCTCGTACACAAATCCAATGCGACATTCACTGTGTGACCCGTTGGTCCAAGCTGGATACAGTCTGGGAAGGTGTGCGCTTCAGAGATTTCCTTCAACTGATTGATGTGAAACCAGAAGGAAAATTTGTCATGCTGCATGCAGATCATGACTACGAAACGAATGTGCCGCTCGCTGATCTGATGGGTGACGATATCTTGCTGGCGATGAGTTACGATGGAGAGCCGCTTACGCTTAAACACGGCTGGCCGCTCCGACTCGTTGTTCCACATTTGTATTTCTGGAAAAGTGCAAAATGGATTCGCGGTATCGAGTTCATGGCGGAAGATCGCGAGGGCTTCTGGGAACGTAATGGCTTCCATAACGTCGCAGACCCGTTCGAAGAACAGCGCTTCTCCGGCGAAGCCATTCCAATCCCTGAAGATGAGTGGGTCAGAAAGGAGTTCGATTAAGTTGCTTTTATCTATCTTACAAGTCAATTCGGAAGATTTAACTCCCTATGCCATTGTCTGCGGCGATCCGTTCCGAGCAGAAGCCATTTCACGCAAGCTGGACAACGCACGTGAGCTCTCTTTCAGCCGGGAATATCGCACCTTCGTTGGCGAAAAGGATGGCGTGCCCCTCACCGTTGTGAGCCATGGCGTTGGATCCCCTGGCGCTGCTGTTTGCTTCGAGGAGCTCATCAAAGGCGGCGTCACAACACTGATTCGCGTCGGAACCGCTGGTTCCTACTCAGCCGATGTTCCTCCTGGCAGCCTCGTTGTAAGCACCGCGGCGGTACGTGAAGAAGGCTTAACTCGCCAGTTAGTGCCTCATGGCTTCCCTGCGGTAGCTGATCACGCTGTTACACGCGCGCTGTTTGAAGCCGCGTCCGAGACAGATGGACTCGTAAAGCAAGGGATTACCGTTACCTTGGATGCTTTCTTCCAAGGGGTCGAGGAATTCCCGCATCGTAAATACAAGCAAGCTGGCGCTTTGGCTGTTGAGATGGAAATTGCTGCCCTCTATATCATCGCTACGTTGCGTGGCGTGCGTGCTGGTGCCATCGTCGCTTTAGATGGCTACGCAGACGCTGATTTACGGGAAGTATACAATCCGCATACGGATGTCGTTTCTGGCGCTATTGAACGGGAAATTGATGCTGCGATTCGAGCGATTGTGATGCTGCAACCATCGTTTAATCCATCTTGATGAACACAAAAAACCTTCAACCCACTGTCCGTGGTTTGAAGGTTTTTCTTTTATGCCATTAAGCCAACCATTGCTTCACTTTCGCTGAGAAGTTATTCAGCATCTCAACTGTCCCGAATTGACAGCTGAAGTCTTCAATACCGAGGTAGCCGTCGTAGCCAACTGCTTTCAAATCACCAAGCACTTGCTTCCAGTTCACGATACCCGCATCAATCGGTGACCAGTCACTTTTCCAAAGCTTAATGCCGTCTTGTTCTTCGCCTGTAAGCGTCCATGCAGCATTTTTGACATGCACGTGTGCAAGGTAAGGTCCTAGCAATTCAAGACCCATACGGTGGTTCTCGAAGCCTTCATGCACCATGTTACCTGCATCGTGAAGGACACCAATGTGCTCTGGTTTGAAACCAGATACAAGTCGATGCGCCAATCCAGCACTCGCTGTGATCGTATTGTGATGTGTTTCAACTAGACCTTTCACACCATACTGTTGAGAAAGCTCTTGTACATGGTGAAGGTAGTCCACCGCTTTGGCGAACAAATCATTGTAGTTTTGGCTTTTATCGTAACCAGGTACACCCACGCGGATGAAAGGTACGCCGACCTTTTGAGCAGCTTTGAAAACATTCTCTGTTTCCGCAACATCACAGTTATTCAGATAAGGTGTAATGCTTAGGTTCACTAAATTTTCGTTCAATGCAGCCTGCTTAAAACGCTCAAGTTCTGCATCAGACGCCGCTGGGTCGATCGAGCATAGGTTATTTCCCCAGAAGGAAGGCTTTTGTCCAATTGCATTTGCAGGGATATCTTTGAAGCGCCACTCAATGCCAGTAATACCAGCAGCAGCGGCCGCTTTAGCAAGCTCTTCTGGTGTCAAATCTGGTGTAGCTACAGTAAATACGGATAATTTCATATATAAGCCTCCTTAGGTATAAGCAAGATTAGGTTAAATGTTTATCTCTCCTATATTTTGCAGTATAATAAAAACGTATTCATTGCATTAATTGGGCAAAAGTTTGCTTATATTGACTCCAACTCCAGACAAGGAGATCTTCATATGCAGGAAATGTACAATAATCTTCATCAGTTGTTGACTTTTCGACACGCGGTGACCCATAATCCGATTCCACTGGACTTCCACCAGCATCAGGACCAATATGAAATCTACTTTTTCCTTACAGGTGACGTTCATTATTTTATCGAAAAGCAAGTCTATCCCTTACAGTATGGCGACCTGCTGATTATGCATAGCAACGAGCTCCATCGGCCTAATTTTCAGTCCAAAAAACAGCGTTACGAGAACGTCGTTATTCACTTCAATCCTGCAATTCTCCAGCAATTCAATTCTCAACAGTTCAACTTGTTGGATTGTTTTGATAATCGGGTATTTGGTGAGCAAAATCGAATGAGACTGACGCCGCCGCAAATTGACGACATCATGAAGCTCTATGACCGCATGGAGATGCATCGCCGTCCGCAGGCACTGCCAGGTTCCGAGATTTTATACGTATCCACATTTATTGAACTGCTCGTTTTTATTAATCGGATCTTTCAAAATCAAGGTAAACAAGAAGAGCAAGTCATGATGCCGGACAAGCTCTCCTCACTCTTTACCTACATTGATGAAAATTTGGAACAAGACCTGTCGCTAGAGGTTCTGGAGCAAGTCGTTTTTATGAACCGTTCTTACCTATGCCGACTATTCAAAAAACATACAGGCAGCACGATTCACGAGCACATCCTGTTCAAACGTATTGCAAGGGCTAAGCATTTGCTGCGAGAAGGCTCTACGGTCACCGACACTTGTCAGTTAGCGGGCTTCAACGATTATTCGAACTTCATTCGGACGTTTAAGAAAGCCGTCGGACTGCCGCCTCGACAGTACCAGTCACAGCAACGCCGAATTTAACATCAAATGCATGATAGGAGTTGAACCTTGTGTCTCATCATCAGCTTCAATCCCCTTCGAGTTTGGCCCATCTAGCCAGATTTCGAGATTTTTGCACCAAGCTTCCTGAAGTCGAAGAAAAGGTAGATGAATTTGGTCATACGACTTTTCGTGTGAAAGACAAGCCCTTCATCATGCTTGGCGAGACAGATGGTCAAGTCTCAACAGCACTCAAAACCGAGCTTACGACCCAAGAATTCCTGCTAGGTCAAGAGGGTACAGCCTATCAAAAAACGCCTTACATCGGCCGTCATGGCTGGGTGAGTATCCTAAAGGTTGACCTTGTGCCATGGACTGAAATTCAAGATTTAATCGTCGAAGGGTATGCGCGGACTGCACCTAAGAAGCTTGTGCAACAATTAAAAAATCAATAAACCCTAAATCTTATCTGCAACAAAAAAGAGGTTGCCCACGTCTATGACGATGGACAACCTTTTTTAATACAACGAGAAACCTATTTCAGGTTTTCTGGATTCAAAACGAGAAGCTCAGGCAATACAAAGATACCGTCCTTACGGATCAATACATCGTCAAACCAAATTTCGCCGCCGCCGTATTCCGGACGTTGGATATTAACCATATCCCAGTGGAGCGAGGATTTGTTGCCATTGTACGCATCATCATAACAATTACCAGGCGTGAAGTGGAAGCTGCCGTCGATTTTCTCATCGAACAGAATATCCTTCATCGGGTGCTGAATGTAAGGATTCACGCCGATCGCGAACTCACCAACATAACGTGCGCCTTCATCCATATCAAAAATCTCATTAATGCGATCTGTATCATTCGCAGTCGCTTTAACAATTTTACCATTCTCGAAATGAAGCACAACATTCTCAAAGATAAAGCCGTCATGCGGTGACGGTGTATTATAAGAAATGACCCCGTTAACGGAATCACGCACTGGAGCCGAGTACACTTCGCCATCTGGAATGTTCAGTTCTCCGTCGCATTTCACGCCGCCGATCCCTTTGATGGAGAAAGTTAAATCCGTTCCTGGGCCTACTAGGCGCACTTTATCTGTGCGATCCATAAGCTCTTTCAATGGATCCATTGCTTTAGACATTTTGCCATAATCCATCGTGCACACATTAAAATAGAAATCCTCGAACGCATCCGTGCTCATGCTAGCAAGCTGCGCCATCGAAGACGTTGGATAACGTAGAACTACCCATCTCGTATCCTTGATGCGGACATCGAAATGAACCTGTTGATAATACACGGAATTATAAAGCTTCATCCGATCTGCTGGGATATCCGACAGTTCATAGATATTAGCTCCGCCGCGTACACCTATGTAGCCTTGCATTTGTTTCATTTGAAACGCATCAGCGTCAGCCCAAGTCTGCATTTGCGCTTCCGTACCTTCCATAACCAGCTGACGAATGACAGCATGATCACGTAGGTTTACAAAAGGATGCGCACCCGCTGCGTGCACCTTCTTCACAATTTCCTTCACAAGCGCATTATCAATGCCGTAAGCTTCGATTAAAATATTTTCACCTGGCTGTGCCTTAACTGAATAATTCACCAATACGTCTGCTAGCTTTGTTAGTCTAGGATCCAACATTTGTTATCTCTCCTCTTCGTTCGCGGGTTCGATTGGGTCAAAGCCCCTTTCATGCGTTTGGAAGCCAACCGTGGTCAAATAGAACCAATCCCCGTGTTCTTCTTGTTCAGCATCAAGCTCGTAAATTAGAGCGCGAAACTTCCTCAACCATTCAGTAAATTTCGCTTTACTCATTTTGACTTCAACCTGCGTCATGAGAATTGGCCATTGGGATCGATCGGGTGATGGAATTTGAAACGCCTCTTCAGGCGCATGAATCGCTCTGTTTCTAGCATGTCCAAGTACGCTCAAAGTACGTTCTCGATAATAATTTTCCACCTCAGAAACATACGGAAGCAAATTCTCACCAGGCACAAAACCGCGTGCTACGGCACGATAGAATTTTTGCACAATACCATTCTTAAGCTCCGTACGAACAACAAAAATCAAATTATGACGCTCCAGCTCATTCAAATGATAATGCACCTTGGCGCGCGCCATGCCTAACAACTTAGCCAGTTGTTGCCCGGTATAAGCTTTCTCTATTAAATAAAGCAGTACCCTAGCACGAAGTGGATCACTTATGGTTTTGAGTTGTTCGAGTTCTTCAATGATATAAACAGGCTGCAGCTTCATCGCGGATCCGACCTCCCTCTCTAGTTCCAAGCTGAACGTATGTACTAGATGCTAGAACGAGTATTTCTCTCGTAAAAGTCTTGCAACATGCGCCTCTTAGTCAACTTTTAATCTCGTATGGAGATTAATTAAACGACGGTCAAATCTTTTTAACCGTATCATAATGCTAAACAGAATCTATGTCAATTGCGGTTTCCGATACCTTTTGATTCAGTACCAGACCTTTGTCTATGCGACATTTCACCGCTTTAAAGGGTTACCGAAATTAAGCTTTCTACTATGGTAGCAAAAAGGGACGTTTCTGTCACCAATAAAGGTAGAAACGTCTCCAAGAAAATGCAAAGTTTATTCGTAATTTGGCATCTATTAACACTTATTCCATCTATCAAGTGTAAATAGAGCCACTACCACTCTCTCATGCGCGATCTCACTAATCTAGCTCGCGTGATAACCTTACTTTCCATTCTGACATCCTTAATCTCAATCCTAGCATCCACGAACTCAACTCTTCTTTATCGTAACATTCCTATCTTCTCTCATCGTTCCAATTCGCTGAATGGCAGATAACAGATATTGATTTTTGTCAGTTGATATTCCATGATTTGATGTGGAGAGAAAGTGTTGTCAGTCGGTGTTCGAACTCGCAATGCTAAGCAGCACCCGTAGCGCTTCAGCAGCTTCACGCGGTGAGCGCGCACCCGCGATGGCGCTCACTACCGCCACGCCGTCCGCCCCTGCGCGGATGACGGCGCCGGCATTGGTGGCATCGATCCCACCGATGCCCACGAGCGGTAGCTGGATGCCGCCTGCGCGCATCCGCGTTAGTACGGCAGGCCCCTGGACCTCACGCGCATCGAGCTTCGTGCGCGTGGCGTACTGGGGGCCTACGCCAAGATAGTCGGCGCCTTCCGCCAGCGCCGACTGGGCTTCGCCCAGATCGTGGGCCGATACGCCCACGATCATATTCGGCAGCCGCTTCCGCACCGCGGCGGCTGGAGCATCCTCTTGGCCGATATGAATGCCATCGGCCTCAAGCTCTAGAGCCAGCCGTTCATCATCGTTCACGATGAACGGGATCCCGCGCTGCGCGCAAAGGCGGCGCAGCCGCGCGCCCAGCGCGAGCAGCTCCGGCCCCTGCAGGGCGCCGGGGCCCTTCTCGCGCAGCTGGAACATTGTGATGCCGCCGTCGATGGCGGCTTCCAGCACTTCATACGGGTCAGCCCCCCCACAATTCGGGCTGCCCATCACTAAATACAAACGCAGCGCCTTGCGCAGCTGCTCCTGATTCAAGCTCATCGTACACCTCGTGTGGCCGTATTTTTCATGTCAGCAGCTCGAACACCCTGCTGATAGGCCCAATGATTCGTCGGGCCATGCCCGCTTCCGATATGTAAAGGCTTCGAAATAGCAGCTTGAATGAAGCTTTTTGCCAGTTGTAAAGAAGCCTTCGTCGTGTGTCCTTGCGCCAATCCTGACGTCAAGGCCGCTGCAAATGTACAGCCTGTTCCGTGTGTGTGCTGCGTAACCAATCGTTTCGAAGTGAACTCGGTAAAGGAAACTCCATCATACAGCAAGTCCGTTGCTTGCTCCGTATTCGCTTCATGGCCACCTTTGATCATCACATGCTTGCATCCGTACTCATGAATTCGCAAGGCTGCTTTTTGACGAGAATCTGCATCCGTAATCGCTATCCCGCTAAGCGCCTCTGCTTCAGGGATGTTAGGCGTCACCACATCAGCAAGTGGCAACAACGAATGGATCATCGCTTCTATCGCCTCCTGCTGCAAGAGCGAAGCTCCACCCTTGGCTATCATCACAGGATCAACCACAATCTGATTCCAACCAAATTTCTGAATCGCCGCCGCTACAACACGAATAATATCGCCGCTAAAAAGCATCCCTGTTTTCAAAGCATCAGGTCGCAAATCTTCCCCAATAGACGCCAACTGACGTTCAATCGCTTCCGCGCTCATCGGGTAAACCCCTTGCACACCCAGTGTATTCTGCGCCGTTACAGCCGTAATCACGGACATGCCGTACACGCCGAGTTCTTGAAATGTTTTCAAATCCGCCTGAATACCAGCGCCACCGCCACTATCCGATCCGGCAATCGTCAATGCTTTGTAAATCGCCATGATAGTCCCCCTCTCTCACTCGCTATCCCCATCATCTCAGCAGCTCTTTTATCATCCATCTATGTTCTCAATCAGATGCCTATATCGCCACTATCCCCTTGGCTCAGGTCAGCAAACGTTCAACCATATCCTGAGCCAATGGGATAGTGCCCACATGAATGGGCGTAGGAGTCATCCCCCGCCTCAGCGAGCACTAGTCACAACCTATACGCGGCTCAATCCATCCATCGGAGAGCTCGCCGACGCGTAACGCTTCTTCGGAATGCGGCCTGCTTCGAAACCGGCGCGTCCAGCTTCGATCGCGAGTTTCATGGCATAAGCCATTTTGACAGGATCCTTCGCACCGGATACTGCTGTGTTCAGCAGTACACCATCTGCTCCCATTTCCATTGCCAAAGACGCATCCGAAGGTGCACCAATCCCTGCATCCACGATGACAGGAACTGTCGCCTGTTCGATGATGAAGCTCAGATTCAACGGATTAATGATCCCTTGACCCGTGCCTATCGGTGATGCACCAGGCATGATCGCATGTACGCCAAGTGCTTGCAGACGTTTAGCTAATAACACATCGTCCGATGTATATGGAAGTACGATAAAGCCTTCCTCCAGCAGCATTTCTGATGCTTTCAGCGTTTCCACGGGATCGGGTAACAGCGTCATTTCATCCCCAATAACCTCGACTTTGATCATGTCACACAAGCCTGATGCTTTGGCTAACCGTGCGATGCGGACGGCTTCTTCAGCTGTTTTGGCACCAGCGGTATTCGGAAGCAATGTGAAATTCGACGTGTCCAGCATCGACAGGAAATTCGGCTGACTCGCCTCAAATATATTCATCCGTCGTACCGCAAACGTTAGAATTTGAGACTCGCTGATATCCACCGCTTGTTTTTGAATTTGAAAATCAGGAAACTTCCCCGTACCTAGCAATAAACGTGAACGAAACTCATATGGACCGATTTTTAACATATTTTTATCCTCCTCCAACGAAATGAACGATCTCAATTTTGTGTCCTTCTGCAAGCTCAGCTCTAGCGTGATCCTCTTTATGTAAAATGGCTGCGTTGTGCTCGACCACGAGCATTTTGTCGCTTAAATCGAAGTGTGCCAGCAACTCCACAACTGTACGAATCGTGTCAGGCACGTCAACCTGTTGACCATTAATGTGCAGTTTCAATGCTTATCAATTCCTTTCCTGTCGCTGAAAATGTGTCCTGATCCTGCTGACTCACTCGCTTCGTATTTGGCGAAAAATCCGGGCTGAAGGCATCCAGCCAAGGGGCTATCGCACGATTCCCTTGTTCACCTGCGACTTCTCCGCCCACAATCCAATCCGCTATCACCCTCCCGGTGATCGGGCTCAAAAGAATTCCGTTGCGGTAATGACCGCACGCTGTATACAGACCCTCCACCGTCGGCACTTTGCCGATGTAAGGCAGCCCGTCGGCTGTCTGCGGACGCAGCCCCGACCAAGCCTTCTCCCACTCTGCGTCGCCGAGAGCGGGCATCAGCTCCCGCGCGCGTTCCATCAGCTCGGCTAAGCCCGAAAGCGACACCTTGCGGTCATAGCTGTTCGGCACGACCGTCGCGCCGACCACCAGCCGTCCGCCGGCTTTCGGCACGATATAGCACCCTGGCGAGAACAGGGTTTTCTTTAATAAAGGCTTCGGCATCCTTACGGAGAAGCACTCGCCCTTCACGGGATACATCGGCAACTCGACGCCGATGCTCCCCAACAGCTGACCGCTCCACGTGCCTGCGGCGACGACCACGTGGTCGCTGTAGAGCGGACCGGCGGCCGTCTGCACGCCGATGACGCGCTCCTGCGCGGTCAGCAGCCCTTGCACCTGGGCGAACGGTTGCACCTTCGCCCCAAGCACTTGCGCCGCCTGCGCGAATGCCGCCGCAAGCAGCGGAGCGTCTACCTGCCCATCTTCGGGCAGGTAGAGGGCTCCGCGCGTCGCTTCGCTCAGCGCGGGCTCCATGGCCGTGGCTTCAGCGGCGCTGAGCCATTGGGCCTTCTCGCCCGCAGCGCGTTGAAGCTCCGCCCGCGCGCGCAGCTCCTGTTCTTGAACGTCGCTGAGCGCGACGTTCAGCAGCCCCTCACGGACGAGACCGATGTCGATGCCCGTGAGTTCTCGAAGTTCCCCGCTGAGCTCGGGGAACATCGATCTACTCAGGCGCGCCCACTGGAACAGGGCGCCCGTGTCTTCCATCTCGGACTGCGCGCCGAGCATGCCTGCTGCGGCAGCCGAGGCTTCCGTGCCTAGCTGGCTGCGCTCTAGCAGCGTGACGGATTTCCCTCTTTTCGCTAAGAAATACGCGATAGATGTACCAATAACGCCACCGCCAATGATGATGACATCTGATCTTGTTACTGACATTCAACTCACCTCAATCTGTCTAAGCTGATCTTTATAAGCCAGCACGGCTCCCAGAGGATCCGCCGCTTCCCATACTCCGCTCATCACCGCGATTCCAGATGCTCCTGCATCCAGAACGGACTTTACCCTCGCAGGCGTCATCCCGCCTATCGCAATAACAGGAATGTTAACCTCGTTAACTACTTGTCTTAACTGCTCCAAACCCCTAGGCGGCACTCCTTGCTTGGAGTTTGTTGCAAAAATATGACCGAACATGACATAGTCGGCCCCCTCTTTTTCACGCCATTTTGCCTCGTCTGCATGATGCACGGACACTCCGATTCGTTGTATCCCCCGGCATAATTCATCTTGAATAACGAGCGATGGCGTCGTGCCTGGGAGCTGAACCCCGCCTGTCTGCAAGGCTAGAGCAATAGAAGGAAATCCGTTGACGTACACACGCTTAGCTGGAATCCCTTTCTCCAATAAGTACTGCACACCGATAAACACTTCGTCCAAGGACTTCATTTTCTCCCGAATATGGATCGCCGTGATATACGGGTAAATCTCAAGCGCAATCTTTGCCAGTTCAGACCATGAAATCTTCCCGTCCGATATGACATGCAACTCTTTCTCCGACACCTATCGCTCACTTCCTCTCCAGCAAACATCCCCTATCCTCATATGCAAACAACGATCCTGACATCGTCGTGAAACACAAAAAAACCACTTTCCTCAGAAAAGTGGTTGTAGGCTGCCTAATCATAAATAGCGATTAAATTGGCTCCAAAGCTCGTTCCACTTTCCTCCGCTGGCATAAACCAGATCAGGTTCAAAGGGTTCAGTCTACACTGTCTCAGCCTCTCGGCGCCCCTAGGGATTCATTCGTATGCAATTACTCAATATCATAGCATGACAACCAACTCTTGGAAATAACAATTTTCCATCTCCACTTGCCATCGACCTGTCCTTTCTCAGCATGCTGAGAATTACGTCTCCCTATTGAAACCATTTCCAAAACTTCCCGTATAGCATATCAGTAAATCTTATATTAAGGGGTGTTTGCCATGGAACCATTTGTACTGCCAGAACCCGATCGACGAAGACCCTCTTCCCTCCCGCCAGGCTTGATGACCAAAATTGTTATCGGCCTTGTTATCGTTCTCGCCCTTATTTTCGGATCTTCCACCTTCTACACGGTACAGGAGCATGAGAAAGCGGCTATTTTAACATTAGGCAAATATACGACCGAGAAGGAAGCTGGGCTGCACTTTAAACTCCCTTTTCCGATTCAACAGGTCATTGTCCTTCCTGCTAAAAAGACACAACGCATCCAAATTGGCTTCCGTGAAGTGGGTGGTAAAATTACTCCCGTAGAAGAAGAAGCGATGATGATTACGGGGGATGAAAATATTTTGTCCGCTGATGCTGTTGTGGAATGGAATATCAGTGACATGCGTAACTACTTGTACAATATTGATAATGCTGAATTGTTCCTTCGCAACTCCGCGAGTGCAGCAATTCGTTCAGTTATTGGTGCTACAGCCTTAGACTTTGCCATAACTGAAGGTAAGACCGAGGTCCAAGGCAAGGTCAAAGAACGATTGATTGACATGCAAACCAAATATCAAACAGGTATTCATATTGTCGATTTGAAGTTCCAAGATATCGAGCCGCCAGCAGGCGATGTGCAAAATGCTTTTAAAGATGTAACCAATGCACGTGAAGAGAAAAACACGAAAATTAACGTGGCGACGAAATACGAAAATGATATCCTGCCAAGGGAGCGCGGTAACGCTCAAGCACTGCTTGAAAATGCCGAAGCTCAGAAGAAATCACGGATTTTGAATGCGCAGGGGGATGTAGCGAAGTTTAACGCCCTGTATGCGGAATATGCGAACAATAAATCAGTTACAGAGAGCAGGCTTATCATCGAGACGTTAGAAAAAATATTGCCGAATGCCAAAATTTTTATCAGTGACAGCACTGGCGAAACGGTTAAATACTTACCAATTAACGAGCTGTTGCGCCCACCTGGTACTGCAACTGGCACTGCAACTGGCACTGCAACCGGCACGACGCAAGGAGGAGCTGCGAAATGACCTTACAACGTAAATGGATTCTTAGATCCATCCTTGGTGTAGTTATCGTTTTTCTCTTCTTGATCTCCTTATTTATTGTTAAAGAGGGGCAATACCGAGTCGTTCTCAAATTTGGAGAAGCGGTTCGTATCCAAACAGAACCTGGCATTCATTTTAAAATTCCATTCATCGAATCCGTTCGTACGCTTCCTAAATATCAAATGGTGTATGATAGTAAGCCCACTTCCATTTTGACCAAAGATAAGAAGCCAATCGAAGTTGATAACTATACGGTATGGCGGATCGATGATGCGCAGCAGTTCTTGCGTACGATTCAATCAATTACTGGCGGAGAAGAGCGTATTGATGCTGCTGTGTACAACACCGTCAGACGGAAATTGTCAGAGATCAATTACAGCGATATCATTAGCGAAAACACACAACGTGGTAATTTGAACGATGAGATTACGAAGGAAGTTTCCGAGTTAATGGAACGTGATAACTACGGTATCCAAATCGTTGATGTGCGCATCAAGCGCACGGATCTTCCTGATTCCAACAAGCAAAGCGTGTATAAACGGATGATTTCTGACCGTCAATCGATCGCGGCGAAGTACTTGTCCGAGGGTGATGAGGAGTCCAAAAAAATCACTTCCAAAGCCGACAGACAGGCAAGCGAGTTGATCGCGCAAGCCCAAGCAGATGCGAAGAAAATCGTGGCTGAAGGCGAGCAAGAAGCGGCCAAAATCTACAACACCGCGTATGGCCAGGACCCTGCCTTCTACAATTTCTATCGTACGTTGGATAGTTACTTGGTGTCATTTAAAGGAGAGCCTGTTATCATGCTGCCGATCGATTCTCCTTACACGAAAATTTTACTTGGTAAATAAATATGTTATCTCAGAGCATGTCATCTTTGGATGGCATGTTTTTTTATTTATGGCATTAACCTTCATTTGCAATTTTCCTTGACGTGGGTCATGCATGCGTTTATCGTTGTTTTCATGAAATCCAATACTGCTCATTAAGCGTTCCTCTCATATATTCTACCTAGCAGCCTGCGTATCAGGTTGTTCACGAAAGGATGTACACCTAGATGCTGCCTCAGCTGAATCGACAATTAGAAAAGATTTTGCCGCTCATCACTCCCCTAAGTGTTCTTATCGGGGTTCTACTTGGAAGTCACTTATCTGGATTTACTTATCTATCGCCTTGGTTATTTGCTTTTATGACTTTTTCAGGAAGCATCTCTTCCAGCTTTAAAGAGTTCATCAAAGTCGTCGTTCAACCGCTTCCGCTGCTAGCTACTTTATTCATTCTGCATGTCGGGATGCCGCTCATCGCGCTAGGTCTCGGGCATGTTGTTTATAGTCACGAACCTTTGACGATTACGGGGCTTATTTTGGCGGCAGCCATTCCTACAGGAATTACTAGCTTTGTGTGGGTGGCGATTTATCGAGGCAATATCGTGCTAACACTTTCGATCATTCTGATGGATACGATTCTTTCTCCTTTCGTCGTACCCTACACCCTCTCTGTCCTAGTCGGTACTAAAGTGCAGCTGGATACGTTTGCTATGATGAAAGGCTTATTCTTCATGATCGTCGTTCCTTCTCTCATCGGCATGCTGTTGAATCAATGGACACAAGGCAAAATTAAGGAGCAATGGGGAGGCCGTTTGGGCCCATTTTCTAAGATTTTCATGGGCGTTGTCGTTGCCATTAATAGCTCCGTTATCGCACCTTATTTACGTGACTTTAACGCGAAGTTACTCGGATTAGCAGGCTTCGTGCTCCTCGTTGCTTCACTGGGCTACATGCTGGGTTGGCTTGTCGCCAAGTTATTCCGCTGGGAACAAGATGTCGTGGTTGCCCTTACGTTTAACAGTGGTATGCGAAATATTAGTGCGGGCGCGGTACTCGCTGTTGCTTACTTCCCGCCACCCGTGGCGATTCCAGTTGTGCTTGGGATGCTGTTTCAGCAATCACTTGCTTCCCTCTTCGGCTTTCTGTTAAATCGGAAATATGCTTTGAAAAGTGACACCCCAAGTTTAACCGTTAATGGTGTTAAACAGATGTAAGCTATCCACTCTCCTCTATGGTTGGGCGAATGACTGCTCTGTCGTCTTCATGATGTCATTTAATTTATCGCTTAACGCACCTAATAAATCTGCTAGCTGCGATGTTTTACAAATGAGCTGATCCTGCTGATCGGTCCGTTTACTGACGGATTTCACATTCTTCGCTAATTGGGTGGAGAGATGCGAAATTTCTTCCATCGTCACGCTAAATTGTTGTGTGCTTGCAGACACCTGCTGAGATGCTCCGCGAATATCCCGCGTTTGTGCAGCAATGGCATGTACGTCTTTGGCAATAAGCTCAAAAGCACGCCCTGCAGCAACGACTGCATCGTTTCCGTGTTCGAAGGTCACAATCACTTGATCCATGGATGCTATGGATGCTTGATTATTTGACTGAACGTCTTGAATCAGATCTGCAATCTGTTTGGCAGAGGCACTCGTTGTAATAAAAAGACTGCTCAGCGCATCGCTGGCAGCCTCAAGCATAACTTATTTACTTCGAAAGCCGGGTGAATATCACGTAAGAGTAGAGAATAGGAATACAGGAACTAATGACAATGGCCGCTATAAAAATGACGATTGCGATTGATGACGTTAAGAACGCAGCGATCAGCGAAATGACTCCCCCCACCATCATAAGCGGACCACCTAAACGATGTGTTTTCCTCCAAATTTCCTCATTGGCGAGTGTCCATGGCGTTCGTATGCCAAATGTATAGTTAGGCTTCACTTGCGTTAAAAAATTCCCCATCACGGCAAACAGCAAGCCCAGCAAAATCATTGTCATTTTCTTAAAGTCCAGGCTGTACCCCAAGTTAAAGAAGATGATCCCCCAACCTACAATAGCTAAAAGAATGGAAACCCCGAACCGCGTAACCTCATAAGCAGCGGGAAATTTCTCGAAATTTGCTTTCTTCGGATCGATAGCTCTCATAATTCGCATGAACAGCGGCAGCAGACCTAACAGTACCAGCATGAAAAGTGACATTTCTTTGCTCATCGTACCGTTTACTTCATTATTGACTCCAAAATGACTTGCCATCGTGTCTGGAAGACGATTATACAGGATTAATCCACCTAACGCTGGGGATAGACTAATCACAAATAATAAAATTTCTCTCCATTTCTTCATGACTGTTCCTCCTGATCTTTTTTGTTAAGTATGTTAAACATCCATCCGATAACGTCTTCAACAACCGTAGTGTGCAAGGTGTACATGATATGTTGCCCCTGACGTTCATCCAATACAAGCCCCGCTTGTTTCAGCAGGTTCAAATGATGCGAGATACTCGGCTTACTAATCTTAAAATGATCAGCAATATCGCCAGCATTCATACTCTTTTCTCTTAGCAGCTGTAAAATTTCACGACGAGTCGGGTCTGCTAACGCTTTAAACGCCTCATTCAAATGGGAGTCCCTCCTTATTTAGATATTTATCTAAATATATAATAAAATAATACCTCTGATTTGCGAACCTGTCAATTGGCGCCTGCCCTTCTTCAATTTTGGCGATTGGTCAATGTAGGTTTATAATAAGAAGTTGTACTTACTTCTCGCGCCAGTCAGGATGGATATACATGAACGATAAAATTGTAATGCCCGTTTGGACCATTGGCTTGTTCATTGTTGTTATGAATACGACGATGTTCAACGTCTCCATTCCCAGTATTATTCAGGATCTCCACATCACTGCGGATCTCGGAGCTTGGGTCATCTCTAGCTATTCCATTGGCTATGCCTTATCCACAGTCCTATACAGCAGACTCTCTGATGTTCTTCCCATACGCAAGCTGCTAACCGTTGGGCTTATCATCCTTGGACTTTCCTCTGTTTTTGGACTGTTCGCGCGCGAGTTCCACACCTTACTTGCTGCCCGCATTCTACAATCCGCCGGCTCAGGGGTCATGGCCGGTCTTGGACTCGTACTCGCCAGCCGCTACATCCCACTTGAGCGTCGAGGCTCAGCCATTGCGATGATTTCGGCGGGGAGTGCCATGGCCTTCGGGCTCGGCCCGATCGTTGGCGGTTTCATCAGCGAATATTGGGGCTGGAATGGGTTGTTCGCGATTACCTGCTTGGTCTTAGTCATTCTTCCTATTCTTCTACGATTGCTCCCTAAGGAGCAGCCTGTGGCGTTCCGTTTCGACATGCTAGGCGCGCTATTGACGGTCGTCAATGCCGCTAGCTTGTTACTCGCTGTGACACAGATCTCTGGCGTGTGGCTAGCCATCAGTGCCCTCTCCTTCGGTGTCCATGTGTGGCATCTGCGGCGAGCCAGCGACACGTTCATTAACCCCTTATTGCTGGCCAATCCAGCATATCGGAAGCTGGTTGTGATCGGGTTCTGTATCTTGGTCTTGAACCTTGGCAATTTATTCTTAATGCCATTAATTCTGGCTAAGGTGTTCAATCAGTCGGCAATGACCATTGGGTTGACGATTGCTCCTGGAGCTATTTTGTCCGCATTCTTAACCCGCTTCGTCGGTCGATGGATCGATCGATTCGGCAATATGCGGTTTTTGCTTATCGGACATGGGCTATTAACCCTAGTGATGATTGCCTTCTCGCTGCTTATTGGCGCTTCGCCACTGGTTATTCTGATTGGCTACCTTTGCTTCTCTCCAGCATTTTCCGCAACCGTAGCGTCATTAAATAATGAAACGTCACGTATTCTGCCAAAACAGCTAATCGGATCAGGCATGGGACTGCTGCAACTGATACAGTTTTTTGGCGGGGCGATGTCCGTTGCCATTTGCGGCATACTCCTTGAAATTCAAGAGAATACGCCGCTGCTTCAATCGTATAAACATGTGTATGGCTTGCTCATTGTGGTTGGGTTTTGTTCGGTGGGGATGCTTCTATGGTACAAATTCTCGGGGACGAAGACGGAGCATAAAGCCGCATAACAAACTTGTTTACAACAAGGGGAATGTCCTAGAAGATAAGGTAAAAGCAAGCCGCCGCTGTAACTCGAATTTTTCGACTTGCAGTATCCAAGAGGCCACAATCTGCCACCTTAACTCGAATTTTTCGACTTACAGCACTCAAGAGACCGCGATCTGCCGCTGTAACTCGAATTTTTCGACTTACAGCAACCAAGGGACCGCATTCTGCCGCTATAACTCGATTTTTTCGACTTACGGCATCCAAGGGACCCCATTCTGCTACCGTAACTCGAATTTTTCGAGTTGCAGCACCCAAGGGACCCCGATCTGCCACCGTAACTCGAATTTTTCGACTTACAGCGCCCAATTGACCCCGATCTGCTGCTGTAACTCGATTTTTTCGAGTTACAGCTCCCAAGTGACCCCATTCTGCTTCCGTAACTCGAATTTTTCGACTTACAGCACCCAAGTAACCGCATTCTACTGCCGTAACTCGATTTTTTCGACTTGCAGCGCCCAATTGACTTCATTCTGCTGCTGTAAATCGAATTTCTCGACTTACTGCCCCATTCCCATCATTCCTCTGCTGCTCGCCACTCACGTTTCAACATGCCATAGACAACAAGGTCTATGTAATGATCGTAAAGCCACGCGGCATCACGGATCTGGCCTTCCTTCGTAAATCCTAATTTCTCTGGGATTGCTCGGCTTTTGAAATTTTTATCGCCACATCTAATTTCTACTCGATTTAAGCCCAATTCGTTAAACGAATAATTGATAATCCACTGACAGGCTCGTGTCATAATGCCATGACCTTGGAAGCCTTCCCCTAACCAGTAACCCAGACTCGCGTAATGATTAGCCCAATTGATCGGGTGAAATCCGATGCAACCTGCAAACTCTCCTTTAAACCAAATGCCTGCATTGAAGCCATTATTGGATGCCTCTTGATTTTGACAGTGTTGGATGAATGCTCTTGAATGATCACTATGTTGGGTCGCATCCACCCATGGCAACCATTCTCTCAGGTAATCCCGACAAGTGTTAGTTAGTGCAAATAAGGCTTCTGCATCCTTTGGTTCAAGTGATTTGAGTGTAAGGTCAGCGTCAATTTCGATGCGCATATCATCTTCCCCTCCCAGTAATAGCTCAAGTCGTTCCCTTGGCATACACAACAAAAAATAACATCATTTCGCCGATGATGACATAGTTGGGCATCTCAAACATAAGATCTAGCCCAAGAAATACCACTAACAACCCTAGAAATACCGTCAAATGCGCTACCCCTAAGCGTTGATGTGCATGTCTATACTTGTGAAAAACTAGCGATGTTGAGAAAAAGTACAAAAGAACGGAAGCGAAAATAAAACTTAACATAAACCCATAATGTAATTGCTCTAAGAAAAGCAGCTGTATAGATGCGGCAATCATACACAAGGATAAATAAATGAATAAATGGCCATAGATGATGGTTTGTCCTGCCGTTTCCAGCGCTTTGTTCACTTTCTTCTCTACATTCTCAAAATATTGCCACCACATCGCGATGATCAATAGAAAGGTGAGGGCTGCGAAAACGATGGACTGCCATGTCCAATCACTGGATTGCAAGACCGTGAGTATGCTAATAACCGATTCACCAAGTAAAATCAACGTAAATAACGAGAACCGCTCTAATAAATGATGCGTGTTAATCGGCGTTCTCACCAAGTATTTTCGTCCCATTAGGGGCAGCAGGATATCTACCATAATTCCCACGTACAACACCGCGTATCGAATCCACGAATCGAAAAAAAGGGAAAGTGCCGATATAGCAAGTCCGATCCAGAATCGGCTCCCTAAGTAATATGCGGTACTGCGTAGATGATCTTCTTCTTTTCGATGAACAGCCAGGTATTGAATGGCCGTCATCGCTCTCAAACCTAAATAGCCGATAAGAAAGGGCACAAAGTACTGATCAAAATCGACAGATAAGCTAGCCGTCATAATTAGAACAAAAAATAATTGTAGAATAAGAAAAACACGATGCGAGGTACTATCCCGCCCAAACCGATTGATGAAAACTGACTGTCCCACCCAAGCCCACCAAATCGGTATAAAAATAAGCACGAATTTGCTTAAATACTCCAGTGGGATCGTGCCATGATGTACATGCAGCAAGACGTGACTCGCTTTGGAAACGGCCGCTACAAAAAGCAAATCGTAAAACAGCTCAAGCCAGGTGACCTTTTTTTCGACCATTGCTTTGATGTGGTGTAGCCCTGGTGTGTGATTGTTCATTAAAGGGGCTCCTTCTTTAGATAAAATTTCTGATTGCCTTGCCGTTTCATACTCTTGGATTCAGTCTATATCTTTCGTTACTCCGAATGTCATTTACGACCTCGTTCAAATCTCCAACATGGTGTAGACTCGTATCCAGAAAATGCTTCGCTACTAATCTAGCGCTTTCGAATTCATCGATGAGAATTAAGCAGCGTTCACCCATTTGATGCTGGGGGAGTCTCATCTGATCCCTTTGCAGTAGCGTCGCTTTGTCTGTCCACAAAACAACATACACCACATCAGCATGTAACTCTGCTAACTGCGTTTGGAGCCATTCTGCTTCTTCAGGAAATGTCACATAATCGACGACCACGTCTACGCCACGTGCAATAAAATTAGCTGTAAGCCGCCAAATATTATCCCAAATGAGCGATAGCTCAGATCGGCTTTCCCACGGTTTCTCACGACCATTCACATGCATATGACTGACAGCATCCCCTGAAATATAAGCAGAGTTTGGCAAAGATTTGACCAAAGCCCGTGAAGTGGTGGATTTGCCTACACCCGCTGGACCTGATAGTAGATAGACTGTTTGCATCGTTAACCCTCCTTGCCGCTATAAAACATGTTCTCTTCCATGCCTCTCGTTCTCGCACAAAAAAGCTGTATCCAACTATTCGAGATAAACTTTGTTAATCCTGTCTTTCCCAATTGAAAAAGCCGCGTCCATTGAGGACGCAGCTACTAACACAACACTATCCATACCGCTTATAGTGCTGCCATCAACCGTTGTCTTTCCTCAGAACCTACCAAATGGATCAAGTGAGCGAGCACTTTCTTTTGTTCAGGATTTAATCTAGCAAATACCTTCGGCTCCGCATGACACATCTCACGAATCGCAGCTTCTAGTTCATCCCTGAGGTCCGCCGCTTCCGGATCACCGGTGAACGCTGGGAACGCCTTAGCTTCCGTAAATTCCTTGATGACAGCATCGGATAATTTTCTCAGATAAGGCAGCCTTTTCTCACTAATGAACGTGCCCAGCTCATCTAGCAGGAATTGAAAAGCATCGCTTTTTCGGCTTGCACCGAAGGTGAACGACTGCTGTCCACTCAGATCTTCGCAGCTAAAATCAAACTGATCAAACAGCTTACTCTGAATATATACACTGTGGTAGAAGGCATCGCCTTTATTGTTAAACGTCGTCGGTTGTTTATGCTGCTCTTTCTGTTTCGAGTCGATAAAATACAGCTTCGAATATTCATGATTCATCCGATCTTCCCAACGAATATACGTGATGCGAAATTTCGTCTGCGACATCGGATGCACAGATGTAAAGCTTTCCTTTTCCGCGATCAAGCTTGCGTAATCTAACGGTTCCCCATCAATTCGAATCGTGTAGGGCTTGTCCGCGTGCAATTCTAAGAACCATCCAAATTCTCTGCTCAAAAATGCTAGAAAATCCTCAACGACGAACTCTTTGATAATATTGTTAAATGTGACGGTCGTCCCTCTATCCTTATCGGTTACATCAGGCTTCGTCACATGATAAGCATCCAACTGTTTCGCATGAATGCGGATGCTGTATGTATTTTTGAGCAAAAGCCCATCCTCATAGGTTGTTTGCCAGATCGCCTCGGAAGCAAAATGGTGAAACGTTAAGCGGCCTATCCCATTTTTCCCATGCATTGCCGAAGTCGTTCTCCCTCGTTTGTCAGGATCCACACTCTTCTCGGATTCATAGAAAGGCGTAAACTTTCCTTCTAAATCCTTCAGCTTAATACCATAACCATTGTCTGCAATGATGATTTGATCTACGCCGTTTAGTATGTTTTTATGAAGGGTTATGTCTACCGCCGTAGCCTCAGCGTCGAAACCGTTCCAAATATATTCGGCAATAGCTTGCAAATAATCAAACTTACGAAGCGCTTTTTCGATACCTTTTGAGGATATTTTTATGTTGTTCATGGCGATCAACCCTTTCTTCATATAGTCAGCTTGTATACATACATTTATCATATTGCAAAAAGCTCATTTCGTATGTCGATTGATGTCCGCTCTCTACAAGTCTTTTTCGACAAAAAAACTGACACCAAGGGTGTCAGCTTCCATATCTTAATTCAGTTATCGCTTTTTTGTACTTATCGATTCTTTCATAGTCTTGACGGGTAGGATGTTCAATGCGACTGAGATCACAATTATCTTCTAAGTCCAGGAGCTTCACAAATGACGCTAATGGATTAACTTTAATTCGCTTAATGAATCCTTCATACGACTCATCCGGCCTTCTCGTAAGGCAATCTAGCGCTTCTAGGACAGGTAGACTAAAGCCTTCTTTTTTCAAATCAAATAGGGTAAAGCTGGAATCCTCCACGACATCATGTAAAACAGCAACAATGGATTGTTCGGTTGTTTTTGCTCTGCTGGCTAGTCGAATTGGATGCAAAATGTAAGGGTTGCCCCCTTTATCTGCTTGACCATCATGTGCTTTAGCCGCAATTAATATGGCCTTCGTTAATGTGCTCATGGATGTCTCCCTCTTACACTGTTCGTAATAATAGCTTTTTCACCAGTTATAGCATAACTCTTCGATTTTGCATATGGCTTCTTCGTTGTATAATATAAAAATGAGTATGGTACAAGGAGATCGTTATGAATGATAGAGAATGAACATGCAGCAGACATGAATATGGCTGGTGACCGGTTACATCTGCAAGGAGACTGCGAGCGCTGCTTTGGTCTATGTTGCGTGGCCCTTCCTTATGCAGCTTCAACGGATTTTGCTAATCAAAAAGATGCCGGACAACCTTGCAAGAACCTGCAAGCCAACTTTCGCTGTGGTGTGCATACCCAACTCCGGCAGATCGGCTTTCGCGGCTGTACGGTTTATGATTGCTTCGGTGCAGGCCAGAAAGTTTCACAGATCACCTTTCGCGGACAAGATTGGCGGAATGCGCCTGAGAATGCGAAGCAAATGTTTGAGGTGTTTCCTCTGATGCAGCAGCTTCAGGAGCTGCTTTGGTATTTGACGGAAGCTCTACACGTGCACACAACGGAAGAGCTTCATAGTGAGCTGAACATCCTACTTGCAGAAACCGAGCGCCTCACTAGATTAAATCCAGAGAGTCTGGCCAAGCTGGATGTTGCCGCACATCGAGCCGCCGTGAATGTTCGACTTCTTCAAACAAGTGAAAGTGTGCGCGAAAAGGCGCTCCAACAGCTGCCCGTCACCAAAGGGCGCCGTAAAACCTATGGGAGGGGTGCCGATCTGATTGGCGCTAATCTGAAAGGCGCAGATCTACGAGCTAACAACTTGCGAGGTGCTTATTTAATTGCTGCAGATTTGCGAGGGGCAGATCTACGAAAAGTGGATCTCATCGGTGCTGATTTTCGGGATACTGACCTCCGAGGCGCTGATCTGAGTGACAGTCTATTTCTTACTCAGTTTCAAGTGAATGCTGCCAAAGGCGATATACACACGAAGCTGCCAGCGCACTTAACACGCCCTGCACACTGGTCATCTAACGAGACGTCAGAATGAAATAAGCCGCTATGCGCACGTATGTCGCGCTTTAGCGGCTTATTTGCTACTAGAGATCTTAGAGATCCTTAACCATTCGCCAGACAGGATAGGGTTGATCTTCTTCCTTTTCTAAAAGGCGAAAACCGCAGGTCTCGTACAAATGCAGCGCTCGTACATTCGTTGGAGCCACGCGCAAATGATACGATTTCACCGCATATTTTTCAAAGAAACCTTCCGCATAAGCTATTAGTTGTCGCCCGTATCCCTTCCCTCTGTAGGATGGAATCAAGTAGAACAAGTTAGCATAGCCAATGTAACTGCCTTCATGAAACACAATTTGAAGCTCCAATTGGCCAACTGGCTGATTTTCATCTTCAATCAACACGAGCCCCTCTGGAAAGCGCCTAGCACGATCGGCAATCTTTCTCACGTACTCTTCTTCATCCCCAAAGCCTTCTTCACTCCCGAAGCTCACCACGTAGGAGTCTTTCCGAAAGGCGATGATCGTTTCTCTATCCTTCTCCACATCAATCGTTCTGTACTCCATTTGGCGCCTCCCTCATGGCATTTCATCCACTAATTTTAAGCTGACTTTCAGCTTTTATTCGCTATTCTTTCATAATACCATCGTACAATAACAACGTGGAAAACAAAAATAGGAGTGATACATACACGTATGAATATGAAAAAATTAGCAGGCATATGCATTCTAATCCCCATTCTTCTAGCTGGATGCGGGAATCAATCTGACACACCAACTGCAGCTGCTGGCACCGCTCAGTCCGGGCAGCAAACAGAAAAGGCAGCTGGAAATGGCCAACAAAATAACCAGCAAAACCGTCCTGCGATGGACCCTGCACAGCGACAACTTTTCAGTACTTTTCAAATGCTAATGATGCTGGATAAAGCAGATGGGTTGACCATCACGAAGGAGCAAGCGCAAGCTATGCTGCCAGTCGCTGAAGATATCATCGCGAAGAAAGAGCTTAGTGATGATAATAAAACCAAGCTGCTAGCTAATCTGACAGATGCTCAAAAGACTTACCTCACAGATGCGGAATCACGCATGGGTAATCGCGGTAACGGTGGACCAAATGGTCAAGGCAATTCCGATCAAAATGGTCAACGTCCGAGCAATCGAAATGGTGGTGCCGGTGGTCAAGGCGGTAATGGCAATTCAGGCAAAACGCAGACACCAGCTGTATCCCCTTCTCCGTCAGCCAATGCCACAGGTGGGACAGGAAATGGACAGACAGCCGATGGCCAAAAACAGAATGGCGGCGGCTTCGGTGGTGGCAATCGCCCAGCAGGCGGTCAAATGGGAGATGTCGGCAAGCAATTCGTTGAGCTGCTGCAAAACAAGGTGAAATAAGTCGAATATTTCCGAGGAAATATGAATACGACCTCCAACCCTAATAGGTTTGGAGGTCGTTCTGTTTATTTTAAGATCTCAAAGCGGTGATAACTTCCTCCGCTTTCGCTTCACCCGTGGCAACTTGCTCAATATGCTCTGCAAACATATCGCACATGTACACAAACAAAGTAAGAATCTCTAGTACTTCATCACCTTCAAACGTGCGAGAAGCTGATAGGCTATACACATAACGATAGTGGATTTCGCCTTCCTCATTCACACCAAAGTGACCGATTGGTAAGCGCGTATTAATTTCTAGTAAGAGCGAGGCTACCTCTTCACGGGCACCTGCTTGAAGATGAAACGGCAGTGTACTGTAGATCTGCAACAGTTGAATCGCAACAATTTCCTCATCATTCAATGGTAAGAAACTAAAGTGAAGGAAGCGATCCCGTCCTTTACTATCCTCTTGAAATCCTGCCATAAGCACATGAAGCGGAATCGCTTCGGATTTCTCTAATAAGTTCGTGGCGAGCTCAGCTTCATCCAAAATCTCTTTCAATTGCCCTAATTGCGCCAAATGGCGCGCATGTGCAAGCTCAGTCAACATATGTGTTTAATCTCCTATTCTCTCTTGCCCATTGCTTCAACAATGGCGCCCTTCAGCTTAGCTGGATCGCTCTCGAATTGATACAAAGCTTGAATGCTGACACCAGCTGCTTCTACAAAACTCTCTACTTGTTTGTATCTCGCTACGCATGCTTGGTCCGCTTCATCGTATACAGGGAGCTTCGCAAACATATCAAAAATAAGATCCGTATCGTGCGCACGTTTTTCCAGCTTCTTCTCGGTTGATTTATCCGCGTTAAAGACTGCCTTAGTAATTCCCCATGCGCCTGCTTTCGATGCGCGATCACGCCCAGCTTGCTTCAATGTTCTGGCAATTGGCATAGCTGCACCAATACCTGTGGCAACGATTTTCAGCGGCGTACCTACTTGAGCACCTACCCCAGTGAGTGTCGCAATATCGGCGGCAATCTTCGTAAGCTCAAGCCCAATTTGAATAGCTCCACGATCTGTTCGCTTCACGTTAATATTTTTCATTTCTTTCGCTAATTCGTACTGGGCGATTTCATCAAGTTGTTGGTTAGCTGCTGCCACTTTAGCTGGATCACCTGACGCAATGTCAGCATTTAACTGCACCTTTTTGGCAGCCAGCTTCGCTTTGTCCACACCAGCATTTCGCGTGTACCAACGTTTTTCTTTCAGAATATCTGCATACTCAGCTTTTCCTTTGAAATCACGTTTCATTGTAGTCATGGCGCTGCGGTTCAAACCAGCTTTGATCACATCAACCGTTTTGATAGCAATTTTCACACCGCTTACGGCAATACTGACGCCTGGAATAACAGCTGTCAAACTGGCCGTACTCGTCTCCATGATCTCCATAATGCCCTTCGCCACTTTGATACCAGATTGCGCAGCTTGGATTGCATTACTAATAATCTCAAGCGTCCCTCTTGCTTTCTCACCTTTATCGAGCCCGCCATTTTCAGAAGCCTTACTGTACATATCATAAATGCCTTTAACGGCCATAATCGTATTTTTGACTGCGGAGATCGCTTCCGCTACTGTGCCCGTATAATCACTGACGGAGGAGGATCCACCGACCCCTTTTTCTTTCCCCGTTGATTTGGCTGCTTTATCGACTAGACCAGCCGAGCCGCTGACCATTTTACCGCTGGACTCAACTATGGCTGATCCAGTGCCTGCATACTGCCAACGCTTGTTATGACCCGTTCGGTTTGCATCACCAGAAACAGAGAGTGTTTCTCTAATGGCACTCATAATCTGGAAAGGCCCGCTTACAAGATCTGCGGTAGATGCAACTGCGCCCATCGTAGCTGACTGCTGCGCAGTCCCAGCATCCTTCGTCTTATCGTACGACTCTTTCAAATCATCAGCACGTTTACCAAAGCTGTCAGAGAACGTTCCGCCGACCCCAGATGTCATGTCTGCATTATCCTTGGTATCGTCGCCTGTAGGATGCAGAGTAGAAGCCGAAGGTATCGTTGGTGTTTGCACGGTTGGAGCTGGTGTCTGTACAGTCCCTGTTTGTGTTGGCGCCGGTGTTTGCGTTGTTGTCGTCGTTGTTGGAGCTGGTGTCTGTGTGGTAGAAGTAGACTGTGGTGCAACCACCGTAGTTGGCGCTGGCGTTTGTGCTGTTGACGTCCCTTGCGGTGCTACTACATTAGTAGGCGCTGGCGTCTGCACTACAGGCACTGGAGGTGCAGCAGTCCCTGACCTGCGGCGATGGAAGGCAACTGTTGGTGCCACGACGGGGACTGGTACCTGTTGCGGCGCAGGATTACGCTGAATAATCTGATTCGCGTACGCTTGTGTTGCGCGATTTCCTACTGTACGCTGCATTTGCATAAAGATGTTCGTCCCCATGGGTGACACTTGGGAGGCACTCGCATTGGAGTGAGCCGCTTGCATTTGCTGTCCATACTGATGTGAGGGGCTTGCTGGTTTGGTTTGACCTTGCTTTCCTTGAGGCATCCCGGATTAACTCCTTTACTGCATATAATCATTCTTATTCGTGCTACTTGCCGCCTCGTTGTTGAACAACATGAGTTAATTCGTGACCTAACAATTCTTGCCCCTCACGTGTGTCTGGGTTGTATCGACCTTCTCGGAAAAACACATCATTCCCAGTAGCAAATGCCTCTGCTCCTATAGATCGATTAATCTTTGATGACTCTGAATCATTATGTATATTTACGTTGCTAAAATCTGTCTTAAACGCTGATTCCATCTTCGCTTGAATACTTGCATCCATTTTGCTGCCGCTGCCTTGCTTCGCTTTAATCTGCGATTCAATCCCTGCATCCGCTTCAAAACCACCTTCCGAAGATGGCTTCATCTGCAGTTCCTCATCCTCCGACTCGCCGCCTTCTGAGCGTTGGATCGACTCCGATGATGGCTTCATCTGCAGCTCCTCATCCTCCGATTCGCCGCCCTCTGAGCGCTGGATCGACTCCGATGATGGCTTCATCTGCAGCTCCTCATCTTCCGATTCGCCGCCTTCTGAGCGCTGGATCGACTCCGATGATGGCTTCATCTGCAGCTCCTCATCCTCCGATTCGCCGCCTTCTGAGCGCTGGATCGACTCCGATGATGGCTTCATCTGCAGCTCCTCATCCTCCGACTCGCCGCCCTCTGAGCGCTGGATCGACTCTGATGATGGTTTCATCTGCAGCTCCTCATCCTCCGACTCGCCGCCTTCTGAGCGTTGAAGCGACTCCGATGATGGTTTCATCTGCAGCTCTTCATCTTCCGACTCGCCGCCTTCTGAGCGCTGAACATCTGGCTTAGAAGCTCCACTACTCTCTGACGCAGCAATATGGTCAGCTGCTTGTTTGCCCATTTGATCGGCTTCTTGCTCATACGCATCGCCAGCTGGACCAACGGTCATTTTCGTTTGAATAGTCAACATATTGCCAACAGCGCGATTGCCGATAGATCGTTGAATATTCATCAGATCGGAAGATACGGGAGAATTTGTTTTATTGTTTTTCTGATTCGTATGCAAAGAAGAATCTGGTTGCCGGTTAATATGGGATTTTTGCATGGCATAACCCTCCTAGCGAGCTTTTAATGGAAGCATTCATTGCATGTATTACTGGTCTGCACTTCTACAATTCCGTCCCTGTGTGCAAGAAGTCTATCTAGTAACTATATCACAACGCTTTACAGCGGAGTTTACGATTTTATCGGATTGCGATCAATAATGAGCACGGCAATATCATCCGATTGGACAGCGCCATCTGCGAATAAATCCACATCCATCACCATTTGACCAAGCAAATGTTCAGGCTTACTGCCTTGTTCCCTCACCAATACATCCTGGAGTCGGGCAAAGCCATATTGATGTTGCAGTCGGTCTTCCGCCTCTGTAATGCCATCCGTGTACACAATGATGCGATCTCCTAGATCTAGCGTCACCTCGTTATCCATATACACCATGTCGTCCATAACGCCAAGTGGGAGTCCCTTTTTCCCTTTCAAAAGCTCCACCTCACCGCCAGCCCTCACGATGTATGGCGGACAATGGCCTCCGTCACTATATAGAAGCTGTCCTGTCGCCACGTTCAATACGCCGCAGAATATCGTCGCAAACATCGTGGAGTCATCCTTATAGAGCTCTTGATTGACAGCCGTCAGCAGATCACCTGGGGTCAACTCGGCGGACATTTTACCTTTGAGCAGCGTCATCGTCACCGCCATGAATAGAGCGGCAGGGATTCCTTTGTCAGAGACATCGCCGAGCACAAAGAATATGCGATTCTCGTCGATGCGAAAATAATCATAGAAGTCACCGCCGACTTCGCGCGCAGGGCGAATAATCGCTTGCGCCTCTGCTTGGGCTTGAAGCATCCCATTGCCTCCTATTCCAATCTCAGCATCCACACCACGATACGCCAAGCTTAAACTCTTACGAGGAAGAAACCCCATCTGAATGTCGGTTGCGATCCGCAGCTCGCTTTCCATGCGTTCCTTCGCTGCCGTCGTTACTTTCAATGCATGTATGGACTTCTCCAAGGCATCGTACAGCATGGCATTTTCTAGCGAAGCCGCCGTGGGTGAAGCAATGGACTCCAGCAACTGCAAATCGCGATCTGTAAACGGTGCATCGCCCCGTTTGTTCAGAACTTGCAGCACGCCAATGATTTTCCCTTTGCTGACAAGAGGGACACAGAGCATATTGCGTGTTGGATAATCGACGCGCTTGGCCACCTTTGACGACCAGCGCTCATCCCCAGCCGCATCGTCAATCTTGACCGACTTTCCTGTCTGCGCGACCCACCCTGCTATGCCTTCACCGATCTTGAGGCGGATTTCACGCACCTCATCACCTTTTGCACCGAGCGCAAGGTCGAAAAACAGTTCACCTTTCTCTTCATCGACAAGGATTACGGAGGAGGCCTCTGCATGCATGATTCGGGAAGAGGTTTCCATGATTTTGACCAGTAGATCCTGCTTGCGAATCGTAGAGTTCACTTCCAAGCTCACATCAAAAAGCTGCATCGTCCGCTGAAGCTCCAGCTCTGCTGCTTGACGTTTTCGATTCGCTTGCTGCCACTGGATGACAGCGACAAGACACAAGATGACCAGTATAACTTCCATCCAGCTCAGCTCCTTTACGATTCCATCCATTAGTCAGCTTAACTATTCCGATCCCACGGAAAACTGCTCACATATGTCATTATTTAATGGCATTAATAGCTTCATCCTCTGTCTCATACAGTTTAAAGATGCTGCTAAAACCCGACATATCAAAAACTTCTTTTACATGCTCGTTCATACGCGCTAGGGCAAGCTTGCCTTGAATGACTTTGACCATTTTGGCTGCGGATAGCAAACTTCTTAAGCCTGCGCTGCTGACATACTCCAGCCCTTGCAGATTAAATACGAATTTACCGTTGCCTTGCTCAACTAACTTAGCAAAAGCGGATTCCAAGCTTGCGGATGTATTGCCATCCAATCTGCCCTGTAAGCTAACTAGCATAATATCACCTTGCTGCTGCTCGGTAATGTTCATGAAACGCCCTCCTCTTAGATTCGATTTTTTCTCATTAGCAGTACATTCTCCTCATTCAAACGCTCATAATGAAGCTCGTCCATCACCTGCCTGACGAAATGGATACCCAGCCCGCCGATACCTCGTTCCTCGATGCTTAAATCGGTGCGAGGGGTTGCTTTTAACAATGGATTAAAAGGAATGCCACGATCCGTTAGACATAGCTCCCAACCGTCTGGGGTTTGCTCAACATCAAGGCGAATCGTATGCATCCCATTTGACGCAGAAGGGTAGCCGTATAGAATAATGTTTGTTACAAGCTCATCGCAGACCAAATTGATTTGAAACAGGGACTTCTCATCCATACCGAGGGTCCCTGATAAGCCCTGAATAAAGGCCGCTAGACGTTCTAGCTCTTGTAAATCGTTGCTCAATACGATGGACTCCATACTCACACGATCACTCCTACGACATTTTCAAAAGCATGTTTTCCAGCAATCGTACTCTTGCACTTGAAGCGTGAAGCATCCCGATCCCGATCTCTGGATACAACCTCACTAACCGAGACAAACTCTCTCCTTGTAAAGTAAGGACGCGTACCTCATCGAATATCGCCTGTGCCGTAATGGACGATGGGGAACCGTCTAAGGCCGTTGTTTCACCTACCGCTTGCTTAGGTCCCAAAACGCCAATCGTCGCAGTCTCGCCGACCCCCGTCTCATTACTCAATTCCACATGGCCCTCAATAAGAAGATACATGGCAGCATTGGGTTCTCCCCGCCGCAATAAGTAGGTTAAATCTTCATGAACTTCTTCTGTTGCAATTCCCGCAATTAAACCTAACTCATCAACGGACAAGTCCGCGAATAAGCTGACTTGCTTCAAAAAGATCACTTTATCCAACATCGTTAAAAACTTACGTTCTTCCTTCATATCTGCACGCTCCAATGCACTTAGTGCGTAGATAGCAATATCCTTGAGCCAGCTGTCTGCCCATGTTGTAGCCTCTTGAAGCAGCACCAGTGGCTGTAATTCCTCCATGACAACTGCCACGCCTTCTTGTTTCAATTGATCTAATAATGCATAGGCCAATTTGCGATCGCCGAGACCTTCTGCAAGGACCTCTAAACCATTCTCACGGAGTTCTACATTCGCGTCTTGAATAGCCTCACGCAGCGTCATAATAATCCGCTCATCAACGAGCTTAGCCATGACTGACCATGCCCCGTCTATAAGCGCATCATGCAGCTCACCACAGCGCTCCTTCGCCAGTTCTGCAAGACCCATGAGACCAAGCTTCTCAAGTGCAATCGGCAGCACTCGCTCTTGTGTCGATGCTTGCAACCGCTGCACACAAAGTTCCACCAGCAAGGAACGCAATTTGTCTTCCTCCAACAGCTCAGCGAGCGTTGTGACTATGGCATTCCATATGAAAGGATTCGGATGGTGACTGTACTCAAGTAGTGTAGGCAATGCTTTCTTGCCCATATCCACGAAAGCTTGCAGAATGGCTTTGCGCAGCTCCTGATCTGCCATGGATACCATCCCCAGCATGACTGGAATGCTTTCCACGTGCTGAAGCTTACCTAAACAATGCGCAGCTGCCACCTTCACAGCGGGACGTTCCTCATCGAGTAAGGACATGACCCAAGCTGCATACGTATCCAGCTTCAGATCGGCTACGGTATGGCAGCCATAGACAGCCCATTCTCCGCCGGTATCCAGCATTTTGATAATCGCTTCATCACAGGCCGCAAAGCTCTCTTCACTTTCCAGAGCATACAAAGCTTTGACGCCTTCATGTACCACTTTCGGGTGATGATCGAGCAGCTTCACTCGGATAAAGAAATGAGATTGGCTTCTCAGATGCGTAGCCTTTGATATTAGCTTCACACATTCAGCCCTAACCTCTGGATCCTCATCTTCCAAAAAGGAAGCGACCTGCACGAGGTCCTGAATCGTTGCACCCTGCAAGTTCATCGCACGTAATACCGCAATGCGAATCCGCGAGCTCTCTTCTCCGATCATTTGGATCAAATGAGGCAGGAACGCCGAGTCTTTCGCTTTACCGATAATTTCTAAGGCTAGCTCCCGTACATAATCATTAGGATGCTTCAAATAGGCCAGAATCCCCGATAAAGCCTTGGAACTGCGAATGCCCCCGATAAAAGAGCTCGCAATCTCCGATAAATCACCATGCAAAGATTGTACGCTTTTGACCAATTCCCGAATATACAGATTTCTACCGAACCAAGCTACAACGACCAGTATCCCTGCAATCACGACACCTAACCAAGCTAGAGGGGACAATTGAAGGAGACCAAACGAATGCAGCACGGAAAAAAGCGAACCAATGAGTATACCGCCAGAAGCAGCAACCCCTTGTGCAAAATAACGGTAGCCATCCCGTTTGGTAATCGGCATCATTTTGAAGAAAAGCTGATAACAAGGCTCTGCAATGTAATACAACAATATATAGAAAACCGCATATGATCCCGAAACCATCACTAAGCCAAGTGATTGATTCATGAATAGGGCTGTAAGTCCAAAACCGCCAAAGAAGAGAAGCGTAATGCCTAATAACATATTACTGGCGCCTAACCAGTTCATTAAGCGCGTTGATACCGTTTGTAATAACAAACAGAAAGTAAACTGAATTGCTGTAATTAAGCCATAGAATGAGGTTAAGTCCCCTTCGTTAGAGAACTTAGACTCCGCAGCTGTGAAGTATTGATACTCCATCATAAAATAAACGGCGGGCATGAGTGTCATGAGCGCAACGGCACATAATAGGAAAGGACTTTTCAGCATTTGCTTCGCATAGTAGCCGGAGGACGTCTGCTTCTCTTCCTCTGTGCCCGAGACCAACTGCACTTTATTCAGTCGCCTGTCTTCCTTCAAGGTTAACGGGACTAAATATCGCATAAGCGCTCGACGGAAAAAGACAAAACCGAACACCATGAGTATAGGCGCTAGTGCATACACCGCTTCCGTACCTAGTAGTTTTCCTAGCTGATGAGCGAGTAAGCCTGCTGTAATCCCACCCGTCGTTGTCGCAGCGATGAACACAGGCATAAGTCGTTTCGCTTGTTGAGTAGGACACAAGTCGAAAGCAGTACTCCAAAGGAGCAAAGTCAGCTGTCTCACGACAAAGTTTGAAGTGAGGAATAGAATCGGATAGTAATAGCGATAATCAATGCCGCCGAGTTTAAATCCAAGCAATACGGCACCATTTAGGAAGAGCAATCCCATCAGGATGACGTACAGCGTACTCATCATTTTGGCCTTTGGCAGACGGTTCGCTAGCTTAGCTAGGAGCCAACCTTCGAGCGGCATGATAGCAGCTTCCACCATATAAATATAGGGCAAATATTGCACGCCGAAGCGTTGATTAAAAAGTGCCATGAATGCAGTGTAATTCAAGGATTCTGCAATGCCGCTAAAGTAAAAGATCGGCAGCATCATCCAAAGCTTACGACTGTCTTCCGTGCGCAGCCCTATCCACCCTCTTAAGGTTCCTTGCATCTCATCAGGTCCAATCTATTAGTCTATCTGTCAAGGGGACAGTGGTTTGTAAAAGGCTAATCTAGCTTCGCCTTCATAATAATAATTCGGATACGTACCAATTAATTCGAAGCCATTGGCTCTGAACATCTTTTGAATCGGGATATATTCGGGTAAATCACAGGTGTAGGTTAAAATGTAACGCCCCTGTGCGGCACGGGCAAACGTTTCTAACGCTTGAAACAACACCTTCGCAAACCCATGTCTACGATATTCACGATGCACAGCCAAGTAATCCCACAGGAATCCGCCTGACTGATGTTCATTCTCTTTGCAGCTCGTTACCGCGATGATTTCACCATCTTCATTTTCAATAAACCAATGCCGGTGATTGCGCTGGGTTAAGCTTAGCATTGGCGCATGACGGAAATGCTCCAGTTCGCCTGGCGTATGATGCTGATCATCAAAAGATACTGGGGATAAATAGAAATCAGTAATGCGTAAAGCATCCTGCTCCGTTGTTAATTCATGTACAGTCAAATGACTCACTTGCATGTCACAATCTCCTCTTTATGAAACCGATAGTGTTCCATTCCATTCACCTGTCGTACCATGTTGGAAGTATTCATCACACATGTAGAAATACAATTGCGCTGCTTTGTCTTGACGATTTTGCTTAATGACCATTAGGAAAGCTTCACGAGCGTCATAGAAACGTCCGACCTGATAGTACATAACCGCTTGCTCGAACAAGGCTTTCGTCTTCTCTTTCAAAGCGCGAATCGTATCTGCATCACCTTGATAAACATCAAACAAGTGAAGTGGTTCTTTCACACCATCTACTTGTATCAAACCAAGATCGCGATAGAGAAAGTCAGAAGACTTGACCAAGGACTTGATCACGGAATCCGTGATCAGAATGGATGATCCTAACGGATCCGTCATCTTCTCTAACATGGTTGCTAGGTTGACTCCGTCAGAAATTACATTTCCCTCCAAACGCTGTTCCTCCCCAATGATACCTAGGCGGAGAGGCCCCTTATGTAAACCGATGCCGAAATCAAGCGGCGAATAACCTACTTTTAATCTATGCGCGTTGTAAGTATCTAGCTCCTTCCGCATCTCCACGCAAGCGAGCAGCGCTTCATCTGCCTGATTGGGGAAGAGAGCCATAAATCCTGCCCCCAAATACTTATTCATAAGCCCTTCATGCTTGCGGACATAGGGACCAAATCGTTTGAGGAAGGAATTAACGAAATTAAAATTTTCTTCTGGCGATAACTTTTTGGATATTTGGTAAAATCCTCGAATGTTAAAAATCAAAATCGACATATTCTGTTCCACTTGATCGCCAAGCTCGACATCTAGAATGCTTTCTTTGTTCAAGAAGCGCAAGAACTGTTGTGGAACGAATCGATAATAGGATTGACTAAAATTCTCAACTTTGGTGATGTAATCTCGAATCCGAGCAGCCATCGTATTGACGCTGTCGCCCAGGTCCGACACCTCATCCCGTGAATTGATTTGGACAACTGTATCCCAATTTCCTTTGGCAATTTCACCTACGCTATTGCGCAGCTTACGGATGGAAGAAAGCAGAACATACGTCATTAGCACAAGCACGAGCAGTAAACCAACCGAGATAAGAGCAATATTGCGAATAATCGAGTTTAGGACGGATTGACGATGCTTTAGCAGCCCATCTAAGTTCTTACTTGTTTCAAAAACGCCCACAATTTTACCCGCTGAGTTGAAAATTGGTGCAATGGCATAGCGCCATTCTCCAGAGAAATCCTCCCATTGGCCTGTTGCTGGCTTACCTTCCAGAACAACCTGTTGATTCTCTGGTGTTTGCTGGAATGGATTAAACATATGCATGCCATCATCGTCTTCCAAAATACGATAAATGACGCCATCTTCATATTTGTATACCGCCTTGTAAAACCCTTGATTATCATCGGTCGCATTATTCTCGAAGACAGATTGAATCTTCTTGCGGAACGACTGATAAATCGCGCTTCGATAGTCCAGAGGAGAGGTGAGGCTTTCTAGCTTATCTCCATCAACTAGATTTTGACCATTCTTGGCGAGCAAAATCAGCTCACTGAACGTCTCTTCTTCCATTTTCTTCGAGAAGCTGTTGTAAATAACGGTAGAGAGGAGAATCATGGCAACAGCTACGACCGGTATTAAAATGAAAATTTGCTTCATCATAAGCGGTAAGCGTCTCTTAAACAGGTTAACAAACACAATTCTAATCGCATAAAGCACCAGCAAAATGAAGACTACAGCAATCGACCATACCAGGATTGCATGGTTTTGAGCAGACCGACTAAACTCCGCTTCAATAAGTGCAGGTGTGATCGTACCATCAGGCAGTCGGCGATTGATTTGAGCGGACTCTACGATAATGAGGCTGCCATCCGGACCAATACTGCTCGCAGTCGTATCAAAAGCAAGCTCTGCCCCACTTGCCTTAGCCTTCTCATCGTTAACAAGTGACTCTAATACATAAGGTTGTTGCGGATCAAGCCTTGTAATCATACGCGAATTAAAATCAATAAAAATGAGACGTCCCTGATTATCTAAATGCAAGCTTTCTGGGAAATTGCGTCGTGTGCGATCTACCCCGGGAAGCGGATAGACTAATTCGGAACGACCATCGCTCAAGGCACGATAAATCTCACCACTGCGCGTGGAATAATAGATGCTCCCTAACTTAAATCCATCTGCTTCTGATACGTACTTGTTGTCAGGAAGCGGAATCGTATACATAAGCTTAGGTTCTGTGGTAGAACCATTCCCTGTTGGTGTTTCATATAAGGATAATTTTTTCACTTCATCGTTGAAAAAGTACACCATGCCCTCATGCACTTGCACATTGCGCAAAGAGCCGAGTCGATATCTTTTGTTCTGTGAATCGCTATATTCCTGTGTGAATAGACTGCGATCAAATTCACCATTTGGTTTGTAACGTACAATCTGTTCTGATTTCACTGCGATCCCATAGGGATCTAACAGGGTACGAATCGTATACAAATACCCTTGATCATCGACGGCCATATCATTAAAACGATATACTTCACCATTTTTCCCAGTCTCACTAGTTATGGAGAATTGGAGAATACCTTGGTCATTCAATTTGTGAATCGTTTTTTTGGCGTTATCGATGACGAATAAGTTATTTTGTGAGTCTGAGATGGCCTTCGATAATCCGTCGAAAGGCATGCTTTTTTTCCAAGGCCACAGCTGGATGCTCTCTTGATGCGTGCCCAGATAAGTACCTGCAGCACCTAGTAGCAGCAAGACGAGCAGCAATGCCGCAATCGATTTCTTCATCGCTTGTAATCTCCTCTTAATTTGTAATCTGAATGATTTGCATTGCTGCGTTCCAATCAACACCCAGGCCTAAAGACTCGGAAATGAATCGTAATGGCACATAGGTCCTACCATCTAGCAGCAAGGATGGCCCATCAATCACGATAGGTTGCCCATCCATATAGGCTGTAACTTGGTTAATTGAACTCGTAATTGTTGTATATTCCGTACTCACTGTGACTGTAAAACTCTCAGGGTCCCAATCTACCGCCGCTCCGAACGATTCGGAAACAGCTCGTATAGGTAAATAGGCTTGTCCATTTATTATAACAGGCGGAGCTGTGAATTTGATAGAAATATTGGAAGAAAGCACGTTTTCTGACGAAAGAGGTAGAATCGTGACAGGAATCTCTGCAGAATCAGCAGTAGCAGGGATGGACGTCAAGTTCGCCAAGCTTTCTGCAACTGCTGCAAGTTCTTGCAGCTCCTCCGGTGCGTACTTCGACTTCTCCTGCTGCTGCAGCTGGAACAGCAGCTTCTCCACCTGCTGTTCCAGCTGCGCTTGTACGGCCGAATCTGCTGGCAACTCTGCCAGCAAGGCCTGTACCGCGTCCAGCTTCGCGAACAGCGCTGCCTTCTGCGTCGACAGCTTCGCTGCGTCGACGGCTTCGAGCGAGCGGGTCAGCGTCGCCACCCGCTCCGTGTCCTGCTGCGCCTGCGCTGCGCTCAGCGCAGCCTCAAGCTTCTGCTTCGCTGCTTCGAGCGAAGCCAGACCCTCGGATGCGCCTACTTGTGCATCCACCAGCTGCGCCTGCGTCGCGAGAAGCTGCTGCAGCAAGGCTGCAGCGGCTTTCGGCTCGCCGGCGGCGAGGGCTTGCTCCAGCTTCTGCTGCTGGAGCTCGGCTTCGGAGGCCAGCTGATCCTCGCTGGCCTGATCCCCGGCGGCGGGCGTTCCCTCGCCGCCTGAACCGCCATCGCCCGGCTCAGCCGGCGATGCTTCCTCGGACAGCGCTGCGATCAGCGCGTCCGGATTGTTCACGAGCGCCATCTGCGCGAGTGCGGCTTTGGTGTCACCTTTGAGCAGCGCCTCCAGCATGCCTAGCTGAGCTTTCGCGTCCTCCAGCTGCACAGCAATATCCGCGATGTCATTCAACTTCATAGCTGCTACAGCATCTTTCTTAGCAGCCTCCAGCTTCTCGATGTCTTGTTTTAACGTATCAATCTTGCCTTGCAGCTGCTCAGGTGTCTCTAACGAAGCAATCGTGCCAGGTTCCTTGATTTCAACAGTTACCTTGAGCGCATCCACAGCTTTTTGGGATAGGACAGATGAACTAGAAGGATTCGTTAAAGCTTCAGGATCTAAAGCATCATCCATACCGATCCAAGCAGCCCCTGGCGCATCTGATTGATACACCATACCTTGTCCCGATGTTGCCATGGTAGCGGTGGCTGCTTGAAAAGCGGCCGGTGTTAATGCTTCCAGCTTTACTTTATAGGAACCGATAATGACCGTCCCCAAGCCTTCCTCTCCACCTGCGCCTTCTCCTTCTCCGGCATTCTCTGAATTACCGCCCGTTCCGTTATCGGACCCGTTTTGTCCATCACCGTCCGTGCCGTTACTTCCTGTTCCGCCGGTGCCGTTGTTTCCACTATTCCCTGTATTTCCTGAACCACCATTGTTACCCGTACTTCCGTCACTTCCTGCCTGACCCTCAGTCCCAGTACCGCCAGTACTTCCATCACCTGTGCTCGCACCGTTCTCCGTGCTTGGAACAACCAACTGCCCGGTGCTTCCTTTGCCATCCAGTGGCAGTGTTTGAACGACTTTCCCTTTGTTATAAAGCACGACTTTTAGCTGATCAATTTGACTAAATTTAAGTGTTAAATTACGTACCGGCTTATTAATTTTGGTCCGTTTCCCGACCCGTTTACCCGCCTTAGTAAATATCGCATAATCCGTTGCACCCAGCTTTTTGCTCACAGTAATGCTGAAATCGCTAAGCAATTGCCCCACCGCTGGTTTTAACTTCCAAGTACCCACAGGTGCTTTGGGCTTCTCCGGTTTCATTGGCGACAAGCCATCATCTATATCACGATACGGCAGTATCCCCTCGCGAAGCGTACGATTCACAGCTCCCCCTGTACCTAAATCGAGCTTGCCTAGCGCCATTTTATAAGCAATCTGTGCTGAAACAATCTGTTGCTCCGCTTGCTCAACCGCATCCTTATACGGCTGCAGCTCCTCTACTTTCATTAAGCTTAGCTTGAGCTTTTGGTTCGCTTTCGCCAAATTTGCAAGGGCATTGTCTCTATCACGCAGCGCTTGCGCATAGCCCTCTTCGGCTCCCTTCGCTTCTAAAAAGGATTGCCTAACATCCGCAATAACCGCGTTTCGACTTTCGACTTCCTGTAGCTGCGCCTTATTTTGTTCCATCGTCGCTAAAGGCAGCGCATTCGTTAGATCATCTAAATAACGCAGTCCATCAAATTCACCCTGCAGCAATGATTTCGGAATTGGAATGAACCCCAATAGCATAAAAAAGCCCTGCCAATCCTCTTTCACCCGTCCAAGCGTTTCATCATAGCTCGCTTGAAACAGTTCCATATCCATTTCTTTCTCTTTGAATAACCCATCCATCACCCTCATGCGGGCCGGTCCAAATTTACCGCTATATAAATTACGGGTCGTGTTCAGCTTTTCATCCGCCAAACGGCGAGCCTCCGTATCTCTTAAAAGGCTTACTGTCGATTTTTGACCCATAGCGATATAAGTAGGAAGCATCTTTTGATTTAAATCCGCGTAATCGGGCTGGAAGGAGAGATCCACTCTATTTTCCATATCTAGCTGCATTAATTTGCCTAGAGCCAACCGGCTAGACTTTGCCGTCAATTGCGCTTGTTTGTAATCGGACGCTGCTTTCTCAAGCGCTTTGTCCACCTTGTCTTGTTCAGCTGCATCGGCCAGACCATATTTCCGCTTCGTCTTTACCGTATCTACCGCTTTTCTCGCTTCTTCATATTTCTTACGAGAACGTTCTTCCGCCACAGAGTCTTGATAAGCTGTTAAGTAGCTTTTCTCGATGTCATATCGCGCTGTATTTGATTGCTGCCGCAATGTTTCTTGCGCGATAAACAACTGCGACCTCGCATCTGGCACCTTCAAACGCGTGCTTATATCCTGACTTAAATTATGAGGCTTGGCGAATAATCCGGAAGCTTTGGCTTCTTCATTGTTTACCGTATGCTGAGCTTGCTCTAGTTCAATCCGCTTCTTCAGAACATCCGTTCTGGCATCACGAAGCTGGGTATTCCTTTTAAGCCCTTGATCAACAGCCTCCCGCATGGTCAAAGCCTTGACCCCAGCGGCTTCTGCATTCACGCTTACAGCCATAATTGAGGATGTTGCCAACAGGCAAGCCAGCCCTAATTTCACCATTTTCAAACCAATCAGGATAAACCCCTCCGCTCACGTACTTCTCTCTCTTTATAGTACAATATCTCTACGACTCTCGCATCCATTCTTTAGGGAAAAATAGCGAAAATAATCGAAGATAGGATTAGATTGCCGCATATAACCTTTTCTAGTAGTATAAAAGAATGAGATAAGCGAAATTTGCCGAATATTGCACGGGAAATAATTTTTTAAGGAAGGGGCTACTACAATGGGGAATCTAGTATGCGGCGGTGCGATGCTGCAATGCACGTTCGGTGCTGCACCTGGCTCATTAATGGTACTTCCTGCCAATATGGTTATGACCGCGATGCCTATCGCCAACATCATGGATAATAAGCCCATGGTAAATATTTTACCGTTCGGTATGTGCAACTCACCATCGAATCCAATGGTTGCAGCGGCGACAGCCGCAGCTCTTGGCGTATTGACACCAATGCCTTGCATCCCTGTCACAGCAGCACCTTGGGCACCCGGATCTCCCACTGTTCTTGTCGCCAACATGCCAGCTTTAAATAACAGTTCCAAATGCATGTGCAATTGGGGCGGCGTTATTTCCATACAGCAGCCTGGTCAGATGACGATTCAGGTACCATAGATATTTAAGGTCCGAGCCAGGCGCAAATACGATGTTTTCATAACACTATTTTTGTGAACGTGCCCCTGCTCCAATCGACAGTCTCCTTATGGGCACTATCCCGTTGGCTCAGGAGATGAATCGACGCTTTCGGAACTGAGCGAAGGGGATAGTCGTGAGAGAGCTTTCTCACAAGAAACCAGGAGATATGCCTAGGATGCTGGAGCAACCGGGGACTTGCTAGAGACACTAATGAAATAAGGAGTGAGCGTATTGGAGCCGATCAAAACGATTGAAAAAGTGCTGAAGCCTATCGTAGCACCTTTCATCGGACATATTATGAAAGCCCTCTTAACCGTTGGAAGGCTGCCTAAGTTAGCGATTATTAAATTTCAACAAATGATGCGAGTGATGCTTCAAACTCGTGAATCCTCTCTGAAAAACTACGTATTGATCGGCTCCTACTACATCTCCAAGAGGCTGCTTATTTTCATCGTATTGTTCATTCTAGTTCTCATCTTCTTCATATTCATTCGCCCACCTAAGATCGTGAATAAATGGTTGAACCGTGTGCCTGTGCTCCAAGAAAACACACCTAAGCTCACAACTTTTTCTGGCAATGGCAAAATTGTCGATCCCAAAAAAGAAGCACGCTACGTAGGTGATCTGGTGGATGGTCTTTATTCAGGAAAAGGTAAACTATATCATGCCAATGGCCTTCTCGCGTATGAGGGAGATTATGAAAAAGGGCTCAAATCCGGAAATGGTACGCTCTATGATGAGCAAGGACATCTCCTGTACAAAGGAGCTTTTACCGCTGATGCCTATAACGGTGCGGGTACGCTATATAATGAGAAACAGAAAGTCGTGTACATCGGTGAGTTTCAAAACGGGGTATTCGGCGGTGCCGGCAAATTATATGCTCCGAGCGGTGATTTGCTCTATGAAGGAGGCTTCAACGGGGGCATGTACAATGGGGCAGGAAAGCTTTTCTCCTCCGGAGGCATTGCTCAATACGAAGGTGAATTCTCGGCTAGTCTATATAACGGGACAGGTAAGTTGTATGATGCGAAGGGCATTCTCCTTTACGAAGGCGGCTTTAAAAATGGCAGCTATTCGGGAGATGGCACGGAGTTCTACCCTAGCGGCATGATAAAATATAAAGGTCAGTTCCTTGTAGGCCAGTATGGCGGAGAAGGTGTGGCTTTTGATGAAAAAGGCGTACCGCGCCTCAAGGGCGCGTTCCAGAGCGGCGCCTTAACCGGCGCCGGGGAAGCCTATGACGAGTTGGGCAAACTCGTCTATAAAGGCGATCTCAAGGCTGGCGTCTATGACGGCCTTGGCACGTTGTTTGACGCAGACGGCGCGCCGCTGCTGCGTAGCTTCTGGGCAGGCGGCGCGATCAGCCTGCCGAGCTTCATCGGTTTGTCCAGCAAGAAAGTCGAAGACTTGCTGGGCAAACCGGCGGAAGTGACGCTGCAGGATGACAGCGTCATGCTCGCGGGCCAGGAGGCGGCGGTCGCAGACGCCTCCGGTGTGGAGCCGGCCGCTGACGGCGCCGGCGGGGTTGTTGTGCCAGCCGCAGGTGCTGGCACGAATGCGGGCGCAGCAGCGCCGATCGGCGTGAAGCTGCTGCTGAGCTACCCGGCCTACCAGCTGTCGCTGCTGGTAGAGCCGTCGAAGACGAACCCGAAGGAAGCGGTCGTCACATCGCTTAGCATCTGGGGCTCGAAGCCTTTGGCGCTGCTGCAACCAGCTATCGAGACCTTCAAAAAGCTGACTGAGCCAAACGAAGCTGGCTACAGTGTGATGGAGCTGGAGGTTGGCGCTGGTGCTGGCGCCTATAAGAATAGTTATTTTAAAGGTGATTATCTATTTACACTCACCCATTTCAACGCAACGAAAGAAGCTCACCTGCTGCAGGTGAGCTCCACCAAATAAACGACCCCGAAGTGACTTGCTCCATATCGTCACTTCGGGGTTTTTGTGATATGATTCAGTTAACTCGAGCAATTGATTAGAAATGAAACTTATGTCCATAATTGAAACGGGGCCACTCACTCATGACAAAAACACAGAATAACGAGCATTTGTCAAAAGAAAGCTTCCTAGAGAGAATTTCCCGTATGTATTACGTACTCGAAATGAGTCAGCAGGAAATTTGCGAGCAATTGAACATTGGCCGTTCTTCTGTAGCTCGTTTCCTGAGCGAAGCCAGAGAGCGAGGGATTGTGCAATTTCAAATCCGCTCCGATCTGGATGGCTGCCGTCATACAGATTTGGAAAGCCAACTTATGAAACGCTTCAAGATGAAGGATTGTGTCATTTTTCGCTCTGACGAATCAGGCACTTCCTTCGAGGTACTCGCTAGCCAATATTTGAATTCTATCCTTCCTACACACGGTTCCATCGGTCTAGGTTGGGGGAAAACCTTGCATGCCGTTGGCACTCAAATGCATTTGTGCGATCCGCGTCCTGGCTTAAAGGTGATCCAGCTTTCCGGAGGGTCCGGCGCCAAAGAAGAGCTCGTTCCCGCTGCAACCGTTATTCAATTATGGGCGCAATCGCTTCGTTGCAGACCGATCTTGCTCCCCGCGCCTGCGATCGCCGTTAACGTGGAAGTCAAAAATAGCTTTTTACAAGACCCAAGCATACAAGAAATAGTTTCTGAAATTAAGAAGATAGACGCCGCTGTCGTCGGAATTGGCCATACCGGTGAAGATGCCACCATTATTACGTCAAATCTGGTACCAGGTTTAGGCAGTCAAGCGCTGTCCGCTTCCAGCGTTGGCGATCTAATCTTTCATTTTTATAATGAAAAAGGCGTGTTCTCCGAACCTAGTCTTAGCAGCCGTGTCGTTGGCGCCACCCCTGAAGAGTTTCAGCAAATTGAGCTTCGCATCGGCGTTGCTCATGGGGTGAGCAAGAAGAAGGCGATTCAAGGTGCCTTGCAGGGTCAGCTTATTCATGTCCTGATTACAACCGAAGAGACCGCGCGCGAGCTGCTGGCAACCGAATAACTTAGCTTCGCCTCCCCAACATAAATTTAATAAACAAACCGAGCTACACTACGTGCAGCTCGGTTGCTCCTTCCATCCCTTCGGGAAGCAGGATCGATATGTTCAGTTCGGCTGGAGCCCATGCTTTAATATAAATCCGGCCATCACTTTGAATTTTCCAAGAGACATCGATACGCCCTTCTTCGGGCAGCGGAACGCTCCCCTTCGCCCATGTAAGCCCACATGGGTTAGGCTGAATAACCACATCGCGCCAGCCTATCTGCTCTGTCTGCTCACAAGTTACTCCCAATACGGCACTTCCCAGGAAATACCCAGGTGCTGACGACCAAGCGTGACAATGACTACGCGTTAATTGGCTTGGCGTAGGATCAGGACCATCCGTTTTCGGGTATGTCTCCCAGCAGGTCGTGGCTCCATAATCCAACATACGCCCATATTGCAGACGGATATCATCCACCAGCTTACGCATGTTCCCCATTTTGAGTAATGCTTCATAATAGAAAAATGACATGAAAGGGCTGCCGATCTTGACGAACGCTTCAGGCGGCGACTCTAAGTATCGCTCCACATTCGCTTTACGCTCATTGCTCGCAATATCGCACAAATACGCGACGACTTGCGTTTGCATACTGAAAACTTCCGAACGTCGTCCATCGCTATGCACACAGTCCAGATAGGCCTGTCGCTCCTCTGACCATAGATGTGTCTCGATCGCTTGTCGCAGCGAATCCGCTGTTTGTGTGAATCGCTCTCCTTCTGACGCCATCCCAGCCAAAGCTGATAGCTGTGATGCGGATTGGAAAGCTTTAACGAGGAACATATTTTGATGGGTCACGGTACCGTTACGGGGCTGATCCAAGGGCGCCCAATCTAAGAAGTTCCATGCCTGCATGGTTAACAGTCCGTTCACATCCAATAACTGTTCATAGTGCTCCAGCGTATATGCCACATGCGGCCATATCTCGTGTGCATAATCCAAATCGCCGGTTCTAATCACATATTCGTGGCAGGCGATCACCCAGAAGAAAGTCCAATTCGGAATGACACTATTCCAGCCGCTAGGTACCTGATCTGCATAAAGAGGCGTCTGCCCCCTTGAACCAGGCACAAGATTCAAACAACGCTTGACCAAAGACTCTGCGCCATACAAATAATAGGTAATTAACGCTTCATTGCGGCTGTCTCCAACCCAAAACGTTTGTTCATATGCCGGACAGTCGACATACGTATCCTCCATACACAGTTTGACGGTATGACGGCTCATTTCCCATATTTCATTCAGTCTGGCGTCCGAGCAGCGGAACTGTCCGACCTCGGCTACCGGATAGTTACTTTGCAGAACATTCACGTTATATAGTCGTACGGTACTCTTCGCCTTCCGCACGGTTACGATGATATATCGAAAACCTCGACGTACTTGAGATGTGTAGGTTTGTCTTCCCTCACCACAGATGTAGCGCAGCGAATTATCCAAGTAATGCGTGTAGTGGACGTTACCTTCCTGCATATATTCAACACCGAAGAAATCCATCACTGTCCCTGCATCTGCTTCCACTTCAAATGAAAGATAGCCTGACCATTCCGTGCCAAAATCAATAATAAACTCTGTATCATCTTCCCCAAAGGTTGGAACTTCTGCATATCCGACATGCGCCATGACCGCTTGCTGTAAACTCGCAGGAACTGGCTTCTGAATCGCATGCTTTTTCCAAGCCGTCAATGTGTAGACTGATTCAGGGCTGACAAAGGCCAGCGAAGCTGGTGCGATCGGGACTCCTAGCTTAACTATTTCATTGATTGAACTGGAAGTGCTAATGCTGCAAAAAGCTTCATATAATCGTTTACTACTGTCGTCCAGCCCTGCGACCAAATCTTCTTTACCTGCACACGCTTGAATAAGTCGATCCTGAGCCATTTGCTGTTCATCGACCACATGATCAATATATTCATAGTTTTCTACAGCTCCGATGGAGATAAAAGGCGAGAACGCCTCGCCAGCATTCACAGGGGAAATCACTTCAAACGGTACCTCGCAGTTAATCCCCATAAATATTCCTCTGCCATGATCTGAGCCAGCCAGCTCAAATAACAGCAAGTGTTCACCTTCTATCAGATCCACATCCAAATAGAGATCCTGACTGCCTTGCCCCCTGAGACTCGACTTCGGATACCGAATGCCATCCACACAAACCGCATGTAAGAAAGGCGGTACATACGCAAAGCCGATCGTGATGCTCGCTTGTTCTGACATGCGAATGGTCGTACCCACATGCCCTGCGTATACCGTAGAATTACCATGCGTGCTATCACTTACGAGAATTGAACGTGCATCTAAATAAGCGGTCCATGGCAGCGGAGTTACTTGATGTAGGGATTCAATTCTAGACGGGTATATGCGTTCCTCTGTTAAATATGGAATATCCCGAGGGGTTAATTCCACCCAGGGCGCCATGCCTACCTCGCCAATCACAAAGGCGTTCGCCCAATCGCGATCGTCATAAGCTGACTGGCACCACTGCTCATCCCAAATCCCAGCATCAACCCACTCAGCAAAGGCAAGCTGCAACGACATCCTTGGCGAACGCGTCTGATAGCCCTTGTGCCGTTCCGTTTTCCAAGCACCATCCGTCCCAATCCAGCCTTTATCTTGGTTCTCACCTTCACCTGAAGCCCAATCGATCTGGGCTAATAGACCCCCGCGCCCGCGAATATAAGAAAATGTAGAAAGCCCGTAATGCATCACCAGGAGTGCAACCGAATTCGGTTCACCAGGCTTTAGCCTAGGGCGGATATCATACGTATCGTAAGCTAGTTCGTGCGGCCAGCTGCGAACGGGTCCTCGTCCGATCAACGTTCCGTTTATATAAAGCGCATAGCGTGAATCAGCGGTGACGGAGATGTCAGCCTCCCGCCAACCTGAAGCCGGCACATCGAATGTCCTGCGAAAACAGTGCCATTCATTGCGCGGGCTTTCTTCGCCATCACACCAAATCCATGAGGCCTGCCAGTCCTTTGACGATATAGCCATATTTACTTGCTATCCCCCTTGATGTCCTTACACCGCGAATCACTCCGTTACCATCGTGCGATATTCCTGCGGGGTAAGATTCATTTCTCTTTTGAACACCTTGGCAAAATAATGGGCGGACTCAAACCCTGCATCTACAGCGACCTCATGGACTTTAAGCCGCGTGTTCGCGAGCAGTTCTTTTGCCCGTTTCATGCGCAGCTCTTTAATCCGGTCGGTGACTCGAATTCCAGCGGAAATTTTATATAATCTGGACAAGTACGTTGGATGCAGATAGACGTGATCCGCTAATATATCAAGCGATAACGGTTCGCTAATGTGCTGTTCAATGTATAGGTTGACGGCGGCAACAATTTGAGAAACGCGATCCTTCTGCTCACTTTGCTTCAGCGAGAATAGCAGCTCGGACAATTCAGCTAAATAGGCTTCCGCTTCGCGCCATACAGGGAGCAACGAGATGTTAAGCAGTGGTTCCGTTCTCATCCGTCGTGACACTTCGGCAAATAAACCCCGACGATTCAGATACGTCAAGAACATGCCGCTCAGCGCGTACCGAAATTCGATAATGAGCGGCATCCCCTCACCACAAGTGGCAGCAAGCGCTTCAAGCGTACGAGTAATGTCCCCGAATAACGGAACGAATTCTTCCTTCTGCCCACTTTCTAGGTGCCATTCGAGCTTTTTCATTTTTTGACTTAAAAGTGCTCCATCCGCTTGTGCGGCTATGTCTATCGTTCTGCTCGTTTCCCCCGCTTCGGACATTACCGTTTTCGGCTCAAACAACAACACTTCCTTGCCCTCGCCAAGTCCTTGGCGGAACATCTGCTGCAGCTTGAGATGCTGCATGCTCAGCTCTTCCCATTCACACGAAGCCGCGCTGACCGCGAACGATAGCTGCACATCGAGCAGCTTCGCGCAGCTGGCCTGAATGTCCGACAATGTGTCGCGCACGAACATTTCGCAGTTGCGCCAACGCTCCTCCACCTCGTGCAGCTCTGAGGCCGCAGGCTGAATAAACCAAACGAACTCCGAACCACGCAAACTGCAGGATGCTTTTGTTAATGGGGTTAAATATTCATCAGCAATATTTTGCACCCCATAAACGAATAGGGATTTGTCGTATGAACTGACGACGTCTTGCCGCCAAGCATCGATCCGCCCTGCAACAAGGAGCACCTCTTCTTTAAAATCTAGCGGTATCTCAAGCTCTCTCATCCGCGTCAGGGTTGTCCCCCTCGGCTCGAACTCTCCCTCCAGCAACCCCATGAGCAGCTCCTTCCGCTGCAAGGGGAGCGATTCCCGCACTTGGAGCTTGGCTCCTTGAATAATCCGATCTACTTCTAATTCATCCTGCAGACGAGCGATCGCTTTGCGCACGGCTGCGAAGATCGGCTCGTCGCCTTCTATTTTTAGAATATAATCCACACCGCCATGACGCATCGCAGATTGGATATAGTCAAAGTCGCCATAACCAGTTAAAAAAATCATTTTGCAACGAGGCCACAGCTCCATAATTTTGGGCTGCAGCTGCAGCCCGCTCATCCCCGGCATATGAATATCGGATAGGACAATATCCATTTTCGCAGCACTCACAATACGCAAGGCCTCGACTGCTGAATAAGCGCGATACACCTCAAGCTCAACATCTCCCCAATCCAAGAACTGCTCATACAGGCCGTTCACGATTCTCGGCTCATCGTCCACGATTAACAGCTTATACATGAATTGACTCCCTGCCCTTCTCGCTGATTGCTATCTTGTCGGCATGCTCATGGACAAGCGGAATGCATAGAATAACCTGATTTCCTCCACCAGGCCTGCGGTTAAAAACCACACCGCCTTCTTCGCCAAATTCAAGCCGTAGTCTGCGGTGAACATTGATGACGCCCGTCGTTTCAATATTGCTCCAGCCTGAAGAAGCCTTCAATTTGTGCTGCAGTTCATCGTAATCAGCTTGCGGCATTTCTTCACCATTATCCTCGACAATGATGAACAACTTATCGCCTTCTTGCTCAAAGCGCACTTCCAGCAAGCCGCCTTCCAGTGTATTGCTTAAGCCATGATGGTAAACATTCTCAATAATCGGCTGCAAGACCAGCTTGGGAACTTCCACACCTGCATATCGCGCAGGCAGCTCAGCAAAATGAGCTACGATGCGATCCTCAAAGCGGAACGATTGAATATCTACATAGGTTTGTGAAAAAGCTGTCTCTTCCGCCAGGCTAATCTGCCCCTTTTGCGTCCTGGTAATAAACTGGAAATATTTGCCCAAGTACGAAGTGAAACGAGCAATATTATCGTTTTCTTCATTTTTGGCCATACGGTATAAAATAAAAAAGTTATTGTATAAAAAATGCGGATTGATTTGCGATTGCAGCTGTCGCAGCTCGGATAAATTGGCTCGGTATTGCTGTTCATACACTTCATGAATTAATTCCTTAATCCGGCTAACGGAATGGTTATACTGCTGATACAAGTAACCAAATTCATCCGATCGCTTGTAAACAAGTTCTTTGTCGGGAGTGCCATTCTCAAGACCTCTGAAAGCTTGAATTAATCGACGTAAAGGCTGATGTATTTGCAAGAAGATCCAATAAGAGAACACAATGATAATCAGTACCGAAATGACAGACAACACCCAGAACCAGACTCGGAACTGCTTCAAAGCTCCCAGCATTTGCGTTTCAGGCATATACATAATCAGAGAAAAGCCTAGCTTCTGCGATTTTTCAATATTAACCCAATAGGTTTGACCATCAATACGAAGCACTTTTTCACCTTCAGCACGGCTCAGCTGCAAGCTGTCCATTATGGCGTGCATAAAGTCTGTACTGCTTGTTTTACCGTGGAGCAGCCAATTTTCATCGTGCCCGACTACAAACGCACCGCCGTTGCCGTCGATCTTCATCGTATCTAAGACATCGCCAACGGCAGTGCCGTCGATCTCGGCGCTGACAAGAAAACGAGGTTCGCGACCGTTAATTAACGCCAAATTGGAAAAGGGAAAGCTCACATACAAGCGATCATCGCCGTAAACGAACGGGTTACCAACTTGTCGGCTCGCACTTTTTAACAAGTCATACTCCACCTCGCTCAGTTGCCCATAAGCGGCAGCGGAGGAAATCAATCTTTTTTCGCTAGGTAAGTAAATACTTGCCTCCCGTACGTAGCTATTCAAATTGCGCAAGCTAGTTAAGCGACTCCTCGTATTAATGACAGCGTTTCGCCAGTCAAAGTCGTTAAATATTTCCCCAGCGCCGCTTAACAAACCAACGTCTCGATCGTTAACGAATTCTTCCTGCATCCGAATGATACGGTTGAAGTCGCTTTCTAGTTGACGAATATAAAAATTAACACTGGATTTCATAGACTCTTCTATTTTATCCTGCACATTACGCTCGGCGTAATTATTCATCATCAGGCTGATGGCATATACAGGCGTCAGGACAATGAGAAAGGACAGAATCAGCTTCGGATACAGTTTGAACAGCTTTTGCAAGTGTCGCAATGTCATAACTCCCTTCAACTTTCTCCACAAAAATTGCTTTCTATGGTTTCCACACACATGAAGGAAGCTCCTGCTCTGCTTAAAGATCGAAGAGATTTCCCCGCTCCTAACGAGATTTATTCCTTAACGCTTCCCATTACGATCCCCTTCGTGAAGTAACGCTGCAGGAATGGGTAAATCATCAAAATCGGTAATGCACCCAAGAAAATTTGGGCGGCCCGCACCGTCCTTGCCGAGATTTTGTCATACTCCTTAAGCGTATCTCCCGTCCCAGTCAATGAGGTCAAATCGAGGTCGATAACGATGGTTCGAAGGTAAGTCTGCAACGGATAGTGCGACGGTGTATTCATATAAATCATAGCGTCAAACCAAGCGTTCCAGTGTCCGACTGTACTAAATAAGCCGATGGTCGCGAGGGCTGGAAGCGATAGTGGTAGGTAGACGCGAAGCAGTGTAACCAGATGGCCCGCTCCATCCATCATCGAAGCCTCCTCCAGCTCTCTCGGCAGACTGCGAAAAAAGTTGAGCAGCAGCAGAACGTTAAAGACGGGAACCGCGTTAGGCAAAACGAGCGCCCAAATTGTATCTAAAATCCCGGTCGCTCTCACGGTCATAAAGGTCGGAATCAGCCCGCCGTGGAATAGCATCGTAAATACGACGATCCAGGCATATAGCGTTCGCATTGGAAATACTTTGCTCTCCTTCGAGAGTGGATACGCCATCAGAATGGCCATGAGCATATTAAGCGTTACACCGAGTAAAACTCGCTGCATCGTTATGCCAATTGCGCGAAGGAATTCAACCTTCCCAAGGACAATGCGATAGGCATTCGTTGTAAAATCCACAGGCCACAGCTTCACATGCCCCGCTGCAACAGCAATATCCGAACTTAAAGATATGGAAAATATGTGCACAATTGGAAATACACAAGCTAACGAAAGCCCAATTAGAAACGCATAGTTCCAAATTGTAAATATTCTAGAGGATAGAGATGTATCCTGAATCAATCGATCGTCGCCTCCTCCCGGAGCTTTCCGAAGGGAAAGCTTGCTTCGTCATTTGTCATTCTAAAATATGCGATAATTGGCAAATCGGTAGGCTAACATATACGATACGGAAATAAGGATAAATGACACGACTGACTTGAATAGCCCGACCGCCGTAGCAAGTGAATATTTCGCCTGCTGAATCCCCATGCGGTACACTAGTGTATCGATGATATCCCCGGTTTCATAGACGGCCTTATTGTATAGATTGAACACTTGATCGAACCCGGCATTCAAAATATGCCCAAGGCTCAGCGTTGCGAGCAGAACGATTACCGGGAGGATACCTGGTATCGTAATGTGCAGAATTTGCTTCCAACGATTCGCTCCATCCACAACAGCTGCTTCATATAGATTTGGATTAATACCCGTAATTGCCGCCAAATAGACGATGGTGTTAAAGCCAAATTCCTTCCACACATCCGTCGTAACGAGTACATAGGGAAATGTCTTCGGTTCCCCTAGGAAGAAAACGGGCTCGAAACCGAGCCCTTTCAACACGCCGTTCACAATACCGGTTGACGGCGACAACACATCGATTAGAATGCCGCCTAGAATGATCCAAGATAGAAAATGCGGCAAATAAATCAGCGTCTGAATACTGCGCTTCACAAACACAGCGCGAATTTCATTCAGTAGCAATGCAATAATAATTGGAAATGCCAGCCCCGCAATCACCTTGAGCACGGAAATGTATAACGTATTCCAAATGACCCGATAAATATTGGGCAATGCCATCATATAGGTGAAGTTGTCCCATCCCACCCACTTGGAACCAAACAATCCTAACGTTGGCTTAAAATTCTGAAAAGCTAACGATACGCCTAGCATCGGAATGTAATGATACACGAACAACAGCGCCAATCCGGGCAGCAGCATGAGATGTAGAGGCCAGCGTGAGTAAATCGATTTTCGTGTGCTCCACATGGCTATCACTCCAAGCGTTTAATTATTTCTTTTGCTTACCGTACCAATCATTCACTTGCTTCGTAATATCCGTACCGCCGAGCTTATTGTAATTCGCTACGAATTTATCAAACAGATCAGGGGATTCGCCGAGCAAAATTTTCATGAACGTTTCGTTCGTCACATCACCAAGCGTACCGGTTTTCTCAACCATTAACTCCGATGGGATGCCCGTAAATTGATCGTAGTACAACTGATTTTCCGTTACGTACTTGTTGATGACCTTTTCCGAACCATCAGGTCCAAAAATTTTCGCATAACGCCACATCGTCTTGTCACCGCTTTGATACTGCTTCACTTGATCGAAATAGCCTTTACCTTCCGGATTCAGCTTACTCATGTCGCCTGCTAAGCCAGCCTTAATCGCTAAGAAATGATCAAGATTTTTCGTAGCACCAAACGTTTTCACGTCTTGATATTGATACACGGCGAAATTCCCGTCATACATGAACTTAAAGTCAGCCGTTTTCCCAAAAATCTTCTCAACATATAAATTCATCATTTTAATCGCAGCTGCTGGATTCTTACTTTTCTTATTTACAACCCAGTAGTACGCCGGCATCGCCGTCACTTGCGCTAACGCAGGTTTAGCGTCAACGGAAGGCAGCGGATACATTTCCCATACTTGTTTCGCATCAGCCGTCACAGCCTTGTTAAGCTTATTCAGCGGCTCAGAGAACGCTCCGTAGAACATCCCGATCTTCCCAGCCACGATATCTTGCAGCAATTGGTCCGCCGTCTTCACGGAAAACTCTTTATCGATTTCACCGGATTTGTACAACTCCTGCAACTTGGCAAGCGCTTGCTTCATTTCTGGCTGAAGGTTACCTTGAACGAGCTCGTTGCCGCCTTTCGGATCTTTGACCCACATGTTTTTATAGGCATGAAAACCGTTAAAGAAGCCCGTCATACCGCCGAATCCACCGAAGATATTGGAGTAAAACCCGAGGCCAAACGTATCAATTTTTCCATTTTTATCCGGATCATTGTTTTTAAAAGCTTTTGATATTTTGTAAACATCGTCCATCGTTTTCGGCTCTGTCAGTCCAAGATTGTCTAGCCAATCTTTGCGAACCCACAGCATCTGTGCACCCTCAATGGCTGCATTGACATACGGAATCCCCATTAGCTTACCATCTAACGTAGCTGAGGCTAGGCCCACACCTTTATCCGTTCGTAGCTTCTCATCTGCAAGCGGGGTAATGTTTTTCTTGTACACATCGGTTAAATCAGCGATAATGCCAGCATCTGCAAGTTGCTTCAGCTGGATGGGCTGCACTCGGAAAATATCCGGTAAGTCACCGGACGCAATAGCCACGTTCAACTTATCGTTATAGGTCACACCGTCAGTTACCCATTTATTCTCAATCTTAACTCCGTATGTTTGCTCCAATAGTTTCGTCATGACGTTGCTATCTAATGAATCCCCTTGCGGAAATGTAAGACCGCCTGGCATGTCACGCACCATGGATACGCTAATCGGTGGATCGTATTTGCCCTCAGGGCTTTGCTCAGCTGCGTTGCCTGCAGGCTTGGTTGCTGCCGGAGCTGCGGATGAAGCCGGTTTATCGGTAGTGGTGTCTGTTGTTGTTGAGCAAGCGGAGAGCGTAGAAGCTAACGTAAGTGTTGTTATGAGTAACGACAGCGTACTTTTTTTGCTAATTAAGCTTTTCAAATGTGACCCCTCCATGTAAATAAAATCAATCCAGAGCTGGACAGCTGCGTGCTTACGGCGCCGTACACGGCAATCAAGCCCACGTCTTCTGTTACTTTTAGTCTAGCAAAAGCAACTTCGGCTCCATAGGGGAAACTCCCTAGTTTCATTGTCATATTTCAACTTGTTCTACGTTGCTTTCTTGAGTATACAACTGAATGAATCTTCTGTTTATGAAAAAAACAGCCCTTTACATGATTAACATGTTTCAGGCTGTTTTTTGAAGTTTAGTACACTTCTATTTCTGCAAATTGCATTCTATATGCACCAGACGAATCGGTTCTTAAGCTCGTTCCTGTTATTTTCACATATCTTGCTGATTGGGAAGTGAATGCAAAACTCTGCACCTTATTACCTGGTTTGGCATAATTGGTCTTGGTCGTCACTGTCGTCCAGTTCACATTATCAGAGGATACTTGAATGGTAAAATTAATTGGGAAGCAGCTGCCCAGATTCGTGCCATCGTTTCTTGGATACAGATCGACTCGGCTGATGGATTGACTGCTGCCAAGATCCGCTGTCATCCATTCCGTATGATTCGTAGACGTGCTATTCTGGCTGCTCCAGCCCAGTATGCCTGATAACGAGGATCGGAAGCCATCCTTTGCATTGTTAACGGTCCAACCATTTCCCTCGTGCGAACTGGAGGCAGTGAGACTAACGATTGGATCGCTTTCCACCGTTTTAACAAACATAACGGCGTCCGCTATTGTAGTCCCAGCATCTGTCGCCAATAGCTTCACATAGCTGCCTGTTTCCGCCAAATCATAGGTACCAATATAGTTCCACTGACTGCCATTGACTTGTTGATTTACCGTTTTGGACGTGTCGACGCCACCGTTATACGCGATCTCTAGTGGCGCAGCATCCGGCCTGTTTGTGCCTGCCGTCCATCTCATGTAAATTTTATATTTGCCCGGCTTAAAAGTGTACCAAGAATTTGCATCTGGCGTCGAAAATTTCGCCCATCTCGTGGATGCATCTGCTCCGCTCGTGCCGTCCGTTGCATAATCAGTATCCCAATACCCCGCAGTGCTCGTTGATGCCGTCCATGGCGAATCATACGTGGCATACGTATTCGTGTTATCAATCACTACTTTGCTAATGTAGTCAATGTACGTTGTCGTGGTTCCGTTGACCACGTACCCTTGATCCAGTGTTTTTTCAAAATCAGCGTGTGTCCCGGCCATAAAAGCATTGAAATAATTAATCGTTAGCTCTACCGATTGTTTATACCGATAATTATTCGCCCAATTCGTATCTTTGTGCCAAAAATCCACTTCAAACGCGTCTTGGATACGCATATCGTATGGAAGCCCGCTATTGTGGTCAGAATGATTATCCCAATTGAGACTATCCATGACCGTATCGGCGCCTACCGATGTTTCTGCCACGCCATCCCCATCGTTATCCACCTTCAGGTTGGCATCAATATTATGTGGATTGCCTGCATCTCTACCAGCATTCAAATGGGCAAAATAATCTTGTAACAAATGTGCCCCATTCCCCAGCAGTCTAAACTGCAGCTCTGGCTTTTGATTTTGATTTTTCCAGTACACAGCCAGCTTCAACATCTCAAGAGCATTATGAAGACGTGCATCATATTTCAAGTTGGTCACCGCATGTGCTGCTACGTGGATGACGCCATCATTCGTATCCTTTTCATCAATGTTTAGCGTTATAGGCACATCGGCATCGCCCCCATCATCCAAATGAGCAACCCAAGCCTTTTCAGCTGCCACATCGCCTTCTGCCATATATTTTAACAATCTTTTCTGCATCAACCCGTAACCTGTATCTGGTATGGAGGTCATATACGTTTTGAATGCGGCTGCACGTGTATCATTATAAGCATCTGTCGCTAACTTCCCATGGCCCGAGCTGTTACTGTTCGTAAGCGAAGCGCCAGCTGTCGTTACGCCTCCCCAGGCAAAGGCGCTTTGCGGTGCAGACATTAACATGAGCGTAAGCATACCAACGGAAAGCATTAGGGACACATATTTCTTTTTCAATTTTATTTCCTCCTTTAAGTTTGTTTTGCATGGACGATCGAGCCTAACTCTTGCTTCTACCTGCACAATTGCTTGCTGAACCACCCCTTTCGATTTCAAAAAGAATTTTGCAGCTCCAACCGTAAGCCGCACAATGATTACGCTTTCATTGTATTTGATTGTATTGGATTTTTCAATCATTTGTTTATTTATGAACATTTGCTCAATTCATAGAAACCGTGTAGCCTGACTACACGGTTCTAAACAAATGGAAATTTATATTTAGCTAATTTCGACAACAAAATCGGCTAATAATCCGAAAGCAAGCGTATCGTAGCTTTCGGCAACTGGCGGACCATAGAGTGGCGCCTTTTTAAAGTTGCGTGGCCATGCGCTTTTCCGCACACCGTCTGGCTCATGATGCGGACCAAGCATGTTCTTGAGGTTACCTGAAACGCGAACTACAATGGTATTGGTTCCTTCACGGAGAAGTTGACTGACCTCATGGGAATCTCCTTGTCCGGCACCAAATAAGCCAGCGAATTGCCCATTCACGTGCAGCGATGCCACAGCCCCGCCCCACTCGGGAAGGTGAACTCGATAAGCGTGGCCTAACGATGGCACCTGGATTTGTTTTTCATACACCACACTGTTGCTGTAGAACGGGTAGCCCTGATCTTTCCACGCTCCTAAACCGAGCGTTTTGGGTTCAGCAATTGTCCATTTGCCTTCGGTGCTGATGACCGAGAATGAGCCTAACAAGTAAACCGCTTCTAATTCTAAGCGAATATCGAATGGAGTTACTTGCAGCGTGATTGTATTTTCCCCGTTCACAATGGCACCTGAAATTTCCGCAGCGTCAAAATGATGATCTAGCGACCAACTCGCCTCATTCCATGTAATCGGAGTGCCATTGACGGACAACTGATAAGAACGGCCACGCTCCGCCATGAACTGGATCGGGCCAACTAAACCTGCCTTATCTGCGTGGAAGCGATATGTTGCTGTAAAGCCAGTACCAGCTCCAAACGTATTGCGGTCGAGCAGCCTGCGTTTGAACTGCACCCCATTATCCCATGGGTTCGTTTCGAAGCCATGGTGCTCATAGATCAGACGCTGACCATGAACCGTGTTGATGTTCTCGTACGATTTACTGCCCACTTGAATATCGCAGTAGTCCAGCGTCAACACATTGTCTGTTTCCAGCTGGACGGACGTCTGTGCGGAGACTGTGCGCCAACTAGCCGTGTTCGCGTTAGACGTAACCTCTTGCGCTGCAAGTAGATCAGCATCTCCGTTCACTACATTCCTGACAACCAATAGATGTGATCCTTCCTCTGGCAGCTCAATCGTCAGACGCACGAACTCACCTTCCCGTACGTAAGCAGGTATTACAACGTTCCCGCTCCAAGCGTCACGAACTTCGACTTCCTTACCGAGCAGCTTCAAATCAGCAACAATCGCCTGAGGACTACTATTGACGATAAAGTAAGCGGAGCTGCCATCGTCGTAGTCCCGACGCAAATGGTGGACGCCGACTGGAAGCGGAGTCTCGTTAACCCATTCGATATCCATCGGAAGTATTTCACGTAGTAAATGATCTATGTCATCAAGCGTCGACGCAGTCAGCCATCCTGGGTAGGATGCCAGCTTGAGCGCCACTTCCGAAGCCTCACCATCAATAAAACTTGACGGCTCTGCCATCGCAATCACACGTCCACCTGACTGCAAGTAGGCTTCAAGCAGCTTTAAAGTCGAAGCTTTCATATTCCGCATACTATCCGGGAAAATAACAACATCGTATCGGCGATTGCCAACTTGAAGCTTGCCAGCTTCAGCTTGGCCATGCCGCTCCATAATGAACTCATCGCCGAAATCATAGTTCCACTGCCGATCGCACAAGCCTTGTACAACTTCCAGATGCAGAGACATATCTGGGTTCTGTGGCGGAGCTGCCTGGAGACTAAGGCCTCCCTTCTGAGATTCCGGCGATTCCATGAAAACACTCGTCACAGGATTTAAGAACAGAATGCGATTGTTCGTCTTCCCCTGCGAAAGCATATAGGTTAGACGTCCGAAGTAGTCGTTCATCTTCCCATATTCTTCCCACCACGGCTGACGCCAGTCGAAGGATTGGGGATGATCACGTTTACGTGCCCCCGACAACGTAACGAACGTTAAATGTTGATTAATAAAGTTAATACCGTGAACAACCAGCCAGTCGCCAATTCGTTTGTAATCACGAAAATCCGAATCCCATCCGCCAGCGCCATAAGCTTCGCAAAGAACACGCTCTTTGTCTAACTGATTGGCGACGCTGTGGACTTCCCGAATCGTTAGCATGAGTGGTTCCATGCCTTCCTGATCTTTCTTCCTCAACAAATTGGAGCGCAGCATATCAATCCCTGGCCACTGCATGTACTCATAGAGTGACATCACTGCTGGAGAGGTTCTGCCCCACGGATAGGGCCAGTTATGCTCCAAATAATGCCCTGTCCAAGCAATCCCATGCTTCGCACACCATTCATAAATAGGTTGAAGAAAGTTTTCTACCCACAACTCACGAATGGTGTCGTAATAATCGTAGCGAACCTTTTGAGCGTCTCGGCGAAGTGAAGGACCAGTAACGTCTTTGAACAAGCAAGGTAAGTGGTCCTTTAAATCATACCCGTTCCGCTCTTCAAAGCGGCCAGCAAACCAATAACTGAATGGCAAAAAGTTGTTGCCAGCTTGAAATAGATTACCTGGTGAGATTTCCGGTTCATCCGTGAAGATGGCTGGAATGCTGCTGCCAAACTTGTCGCCAAATCGACTGCGATACGCTTCATACGTGCTATCAAGGAAGACCTGCGCCACTTCAGGGCGCATTAAATCTGTATATGCAAAACCGCCGAGCCATGAGTTTGTCTCTGGCTTGCCAATTTCAAACCACAGAAACTTCTCGCCATACTGTCCCCACTCGGAAGAAGGGATGTTTGTGACATCATGGGCAATTTCTAGTGTCCCGTTCCCCTCAGCGCTTTCCTTCATGGCGAACGCTCGGATCGGATGCCCTGGGCGATTCAGCATCCCGGAGACGACTGGCAGCGTTGACTTGCTGTCTGTTAAATCCAGCTCACGCATATTCACCGAGTTGGCCAGACAATCTGGCAGCTCAGACGGCACATGGCCTCCAGCAAAGCCAGACGGATATGAATTTTCATCGTAAATATACAGCTTCAATTCCAACTTTTCCGCTTCTTCCAATGCAACGGCCCACAACTCAAACCATTCCTCGGATAAATAGGGTGTAATGAGTCCCGGACGAGGATGGACGAAGGCACCGCCAAAGCCATGTTCTTTTAATTCAAGCAACTGTGTGCGAATGAGTGCCTCCGTCATCTCGTCGTTCCACACCCAAAGAGGTGCGCTTTTGTACAGGGCCGGCGGATCTGCGAATTGGTTCAAGTCAGGTAACGTCATGCTAGTTTCTCTCCTTTTATGTAGATATCTCAGGGAAATCCAACTTCGAGATGAGCATGTCTTATCCGCCATCTCCCCTTAAGTCTATCGAAACCGCTCGAGCGGCCATAGTGGAAATTCCCTAGTTTCCGTGTCATTTGTCAACGAAAATCGGTAGCTGCTTAACGCCTTACAATAGAAAAAGACGGAATACCCCCATGGATATTCCGTCTCTTGCTCTTGCTTTTGAAAATTGTCCTATCAACGATTCTCAACAAACGACTTCCACCGCTCCAATTCATTCGTACATATAATGGCCGAAGGATATTTCTTCGCAACCATCTCCATCTCTTCCAAACGGTCGACCGGCCAGACAACTAGTTGAATTCCCGCTTCTTCAATCATGCGAGCATACCGTTCCGTGAGAAATGACAGCTTAACAGCCAAATACTGACCTTTGATCTCTTTCATAAAAGGGAACACATAAGGCATGCTGCCATGGAACACTAAGCCTAATGAGATATCTGCATCCAGCTCTCTCATCCGAGCGACAGAGAAATGATCAAAGGAAATCACATAAACCTGCTCTATCATCCCTGTGCGACGAACAACTTCCAGAACTGCCTCTTCCAGCCCCGTATAGAGTTCGCCCTCCTGTTTCAGTTCGATGCTGACAATTAAGCGATCCTTAACCAGAAGCAGTGCTTCCTCCAACGTTGGAATCACTTCCGTACCGCTGATCCGAAATTGGCGCAGCTCCTCCGCTGTATAGTCCTTGATATAGCCTTTACCATCGGTCAGCCTGTCGAGCGTTTTATCATGCATCACGATAGGCACGCCGTCCTTACTTAAGTGAACATCCAACTCTAGCTGTGAAAATCCTAACTCACAAGCTGCTTGAAACGAAGGCAGCGTATTTTCAATATATTTGACAGGGTAGCCACGGTGTGCAATTCCTTTAATCGTCATGAGCAGTCATTCCTTCCCGATATAGGTATTTAAAATGCATCAAAACGGCAGTTCAATCTGATCAGTTGAAAATCGTCGCCCTTCGCGTCCAGCACGGCAATGCCTGCATTTTCAGTAGGCAGCTTTCGGTACGCTTTCAGCGGCATGGACAGCAAGCCAGCAATGAAAATACGGATCGCTGTGCTATGCCCGGTAACAAGAATTTGCTCACCCGGGTGCTCTACTGCTTTCTCTGTAAAAAAGTGATGCATCCGATTAAACACAACTTGTCCAGACTCTCCAGTTCCGCCAGCCAAAACTTCGGTAGGGTCATCCAGCCAACGCTGCCACTCCTGGGAGTATCGGGACTTAATTTCCTCTAGCTGCAGCCCCTCCCATAAGCCAAAATCAATCTCCGACAGCCGCTTATCTTGACGAATGCGCAGCTTTCGATGGCCTGCCGCAGGCTGAGCGGTTTGAGCTGCGCGCTCCAGATGGGATGCGTAGACATGATCGATCTTCACGGCTCGAAGGAACTCGCCCGCCTGCTCCGCCTGTTTCATCCCTCCAGTTGAAAGAGGAATCTCCGAAATCCCGCAGTAGCGGCCATCACGATTCCATTCGCTTTCTCCGTGACGCATCACATAAAACCGAGTCATTTTATCCCACCTGAACCTTTCCCTCATGATAAAATCCATTATCGCGTAATTGCTGTACAAACTGCTTGTATCTCATCTCATACTGCTCACAAACTGAAGGGGCGGCTGGTTCCACGGTCAACGCTGGACGAATCATCGCGCTTCCCGCTTCTTCTAAGTTTGAAAACCGCGTTTGGGAGGCAGCTAGAACAGCAGCGCCTGCCGCACCTTCGGTATGTTTCATCTTTTGAATGGGCCTGCCGCTCACACTGCTTCGAATCTGTAACCAGACAAGGCTGTTACTCGCGCCGCCTGCTGTATAAATCGCTGACACACGTTCACCTGACAAACCTTCGATAATGTCATAGGAAAGCCGCTCCAAATAGGCGACTCCTTCCATCCGAGCAGCAAATCGCTGCTCAGGTGTAAGCCCCTGAGACTCAAAGCCGCAGGCATGCTCAGCAACAAAGGGGAACCTCTCCCCCTTCTGGCGAAGTGGATAGGCGACCCAAGGTGTCGGCGTCATCTCGCCGGCCCGTTGATTCAAGACGGCAAGATCCGCCCCTTGATAATCGCGCGAGACCCAATCGGCTCCTGTATTGCTTGCGCCGCCAGGCATCCAAAAGCCCTGCGGATGCTTATGGTTATACAATCTACCGAGCGGATCTAGGATCGGCTGCTGTGTGACACCTTTTACAACCATCGTCGTTCCAATCGTTGTATTCCATTCACCAGGTCGAATCGCACCCGAGGCAATCTGTGAGGCGCAGCCATCCGTCATGCCCGCAACGATGCGAACTTGCGCAGGCAAACCTGTCAACTGGCACGCTTCCGTGCTAATCGTGCCGAGCACAGTGCCCGGGGCTACAACGGTAGGCAGCCATTCGGACGGGATGCCCAGCTTCTCACTTATATAGGACGGCCAACGGTCGCGAACTAAGTCATATCCCGTTTTCAAGCAATTCGTATAATCGGTAACTCCCCATACTCCGCTTAGCTTGCCAATCAGATAATCAGCAGCATGTACCCAACGTTTCGTCTGTTCCATCAGGTGCGGATACTGGTTGCCAAACCAGATGATTTTTGGCAATCCAGAGGAGGCATGAAATGTGGTATACGCGCACGGATCACCTTGCGCAGCAAGGGTGCAAGCCTTCGCTTCCAGCTGCGACCGAGGATCGCTGTACATCAGCGCCGGGCCCAGCGGCTCGTTCCGCTCATCCAGAGGAATCATCGTTCCCGAGGTGGATGTCACCGATAAGGCTTCAATTGATATGCCTGCATGTAACGTTTTCAAATCGTGAACGATTCGACTCAAGCATCCCGTCAAAGCCTCCCACCAAAGCGCTGGCGACTGCTCCTCCCGCGTATTGGCGAGCTCGAATGTCACCGCATCTGCGGCAAGCAGCTCCCCTTGCTCATCTAGTGCCATAACACGCACACCCTGCGAACCGATATCAGCTCCGATAAAAACGAGTTTGCTGCTGTTCACATTTTTTCCTCCTCTATACGGACCACAAGCATATTAGCCGCCAACTGCTTTGGCTGCATGTTCATGTTCGATCGGTTCAACCAGAATCGATTTGTTAACTAACTGGCGGATTCGTCGATTCCCCTGCCCGAACCATGCTTCAAGCGCTTCATTCATCATAACGATGCTATAGCCATCCACTTGATAGGAGGCGCCAGCAATATGCGGTGTCGCATACACATTGGGTAGTTCAATCAACGCATAATCCGATTCATCTGGCGGTTCGTGATAGAACACGTCCAGCACAGCTCCACCAATACGCTTGTCTTGCAAGGCCGCGAACAGAGCGTCTCGGTTCACGACAGCCGCGCGAGCGCTGTTGACCAGTATCGCATCAGGCTTCATCAGGCTGAGTAGCTGTTCGTCAATCATCCCGATCGTATCTGCCGTAACGGGAAGATGGATCGACACAATGTCACTAGTTGCAAACACGTCCTCTAAGGAACGAGCGGTATACGCTGGATTCGGTGATTCTTGCAAATAGGGATCATAATATTGAATCTCACAGGTAAAACCTCTCAATACTTCGGCAACTCGCTGCCCAACACCTCCGAAGCCTACCATGCCGATGGTTTTTCCGCGCAGCTCATGCCCTCGAAAATGAAGATAGGATTCATGCGCATCCGATTTCCATGCTTTCGACTTGAGCCAGTACTCTGCTTCACGCAATTTCCGCAAGAATACGATCAGCGAACCGGCTACCAACTCCGCTACAGCCTGTGCGTTACGAGCCGGCGTATTGAATACAGGAATTCCTTTGCGCGTTGCGCTTGCAACATCCACATTCGACGGCGTCCCTCTGCAGACACCGATAAACTTCAGATCAACAGCCTCAATGACGGAAGCATCCACGTAATCATGTTCGGTAATGAGGGCATCCGCATTCGTTTCCTGCAGCAATTCAATCAGCTCATTCGCGTGGAAGGCTCTGCCGTTTGATTTCCAAGGTCTGAAATGTACCTTTCCGAACTGCTCAACGACCTTTAATTGCTCCTCCGTATAAGGGGCTGTGACAAGAATGTTCATCTGCAATCATCCTTTCTTGCTATTCGGTTATTCGTATATATGGACATTTGCTCAAAAATAACTCATTTGCTTATTTGGATTGTAGCAGATAACCTTTGGCTGTACAATCATTTTTTCTAGTTCAGCTAAATAAAAAAAAGCACTCGCGAGGGCGCTCAATACAAACGATGCTACGCGCCGTCTTAAGCCAACATGACTTCGACGCCGCTATCGCGAAACTGATTTATGGCTTTGTCCGGAGCTCCCTCAGAAGTGATCAGCGTATGTACTGCACTTATCGGCGCAACGGTATGGAGCGACAAATTGCCGATCTTGCTCTCGTCCGCGACGACAATAATTCGCTCAGCTGCAGCAATCATGCCTTGCTTGGTCGGCACTAACTGTGCCTCCGGATGCATCAACCCATGCTTCGGATGGATGACCGGCGTGCCGAGGAACGCTTTCTGCACATGAAGCGACTTCAGGACATGATCAGTAAACATCCCGTTGAACATATAGCTAGACGGATACAGCTCCCCGCCTGTCATAATGACCTTGACTCCCGATGCTTCGCGCAGCTCCATAGCAATGTTCATGTCGTTGGTCACGACGGTAATATTCGAACGATGAACAAGATGCTTGGCAATATGAAGCGTCGTCGTGCCGGAATCAATTATTATGTGTTCCCCATCTTGAATCAGGCTTGCTGCGATCTTCCCGATCCGCATCTTTTGATCTAATTGCTGGACGGCCCGTTCATTAAAAGAAGGCTCATCCTGCGTCCACTGATCAAAGGTTACACCGCCATGTGTTCGCTTGAGCAGCCCCTTCTGTTCGATTTCCTCCAGATCTCGCCGAATTGTCGCGTCATGAACATTAAATGCTAATGCCAGCTCAGCAATTGTCGCGACACGATGTTGTTTGACGTAATCCACGATGCGATATTTTCGTTCTGCCGCTAACAACGGATGGTCCCTCCCCACAAATCCCTATATAATCTGCTCATTTAGCAGTAATTTGTGCGCAAATTTGTTTCTTTTAGATTAACGATGAATCATTATGCTGTCAAGATACACGGAACAAGCACAAACAAGGCCCTGCCCCTAGAGCGGTCCCTCTTTTTCCTTGTTTGTGAAACATTCATTCCCTATTCAAAATAACGTTGTAAAACCTCAACAAACCGTTTAGGCTCATCTACGGCATACCTGCGAATGCCCATATCTAACAATTCGAATACATCGCGATCAGCAAAATGGAATGGCAACACTTCCAATTCAAGCCCACGTTCCTCCAATTGCGCCAAAGTATCAGCGACATAGGACTGCGGTACGCGATATCTCCATTCTCCTTCCGTACCGGCTTCTTCATCAACTAAATGAAGCTGTATGATATCTAACGTAGACGAATCCCCCTCAAGCACCTCGGTGCAGGTATGCATCAGTGTTTCAGGTACGCGACCTGATATCCACAGCATCGTTCGCACTTCTGGCACTAGCCGCTTCATTGCAGAACAATTCCCATGGTCATTATGAGCAAAAATAAGTTGTCGCGCTACGCCATACTTGCCGATTAGTTCTGCGAGCAACTCTAGATCAACACTCTTATAATCCAAATATAACTCTCGCTCGGCATGTTCAGCTAATACTTTGAATATGTGTTCCAAGTCGGGAATACGCTCTCCCTGAAACTGCTCCCCAAATTTAATGCCCGCATCCCATGCACACAATTGTTCATAGGTCAGCGTCGAAACGAGCTTATCTTTATCGGCCGCCGGAGCATTTGTCGTTCTTTCCGGCGTAGCATCATGGAGTCCTACAATTGTCCCGTCCACCGTTTGGCGAATGTCCAACTCCGGTATACCGCCAAGCTCCCAGGCGTAGTTTACAGCCGCCAGCGTATTCTCAGGCATTTCTGAATTGGAATTTTGATGCGCCTGCCACTTCACACTCTTCCACCCGATCTTTTCACGTAACACCATTTCTCTACGCCTCCAACTCTAGCAAGATGGCTCCCATCTGAAATCCAGCAATACCTTCGTCCAACTGCGGTGCTCTTCTGCAAAAGCCATCGCTTCCGCAAAATCCTCATTCGACTTAATTTCGATAATGGCACTAGGCAAAAGCTTGCTTAACGTCGCCTGACATGTAGGATCTTTCATGGCATGAAGAACAGGGATAAAGTCTTCAATGGAACTGCGGGAACTTCCCTTCAATGTAAGGCCTTTTTCTAGCACATCCCTCGTATTTATAGGTACTCGTTCCTCTGTAACTCCCATTAAAATAAGATGCCCGCCAGGATTCAACACATCAATCGCCTGATTAATTGCACCCTCGGAAAATTTACCTCCTGTGCATTCTAACGCAATATCATAGGAAGTTCCCGATGAAAAGTCATATTCCTGCACAAGCTTTCGGTTAGGACAATCGAACTTTTCCAGTTTTTCAGGAACTGCACCAAACACCGTTATGCGATCTAGATCTACCTTATACACATGTTGAAGCATCGCCGCTGCTAAATACCCCACAGGACCATCGCCAAAAATAACAATATTCGCGTTCGTTAATCGATCAGCTACGTGGCTAAGCGCTTGATACGATACCGAACACAGCTCGGTCAACACCGCGATCTCATCTGGCACTTCTGCCGGAATCGGTATGGCACTTGCGGCCGGTACGACTAGCCTGCTTTGCGCGATACCGTCCATACCGCTCCCCAGGAAGCGACCATGCGTACAGTAATTATTTCCCTTATTGCCTCTGCAGGTTTCGCAGCATTGATCTTGATTCAGCCCTTTGATCAAGTATCCTTGTAGATTCGGAACAATGACAACGCGCTGACCTGGCTGCACTTGAGGATTTCTGCTCTGAATGATGGTGCCAATTCCTTCATGAATAAGTGCCATAGGCAACTTGCGCGCCAGCGCCTCGGCACGTCGTTGACCCGTGAAATAACGCAAATCCGCATGGCATACGCTCCCAATTTTCGGTTCAACAACAACCTCCCAGTCATGCACTTCGTGTTCTATAACAATATCCTGTACATCTCTAGGCTTTACAAGACGATAAGCGCGCGAAACTACGTTGGTATTCAAAGCTTGATGGGCATGGTTCATTGTGGATTCCTCTCCTGTCACATCTAGTTAACTTCATTAAACGCCAAGACATCCCAAGGTCTTCATCTAGGAAAAACAGAAGCTAATCGACTTTCATTCCTTTTTTTGAAAATGGGAAGACCATGCGGTTCAATCGCTTGCACATGAGGAATCCCGCAAATCATGTTTAACAAACTGCTTATGTGCTGCTCATCCTGCTGAGCTGATAACGAAATGCCAATTGCGATAAGCCCTGAGGCTTCCCCATCTTCATCGGACGCTCTATCCATTTGTATCTGTCGGATCGGGATGTTTAATTCAACCAAGCGCGCGATAACTTCGTTTATACAACCGGGATGATCAACCACTCTAACTGTCAATTCTTCATGTTTGCGCTTGCGATTCCAATATTTCTCCCAGTAATTCAATACAAATAAACAAAATAAAACAAGAATGACCGTGACAAGCGATACGTAATAAAAACCAGCGCCTACAGCTAATCCAATCGCGGCGACAACCCAGATCGACGCAGCCGTCGTCAAGCCGGATACCCTCGATCCTGTCCGCATAATAGCTCCTGCACCTAGGAAGCCGATACCGCTGATGACTTGTGCAGCCAATCTAGCCGGATCACCGCGCAGTGTGGGTTCATTGATAAAAAACTCGCTAAATCCATACATGGACAGCAGCATGATTGTTGTAGAACCAAGACAAACCAAAATATGCGTACGCAGCCCTGCCGCATGGTTGCTCCATTCTCGCTCCAATCCGATACATCCGCCCAAAACCAGCGATAATACCAGACGCAATGTGAGATCAAAATGCGAAATGTACCATATTTGATCAGCCAACTCCTCACCTCCTTACTCTTCATTTGGAGTACTCATATTTGTTCACTTACACTCATTTATATTAATGTTTTGCTCATTTATGTTTAATTCGATGATATGTCAATCTAGATTCAGCGTCAAGGTGTCAATTTTCAAGAAAAACACAAAAAAACTATTCATTGTCACGATGAATAGCCCAACCACACAAACTTCTTGATCTTGCCTTGTTCAGACGAATTTCCCCTGTTCGGAACGATCGGGTCGAGGGTACTCCTTCTCTCCCCGCATTAGTCCGAAATTACCGAATTATTTTCACTGTCGGCGACCATAATCCTTCATTAGTCCGACTTTGCCGAACTAAATCGCACAAAACGATTCCCTCCGGCGAAAAAAGTCCATTTAGTTGGGTAAAATCCAACTATTCATGTTTTATCTCACGAAATCTCCGATTCAGTTCGGAAATATCGGACTATCGCCACTCCCGACGTCTTGTCTATTGAGCCCCTCACGAGTAAAGTCGCGCACAAAAGCCGAAGAGTTCAACTCTTCGGCTACTTGTTGTTGTACACGTCTTCGATTTTCTAGTGTACAACCTCAACCTCATCTTTACCTAATTGGCTTGCAAAAAGCGCAATATCCTCCTTAGTCAAAGGAGTTACTAGAGCAAGTTCCTTCTCCTGCGCTATCGCCAACTGCTCGCGAGCATCCTGTGTGCGACCGAGTTTATGGAGTGTTTGTGCATAGAAATAATAGGACTCCGCATGCTTAGGCGTTTTCGCCATCACTTTCGTATACATCTCCTCCGCTTCCTCTAGACGCCCCAGCATATAGTAGTTCTGCGCTAAGTTATCCATAATGGTCAGATCACTGTCATTATAGGCATAAGCCTCAAGATTATAGGTAAGCGCTTCTTCTATGTTCCCAAGCAAGATTTGAAAATAACCATAATTCCCATAAACCAGCGTATTCTTAACCTCTTGTGCGAGCTCCTGCAAAATCTCGATAGCTTCATCCCTTTTATTCTGGAGCCAGTACACCGTTGCCACATTAAGCCTCGCTTGAATCCGAATATCCGTCGCTTTGGTTGATTGCAGGACCTCTTCGAACATTTGCTCAGCCTTAGTCAGATCACCTGTCTTCATTAACAAATAACCATAGCCAATCTGATGTTTCGGCAGAAAAGCTTTAGAGAGATAGGCTTTTTCCATCCAAATCAATGCTTGTTCACGATCACCTTTCATATAAGCCAAATTACCTCGTTGCGCATAAAATGCAGATCGATTCACATAAACAAAATAACCGAGGATGACTACGATAGCAGCTACCCCCACTAGCCAATTAACCCGGAACCCCATGACAATCACGATTAGCACAGCGATTAGTTTAAGAACACTTTTTAGGATAGGCGGCATGTCTACTATTCTCCTTTATAAACGCTAGTAAGTTGTAAACATTGTATCAAAAAAGTAGACACTTCTCCTACTCAAAAAAAAAAGACCGACATCCCACCTGCTAATCAGATGGTTTCGGTCTCTTGTAAATCCTATGGCAGTGCTAGTTTCCCCATGATTGTCGGTCGCTCCGCTCCTGTCGCCGCAGGGACATTGTTCGGTTCGCCTTGGATGAATGCATTGCCTAGCAGGGCAAACAACATCGCTTCCTTCGCATCGCAGGATATGCCGAGCTCGTCTGAGGTAAGAATGCTTTGGTTAGGGAGTAGCTCACCTAGCATGTTAAGTAATGTGCGATTATGTGCCCCGCCTCCGCTAATAATGACTTCCGCAATGTCACTCTGTGGAAAAATAAAGTTCTGATATCCGCGAGCGATACTATGTGCGGTAAAAGCTGTCGCTGTCGCTACGATATCCTCGTGCGGAAGCCCCCGCTCTAATGCAGATGCCAGCCATGCTGCGGCATACCCTTTTCCGAAAAGTTCGCGTCCTGTCGTTTTGGGTGGCGGTTCTTGGAAGTATGGATGGGCAAGCATACTCTCTAGCAGCTCCTTATCCACCTTGCCTTTCGCCGCCCAATCGCCATTGGCATCGTACGACATTCGTCCCTCGGACAACTCGTATACGACTTGATCCATAATCATGTTCCCTGGCCCTGTATCAAAAGCGCTGATCCCGCTGGCACCAGCTGGGATGGCTGTGCAATTCCCAATTCCGCCGATATTTTGAAGGATACGCCCTTTAGTTGCGTCTTTGAAAAGGAGGTAGTCACCGTAAGGTACAAGTGGCGCACCTTGTCCGCCAACCGCCATATCCGCTGTCCTGAAATCACCGACAACTGGTCTGCCTGTTTGTTTGGCAATGACGGACAGATCTCCAATTTGCAGTGTTGATTTGGGTAGAAAAGGATCCGTATCATCCGCAGTAGGGATATGCCAGATCGTCTGACCGTGGGAAGAGATAAGGTCAATATCCGCCAAGCTCATGTTAGCTGCAGCTACCGTATGGATGACAGCATCTGCGAAGCGCTTGCCGATGGCGAAGTTCATGCCGCACACTTGTGCAACATCGGAATGCTCGACTGTGCATAACAGCTTAAGCTTTTCTCTCATCTCATCTTCGAAAGGAAAGCTTTCAAAGTGAAGCAGCTTGATGCTCGTATCCGCGCCTCGCCCCTCTATATGGACAATGGCCACATCGATTCCATCCAGAGATGTACCCGACATGAGCCCTGCTATGGTTAGTGAAGTTTGATTCAGAAGTGTTCGAAGCAAAACAATTCATCTCCTTGGTTATAGGTTACTCGATTTCAGAAAGAATGAGATTGTGCAGCCTTGGCCGAATCTGCAAGATATGTTCTGTTCGTCCGAAATGAACCCGATTTGTGAGCAAAATGATTTGCAAGTCCCGCTTAGGATCGAACAAAAGACTAGTCCCTGTAAACCCCGTATGCCCGAATGATTGCTCGGAAACGTAGTCTCCCCCGAACCAGAAGCTATTCTGATGATTCAGCATCCAGCCGAGCCCTCGGTGCTCTTGGTTATAGGGAGTAAAGTTGCGTGTCATCAGCTCGATCGCTGCTCTCGACACTATGCGTTGCCCCTTAAAGACACCTTGCTGCCGTATCATTTTCACATAATTGGTTAGGTCGTGGGCCGTTGAGAATAACCCCGCGTGACCACTTACACCGCCCATTAGTTCCGCCTTTTCATCATGAACAATACCTGACTTGTAGGCTTGACGTTGTTCGGAATACTCGGTATTCGCATAACGCGTTTCATCGAAGATCGGACAAAAACCTGTTTCTAACATCTCCAGCGGTTCATAAAGTTCCCGTTTGAGATAGGTATCGAATGCTTCACCTGTCACGGATTCAACGATGAGGTAGAGCAATATCATCCCTATATCACTATACACAACTCTAGTCCCTGGGGGATGAAGTGGCCGTTCGTTTAAGATGACATCCACCAGCTCGTCCCGGGATAGATGCATCATCCCTCGAATACCCGGAATATCTGCCCTGAGCCCTGATGAATGTGTGAGCAGATGCACGATCCGGATTGGTTCTTCCTGAAGGGGCTGAAATTGAGGCAAGAAAAGCCCTATCGGATCAGCTAAGGATAGCTTACCTTGATCCATCAACTGAAGTACCGCTGGCAACGTGGCAACTACTTTGGTCAGTGAAGCCAAATCAAACACCGTGTTGCTTCTCATTGGCGCTGCTTCGGGATGAACAACGCGACTGCCGTAGGCCTGCTCGAGCACTTCCTTGCCTTTATGAATAACAGAGAGAACCGCACCGGGAATATGCCCGGCAGCTATTTCTTGTTCTATGAAGAAGCTTATCTTGGCGGTATCTACATTGGACACGATAACTGAGCTCCCTCCATTTGAATTCCCTCAATCTCAAACCAAACTTATTTTAGTCGAAAACGTGCGCGCGGAACTCTCTTGTGCGCCTTCCCATCTCCACCCAGCTGGATAGTCAGCACCAAGCGTAACAGGCAAACGGCCTTGCGGTGTCAATTTACCAAGCAGAGCCCGTGCTGCACTTTGCAGTGCCAACGGGCGACTTTCGTAAGCCGCGACAAACGTGGATACGTCCGGAAACTCCAGCAAATCATACGGCACGCGCAGTGCGACGACGACTAGCGGCTTGCCGAGCGCTTGCAGTTCGCGCACCAGCTCGACCTGTGAAGGATGGAATCGGGCGTTGTACGTCCCGATGACGATCTGCTCCGCAGCCGCCGCTTCTGCAAGCACATCTGCTCGGCGCTCGTTCACTTCCGCAAGCGGGAGCACGCGGTCGATCACGTCCAAGCCGTGCTCGGCCAGCGCGGCTCCCAAACTTGCGACGCCCGCGTACGCTTCGTCGACGCCGGATGAAACAGCTGCGGCCACGGTGATCGCCAGCGTCCGTACACGCCGCAGCGGAAGCAGCTTCTGCTCGTCCTTGACGAGCGTGATGCTTGCCTCGCTGAGTCGCTGTGCGACCGCACAGTGCGGCGCGGTTCCAACTTCTTGCGCAGCCGTTGCACGAGGCTGCTCTGCGATTACCCCGCGGCGCGCTTTCAGCGCAAGCAGGCGGTGGACTGAAGCGTCGATCTGAGCTTCAGCGATACGCCCTTCGTGCACCGCTTGCTCGATCGCCGCAATCGCGTCGACCTGAAGATCACGTCTGTGGCTGATCAACACGAGATCCGCCCCTGCTTCTACCGCCATCACAGCGGCGGCAACCGTACCGTAATGCACAGAAATCGCGTGCATCTCCATGCAATCGGTCATGATGACGCCGTCATAGCCGAGTTCTTCTCTAAGCAGACCAGTTAGCACAGTCTTGGACAGTGTAACTGGCAGCTTGTTTTGTTCTAAAGCTGGGAAATAAATATGTGAGGACATTATCGCATCGACACCGTTTTGTATGGCTTCTATGAACGGAACAAGCTCTACAGTCCGAATTCGCTCTTCACCATGCGTAATCGTCGGCAAATCTAGATGTGAGTCTACATTGGTGTCCCCATGACCTGGAAAATGCTTAGCCGTTGCTACAACGTTCGCTTCTTGGAAGCCTCGTACAGCCTGACTCCCATACTGAGCAACTAGCTGTGGCGACTCACCAAACGACCGCACGCCAATGACCGGATTATCTGGATTGTTGTTCACATCCAAGTCCGGTGCAAAGTTAAGATTGATTCCGAGCGAGCGCAGCTCTTTACCCGAAATAAGGGCTGCTTCATAAGCACCCTCTGGACCTGCATCCCCAGCAGCCAGTGCCATAGAACCCGGCATAAGGGCAACCCCTTCAGTAATACGGGCCACCATGCCGCCCTCTTGATCGATGGAAATCCATAGCGGCAGCGTACCATTACGCTCCGCAATTGCCTGTAGCCTGCCAGATAACTCAGCAACCTGCTTGGTATTCTCAACATTGCGGGCAAAATAAATAACACCGCCGATGCGTTGTTCCGCGATTAGTGCTTCCAACGATTCAGACACTTCTGTGCCTTCGAATCCGCAAAGAAGCATTTGTCCAATTTTCTCTTGCAGCGACATCTCATGAATTTCTCTCATAGTTGATTCCTTCTCTCGTCACTTTTATTCCTAGATACGGTTTAGTGCCATCAGCGCAGCACCGCTAGCTGCATCACTCTTAGGCGTAATACATGTCATAGCCGGATAACGTGCTTTGAGCAAATCCATAAACGCTGACTGAACAAAGCTGTTCTTCAATAATGCGCTCCCAGCCATAGCCAGACTGCCTTCCTGCATCGACAATTTTTCAACTAAAGGGACAACTAGTTCAAACAACGAATGGGCACTTTTCTCGACAATCTTCCATGCTGCTCCATCCCCAAGCTCGCAAGCTTCCGTTAAAATAGGCGCCAGTGCGGCGATATCCTTTTTATTCGTCTGTTTATCGTAAACAAATCTGATGATTTCCTGAACGGATGTCATGCCTAACTGCTCATACACCTTTTTCGCAATCACGGTCTCTGGCAAGCGGCCATCATGAGCCCTTACAACAGCAGACAGTAGATCTCTTCCGATACTGTAGCCGCTGCCTTCATCGTCGATGAGATAGCCGAAACCACCCGTGCGATGCGTTTCACCTAACTCGTTTTTGCCATAACAAATGGAGCCCGTGCCCGCAATCAGAATCATCCCAATTTCGCTTTGATGTGCGCCGCTAAGTGCCGTTTGTTGGTCACCGGTTATGAATAGACCCCCCTCGTAGCCACATGCTCGCACACTGGCTTCCAGACGAGTTATGACGGTCGGATTGCTGACGCCAGCTGCGCCAATACACACTTGAGCGCAATGCGAAAGATCACCACATACATCCGCAATTGTACGAAAGATCTCCTTAAGACTGGCCCCAACACTCGCCTCGTCCTGTCCATTATAATTAATGGCCCCCGATGTAAAGGTATGTACGACATGCCCCTTCTCATCAACGATCTTTACTGCGGTTTTCGTACCACCACCATCTAGACCCACTGCAAATTTCTTCATCTCAATCGTCACCCCGATGTCTTCTAGAATCTAGTACAGATGATATTGCTGCTTTCTCTGTGCAAATTCACGGCTCTCCTCACGAAATTGTTCCAACATAGCCGGAATATCAATCTGCGCCTCGCGATAGTGGCTGCCGCCCCCAAGCAAATCAATAAATGGTCTTGAACCCTCTTTAAAAGGCGGCAAAAATGAAAATTGCTCATAATTGTTCTTGATCGTGTACAACAACGTAACGCCTATATCAATTGGGCGAACTGCGCGATTGTCGAGGACATGAATTTGCACGCCTGCGCATTGTTCTCCCTGAAATTTGGAAAATGACGGTTTAAAATAAACAGGACGGAACACGACACCTGGCAATTTCTTTGCATTCATTTCATCGGCTAACTTGTATGCATCAATGAACGGAGCACCTATAATCTCAAACGGTGCTGTCGTTCCTCTACCTTCCGATAGATTCGTTCCTTCAATTATACAAGTGCCGGGATACAGTACTACGGTATCAAATCGAGGAATGCCTATCGAAGGCATAATCCACGGTCGTCCCGTATCGGAGAACAGCATGTTTCGCTCCCAACCTTCACAGCGAACGACATGCAGCTTGCCGTTTAACTGCTTTTCATCGTTCGCCATTATCGCAACCTCACCTGGCGTCAATCCGTACCGAACACTGAGGGGATAGTTGCCAACAAAGGATTCGAAGCCACTTTTGAGCACATTGCCTTCTACCGTTACGCCATCCAGCGGATTGATGCGGTCCAGAACGACAAATTCTTTGCCAGCTTGCGCACAGTCTTCCAAAGCATAAAGCATCGTATATATGAATGTATAATAGCGGGTTCCTACATCTTGAATATCGTAAACAATGATGTCGACTACATCCAGCATTTCTTGTGTCAAACGTTTGGAATCTTTCCGATACAAACTATAGACAGGAACACCTGTCATCGGGTCTACATACGTATCAACCAGCGCACCTGCGGCTAGATCGCCACGAACACCATGCTCCGGCGAAAATAAAGCCACCAAGTTGAACTTCTCATGAAAGATTTGTATCGTTGATACAAAATCCTTGTTTAATCCCGTAGGTGCTGTAATTAGCCCCACCCGTTTACCTTCGAACAAGTGAGCATACTTCTCTATACAATCGATACCATTTAAGATCATGTCTGCCTCCCCAAACTTGCCTTGATTTTAAAATGACTGCAACAAGCTTAAGCCTCGTTACAGTCATTTGGTATTTATTTCTATTAAGTTATCATTCAAGTTTTATAATTCCGATTGACGAATCCGCATAGTTTCTTCAGGAACCATGAACGTCTGTGCATATTCTTTTCTGGCTTCAAGACCACGTACACGCATCAGATGCTTGTAGTACTCCAAGTATTGGAACGATTTACTGCCTGTCACGAACCAATGAGTCGATACCGCCTTCACCCAGAGATCAAACGCCTCTTTCGGGAAATCGACATAAACGTAAGGAACGTAGTCAACGGCATCCTCCCAGTTCTCAGCGTAATACAATTTGGCTGCAAAGTGAGCTGGCTTCTCTCTCTCAAACGAGGCTAGCCCCGCGAAAAAGCGCGCATCATTCACAATACGGTGAGTCGTCATATGATCCTTATGCATACTATTTTTAAAATGCGTAATGATCACATTCGGCTTCACGTCGCGAATCACATCGCATACCCGATAGCGCATTTCTTCGTTATCCTGCAGTTCACCATCCGGAATGTCAAAAACGATGGATTCCCCACCTAACATCTCAGCAAACGTTTTAGCCTCATTCACTTTTTGAACACGATATTCCTTCATGTCTTGTCCAGCAGGAACGCCACGTTCCCCGGCAGTTAACGCTAAAGTAACAATTCGATCACCCTTCAGAGAGTGGTGGGCTAATACACCGCCTGCTGTTAATTCCGCATCTCCGACGTGACCTCCGATAGCTAGAATGGTCATTTTTGGCTCACTCATTAGGCTAACTCCCTTCTCATGACAGCAAATAGTTTCACAGTTTGAAAACCTGCTCGTTCATAAATCCGGATGGCTGGGTTCGACATACCTGTAAATAACGACATGTATTCGGTCCCTATTTCTTGAAACGCTTCGCATAGCTTGTAAAATAAAAGACTGCCTAAACCATGACCCTCATGCTCAGGAAGCACACCGATACCGGCAAAATAACCTCGCCCATTCGCTTGACGAATGACGGGTCCTGCGAAGCCTACCGTCTTGCCTTCATAGGCCGCGATGACAACGGGCACACCTTGCGATGTTGCACCACCGATTTCCTTTTGCCATAAAGGATTCCCAAAACCTTCAAGCATGTCTTCCACGCCAGTGTGCTTACCCGGGTCGAACCTCTCGATGGTGTACCCTTGGGCGCTCGCTTTTGCTTCTTTCACGTTGACTTCATCGGGCATCGCGAACTGTGCCAAATGCAGATACATCGCACATTGCTTCGCACGCTCCACATAGCCAATCTTCAGCAAAAACGCATACAACTTACTATCTACAGGCACACCTGGCGCATTGTTATGCTCGTGCTTCTCGGTATTTGGAATGTACCATGGAAGCAGCATTGGGTTGAAAAAGAGGATGTCTGCTTGCTTCTTACCTAGCTGTATAAAGCGATTCTCTAAAGCAATTAATAGCATTAAATAATTAGCATCGGTCTCAAAGCCTTTCGCTAACACGATGCACGTGATGTATCCGGCCACGTCCCCCAACGGTAAGTCATCACCTGTACATCCACAGGCAAAACCAACAACCACATTATTCGCGAGAAGAAGGAACGTGTTTTTCTTATCCCAGTACCGATTTCCTGCAAAAATCTGCTCAAAGCTCTGTTCTGTAAGCTCTTTATAGCCATCCGCCACCGCGGCTTCATTCCATAAGGCGATGACGGACTGACGATACGAATCGTCCCAAGTTATCAGCATGGCGCAAACAGCCTCCTTTTGACCAAAGCCTGAGTTTAGCCCTTCACCGCACCTACCGTTACACCTTCCAAGAAGTATCTTTGTAGGCTAAAGAATAGTACGAACATCGGCAATGCGGAGATTGTAGCTCCTGCCATCATTGGCGCGATCATGGTTGTATTTGCAAATCGGAAGCTCTTGAGACCGACTTGGATCGTTTGCATTTCCATAGAGTTAGTCACAAGCAACGGCCAGAAGAACGTATTCCAGCTTTCCATAAACGTCAGAATCGCCATAACAGCCATAACGGTTTTGGATAAAGGCAGAATGATTTTCCCATAAATCTGGAACTGATTGCAGCCTTCAATTTTTGCGCACTCCAAAATCTCGTTCGGGATGCTGCCCATAAATTGTTTAGCAAGGAAAATATTAAACACAGTAACTAAACTCGGTAAAATCAAGGCGCTGTACGTATTTTGCAATTCAAACACGTTGACCATCAAAATGTATAGCGGCACAAGCGTCACTTGAGTTGGAATCATCATGGAACCAAGCAGCAAAGCAAATAGGAAGCCTCTGCCTTTAAATTGAATTTTGGAGAAAGCGTAGCCCGCCATACTCGCAAAAAGAACGTTCGAAATCATTACCGTGACTGCAACAATAAGTGAGTTCAGCAGCCAACGAACGGAATTCTCGTTAAAGTCAAAAAAGTATTTGTAGGACTCAAGCGTAAACTTTTTAGGAATGATCGAATACTCGATCTCTCCAACCGCAACTGGATCACTAAGCGATGAAATGAACATGAAGTAAATCGGAAATATCGTCGCCGCAGCAAATAGAATAAGGGCGATAAAAATGATCGCATTTCGAATCTTTTTCACTTTGGGCTTGCCTGCGTGAGTGCTATACAATGCCATTTATTATCCTCCCTCTCCTAATACTCGACGTCTTTACCCGCGTATTTAAACTGAATAAATGCAATGACGCCAATCACGACAGCCAGTAGCAGTGATTGTGCTGCTGCTTTACCAAAATCGAATATCGTGAACGCATTATCAAAAATGAGCAAACCAACCATCGTCGTTGCGTGATTCGGTCCTCCGCCTGTCATCAGGAAGGCATTCTGGAATACTTGGAATGAACCGATGACGCCCGTCACCAATAGGAACAGTGTAGCTGGACGTAGACAAGGGACAACGATGTGCCACAGCTTCAAGAAGAAACCTGCGCCATCAAGTTCTGCTGCTTCGTAATACGTTTCGTCAATACCTAGCAAACCAGCCAAGTAAATAATGATGCTTGTGCCATGGCTGGATAACCAAGACATAAGAACCAAGGAGAACATAGCCGTTGCACTTTGACCAAGCCAGTTCTGATTCTCGAAACCAAAGAGAGCGATGAGTTGGTTCATAATTCCGCCATCCATCGGATCGAAAATCCAAAGCCATACAACCGCCAAGGCGACACCTGAAGCTACCATGGGCAAGTAATAAATACCTTTGAAGAAAGACTGCGTTTTCTTCTTCAGCGGCAAAATCAAAATAGCAAGCACGAAAGAAAGAAACAAGTTAACTGGCACCGTTAACACGGTATAAAGAACTGTATTGCGCATCGCTTTCCAAAACAACGGATCCGTCAATGAATTTACGTAATTGTCGAAGCCAACGTAGGTTGAGCCGAGCGGTTTATATTTCTGCATACTAATGATGAAAGCACTAACAACCGGGTATGCATGAAACAGCGCAAACACGATTAAGGAGACGGCAATGAATGCATAACCCCACATTGCATCTCCACCTTGAAACTTCTTTCTTTTGATCGGTTTAGCGATATTATTCATACGTGTCACCCCCCTTTCAGAAACTTTCGCTTTAAAATAGTTCGGATAGCCGCGCAGCAATCTGCTGCACGCCTATCCGAAGATAACGCTATGATATTAGTCTTTTGCGATTCCGTTCTCGCCAAATTCTTTAATCGCTGCAGCTTTCACAGCATCGTACATCGCTTGAGGCGTAACTTCGCCTGCAAGCAGACCTTGGAATTTAGGAACGATAACTTCCGTTTCCAATTTAATAGCTTTCGCAGCTAAATCAGTCGGGATATCCGTACGGTTCGGAGTTGCATTTTTAAGCATATTATCTACAGCTGCAACGTTGTCAGGGTTTCTGTCAATTTTCATGCTCTCAGCTGCTGCTTTACCGCTTTTCGTAATATGCGCAGCGAATAGATCGTTATTCGTTGCTGCTGCAACATTACCACTAGCCAAGAAGTAAGCCGCTTTTACAACGTTTGCTTTGTGCTCAGCAGTCGGCTCTTTTTTGCCGCGGAACGTCATGTAACCATCAACAACTGTGTTAGCGGAAGCTTTTGCCCCTTGGAACGTTGGAGCAGGCAATACGATGTAATCAACAGCAATACTGTCTTTTACAGCACTTGCATCATTCGCTTTAATTTTAGCATTGTTCGCTTTCGCGGAGTTTTCAAATACAGCAAGACCTTTACCTGTGATCATTGTTTGACCAGTCAAGAACATGCTCCAACGTTTACCTGCGTCTACGGAGCTAAGCTCTTTCGGCATGGAACCGTCGTCGATCAGTTGACGAAGATCTTTCAGCAAACCAAGGTAGTTTTTGCTTGTGTATGCGTATTTCATGTCTGATGTGAATGGGTAAGGCATACCAGCGTTTTTCGCCATAATACCCAAGTAGTCAACCGCAGCTACACCTTTTACTGCAAAAGTAAAGCCGTAACGCGTTTTACCGTTCTCAGTTACTACGCCCTTTTTGATCGCTTCACGGAATTGATCGTAAGTCCAGCCACTTGTCTGTACTTTTTTCCAATCGATGCCTGCTTTCTCCAAGAACTCTTTGTTACCGCCTAGTGCATGAACTTCCATGTAAGCCGGGAAGCCGTATAGACCTTTACCGCTTTTCATGTAATCCAAGGCAGTTTTATCGTAATCGCCTGTCATCTCAGCTGTAGCTACATCTGAAATGTCCATCGCCAATCCTTGCTCAATATATTTAGGAATCGTGCCGGATCCGCCGAAAGCGATATCTGGAGGGCTTCCTGCGTTCACTTGTGTATCTAGTTTCTGCTTCATATCTTCCCAGCTAGCTGGTTCGATTTTCAACGTTAGGTTTGGATATTTCGCTGTAAAGTCTTTGGATAATTGTTCAAACGTTTTTTGATAGTTCGGTGATACTGGCGGAAGTAATGCAGTAATGGTGTCTTTTGCAGCGCTAGCTGTAGCTGCAGGAGCATTCGTACCTGCTGGCGTAGTTGTTTCTTTTGTACCTGAAGAACCACCACAAGCAGTTAGAGCCATTGTTAAAGCTACGACAGAAGCTAATACGGGCATTTTTCTTTTCATGAAAAACAAACCTCCTAGGATAGGGATCCTTGAGTAAGCTCAAGTCTCTCCTTACTTGTTTTAAATGCTTAAACAACTTTTACAAAGGTACGTATGGCTCTCTTCAAACTACCCTCAGACTGTTCTAATGCTTCTTCCGCTTCCTTTACATCCATGCCTGTTTTAATCATCATAATGGCAAGTTTACAATTCATGGATGCTTTCTCGAGGTGGGCAATCGCTGTCGATTCATCCACCCCAGTCGCTATTCGAATGATACGAATAGAGCGATCGTACAACTTGATGTTACTAGCCTTCATGTCAACCATGAGATTATTATACGTCTTTCCAAGCTTCACCATTGTTCCTGTTGTCAGCATGTTAAGAACCAGCTTCTGTGCTGTACCCGCCTTCAGACGAGTAGATCCCATAATGACTTCCGGCCCAACCACTGGTGCGATGCATACATCCGTAACAGCTACCAATTTCGAATTCTTGTTATTTACGACACCAATCGTTGCGGCACCAATTTCTTGTGCTTTCTTCAAGCAAGCTATAACGAATTGTGCACTTCCGCTGGCCGTAATCCCAATTACCGCATCTTTGTCTGTCACTCCGCATCGTTCAATGAGGGCGACCCCCTCCTCAGCGTTGTCTTCAAAACCTTCCACCGCTGTTCGCAATGCCCCGTCGCCACCGGCGATATGACCTTGCACCATCAGTGGATCAATGCCAAAAGTTGGAGGACATTCAGATGCATCAAGCACACCGAGTCTGCCAGAAGAACCAGCTCCTACGTAGAACATCCTGCCACCGTTTTTGAGAACTTGATGCAGTATATCAACCGCTTTCATGATCTGCGGTATTTCAGCTCCGACTGCTGTTGGAACCAATGCATCCTGTTCATTCATCATCCGAAGCATTTGCTCTGTTGAACATTCGTCAATTGTCTGTGTCTTATCATTAATCTCTTCCGTAGTTAAACCCGATAGATACTCATCCATAGCTGTCCTCCTGCCTGCTGTACTCTTTACAAAGTCTTTACTGGTCTAATATTAACGAAAAATTTCATAATGGTCAATAGTTTTTGAAATTTTATTTTATTCTAAAATAAATAATTGATTTTTTATTTCTAAAATTCCGACAAAAAAAACGACGCCTATTTGGACGTCGTTAGTTTGTTCGAATGGTCTATTTTCTATGCTTGCTGCTGGCAATAATGTCGTGTGTTTTGGCCAAATACTTCTTCACATGCTTATATTCACTGCTCGCTACCCCTGCAAATAGAATATCAATCACCGTTAGCATCGCGATGCGCGAGCCCATGGCTCCGCTTCGAATCGTGACTTCTGGTGTCGAGATGCTCAGTACGATATTCGCATTATCTGCCAAGGCGCTTTTGTTGTATTTGGTAATGGCGATGATTGTCGCACCATTCTTCTTGGCAATTTCCAAGGTATCGAGAATTTCAACTGTACTCCCCGAATTCGAAATAAAGATAGCAACATCGCTTTTCCCAAGCAGCGTGGCTGCTGTAAGTTGGCTATGTCCATCCGTGTAAGTATGGCACATCTTATTAATGCGGGAGAATTTCTGCTCCGCGTCCATTCCTACCAACCCCGAAGCGCCAATCCCAAAGAAAACGATCCGATTGCAATCCACTAAGACTTTGACCGCGCGGGCAATTTCATTTCGATCAATGACACTAAGAGTATCGACAATCGATTTGCTATTATTGTGCGAAATGTTGGAGATAATCGTCGAGAGATCATCGCCAGGTTGAATATCTGTGTATTGATCCTTCTGCTCCTCATCCATCGAGCCCAAAGAAGCAGAAATGCTCACGATGAAGTTACGATAGCCTTTATAACCCATCGTTTTGCAAAAACGTAGAACAGATGCATCGCTCGTTTTCGTCGCTTGCGCGAGACTCTTAATCGAGAGATGAGGAATCTCGTCCACATTATCTAAAATATAATCGGCTACTAGCTTCTCCACCGGTGTGAGGCTATCTTTCATATCGCGAATTTTAATTAAAATATTATCATTTATTGACATATAGGTTCCCTACTCACCATAATTTATCCGACTGAAATCACCTTCATCATACGTATTATTAGGCAAAAACACAAGATCCTCCTACAATAAATTTGTAAAATTTAGTGCTATGCTTGAAATTTAATTTCATAAAAAGTTAATTATATTGAAATTATTTTACATCTTTTATCCGCGGTATTCTTGGCGTTCTGCTTTACTAGAAGCGAGATTTGGCGTGAGTAGAATAAAGTTAATATTTACATAAGTTACTAAGTCATCTGAGGTAACTTTCTAGATGAACTAACTGGATTTTATGTAGCTAATTTTTCTTGAATTTCCGATTTTTGGGGAATAGCTGGATTTTGTACAGTTAATTTGGCGTGTTTTCGCCAGATGGGCGGGAAGTGAGAGAAATAACTGGAGGTTCTACAGTTAATCTGAAAATAATGGGGAATTAGCTGGAATTACCTGTAGGTTTTCCATTTAATTGTGTCGGAGCTTTGCTCCGCTTCTACTCTGATGGGTTTATTGGTTGTCTAATGTCGCACACGTAACACATTCTGCTTTTCTAGTGCGAGTTCCCATATCTTGTTTGGCACCTCGGCGAAAGAGGCGACTGTCTCAAGCAATAACTGGATTTTATGTAGCTAATTTTTTCGAAATCGCCGGTTTTGGGGAAATAGCTGGATTTTGTACAGTTAATTTGGCGTGTTTTCGCCTGATGGTCGGAAAGTGAGAGAAATAACTGGAGATTCTACAGTTAATCTGAAATTGATGGGGAATTAGCATGAATTACCTGTAGGTTTTCCATTTAATTGTGTCGGAGCTTGCTCCGCTTCTACTCTGATGGGTTTATTTGGTTGTCTTGTCGCACACAGCACATTCTGGCTATCTACTTTTACTTCTACTGCTACTCTACTCTACTCTACTCTACTCTACTCTACTCTACTCTACTCTACTCTACTCTACTCTACTCTACTCTACTCCACCCCCACCTATTCCACTATCCTCCCCTCCTACTACTGCTAAGGATCCCCCAGCCTTTTCAACGAGCAGCCGGAGAGTGTTTGTGCTTGCGTGCTTGCTTGCTGGCTGCCCCCCTCAGCAACAAAAAACCGCTCAAGACATAAGTCTCAAGCGGTTTCTTAGCTCCACGAACTTCCCGCATTCTAATCTGCTACTGCCGCTCGCGCTACGCGTACGGATGCGAAGGCATAAACGATGAGTGCGCTCCAGATAAAAGCAAAACTGATCAGCAGCACGGGGGAAAAGCTCTCTTTAAACACAAATACGCTGAGTATAAGCGTGATGGACGGGCCGATATACTGAATGAAGCCTAGCATGGATAGCGGCAGTTGGGCCGCAGCTTTAGCGAACCACAACAAAGGCAACGCGGTTGCCGCCCCTGCTAGGAACAGCATGATCAACGTGATCGGCGGCAGTGTCCAGGCAGCATCTTGATGCGTAGCAAATAGGTAGATGACGTAGATGATTGCGATCGGAAAGACGAACGCTGTTTCACCCGCAAGCCCGGTTGCCGCATCGTAGGTGACTCTTTTTTTGACCAGGCTGTATAAGCCGAATGTACCTGCTAATGTGAGCGACACCCACGGAAATCTGCCATAATCTATGGTGGCAATCAGAACACCAATCCCCGCCAAAGCCACGGCGAGCCATTGTCTGCCAGTAGGCTTTTCACGCAAGAACAACACCGCTAGCATAATGTTAAAAAGTGGCGTGATGTAATACCCGAGACTCGTCTCGATGACATGCCCATTATTAACTGCCCAGATAAAAATCAACCAGTTCGTACTGATCAGAAGGCTGCTTGCCCCCACTAGTAATAAAGTCGTGCGATTCGTTACAAGGCTGCGAAATTGCTGCCATTTGCCTTTACCAACGATAATTAGAATCGCCATAAAGACGAATGACCAAATCACACGATGCGATAGTATTTCCCCCGCCTTCAACGTCCCAAAAAGCTTCCAATACACAGGCAGCAAACCCCAAGCGATATAAGCAATAATGGCATAGCCTAGCCCTTTTTTCATCGTAAAAACCTCATTTCACAAGCAAGTAACACAATTCTATGCAGCATAAAATTTGTCCGACGGTTAATAACATTGCTCCATTGTAACATAGGCTGGGCACAACGTCTGTGAACAATCGGCACGCCGATACGCAAAAAATCCCCGATTCACGGGGATCCACCACACGATTATCCTTTTACAGAACCAGCAGCTATACCTTCTACAATTCGATTACTCAACAAGATAAACGCGATCATAATAGGCAAAATACTAATCATCAAGGTCGCGCCAATCGCGCCCCAATCGGTCGTATATTGGCCGACGAAATTTTGAACGCCTACGGTTAAGGTCTTATACTTTTCCGAGGAAATGAACGTATTTACAAAAATAAACTCATTCCAGTTGTAAATCATGTTGATGATCACAGCTGTAGATAGTACAGATGCTGTCATCGGCAGCGTAATGCTGAAGAAAATACGATTCACGGAGCACCCGTCCATGACGGCAGCTTCTTCTACTTCACGCGGCAGCGTGTAATAAAAACCGAGCATAATCATGATCGTAATCGGCAAGTTAAAGGCAATGTAGGACAAAATGATCGACAACGGGTGGTTGGTTAGATTCATTTTCATAAACATACTGAATAACGGAATGAGCGTTGAGTGCACGGGAATCATCATCCCTACCATAAACAGACCTAGCACAAAGGATTGCAGCTTCCATTTCATCCGAGTCAAAGCGAATGTCACTAAGCTTGCTAGTAAGACTGTCACCCCAACCGACACCAACGTCATCCAGACGCTGTTAAAAAAGTAACTATTAATATGGCCCTGCGTCCAGACCTTCTCGTAGTTCTCCCAACGCAGTCTCTCGGGAAATGCCATCGGGGCAAGATTGAAGATTTCTTCATTATTTTTCAAAGAGAATAGCATGAGCCATAAGAGAGGAAAAATCTGAACGACAGCGACAATCGATAACACGATATACAATACGCCGTATCCGATTTGTCCAGGAAGCTTGCTGCGCTGGGTTAGCGTCTGTGCCTGAGGACGGGTGGTTTCGAGTTGCATCAGAATCGGAAGCTCCTTTCGTTACGAGTATTGGATATCATCTTTGGAAGCCGTCGCTTTACGGATTAACCAAGTAGCCACGAGGCAAATCAAGAGCAGGAAGAAGCCAATGGCGCTCGCATAGCCGAAATCATAGCCTTTGAACGCTTTGCGATACATATAGGAAGCCATCACTTCACTGGATCCGTTAGGTCCGCCGCCTGTCATCACGTAGATCAGATCAAAATATTTTAGTGAGCCGACAACGGCCAAAACGACTGTTACTTTCATCACTTCAGCAATTAACGGAACGCGAATCGAGATCGCAACACGCCACGGACTAGCGCCATCGATACGGGCTGCTTCGATCAGCGAGGTTGGTACATTTTTTAACGCAGCATAGTAGATCAAAATGTAAAACCCGGCGTACTGCCATAAAATCGGCATGAAAATAGCGTATAAAACAATGGATGGATTGGACAACCATTCCGGTGTATGCGTGACCCCCAGCGACGTCAGGATAGCATTTAGCACCCCGTTCGTTGGGTGGAATATTTTCAACCATAGTTGAGCGATAGCGACAGAAGAAAGCAGCATAGGGATTAAATAGATTTTGCGAAAAAGATTAGCACCACGAATGTTCGCGGATAACACCAATGCCACGAGTAGATAACCAAGCAGGGAGATTGTTGAGAAGATCGCCAGCAAGAACGAGTGCTTCGCGCTTCCCCAGAATAATTTATCCTTTAGCAGTTCGGCATAATTATGCAAACCAATGAAACTCATTTTGCCTACGCCATCCCATTTCATGAGTCCGTAGTAGCCTGTCATCATGATCGGCATATAGATCAAGGCTAGCAGCAGAAATAGCGAGGGAATTACGTAGATCGCGATCATGGATTTGTTAGACATGACTTTATCCATAGTAGGCACTTCCCTTTCACCGATAATGACAAAGGACATACCACTTGGAGGGATATGTCCTTTCCCAAATCGTTCGTATTCGTTAGGCTACTTCGCTTCCTTTGCCAAGGCATCCTCATGATTCTTCGCAAAAGCTTCCGGTGTCACCGCTTTACCAAACAAAGCTTGAATCATATTTAAGTGAACTTCTGCGGAAGCAGGCTTCATTTGAACATCTGCGAATAGCGTAATGTTGCTCGCTTTATTCAACTCATTCAAAAGGTCAATGTACATTTGTGGCAGTTTCACTTTGGACGTGTCTACTTTCGTTGCCGGGATAACGCCTGCTTCGGAAATAGCGTGCTCTCCCCACTTCGATACGAAGAAGCTGACGAATTTCTTGGACTCTTCTTTCACTTTGGAGTTGTTCGCTACGAACAAGCCTACGCCTGGTCCGCCAACCCAGCTATCCATGTTCCCTTTACCGCCATCAACCGTCGGGAATTTAAAGAAGCCGATTTGATCTTTGAAGGCTTGTGGAACATCTTTGTTCGTTGTGTAGTTCGGTAATTCCCATGTTCCCATCATATACATCGCGGCTTTGCTGTTCATGAACTCTGCTTTACCTTCGTCGTTACCAAGTCCGTTGAAGCCTTTGTTAAAAGCATTCATGTCGACAAGCTGAGAAACTTCCGAAGCTGCACGAACCAAGCCAGGATCGTTGAAGGAACCTGTGCGGTCGATCGCTTTTTTCAAAGTTTCGGGGCCGCCGATACGATCAGCAAGGTACATGTACCACAGGGAACCTGTCCAACGATCTTTATTCCCGAGTGCGATTGGAGCTACACCGTTGGAGCTGAGTGTTTTGACAATATTTTTGAACTCATCATAGGTCTTAGGTGGCGTCAAGTTGTGCTTAGCAAAAATAGCTTTATTGTAGTACACGGGCACGATGTTCAATTCAACCGGAAGACCGTAGGTTTTGCCGCCGAATGCGTAAGCATCTGTTGTGCCTTTCACGAATTTATCTTTCAAATCCCCTTGCAGCAAGTCATCCAGCGGAGCGAACATGTCGCCTTTTACATAAGGATCCATGTAGCCTGCTGCCCACGTGAAGCCCACATCAGGAAGGGCATTTGAAGTAGAAAGCACTTTCATTTTATTCTTGTATTGTTCATTCTCGAGTACTTCCTGCTCAATCGTCACATTCGGATTCGCTGTTTGATACTCTTTGATGATATCGTTTACAATTTTGTTTTGCGTTGCGGAGTTTCCTGTCGGCCACAGGTGCATCATTTTAATCGTTACTTTTTTAGCGGGTTGCGCTGTTGCTGCTTCGGTTGCTTTCGCAGTTTCTTTAGGAGCTGTCGTTGGACTCGCATTATCTGTGGAACTAGAGCAGCCCGTCAATGCCATAGATAGGCCGAGCATCGTAGTTAGCGACCATGTAAGCGTTTTTCTTACCATGTTTGTTTCCCCCTAATCATTTATGTGCTACGTGTTTTATTGTAGCGCTTACATTGCTGCCGCAGGGAGTAACAGCTATCGGGTAATGTTCCACTATTTCGAGGTATCTATCCGATCATCCCCATCCATAATCTGTTTCCGATACTGATTGGGGCTCGTCCCCTCGTACTCTTTGAACAGCTTAATAAAATATTTCGACGTCTGGTAGCCGACTTGCTCCGAGATATCCGCAATTGTTAATCGGGTCTGCAGCAGCAGCTCCTTTGCCTTTTGGATACGGCTTCTCGTGACATATTCACTGAACGTGAAACCTGTCTGCTCTTTGAAAAGAGCGCTAAAATAGCTCGGATTCAGATGAATATGGCTAGCCACCTCGCTCATGCCCAGTGGATCTTGAAGATGTAACTCCACATATTGGATGGCCTGTTGCACAGGAGCACTGTAATTTTTGTCAGCAGTCTTCGCCTGCATCAAGCGTGTGTCCACCATTTTCTCCATCGTTTCAACGCGCCCGCGTTCTACTTCAATGCGCAGCGCCTGCTCGACGGCGTCGATCAGCTTGCTCTTCTGGATAGGCTTGAGCAAATAGTTAACAACGCCAAGTTCAATCGCTGTTTGTGCGTATTGAAAATCAGGATGTCCCGAAATAATGATGACTACGGGCTTGTGGGCAAAACCTCGCGAACCTTCCACGACTTGTAAACCGTTAACTTCGGGCATGCGGATGTCCGTAATTAGCAGATGCACGGGGCGCGATTGTAAAAGATCGAGAGCTTCAGTTCCATTGCAGCAGCTGAGTATCTCATACCGCCCGATGGACCAGGCTTCTAACGTTTTGCGTATGCCTTCTCTCGTTAAAGGCTCATCGTCAACGATGAGTATGGTTTTCCCCGACTGGTTCATCGTGTTCCTCCTTAAAAATTGGAATGTCGAAGCTCACGCTGGTCCCCTGTCCAGGACTACTCGTGATCGTTAAGCCACGATACGTATCTGGAAGGGATGGATAGTAAAGCTGAAGGCGTCGCTGCACGTTGGAAATGGCCATGCCTTTTCCTTTGGGGGATGGAATGCTATTGGCAGCACTTGACCCTGGTATATCGTCAGAACTGGATGATGAGCCTATACGCATTGCTGCACCACCGCGTTCGATCGACTCCTGCACCGCCTGAAGCGTCTGTTCATTCATCCCCGGACCATCATCACATACCGTGATGCGTATCCCTGTCGTTTCTATAGGTGACGGTTCCACCCGAATGGTGATTAATCCCGTTCCTATTTTACCCTCCAACCCATGCAAAATCGCATTCTCCACCAACGGCTGGATCAGCAGCTTCGGAATGTGGACAGGGCCATACGCTTCTTCGCTGTCAATTTTCCATACTAGACGTGAGCCGAATCTCACACTCATAATGCTCAAATAACGCTTGATATGCTCTAATTCCTCATCCAATGCGACCCATACATCCTTATTTGGGTTACCAATCACATAACGAAATAAATCTGACATGGCAACCACAAGATCAGCAAGTTCCTCTTCATCTTTCTCTTGTAGGGACCAGTACAGGGCTTCCAACGTGTTATATAAAAAATGCGGATCTATCTGCGCTTGAAGAGCTTGGAGCTCTGTGCGGCTTTGAATCATTTCTTTCTCATACACCAGTTTAATGAGCCGATTGATATTGTCTACCATCTGATTATAGGTCACATTCAAATCATTCAATTCCGTGGTGTAAGACGGTGTCAAATTGGGCGTCAGCACCCCTTGCCTTGTATTTCGCATGGCTCGCATCAGCCGAAGAATCGGCCTCGTAATCATCGAGGAAAGTAGAAACGATAGGATAATGAAAAGGACCAATCCGATAGCTCCAGATACGATAATCGCCCAGCGCAGCACAGAAATCCCATCGGTGATATCACTTACCGGATACAGAATCATCATCGTCCAGCCCGTCTGCTCCGACAACTGTTTCACCAGAATGTACCGTTTCTGCTCTAGCGTAACCTGCTGGGCGTCGGTATGCATGAGCGAGCTTATGCTGGCAAGTGCTTCCCCGTCGGAAACAATCGGCCTAGCCGAACTATCGGCTAGCAGCATCAATTCGCGATGCCCGATGTCAGGCAGCTTGTTCTGAAAATCAAAATAGCTGCGATTAATCCTCACCATCAAATACCCGCCATTCGAGAACCATCGATCAACTAAATTGATCCGGCGTATGGCGAGAACCGTGTCGGGATTCTTCGGATCGTTACCAATCCAAACCAGTCTGCCCTTCTCTTTATCCGCCTGCTCGATCCAATTCGGCTCGATGAGATCTGTTAGCTTTTGCTCATCTAACGGAAACATCCGCGCAAACCCCGTCGTATACAGCTCTACATTGCTAACGCCGCTATATGCTTGAATGTGATTGGCGATTTTCAAAAGCGATTGACGTTCGCTGAAGTCGGGTGCCTTCCCTTGAACCGATGATAAAAACAATTGCTGCAAATACACATCATTTACAGCCTGTAACGTCAGCATATCGATTTGTGTAATGATCGCTTCCAGCCTGCCGTTGGCTTGACTAGCGATTTGCTTCATCTGCGTCTCCGCCTTCGTATTGAGGAGCGTTGACACCGAGTTATACGTAATAGCGCCTGCGCAGATCAAAACGATGATCATCACAGATATGAATCCCGCGAGCATCTGATTGCGCAATGTATTCCAGTTAGCCACCTTCTGCCACAAGCGGAATTCCCCTTTTCGCGTATAGTAAGTGCTTTCAATATGCCAAATGATACTACATGCGAGTTAGTTTGGCTATTAAACTATTGGTCGTGGGAGTGGTACATGTTGGAGATGCGTTAGAGGTTGGTGGAGGAGTAGCGGTTGGTGGGGGATTACAAGTTGCTGGAGGAGTTACGGTTGGTGGGGCGCCAAAAGTTGGGTTAGTCCGATTTTGTCTAACTAAATTGATAATTTCTTGTAAGAAGTGCCCAATAGTCCGATTTCGCCGAACTATTCCCCCATTTTTCTGGCTTGAATGGTTTTTCGGTCGATTTAGTTCGGCTATGTCGGACTAATTGGGATTTCATGGTGCCGTCAATGAAATTAAGTCGGCAATTTCGGACTAATTGCTGTAGTGGCATGCTAAGCACGTCAGGTAGACAGTTGCGCCTAGGAGGCGCGCCGTAAGTCGATTTTTTCGACTTACGGGAGCACTGCGGGCGCTTTCGCGCGCTGTAAGTCGATTTTTTCGACTTACGGGTGCACGGCTGGCGCTTCCGCACGCTGTAAGTCGATTTTTTCGACTTACGGGTGCACGGCTGGCGCTTCCGCGCGCTGTAAGTCGATTTTTTCGACTTACGGGAGCACAGCAGGCGCTTCCGCGCGCTGTAAGTCGATTTTTTCGACTTACGAGAGCACTGCTGGCGCTTCCGCACGCTGTAAGTCGATTTTTTCGACTTACGGGTGCCCTTCCGGCGCTTCCGCACGCTGTAAGTCGATTTTTTCGACTTACGAGAGCACGCCGGCGCTTCCGCGCGCTGTAAGTCGATTTTTTCGACTTACGGGTGCACGGCAGCCGCTTTAACCCAAAAAGCCTACCCACCTTCACATCAAATGTGAAGGTGGGTAGGCTGATCTCCGTAACTAGCGCTTCTTGCTGCGATAAAAGAAATTAGGCAGCTTCACTTCATTGGTGTAGTGCTGGTGAAAAATGTGCGTCGTCGCCGGGGACATTGGCGGAATTAGCCATGTCCAATCACCCGTAACGTCTCGCCCGCTTTTCTCTTCGTTGTCTTCGAAGCGTTTGAACTGCTTCGCCGCAGTGTGGTGATCGACGATAGAGACACCGTGCTGCGCGAACGAATGCAGCACCGCTACATTCAGCTCGACCAGCGCTTTGTCCCGCCAAAGCGTAGACTCGCGCCTCGTGTCGAGCCCCATGACCGATGCTACCCGCGGCAGCATGTTGTACCTAGCCTCGTCGGCAAAGTTCCGCGCGCCGATCTCGGTTCCCATGTACCACCCGTTAAAAGGTGCCGCGGGATACATCACCCCACCCATTTCGAGGTACATGTTCGCCACCATCGGCACCGCATACCATTGCAGATTCAGATCCGCAAAGGTGGCCAGCTCTGGATGGCGAATCGCCACTTCCAAAATCAACGCTTTCGGGATCTCAAACAGCCTTGGCGCCAGCTCACCTACCTGAATCATGAGCGGCAGCACATCAAAATGCGTGCCTGCACTCTGCCAACCAAGTGCTTGACAGGCCTTAGTGAATTCCACTGAGACAGGATCACCAACGATGCCATCATCCGTCTCATACCCAGCATAACGAATCAGCTGCTCGTTCTTAATCTGGACAACAGGCTTCCCTTCACGCGAAGGCGGGAATATCGTAATGACGGGGCGGATCTTACCGCCATTCGTCGCTTCCTCAATATGCCTGAACAGCGCATCCGCCGCTGCTTCTTCCGTCTCTATATGACGAGCGTCGTATACACGAAGCGACTCCCAAAACAAACGCCCAATGCAGCGGTTGCTATTGCGCCAAGCCATTTTCGCGCCATGCGTCAACTCTTCCATCGTATGTTCATACGTCCCGTTATACTGAATTGCTTGCGCAATCTCGGCAATACGCTTATCGATTTCCGCTTCACTCTTGCCCAATTCTGTATAGCATTCGTGTATAAAGGGGATCGCTTTCTCTAGCTGCTGGTCCTGAACTTTCATCGGTATAACTCCAATCACTTCACACTAAATTGGTCGGGAATATAGCTGATATGGGAAGTTGCGATGATCGTTAGCTCGCCTTTTTCCTCCGTAAATTGAACACCATCTTCACTCACATAGAACCATAATTTCCGTGTAGGCTCATTCTCAAACTCTTGAAAAACAAATACATTAAGCTCCTCTTTCCATTTCAAAAGCTCCGCAATCTGCTCCGGCTGATCAATCTGAACACGGAACAACCACTGATCACCCTGCTGCTCCCATGTATAGGGCACAGACTGCTTACCTGTATCGATAAAAGCACGACCGCCAACCGCATGCTTCACTAGAAAAGTTTCCTTCATCGCTGCAACCTCCTCTATCTCTCCATTATCGCCTTATGGCAGATCAATAAGCATGAAATGTGTATCTTCGAGCGCACGAATGGTTAACGTTGACTCCGCCTGAATACGCGCACTGTCCTTTGTTTCGAGTACCGCCTCATTAGCCGAGCATTTCCCACTCACCAGCATGAGGAAAATACGACGACCCTCGCCCTGCTCGAACACTAGCTCTTTCCCTGCATCCAGTTTGCTCAAATAGATGCTCATATCCTGATGGATTTTCGCGATGTGAGGTCCGCCTTCAGGTGTTACAACCGGCAACAAATGATTAACCATCGCCTCTGGCTCATACGTCACATTTTCAAAAGAGGGCTCCATTCCGCGCTTCGCTGGCATAAACCATAGCTGAAACAGACTCATCGGTTCCGTTTCCGATGCATTATACTCGGCATGAATGACGCCACTGCCTGCAGACATTCGCTGTACACCATTGGAAGCCGTAATAGCTACATGCCCAAGGCTGTCTTCATGCTTAATCGCTCCGCTGAGCACGATACTGACGATCTCCATGTCGCTATGGGGATGCGGGCCAAAGCCCCGTCCTGCTGCGATATCATCGTCATTACACACTCGCATGACACCAAAGCTAACATTTTCTTCATCAAAATAGTCGCCGAAAGAGAAGCTTTTGTGGCTCTTGAGCCACCCCAAATCAGTTGAATTACGTGTGTTGGCCGGGAAAACTTGAATCACAGCAATCGCCTCCTTCTAAAGTACTTCTAGCTTATCATACTGGGGGGACGGACTCCATGTCAGATCGGTGGCGGAACGAAGCCCGTTTTGTGACAATCGCAATGTGTGTTGTATACGTCAGTTCTACTCCTCCAACATCCACTGCTCATACAGCGCATCCAACTGCCCCTGTACACCTTCCCGCTTCTTCCAAAGCTCAGCGAGCTCTGCCGGTGCCAGTGCTTCGCCTGCCTGCTGCAGCCGCTCATCCAACGCGGCCAACTCAGCTTCTACGCCTGCGATCCGCTTCTCCAAAGCGGCCTTCCCAGCCGCTGCTGGTTTCCCCTGCTTAGCAGCAGATCCCTCAGGCTGTTTCACTTTCACATTCACTTTTGCTTTGTCGAGGGTGATCCTGCTTCGTTCCTCAGCTAGAAGCTCTTCCCGCGCGCGAAGCTCGCCGCTCTTCTCTTTATAAGCATCAAAATCACCCAAATACACGGTGATCTTCCCCTGATCCAACTCCCATATTTTACGCGCTAGCCGATTCATAAAATACCGATCATGCGTCACTGCCAGCACCGTGCCTGGGAATTCCTCCAACGCATCCTCCAGCGCTTCGCGCGATGCGATGTCCATGTGATTCGTCGGCTCATCCAGAATGAGCAGGTTCGGTTTGCGCAGCACAAGCAGCGCTAAACGCAATCGCGTCCATTCGCCGCCAGACAAGGAACTTACCGCTTTGAACACATCTGCGCCATAAAATAAATAAGCAGCCAGCCGTCCCCGCGCTTCCCCTTCTTCCAGCTTCGCTTCCTCGCAGAAATACGCCAGCACGGATTTCTTATCATCCGCTGGGTACGCTTGCTGCGCCAGATAGCCGATGTCGACGCGAGCGCCCAGCTCGAGTTCCCCGCCATCCGGCAGCACTTCACCGAGCAGCATCTTCAATAGCGTCGTTTTTCCTGAGCCGTTATGCCCGACGAGCATCACCTTCTCGCCATATTCAAGTGCGCCGCTCGCCAGCCCCAGAATCGTCTTCTCGCCATATCGCTTCGTGACATTCTCGAAGCGCAGCACCCGCCGGCCGGAACGGTCCTCCGGCTTCAAATCGAAATCTGCCGCCTTCGGATCCAGCACAGGACGCTTGAGCTTTTCCATCCGATCCAGCGCTTTCTGCATGGAGAACGCTCTGCGGAAAAACTTTTCATTCCCGCCAATGCGCCCCCATTCAATCAACTGCTTGATCGTTTCTTTCATCTTTTTAATGACCTTCTGTTGCTCTTGGTATTCCGCGAACTGCTGGAGCAGTCGTACTTCCTTCTCCTTCACATATCCAGAGTAGGAGCTGTGATATGTTGTCGACTCACCGTCTTCCAGTTCAACGATTTTCGTAACTACGAGGTCCAAAAAGTAGCGGTCATGAGAGACAATGATACAAGCGCCATCATAATGCTTGAGGTAATCCTCCAGCCACTCCACGCCTGACAAATCCAAGTGATTGGTCGGCTCATCCAGCAGCAACAGGTCTGGTTTGCCGATCAACTGGGACGCTAACGTAATCTTCGTTTTTTCTCCCCCTGACAATGAGGCAAAGCTTCGCTCATAAAACCCCTTTGCGATTCGCAGCCCGTTCGCTACCTGATCAATGCGTGCATCAAGCTCGTAACCGCCTTCTCGCTCAAAGCGCTCTTGCAGTCCAGCATATCGTTTCAACAGCTGCTCCATCTGCTTCTCATTGTTCATGATTGCTGGGCTCGCCATATCTCCTTCAAGCTCACTCATCGTTGCGCGGCAAGCCAGCAGCTCCTGGAAGCTCGAAGCGAGCACATCATACACCGTGTAGCTTTCCCAAGCAGTTGGAATTTGCGCCAGATAGCCGATTCCTGTATCCTTTCGCACCGTCAGCTGACCTTCGTCAGGCTTTTCCATCTTAGAAATAAGGCGCAGCAACGTTGATTTCCCACTGCCATTACGACCCACAAGTCCGACACGTTCCCCTTGATGGATTTCAAATGTAACATCCTCGAGTACTAACTGGGCACCGTGGTATTTTTTTATATTTTGACCGTTAACAATTAACATAATAAAGGATCCTCCTTGGTTTGAAGACAGACCCTGACCTACACGCAGCTAACACAAAAAGGCCGCAGGAAAATTCCTACGACCTTTCGGATCATTTCCGTAGAGGGTTAAGGTAGGTGTCTTTTCGTGAGTTGGTAAACTGTATGAGCAAAAATGGACAGACCTCTCGCGTCTTTGATTTCTGCATGAACGATGCCAGCCATCGCAATGGGTAACTGGCTCACACGGTTGTTTACGAACTCTCGATTCATCCTACCTTCACCTCCTTCAACTTACACTCTGCTAAAATAGTACCATAACCATCGGTCAATTCGCAATGGATCCCGCAAAATCTGGGCTGGGCACATAAGGGGTAATGCTCCCTACTACATCAAGCTCCAAATCTGCTTACCCACCAACAGTACACATACCGTGATAAAAAGCGGCCGCACATACGCCGATCCCTTACGAATCGCCATGCGTGAACCTAGAAGTGCTCCGCACACCATCGCCAATCCCATCGGGATTCCGATCCAATAATTAATGGAGCCCAGCGCCATGAACGTAATTAAACTTGCGATATTGCTGCCGAAATTGAGAATTTTGGAGTTGCCAGCTGCTTTGACGAAATCGAAACCGACCATCAGAAAAACGAAAATAAGGAATGACCCTGTCCCTGGCCCAAAGAACCCGTCATAGAAACCTAAGACGAACGCTGCACAACCCATTAAGAAAGCCGTCCTCGCCGAGTACTGACTGAAGGTCGAGATGTCTCCCCAATTTTTGCGGAATATCGTATAGATCGTAATTAGAATCAGCATCACCACGACCAGTGGTTTTAAAAAATCGGAAGGAATTTGCCGCAATACGAATACGCCGCACACCGCGCCAGCCAAGGACAGCACGAACAATCCGCGTACCGCTTTGAGATCAACATTCCCTGTCCGCATAAATGAAATCGTGCTTGTCAGCGACGACATCGTCCCTGCTAATTTATTCGTACCTAACGCCAGCGCTGGTGGCATTCCTGTTGCCAGCAAGACTGGCACCGAAATAAGCCCGCCTCCTCCAACAACCGAATCTACATAAGCTGCCAAGAATCCGCCGACAATAACGAAAATCATCATTTCCCAACTTAAATGCAACATGATGTTAATAAACTCCTCTTGTGTTTGAATAAGTATGGTTTGTCCAACACCTATTTTCGCATGATGAACCCGTTCAGGCAAGAATTTACCTATGGTAAAAAAGAAAAAGTTAAACCGAACGCTTCCGTAATTCATCTATAATCTGATCAACAACGCGTACTGTAGGCAATTCGCCTTGCAGGACAACATCGGAATTGGGTTTCACCGTCTTTTCCATTTCGAGATAAGCAGCTCTTCCCCTGATCAAATAGTTATGTAAGTCACGTTGTAAGTCACGCATCCCATGTTCCTGCTCGTTCCGTAGAATGCGTCTAGCCATGGCAATATCCAAAGGTGTATCGATGTAAAATGCTAAATCAATCAAGTCTCGCACGGCATCATTCAAGTAGGCAAAGGGATAATCCAGGACAATATAGTCTAGTGATTCATCTTTTAGTAGAAGCCGAATATCAGTAATGAGTGGAGAAAGCACCCATGCGTTGTAATCTGCCACCGCCTCGACCCACTCGCAAATATCTGGGCAGTTCTCAAACTCATAATCATCAAAATAGAGGGCTTGAGCATGATCTAATTGATGGATCAAGTGTTTGATTGTCGTTGTCTTACCTCCACCAGAAACGCCAGAAAAGGATAGTACACGAGGCTTCTTCATCATGAATATCACACTCCATCAGGAATAATTATTCATTTTAACATATCATACTACTCTTTAATCGTGTAACGAATTGGGAGGAGCTTTGGGGATTAACTGGATTTCTGCTCTTCTGTCAATAAAGTGGACGTCACTAAGTTAAGCCACCTGCTGGTAGTATAGCTGCTCAAATTGAGCGGGAGATATGTAACCAATTGTGCTATTTGACCTTGTTCTGTTGTAAAAGAACTCAAGATACCTGTACAGCTTTTGCTGGGCTTCCTGTTTAGTCTTAAATTTCGGGTTACTGTAGATGAACTCGCGCTTCAAAATGCTA